>NZ_JBKQBL010000019.1:0-390 GCF_046824975.1 Streptococcus intestinihominis | reverse complement strand
GGTAGAGTACTTGGTTTGGGACCAAGGTGTCGCAGGTTCGAATCCTGTCTTCCCGATTTATGGCGGTGTAGCTCAGCTGGCTAGAGCGTCCGGTTCATACCCGGGAGGTCGGGGGTTCGATCCCCTTCGCCGCTATACTATTGATCTTGTCGGACCTTTAGCTCAGCTGGTTAGAGCTCTCGGCTCATAACCGAGTGGTCGTAGGTTCAAGTCCTACAAGGTCCATAATTAGCTGGAGGATTACCCAAGTCCGGCTGAAGGGAACGGTCTTGAAAACCGTCAGGCGTGTAAAAGCGTGCGTGGGTTCGAATCCCACATCCTCCTTAATATTAGCGCGGGATGGAGCAGCTCGGTAGCTCGTCGGGCTCATAACCCGAAGGTCGTAGGTTC
>NZ_JBKQBL010000018.1:0-449 GCF_046824975.1 Streptococcus intestinihominis | reverse complement strand
TAGCAGAAATGCTAAAAGATTGGAAAGTAAAACAAAAGGAAAAACTTGAGGAATTTACAAAAAATACTGATGAACTCCAAATAATACAAAGTACACCAATAACAGTTACTAAAAATATGATCAATAAGAAGTTTAAACAAATACTAGAAAGGGATAAAAATTTAAAGAAAATAAGAATTCATGATTTAAGGCACTCACATGCATCATTACTTATAAATCAAGGAGAAGATTATCTTGTTGTTAAAGACAGATTAGGACACGCATCGATAACAACAACAATAGATACTTATTCTCATTTGTACCCAAGCAAACAGAAATCATTAGCTAATAAACTTGACGATTTATTTTAAATTGGAAAAAATTGGAAACTCAGAACCAAAAATTCAACGAATAAAAGAAAAAGACAAGGTCCGAAAACCTTGTCTTTAATACTATACCGGCGGCCGGGG
>NZ_JBKQBL010000017.1:0-755 GCF_046824975.1 Streptococcus intestinihominis | reverse complement strand
ACTATACCGGCGGCCGGGGTCGAACCGGCACGTCCTTGCGGACACTGGATTTTGAGTCCAGCGCGTCTGCCAATTCCGCCACGCCGGCAAAGTATAACTGGGGTAGCTGGATTCGAACCAACGCATGAGGGAGTCAAAGTCCCTTGCCTTACCGCTTGGCTATACCCCAATAATATAAAATAGGCGAGTGATGGGGATCGAACCCACGCATGCCAGAGCCACAATCTGGTGTGTTAACCACTTCACCACACCCGCCATATTCTTATACACGGGCAGTAGGAATTGAACCCACACTGAAGGTTTTGGAGACCTTAGTTCTACCTTTAAACTATGCCCGTAAAGGATGGAAGGGGAGGGATTCGAACCCCCGAACCCGAAGGAGCGGATTTACAGTCCGCCGCGTTTAGCCTCTTCGCTACCCTTCCGAATAATATTAAATTATGGCGCGAGACGGAATCGAACCGCCGACACATGGAGCTTCAATCCATTGCTCTACCAACTGAGCTACCGAGCCAAATATTGCGGGAGCAGGATTTGAACCTACGACCTTCGGGTTATGAGCCCGACGAGCTACCGAGCTGCTCCATCCCGCGTTAATATTAAGGAGGATGTGGGATTCGAACCCACGCACGCTTTTACACGCCTGACGGTTTTCAAGACCGTTCCCTTCAGCCGGACTTGGGTAATCCTCCAATATAATATAGTCCGTACGGGATTCGAACCCGTGTTACCGCCGTGAAAAGGCGGTGTCTTAA
>NZ_JBKQBL010000015.1:1534-2387 GCF_046824975.1 Streptococcus intestinihominis | reverse complement strand
TGCAATCAAAGAAGGTGTCGGTAAATTGACTGGCGACAAGAAAACAGAAAAAGAAGGGGCTGCTGAAAAAGTAGTTTCTAAAGTTAAAGAAGTCGCAGAAGACGCAAAAGAAGCCGTTGAAGGCGCAATCGAAGGCGTTAAAAATATGATTAAAGGTGATGATAAATAATAGTTATCTTTCAATCGTAAATAGTTAATCTTTTAAGCACTCTAAATTCTATAGTTTTAGCTCAATCATAGAAGTTAGGGTGCTTTTTAATCAAATGTTTTAAGAAAGTGTTACTATTCTGTATGTTTTAGGGGATCTAAAAAAGATTTTTTATGATATACGCAATTGGCGATATCTCTGCGTTGCACTTATAAATTGGTGAGAATATACACAATTTTTAATTTATTTTATGCATCAAATAAACATACATAATATAGAAGAAAACAAAGAATTATAAAAAACATATTCAAATAAAACAGATATATAAATCAACATATAACGACATAACTCAGCATATATTTGCTATTTTTGAAAGCGGAAACAATGCTACTATTTAGGTCTTTTGTTTTATAACTTAATATATTTCAACAAATTTAAAAAAGGCAAACATTTTAGTTGACTTGCCATAAATAATGCAGTATGATTATATTAATCTTAGAAAAGAAAGCGTTTGAATTTTTATTCAATAAGAAATTTTTAGCTAAAAATCAAAATAATAAAAACAATTAAAATGTTATATTCTTCATTCTTACTTATTGAATATTGTTTAAATAACTTTTCTTTGAGATAGAAAGGAGGCCCATTATGCTTTGGTCTATTATTATAGGAGGCCTTATCGGTCTCGTAGCGGGTGGAGTCACTAAA
>NZ_JBKQBL010000015.1:0-1488 GCF_046824975.1 Streptococcus intestinihominis | reverse complement strand
AAAGGTGGATCTATGGGAGTGATTGCTAATGTTTTAGCAGGTTTAATTGGTTCGTCAGTTGGACAGTCCCTTCTGGGATCCTGGGGTCCGTCTTTAGCAGGTATGGCTTTGCTTCCTTCTATTGCGGGTGCAGTTATTGTGGTTTCCGTAGTGTCGTTTTTCTTAGGGAAAAAAGAATAATGTTCTTTTTCAAGAATAAATCATAATCTTTAAGACAGGGCAAGGTTATGATTTGATTATATTCATGAAAGGATTCAATATGTCAAAATCTAAGAAAATACTTTCTCTTATATTTTGTATTTTAATCTTGACAATTTTGATTCCTATTTTGCTAGATTACCATAAAGTTAGCGGTTTAGGACTTCACTTAGTTAACTGGAAGAGAATTTCCTTTTTAGGATATTATCTTTCAAGATATCTTTTCTGGGGTACCTTGGTTCTCTCAATTTTAATTTTATTATTCATGCTAGTAATCATCTTTTATCCTAAACAACATTTAGAGATAAAGTTAGAAGATGCTGGTGGTGAGCTAAAACTAAAAAATTCTGCTATTGAAGGATTTGTTCGTAGTGTAGTTAATGAAAATAACTTCATTAAGAATCCTAAAGTTCGTGTGAATAGTCGGAAAAATAAATGTTTAGTTTACGTGGAAGGAGAAGTTCTTCCTTCAGATAATATTATTAAACGAACTCAGTCTATAAAAGATGAAATCGGTAATGGATTAACACAGTTTTTTGGAATGAATCATGGTGTTAAGCTTGATGTTTCTGTAAAAGATTATAAGCCTAAAACACCAACAAAAAAACCTGTGAGTCGTGTAAAGTAAGGAAGTAAAAAATGGAATGGTTTAAAAAATACCAGTATCCACTACTGTCTGGATTAGCAGGTGTTCTTTTAGCTTGCTGCATCCTGTCCTATGGGTTCTTTAAAACATTGTTTGTTTTAATCTTCGCCGTCTTAGGAGCTGGAGTTGGATATTATATACAACAAAAAGGACTATTTAAATAATAAAGGAGTTTCAATATGTCAAACGAAAAAAATGTAAACACAACAAATGTAGATAAACAAGAAGCTACTAAAAAAGTAGATGCAGTAAAAGGAGAATTGACTTACGAAGATAAAGTCATTCAAAAAATCATCGGACTTTCTTTAGAAAAAGTAGACGGCTTGTTGGCTGTAGATGGAGGATTTTTCTCTAATCTAACTGATAAGATCATCAATACTGACAATGTTGCCAATGGAGTCAACGTTGAAGTTGGTAAAGAACAAGTCGCTGTTGACTTGAATGTAGTAGTGGAATATCAAAAGAATGTTCCTGACTTGTACAAACACATTAAAGAAGTAGTTGCATCACAAGTTTCTAAGATCACTGACTTGGAAGTTATTGAAGTGAACGTGAATGTTGTTGATATTAAAACGAAAGAACAACACGAAGCAGATTCAGTAAGCTTGCAAGATCGTGTAACTGGAGTAGTTGAATCAACAGGT
>NZ_JBKQBL010000014.1:0-2461 GCF_046824975.1 Streptococcus intestinihominis | reverse complement strand
TCTACGATTATTATTGATGAATTTAAACGAAGAACAATTTTTCAGTTGTTTTCTTACCCTATTTCTAAAATAAAGTTACTATGGGGAAAAATTCTTTTAGTCATCCTAATATCATTTATTGCCCATTTTTCTGCACATTTAGTGATTCAATTATTCATTAGATTCATGGCTGTTGTAACTGAATCTAGTTATATCCCTCTAGCTAGTCAATTAATTAACTTAGCTGGAATAACGTTTGCAACAGTACTAATAGGGTTACTACCATTTGTTTTAGGTATGATTAAACATTCAACAGCTATAACAATGCTTTCAGGACTTGGTTTAGCAGCATTACTTTCAAATGTAAGTCCAGGAAGTTTATCTAATAATATTGCTGATAACTTATTCTTTTTGATATTTGCAAGTTTCATAAGTTTAATGATTACTTCGTTTTCAATTTATACTATTTCAAGACAAGATATTAGTATCAAGTAGCATAGTTGAGTTTAATCGAAGGAAAGTTATAATTCCTTGATGATTTCTATAAAAAAAGAGACTGTATAAATTAGTATTTATGCTCTGGGAGAAAAATTCTTGCATTTAAAACTGGATATAGAAAGAGAGATAGAAATGAGAAATATTGTTGAAATAAAAGAAGTTTTTAAAACAATTGATAAAGAAGAAATTTTAAGTGGTATCAACCTTCAAATTGCTGAAGGAGAAATCTATGGTTTTTTAGGACCGAATGGTGCTGGAAAAACAACGTTAATGAAATGTATGTTATCCTTATCAACAATTACATCAGGTAGTATTGAAATTTTTGGGAAAAATCTACAAGAACACAGAGAAGAAATCCTAAGTCAGATTGGAAGTATTATTGAATCACCAATTTTTTATGATAATTACACTGCAAAAGAAATTTTGGAAATTCACGCTCAGTATATGGGGAAAAATATTATTGAATCAGATATAATAAGAGCCTTAAGAATGGTCGGATTAAAGAATACGACTAAAAAAGTAAAAGATTTTTCGTTAGGAATGAGGCAAAGGCTTGGTTTAGCTCGTGCCTTTCTAACAAAACCTAAATTGTTAATTTTAGATGAGCCAATCAATGGTTTAGATCCAATAGGAATTCAAGAAATTCGAAATCTTTTGTTGTCGCTTTCTAAGGAGCATGGAATTACAATACTAATATCGAGTCATATATTATCGGAAATTTCACAGATAGCAGATAAAATTGGTTTTATCAAAAATGGAGAAATTGTAGAACAAGTCTCTATGAAAGAGATTAGGAGAGAGAATATTAACTTAGAAGAATATTTTATGTCTCATTTTCTAAATGAAATTAAGAATTATGAGGTAGATTAAGGATGAAACAATTGATAAAGAATCATCAGAAGGCTTTTTATGCTTTCATGATATTTAATATACTGGTCCCTTTAACTAATATTGCTTTTGCTTATTCTATTAAAGGTATTATTGATAGTGGTATGTCCCAAAATGAAGATGCCTTAACTCAAGCGGTACTAGTAGGAGCTAGTGTTATTTTCATATATGCAGGGCTCAACTTTATATCTCTTCGATTGAAAAATAGACTTGTTAGGCAAATCATGTCAAGATACAAAAATAAGGTGTTCCAATCTATTTTAGATAGGGATTATAGAGACTTTTCTAAAGAAAAATCAGGGAAATTTATTTCTGTATTAACCGAAAATATGAAGAAAATTGAGCAAGATTATCTACACCAGTATTTTAATATTTCAAAAAACCTTTCCTTAATGATTTTTTCGCTCCTAGCTATGTTTATAGGTAATTGGTATTTGACCTTATTGGTTATCATTGCTAGCATTATTCCAATGATGATTTCTGGATTCATTGGACAAAAATCAGCTTATCTTCAAAAGAGTGCCATGATTGCCGATCAGAAGTATTTAGCTAAGGTTAAAGATATTTTAGCAGGGTTTCTAGTTATAAAAAGTTTTAATGTGAAAGAGGCTATCCGTCAAGATTACAGAAATGAAAGCGAAAAATTGGATGAGATATATTTTATGAAAGGAAAATTTGATGTCTTAGCAAATGTTATTTCGCAGCTTTCGGGGATGATTGTTTTTTTAGTAGCCTTTGGTGGAGGAATGTATCTTGTTTTTAATGGCTATACCACAATTGGAAGTGTAACAGCTATTGTTCAACTGGTCAATTTTGTAGTAATGCCACTAAATGAAGTTGGTATGGGAATGAGTAAATTCCGTGAAGGTCAGGCAACACTAGATGCATTTGAGGTAAAAGATGTAATCGAACTTCAAACTGGTAAAATGAAAGAATATTTCGATGATGATATTTCTTTTTCAAATATAGATTTTTCTTATCCTAATACTGAAGAAAAGGTTTTTAATCATTTATCTTTGAAGATTCAAAAAGGGGAAAAAATTGCAATTGTAGGAATGTCAGGGAGTGGAAAATCAACTTTGCTCAATCTATTGCT
>NZ_JBKQBL010000013.1:0-3779 GCF_046824975.1 Streptococcus intestinihominis | reverse complement strand
TACGATTTAGCAGAGAGCTGTGTTTTTGATAAACAGTTGCTTGGGCCTATTCACTGCGGCTGACCTAAGTCAGCACCCCTTCTCCCGAAGTTACGGGGTCATTTTGCCGAGTTCCTTAACGAGAGTTCTCTCGCTCACCTGAGGCTACTCGCCTCGACTACCTGTGTCGGTTTGCGGTACGGGTAGAGTATGTTTAACGCTAGAAGCTTTTCTTGGCAGTGTGACATCACTAACTTCGCTACTAAACTTCGCTCCCCATCACAGCTCAATGTTATAGAACTAAGCATTTAACTCAATTCACACCTCACTGCTTAGACGTGCACTTCCAATCGCACGCTTTAGTTAGCCTACTGCGTCCCTCCATCACTACATACTCTAGTACAGGAATATCAACCTGTTGTCCATCGGATACACCTTTCGGTCTCTCCTTAGGTCCCGACTAACCCAGGGCGGACGAGCCTTCCCCTGGAAACCTTAGTCTTACGGTGGACAGGATTCTCACCTGTCTTTCGCTACTCATACCGGCATTCTCACTTCTATGCGTTCCAGCACTCCTCACGGTATACCTTCTTCACACATAGAACGCTCTCCTACCATACCATTAAAGGTATCCACAGCTTCGGTAAATTGTTTTAGCCCCGGTACATTTTCGGCGCAGGGTCACTCGACTAGTGAGCTATTACGCACTCTTTGAATGAATAGCTGCTTCTAAGCTAACATCCTAGTTGTCTGTGCAACCCCACATCCTTTTCCACTTAACAATTATTTTGGGACCTTAGCTGGTGGTCTGGGCTGTTTCCCTTTCGACTACGGATCTTAGCACTCGCAGTCTGACTGCCGACCATAATTCATTGGCATTCGGAGTTTATCTGAGATTGGTAATCCGGGATGGACCCCTCACCCAAACAGTGCTCTACCTCCAAGAATCTTAATGTCGACGCTAGCCCTAAAGCTATTTCGGAGAGAACCAGCTATCTCCAAGTTCGTTTGGAATTTCTCCGCTACCCACAAGTCATCCAAGCACTTTTCAACGTGCCCTGGTTCGGTCCTCCAGTGCGTTTTACCGCACCTTCAACCTGCTCATGGGTAGGTCACATGGTTTCGGGTCTACGACATAATACTAAGACGCCCTATTCAGACTCGGTTTCCCTACGGCTCCGTCTCTTCAACTTAACCTCGCATCATATCGTAACTCGCCGGTTCATTCTACAAAAGGCACGCTCTCACCCATTAACGGGCTCGAACTTGTTGTAGGCACACGGTTTCAGGTTCTATTTCACTCCCCTCCCGGGGTGCTTTTCACCTTTCCCTCACGGTACTGGTTCACTATCGGTCACTAGGGAGTATTTAGGGTTGGGAGATGGTCCTCCCAGATTCCGACGAGATTCCACGTGTCTCGCCGTACTCAGGATACTGCTAGGTATAAAGACTATTTTAAATACGAGGCTGTTACTCTCTTTGGCCTACCTTCCCAGGTAGTTCTTCTATAATCTTTAAGTCCACATTGCAGTCCTACAACCCCGAAGAGTAAACTCTTCGGTTTGCCCTCCTGCCGTTTCGCTCGCCGCTACTAAGGCAATCGCTTTTGCTTTCTCTTCCTGCAGCTACTTAGATGTTTCAGTTCACTGCGTCTTCCTCCTCATATCCTTAACAGATATGGGTAACAGGTAGTACCTGCTGGGTTCCCCCATTCGGACACCCCCGGATCTAAGCTTACTTACAGCTCCCCGAGGCATTTCGTCGTTTGTCACGTCCTTCTTCGGCTCCTAGTGCCAAGGCATCCACCGTGCGCCCTTATTAACTTAACCTTATTAACCTAATTTCTTTAAAAATTAGAAAACTCATTAAATATTCACAGCGTTTTCGGTTTATTTTCTTGTTACTATTTGATATAGATATTCAATTTTCAATGTTCATCCTTGGTGATCTCTCACCAATGGAGCCTAGCGGGATCGAACCGCTGACCTCCTGCGTGCAAAGCAGGCGCTCTCCCAGCTGAGCTAAGGCCCCACAAGACCTCTCAAAACTAAACAAGACGAACGTGCAGGTTTCCTTATCCTTAGAAAGGAGGTGATCCAGCCGCACCTTCCGATACGGCTACCTTGTTACGACTTCACCCCAATCATCTATCCCACCTTAGGCGGCTGGCTCCTAAAAGGTTACCTCACCGACTTCGGGTGTTACAAACTCTCGTGGTGTGACGGGCGGTGTGTACAAGGCCCGGGAACGTATTCACCGCGGCGTGCTGATCCGCGATTACTAGCGATTCCGACTTCATGTAGGCGAGTTGCAGCCTACAATCCGAACTGAGACTGGCTTTAAGAGATTAGCTTGCCGTCACCGACTTGCGACTCGTTGTACCAGCCATTGTAGCACGTGTGTAGCCCAGGTCATAAGGGGCATGATGATTTGACGTCATCCCCACCTTCCTCCGGTTTATTACCGGCAGTCTCGCTAGAGTGCCCAACTGAATGATGGCAACTAACAATAGGGGTTGCGCTCGTTGCGGGACTTAACCCAACATCTCACGACACGAGCTGACGACAACCATGCACCACCTGTCACCTCTGTCCCGAAGGAAAGCTCTATCTCTAGAGCGGTCAGAGGGATGTCAAGACCTGGTAAGGTTCTTCGCGTTGCTTCGAATTAAACCACATGCTCCACCGCTTGTGCGGGCCCCCGTCAATTCCTTTGAGTTTCAACCTTGCGGTCGTACTCCCCAGGCGGAGTGCTTAATGCGTTAGCTGCGGCACTGAGTCCCGGAAAGGACCCAACACCTAGCACTCATCGTTTACGGCGTGGACTACCAGGGTATCTAATCCTGTTTGCTCCCCACGCTTTCGAGCCTCAGCGTCAGTTACAAGCCAGAGAGCCGCTTTCGCCACCGGTGTTCCTCCATATATCTACGCATTTCACCGCTACACATGGAATTCCACTCTCCCCTCTTGCACTCAAGTTAAACAGTTTCCAAAGCGTACTATGGTTAAGCCACAGCCTTTAACTTCAGACTTATCTAACCGCCTGCGCTCGCTTTACGCCCAATAAATCCGGATAACGCTCGGGACCTACGTATTACCGCGGCTGCTGGCACGTAGTTAGCCGTCCCTTTCTGGTAAGATACCGTCACAGTGTGAACTTTCCACTCTCACACTCGTTCTTCTCTTACAACAGAGCTTTACGATCCGAAAACCTTCTTCACTCACGCGGCGTTGCTCGGTCAGACTTCCGTCCATTGCCGAAGATTCCCTACTGCTGCCTCCCGTAGGAGTCTGGGCCGTGTCTCAGTCCCAGTGTGGCCGATCACCCTCTCAGGTCGGCTATGTATCGTCGCCTTGGTGAGCCGTTACCTCACCAACTAGCTAATACAACGCAGGTCCATCTGGTAGTGGTGCAATTGCACCTTTCAAGCAGATATCATGCAATATCTACTGTTATGCGGTATTAGCTATCGTTTCCAATAGTTATCCCCCGCTACCAGGCAGGTTACCTACGCGTTACTCACCCGTTCGCAACTCATCCGGAAAGAGCAAGCTCCTTCCTTCAGCGTTCTACTTGCATGTATTAGGCACGCCGCCAGCGTTCATCCTGAGCCAGGATCAAACTCTCATTAAAAGTTTGAGTTCTCACTCATTTCTGTCACTGACAGATTTATTGTTTTTTCATTGTTCAGTACTACAACTTCTGTTGTAGCGCCCTGCACATTGGTTCGTCTTGTTCAGTTTTCAAAGGTCTTTGTCGCTCTCGCGCGACAACTATATTAGTATATCACGACCATGAAA
>NZ_JBKQBL010000012.1:0-3975 GCF_046824975.1 Streptococcus intestinihominis | reverse complement strand
TCATATGTACCTGCTGATTGAGATTGTCTTAAATTCAATGATATACATACAAGATAAACATAAGCGTATAAATTGACTTCTATTTTTATGTTGGTATACTGTATATGTAGCTGACTAACTAAAGTGAATTTTTCTTTATTTAGTTCGCAAAGGAAAAAGGAAGGAATTCACTATGAAAATAAAAAAAATTACAATTTTTATTGTTTCTTTAGCAAGTATTGCTCTATTAACTGCATGTTCTCAGACAGCTCAACCTGTTCAACAGACTGTTAGTCAACAACAATCCAATCAATCTGCTAAGCAAAATGCTTCTGTATCGACATCAAACAACAATCAGTCTCAAACAGTTCAAAGTTCTGAATCTCCAGTAACACAGCCTACAAATATTGATGGGACTTATAACGGTGTGGATGAAGAAGACCAAATTATTCTGGTTGTGAATGGTGCAACCGGAACATGGACGGAAGTGGAACCTGATGGAGATAAAGAGGTGAAGCAAGTTACTTTTGATTCAGTAAATCAACGCATGACGATTAGTGATGATGTCAAAATTTATACTGTCAATGATAATCAAATTATAGTTGATGATCTCGATCGTGATCCGTCAGATCGGATTGTTTTAACTAAATAGTAAAAAAAGGAGACTACATTAAGTTAGTCTCTTTTTCATCATTTAAATTATTTTTGGTAAAAACATATTATTCTTTCGGTGATGAATAAACTTTGATATGGTTACCAAGTATTTTAATATTTACAGGAAGCTTATCTGATTTATCACCGTCAACATCTGTTTCTAACTCAGTATCAGAAGAAATTTTAATATTTCTTGCTTTAATGTATTCGATGTGATCATTAGCCACAACATCTCCTTTTAACAAATCTGGAATTGCAGATAGTTTAGAAAGGATGGAGGCATCTTTTAAAATTAAGATATTTCCGTATCCATCTTTATTTTCATCAAATAGTTTTTTATCAGCGTAATAGTTGGATAATAAGACTAATACTTGACTAGCTTCTCCATTATAACTTCCATTTTCAGTTTCAATACGAATATTAAACACGTCATCTTTTATGATTGACTTCATTGTATTTAATGCATACGCAAAGATTCCAAATTTTGTCTTATCTTCTATTTCAACATTATGAATGGCTTCTGGCAAAGAACCAATGCTAAAGACATAACCAAAATAACTGTTATTAACTTTTCCAATATCAATAGTATTAGTAAAATTGAAATCCAGTTCTTCAATTGCCTGATCAATATCTTGGCTTATTCCTAATAATTTTGTGATTAAGTTGCCTGTCCCACCAGGAATGATCCCCAATTTTGGAATGTAATCTTTCTCAGCAATTCCTGAAATAACCTCATTGACAGTTCCATCTCCACCAAAAACAATTACTGCATCATAATGTTCTTTAGATGCCTTTTCAGAAAAGTGAGTTGCATCCTCAGCTTTTTGAGTAATCATTGTTTCGATATCGTCAAAATACTTTTTAGCTTTGTTTTCCAAAATTTCTTTGTAATCTAATGCCTTTTCTCCACCAGAGGTTGGATTAATAATTAACAATGCTTTTTTCATTGAGATGTCTCCAAAAATTTTCTAAAATATAGAACTGTTTTTATCCTCTTTTTACACCCTATAATTGAATAATCTAAATACTCATTAATTTTCTAGTTCCGTTTTCAACTAAGACAGCTTGAGAGTTAGTCAGAGTAATTACAAATCTATATTTAAGACTTATTCAATATTGTTTTCTCTCTTATGCAAAGATAAAAACTCTTGAAGAAATAGTTTTTTAGCTTCGCCATCAGATGATGTATCTAAATCATCAATCATCATTTTTGCGACTTCTTCACGTGAACTTGTTCCATATTCTTCAAATAATCTAAAATCAATCCGCTCCTCAATATTTGTATATGGATAATGAGCGAGTAAATCGTCAATACGATGATTGAAATTATGTTCTTCCCATAGTTCTAAAAAGACTTTTTTAGAATCTCCCAAATTAATTTCTGGAGCAATCAAACGTAAGGTATCTAAAAATCCAGCTCTGTAGCCTCTCATTTCAGCACATAGAGCAATTACTTCATCTTTATTGATTTTGGTAAGATCATCACGCATGTCCAATAAATCATTGTCTTTAAAAAGTTTCTCAAAACCTTCAAGGCGATTATTGAAATCACTAAATTTTGTATTGTCTAACTGGTTGAATGTCTCTTTAATATCCATAACTTTCTCCGTGATTCTTTATTTTACTTAATAAATAGCAGAGTGTCTATATGTTCATAGACACTCAAGAACGTGCATTTCATCAAGTATAAGTGGAATAATATGTAAGGGTTTACATATTTATATTATATGATTATTTCAGGAATCCGTCAATTTTCCACATTATTATATGATAAAATGTAATTTTTTAAAAATGCAAAAATCTATGAGCAAGATGTTTGACTTCTTTTTTTGGAGCGTATATACTTATATTAACCTTAGAAAAGAAAAAGTGTTTGAACAGATATTCAATAATAATTACTTTTTTGAAAATACAAATTCGAACTTTAAATTTTTATCTTTTTATTATTGTTGAGTATTGTTTTAATTAATTTTTCCTTTCTTTGTTTTAGGAAGGAGGATGATATGCTTATATCCGCTGTTGTCGGTGGTCTTATCGGTTTAGTTGCCGGAGGGATCACTAATAAGGGAGGTTCGATGGGTGTAATTACTAAAGTCTTAGCAGGTTTAGTAGGTTCGTCTGTTGGACAATTACTATTGGGTTCTTGGGGACCTAGCCTAGTTGGTATGGCACTGTTTCCATCTATTGCGGGTGCAGTCATTGTTATCTCCCTAGTGTCGTTTTTCTTTGGGAAAAAAGAATAATATTCTTTTGTTCCCAGGAATAAATTATGATCTTTTTTAAACAAGGAGGTTATAGTTTACGCTCTATTGACGAAAGGATTCAATATGTCAAAGTCAAAAAAAATACTTTCCCTTATTTTTTGTATTTTAATCTTGACAATTTTGATTCCTATTTTGCTAGATTATCACAAAGTTAGCGGTCTCGGTCTCCACTTAGTAAATTGGAAGCGAATTTCCTTTTTGGAATTTTATTTTTCAAGATATCTTTTCTGGGGCTCCTTGGTTCTATCGGTTTTGATACTACTTTTGATGCTAGTTATACTTTTTTACCCTAAGAGGGATTTAGAAATTCAACTAGAAGAAAAAGGCGGTAAGCTGAAACTAAAAAATTCTGCTATTGAAGGATTTGTTCGTGGTTTAGTTAATGAAAATAACTTCATTAAAGATCCTAAAGTTCATGTAAATAGTCGGAAAAATAAATGTTTAGTTTACGTGGAAGGAGAAATTCTTCCGTCTGAAAACATTATCGAAAGAAGTCAATTGATTCAAAAAGAAATCGCTGATGGATTAACACAGTTTTTTGGAATGAATCATGGTGTTAAGCTTGATGTTTCTGTAAAAGATTATAAGCCTAAAACACCAACTAAAAAAACTGTAAGTCGTGTAAAGTAAGGAAGTAAAAAATGGAACAGTTTAAAAAACACAAACTTCCAGTCCTATTTGGATTAGGAGCTATTATCTTAGCAACTCTAATTGTATCCGTTGGTTTATTTAAGATGTTATTTATCTTAATTTGCGCCATTTTGGGAATAGGAATTGGATTTTATTTACAACAAAAAGGACTATTTAAATAATAAAGGAGTTTCATATGTCAAACGAAAAAAATATTAAAGAAACAAACGCAAAAGTAGAAGAAGTTAAACAAACAGATGCAGTAAAAGGTGAATTGACTTACGAAGATAAAGTCATCCAAAAAATCATCGGACTTTCATTAGAAAAAGTAGACGGCTTGTTGGCTGTAGATGGAGGATTTTTCTCTAACCTAGCTGATAAGATCGTCAACACTGACAATGTTGCCAATGGAGTCAACGTTGAAGTTGGTAAAGAACAAGTCGCTGTT
>NZ_JBKQBL010000011.1:0-8602 GCF_046824975.1 Streptococcus intestinihominis | reverse complement strand
ACTATACCGGCGGCCGGGGTCGAACCGGCACGTCCTTGCGGACACTGGATTTTGAGTTCTATGAATACACTTTTTAAATCTTATATCCTTGATTTAATAGGGTTTTAAACCTTTTGAATCTTGCAAAATAGACTCATTTTTCAGATTTTAGTAACTTTTTGGTAACTCATTTTTCTCTCTTAAATAACTACTTCCATAAACAGTGAGACAATCATTTTATTTCTTAGCCGTTAAATAACACAGCCACTAATCTTAAAAAATTTACTTTCTTTCTACATTTTTTAATATACTTTTATTAGTATAATTGGTAAAATCTTAATTAACCAAAATTATGGTTTATCTAATAATCTGATTACCTTTCAGATTCATTGAATAGGATTAGATAACCAAATCAATGTTGAAACGAATGGAGGGGGTTAGTATTAAAAATTTAATAAGTGATCAAATGTCTAATAGACAAATCGTTAAAGACTTTATCAGTAGTTTTATTAGCTCCTTAAGTGGAAAAGCTTTTAATTTTGCTTTAGGATTAATGTTACTGGATCAAACAAAATCGGCAATGAGTTTTGGAATCAATATGATCATCTATCCTTTAGTTAGTTTGATTTTCTTGGTTCCAATCGGTAATTTAGTAGACCGATACCGTCATAAAAAGATCTTAACTTATAATTTTATCTTTAGGCTTATAATCTTTCTTCTGTTTTATGCTTTTTATTTTTTAACGAATTCATCTACTATCTTATACCTCGTAATCCCATTTGTCATACTCCACTCTATTACAGTTAACATCAATGATACTTGTTATTCAGCCTCTATCCACGAGTTAGTAAATGATACAAAAATTCAACGATTAAGCTCTGTTACACAAACTGCCATTGCTATCGCAACCATGCTTTCGCCAGCTATTGGAGTCATTTTTTATAATTGGTTAGGCTTCTCAGGCTTTATTCTCATAGAAATCATTGCAAATCTCCTTGCTTTAGGTGTCTTACTTACCATGAAATTCTTCTATGAACACGATGGGCAGGAAGCTGAGATCAAACAGAATGAAAACCCTCAACACGGGGTTAAAGAAATTATCCGATTTTTAAAAGAAAATCAGATTGTCAAATATATTATTCTTGTTAGTGTTGTACTGAATTTTTTCTATACTTCCATTAGCATTGGAGTACCATTTGTAGTTAAAGAGCAACTCCTATTAGATAATGCAACAATAGGTATCCTAGAAACAATGTCTGCAGTTGGAATGTTATTAGCCAGTGTGTCTATGTCGCTACTGCCAGACAAAAAAGAAACCAACACACTTCTCACTAATAGAATCCGCATCCCGCTTTTTCTTCTAACTATCGCTATCATTGGTTTGGGTATTACATTTGCAACTAGTAACACCCAAGTGATTATTTCTTCCGTTGGCGGTTTATTCATGGGAATTATCGCATTTACTCTTGTTATTCTAAATATTGTCGTCATGACTTATCTTCAAAGTAGCATTGAAACAAATTATTTAGGAAGAGTGATGAGCACTTTATTCACACTAAATACGTCTATTATGCCGATAGGTACCATTGTATTTACTTATCTATTTCAAAAAGATATAAATGGAGGTCTGATATTCATATTTGGAGGGACTTCTCTTCTGATCTATACCATAATAATGTTACCTCAAATATATAGAATACTGCAAAAAGAACACACTTATTGACATTGAAACCAAACCAATACTAAAACGAAAAAGACAAGGATAAAACACCTTGTCTTTTTAAAATACTAGCAACTTAGACTAACAAGAGAACTTTTTTCAGAATTTAGTACCTTTTTAGTAACTCATTTTTCTTCTTCAAATAGTAACCTCAATGCAAATAAAATAGTGGTGAAGTAGTTTACACTACATCAGATATTATTTAATAATTTTTTGTACAAAAAAGACAATTTCCTTAGTTTGACTATGGTACTCAAACTATTTTTCATCAAATACCTTGATATACTTGATAAATGGTAGAAAAAAGGACTTAGCCCTGTGCAATACGGAACTAAATCCTTAACTTAAATTATTTATCCAACATATTGGGTTCATTACAAAATCAATTCTTTCTTAGTTCAATGACTTGATCGTATCGACTTTCATTATCAATATGGTGAGCGATTTCTAACACCATCATCGGTAGTGAGAAAATCAAATCTCGAACCATCTGGCTATTTTCTACGTCAAGAGCTGCAGTTACCTCATCTGCTAATAAAATATCCTTTTTACGAAGAAGGAAGCGGGCTAGTTCAATCCGGACTCGTTGTCCGCCTGAAATATTTTCTCCGTTATTAGTGATTACAAAATCAAGTCCATCAGTTAGTTCATGGTCGAGTTTGACCTGTCTCAAAGCAGTCTCCAATTCTTGATCTGAAAACTCTTGTCCCAAACTAAGATTGTAGCGAACAGTATCATTAAAGAGGAAAGGATGCTGACTGATGATACCTACCTGACGAATAAAATAACTTATTTTTGCTCCATCCCTTGTCCGACAAGTAATCGTCCCATCATCCGCCTTTTCTTCCCCTGTGATCATTCGAAAGAGGGTTGATTTCCCACAACCACTTGGCCCTTTGATGAGGACTTTTTCGCCTTGTTGAATGGCTAGATTAAGATCGCGTATAATCTCTCTACCGTTATAAGATTTACTTAAATGAGAAATTTCTAGTTCTTCTACTTGTGAGATCGAATGATTGTCCGATTCACTATCATCTGATCGATTTAAAATTCCGAAAATCTTTTCTGCCGTTGTTTTGGCTCCTTGTACTTCAACCACATCATACATGATATTTTGTATAGGACCTACCAGTTGACCAGCGGCAATATACATTGCAACCAGGCTAGCCACTGAAACATGATGACCATGCATGGCAAGGAAGAACCCCAATACCAAGGGGAGTACTTGGCTAAGAAAGACCATGAAACCATTACAAAAGAAAACAATATTATGGGTAAAAGCAAACTTTTGAATGGCTCGTTGATAACGAAGATTGATATTCCAGACGCGCTGAGAATTTTCAGGCAAGGCTTGATTCATCCGCAAGGTTTGAGCCCCTCGAATACTATCAGAGATTTGGTTATGAACGGCTGTTCTTCCCTGAGACATTTCATCCCCTGAATTCTTTAGCTTATTATTCATTAAGAATTGTGGAATGGGACGTAAGATTGTGAAGAAAACAAAGATAGAACCCAATAAAACATTTTGGGCAATGATATAGATCGCCGTAATCAGCGCTCCAAATCCCCAACATGAAATAGTCATATAGCGTTCAAAAAAGTTATCTCCTAAAAATTCCATATCCTGTGTCAGCATGGTAATCTTTTCATCTTCACTATATTTCCTGTCTTCCATTAACTTCTGAAAAAGTGCTGTTCGGATATTCATGTGAATTTCACGTCGAAAGACATTATTTGCATGATTACAAAATAACATTAGACTATACAAAGCGAAATAGACAGAAAAACCAAAGAGGGCAAATTTCCAAATAGAAGAATAGGTAAGGTTATTTTGATCTATCGATAATGCTTTGGCAACAACCAAGGGTTGCCCCAAAGCGAGACCCCCATTTGCCAGTGCCCCAATAATGGTTAGGTATTTTGTTTTTTTATCAAGATATTTAAAAATATTAATCATAAATCTCTCCTAGATAATAGAACCCTATAATTGAGAAATATCAGATGTAATCATTAAATCTTATTACATATTATTCTTTGTGATATATTTTACATGCTCATTATACATCTAAAAATAAGTCTGGTCAATGAATATTTAAAGAACTTAACTCTAGATAAAAAAGAGCTCTGCTTATTAACAGAACTCATCTCTTTTAAACTTTTAAGGGGTCAATTCTTCAATTTCCTTTATCCCTTCAAACTCTCCAACACTTTCGAAAAGCTCTATAGCTCGTTTGAAATGTCTGTTGGATAATTCCGTATCTTTCAAGGCTAAATAGATTTCACCTAACCCTCTATAGCTACAAGCTTGAGAAATCACATCATCAGTCTCTAAAGATTGTTCCAATGACAGATTCATGAATGTAAGAGCTTCATCAAGATTGTTTAATTTCAATCTCACATAGCCTTGCTCGTAGTTATTTATAGCTTTCTTTAGATTATCATTGGGAAAATGCTCTTCAATTATCTTCTCTTCATCTTCAATGAGCTTTAAAGCCTTATGAAAATCCCCCTGATCTCTGTAGATCATAGCTAATTGATGTAATCCAATGTGTTCATGTTCTTTATCTTCATTTTGTTGAGCTAATATAATGTATTTCTCAAAGATACGAACACACGAGGCATAGTCTTTTTCTGCCAATAATAAATACCCCATCAGATTTAAAAGGCTAAAATCTGTACAGGTATCAATGGAAAAATCTTGTTCAACCAACTGTTTAGCTTCTGATGTTTTTCCCTCCAGAAACAAGTCCCAAGCTGTATCAATTTTAGAGACCATCTATTTCCCCTTTCAACTATAAATAACCTTCATTAAATAAAATTATTCAACAAGAATATACTAATCTTTACCTATTGAAACTTCTAAATGTTCTTTCTTTAATGGAATTCCGTTAATATTTTAGACACATTTTGGGAGGAAATTTTGAAGACTAGCGTCCTTCTAATTTTCCCAATAAGTTTTAACTTCTTCAAAAATCTTATTCAAAAGTTCTGCATCTTTTTCTGACAACTGATTTTTTTCTATAACTCTATCTTTTAGTTCTGTTGCCTTTATTTTATTTCTTGCCACCGAAACTGCTATTGAATGTTTCAAAATATCAAACTCATCCTTTGAAAAGTTTGCAATATTGGTAAGATCTAATTGTTCTAGAGGTAAACTACTGATAATTGAATAAGGTTTTTGTCCCAGCAAATAATCTGTAGTAGTACCAAAGATATTTGCTAATTTCACAACGAATTCTAATCCTGGTTCTAACGTTCCATTCTCCCACCGAGAATATGTCCCTTGTTGAACTCCAATTAATTCCGATATTTGTACTTGAGTTAACTTTTTTGATTTTCTGAGAGTTTTTAACCTCTCTGAAAATTTATAATCCTCTGTATACATAATTCTCCTATAGATATTCTTATTCGTATATTTTTGCTTGACAAAATATTCTAAACGGTATAAAATAGAATTATTCCATAAGGAATATTTATTTTAAGATTAAATATTCCATTGAGAATATTATAGCATAAAAGGAGGTAAAAGCGTATGTAACTAGTAGTCGATTTAAAAAATTTTAATAAAGGAGGTAAGATTCGACAAAATAAAAAAATCTTGAAACAAATGTGCCGTTCGTTCCAAGATCAAAACATATTATGTAACAATTATACCACAGAAAACTCTTCAGTTGCACAAGAAAATTTCGGAGGTTTCGAAAAAAGATGACCAATAAAGAGTTAGTCAATCAAATTTCTGGCCTAAACTCTACCTCTACTCTTAAAAATTGGATCCAACTGATTAAAGAGATAAGTGGCAAGGAATTTAAGAAAATTAAAATTCCTATCAGTAGAAACCCAAGAACTCATCAATTAAGTTATACAGTTGCCTATGACTTTACAGACGAAGACCTTAGACAATTTCAAAAGTTAGCTAAACTAAAACTTGAAATAGGTCTAAAAGAGGCTATACAAGCCGTATTTGGGAGTCTAGCAGACAATGAGCATGAATCCCTAAACCAAGCAATAGATGAGCTCTACGATGAACTGAGCGCCTTAAAACAGGAATTTAAGCGAGAAATGCGACTGATAAAAATTGAGAATTCCAACCTAAAAAAGAAAATCCAAGATATTGAAGAGTCGATGCAAACCGGCTTACTAGGGTTTGTTAACAAGAGGTCAAAAAATAGGTTCGGCTAATAGCGAGTTTTCGGCTGAGCCATGAGGCAGAAAGCCGAAAATGAGCGTAGATGCGGACGGACCATTTTTGACCGATAGGGTGTGTAGTAACACCACCCTCTGCAAGTTAGGTGTACCATCGAAAGAATTCAGTATTATCAAGGGTTTTGGAGATTTCAAGAGTGGCAAAATTAGGCAAAAAGTTGAATCAAAATCTATGGCAAACAATGAGCATTTACGTTCTGTATTTGACTGGATTCAAATTCAGTTTGATAAGACTGAATTTTCGCCAAAAGAAATAATCGAAGATATCCTATTTCTTGACTTTGACCTATTTATTGAGAACAAGGGGAGCCTTAAATACTATAACTATGATAGCCAGCTTCATTATGGGAATATCCGTATCTACTATGGATCGAAAGAGTCGTCCTACATGCTTATCATGTCAGGACAGGCACTTGAATTCTATAGAGATATGGTATTAGATCCAAATAGTCTATCCGAAAGACAGTTTCTGGACAACCTCTACTACAATTACAATCGTTTTTCAATCAGACGAATTGATATTGCAATAGATGATTTTAATGAAACACCCTATTTCACTCCTAATCAACTTCTAAAGATCTGTCAGAAGAAACGCTTTATATATGGAAAAAGCACCTACTACAACACCTATGGAGATGAAACAATCGGTCAGACCCTATATTTAAGAAAACCAAATGATGATGAAAGACTTAGAATTTACGATAAGCGCTTAGAACGAGCTGAGAAGCTCGGTATCAGCAAGCGGTATATAGAAAATTGGATAAGAACTGAGTTAGAACTTAGGAAAGAAAAAGCTCACTACTTCATTCAAGAATGGCTGCATTCAGAAATAGATCTTCTCAACTTTACCAAGGGATATCTTAAAGAAAAAGTGAGGTTCTATAGTGATAGCCATTTCTCAAAACCTTTGAGATCTTGGGAAAAGTTTTTAGGTCACTCAAAACCTGTCTCTATCATTATTTCAAAACCAAAAACAGAACTAGAACAAAAATTAGAATGGTTTACCTATAAAGGTTCTGGAGCTATTCTAAAAGCGTATAAATTTCTATACGACAATAACTTACTGCATGAGTATGAGAAGACTAACTATCTCGCACTCAACAATATGGAATATCCACCAGATTTAGCAAGTGGATTAATAGAAAGGGCAATTCTCTTTAAAAGAGAAGATTTGATCCCTACAATCAAAGAAAATATCAAAAGGAGAAATTAATTATGGCAAAAATGCTTTCACAAAATGACTGGAATTTTAATAACATTGGAACAAAATTTGAATTGGATGAAGTCATTCCAAAATTTGAAACGGAAGTCCGAGCAGATGCAAACGGAGAAATTATCAAAAACCGAGATGGTAGCGAAAGACGTTTTAATACCGATAAAATCATTGGTTGGAAATACAATGTAACGATCAAGGATGGACAATTCAAAAAGAAATCAACCCAAGTCTCAGTAGACAATCCAGATGCCTTGGTTGATAATGACTATATCCAAGCAATGGATGAAGTACCAGTTACATTTGACAATTTACAAGCTACTATGATTAGCACGACAATGTATTACAAGGCAGATGCTATCCATTTAGTAGATGTAAAACAAAAATAAGTATAAGACAAGGGGAGTTAATCCTCCCCTTACTTAATCTAATTAGAAAAGGAGATCACATGATTAAAACTGTAACAAAAGATGACCTTATCGAACTTGGATTTGCTCCAGGAACTGCAAGAAAGATTATCCATACTGGCAAATTACTATTAGTGAATCGTGGTTTTAATATCTACGATAACAAACGGATTGGTACAATTCCAGCCAGTGTTGCTGAAGAGCTACTAGGAATTGAACTCCAGAAAGAAGCATAATGAATGACTGTTCGTAAAACTAAAAGTGGTAAATGGACCGTCGATGTTTCTAATGGTTTCCACCCAGTCACACAAAAAAGAATACGTATCATTCGAAAAGGATTAAAATCTAAAAAGGAAGCCCTAGAACTAGAACAACATATTCGAGTTGTAGAATTAAAAGAAAAACAATTTGACTTTGTAGTAACAACAGATATGTTATTCGACTTACTTGAAGAAGATGATCTGAAAAATGGCAGAAAAATAAGCTATACAAGTACACAAAGAAACAATTATGAGCGTCATATTAAACCATACTTTAAAAATACAAATTTAAATAAATTAACGTATGACCATATATTCGAATTTCGTGAATACCTAAAAACAAAAACTAAAAAACAAAATGAAAAAGAGACTTTAAGTTATAATACAATTAATAAAGTTCTAATTCTACTTAAAAAAATTTTTGATACTGGTATAAGAAAATCCCTCATTGATAAAAATCCTGTTGAGAATCTGAGAAAATTACCAATTAGGAAGCCTAATATCAAATTTTGGAGTATAGAAGAGTTCACGAGATTTAGAGAGCTTATTCGAGATGATGAAATAAGCTATGATCTGTTTTTCGTAATTGCTTTCTTTACTGGGATGAGAATGGGAGAAATACTCGCATTAAACTGGAATGATATTAATTTTTTAACTAATACGATTTACGTTACCAAGACGGTATACTTTGTCAATAATACAAGCTACATTAATACAACAAAAACACGATCAGGAACTAGAAACATTACTATCAATCAGAAATTAGCAGAAATGCTAAAAGATTGGAAAGTAAAACAAAAGGAAAAACTTGAGGAATTTA
>NZ_JBKQBL010000010.1:0-9979 GCF_046824975.1 Streptococcus intestinihominis | reverse complement strand
AAGTTCCATGACTTAGTTTTGAACCTAAGGTTTCAAAACTCCCGAGTGCTTGAAACAACAATGTTTCAAGCATTTTTCTCACGGCGGAAAGTTTCGGATTTACTTCGACAACTCAAAGTAATATAAGGATTTTTTTGAAAAATTATCCAGCTATCCTAAGTAAAAAGTAATTTGTCTACATTCAAACAAGCCCTTTAATCAAGGGCTTGTTTTTCTATGGATTTTTCGTATCGAGGATGATAGTCACTGGGCCATCATTAATGAGTTCGATTGCCATATCTGCAGCGAAGATCCCTCGTTTGACAGGGACTTCCTTTTCTAACAAATCATTGAAGTCATCGTAGAGCTGGCTGGCCATCTCTGGTTTAGCCGCCCCAATAAAGGCTGGACGATTGCCTTTTTTTGTCTGGGCAAAGAGGGTAAACTGCGAAACAGATAGGATTTCCCCTTGAATATCCTTGACAGATAAGTTCATCTTCCCTTCTTCATCCGAGAAAATCCGCATTTGCGTGACCTTCCGCACCGCGTACTCCAAATCCTTTTGGTTATCCTCAGGTCCCACTCCCACTAAGAGCAGAAGCCCATCCTGAATCTGACTATAGACTTGACCATCAATAGAAACCGAGGCCCTTTTGACCCGTTGAATTACTAATTTCATCTTATTATCCTATTTTAACAATCTATTGAGCATTCACTGCTACCTTCAAAGAAAATCGACATCAGACAAGGCAGTGAGACGCAGGCAGACTATCCGAAAACCAAAGGCTGTTCAGGTGCTTTTAGGGCAAGGCAGCGAGACGAAGACAGTACTGAAGTACGGCGAGGCGAGCTAACGAAGCAATAAAAGATAACTGAGCAGCCGACTAGCCGTTGGTACGCTTAACAGAGTACACCTCCGGCACACTCTTAATCTTATCCACAACCGTTGTCAACATAGACAGGTTTGGAATCCCGAAGGAAATGTGGATATTGGCAAATTTCATATCTTTGGTTGGTTGGGCATTGACAGTTGAGATCATCTTAGCCGTATTAGAGAGGACTTGAAGGACATCATTGAGAAGGCCTGCACGGTTGAGGCCGTAGATATCGATATGGGCGATGTAATCCTTGGTCGTGTTATTGTCTTCCCACTCGACGTCGATCAAGCGTTGCTCGTAGTTGTCTTGGGCCCGCAGATTCATACAGTCTTGACGGTGAATGGCAACCCCACGTCCTTTGGTAATGTAACCGACAATTGTATCTCCTGGGACGGGATTGCAACACTTAGCAATCCGGATCAAGAGACCAGAAGCCCCTTGGATGACCACGCCACCTTCATGGCGGACCTTGAGGGTGTCTTTTTTGTTTTCAACCTTGACTTCGCCGCCTTTGACCAGCTCCTCAGCTTCTGCACGCGCCTTGGCCTTTTCCTCTTCTCGACGCTCTTCCTCCGTCAAACGATTAAAGACAGAGATGGCTCCGATTTCTCCAAAACCGATGGCCGCAAACAAGGCCTCTTCGGTCTTGTAGCTGGTCTTTTGCAAGACCTTGTCCATGTGTTTCTTATCCATGAACTTGTTGGCAATCATATCATGCTCATGAAATTGGGCCATGAGCAACTCTCGTCCACGGTTGATCGAGAGTTCCTTGTCTTGGTTCTTAAAGAATTGGCGGATCTTATTGCGGGCCTTGCTGGTCTTGACGATATTGAGCCAGTCACGACTTGGTCCAAATGAATTTGGATTGGTGATGATTTCAACCTGGTCACCCGTTTTCAGCTTGGTAGTCAAAGGAACCATACGGCCATTAACTTTGGCACCAGTCGCTTTTTCCCCGATCTTGGTATGAATCTCATAGGCAAAGTCAATCGGTCCAGAATCCTTTGGAAGAGAACGAACCGCTCCATCTGGGGTAAAGACATAAATCTCTTCTGCCAGATAGTTTTCTTTGACAGTATCAACAAATTCCTTGGCATCATCCGCCTGGTCTTGGAGTTCCATCATCTCCTTGATCCAGTTCATCCCAATAGCCGATTCTTTGCTGTTGACTTGGCCCTTAATCCCTTTCTTATAAGCCCAGTGTGCCGCAACCCCGTACTCAGCAACCTCGTGCATTTCCTTAGTACGGATCTGGAACTCAATAGGACCTTTGGGTCCGTAGACAGTGGTATGAATAGACTGGTAACCATTGGCCTTGCGGTTGGCGATGTAGTCCTTGAAACGGCCTGGCATGGGCTTCCAGAGTTCGTGGATATAGCCCAGCATAGCATAGACATCGCTCGGTGATTCCAGGATACAGCGAATGGCAATCAAATCATAGATTTCATCAAAGCGCTTCTTCTTATCCTGCATCTTGCGGTAGATGGAGTAGATATGCTTAGGACGACCATAGATTTTCCCATAGAGGTGGCGTTCTGCCGCATAGGACTCGATCTTTTGGACAACTTCTTCTACCAAGGCTTCCCGCTCGCGACGCTTCTCCTTCATCATATGGGAAATTTTGTAGAACTCGACTTCGTTCAGATAACGGAAGGATAGATCTTCCAATTCCCACTTGACGCTGGAAATCCCGAGACGGTGGGCTAGTGGTGCATAGATTTCCATGGTTTCCTGGGAAATCCGTTCTTGCTTGTCCTTGCGTAAATGCTTCAAAGTCCGCATGTTGTGCAAGCGGTCTGCTAGCTTGACCAAGATGACACGGATGTCCTGAGACATGGCCATGAGCATCTTGCGGTGGTTCTCTGCTAGCTGCTCTTCATGGGACTTGTATTTGACCTTCCCGAGCTTGGTCACTCCATCAACAATCACTCGGACATCGTGTCCAAATTCGCGTTCTAAATCATCCAGGGTCGCGTCTGTATCCTCGACAACGTCGTGCAAAAAACCACAGGCAACCGTCACAGCATCCAACTTCAATTTTGCCAAAATGCCGGCAACTTGAATAGGGTGGATGATATAGGGTTCACCTGATTTACGGAATTGCCCACTATGGCAGTCGACTGCATAAAGGAGAGCTTTTTCTACAAATGCAACATCCTCTCCCGACAAGTATTTTTTGGTAAGGGCAATAACCTGGCCCCCTGTTAAAGGTTCTTCTTTCGGCATCTAGTTTTCTCCACTTTCTTGCCTTCTATTCTATCACTTTTAGCTCTATATGAAAACTAGTCCGATTGACTTTCATGCTATTTGAAGAGCTTTCCAGCACTATCAGCCAGAAATCCCGAACGTAGGTTCCCTTTTTATACAAATACTCCATTTTTTATAAAAAATTCATTAATTTGTAATATATAAAAAATAATAAAACGAATAAATTCTGAACAAAATAAGATATAAAAGAAACGCGTGAAGGTCTACCTTCACGCGTTTTTCATTAATTCCGTGACAACACTCACTGCACTAAGGGCATAGAGTGGGGCGGTTTCTGCACGGAGAATCCGAGGGCCAAGGCCTGCAAGGACTGCTCCTTTAGCTGTAAAACTTTCAATTTCAGCAGGTGAGAGACCTCCTTCTGGACCAAAGATAAAGAGAACCTTGCTCCCTTTTTCAAGACCACTTACAGCTTGTACAAGAGCAGCGCTTTCGCCTTCTTTGGCAGACTCTTCATAGGCCACCACGATGCGATCAAACTGGTCGAGTTGGGCTAGAAAATCTGCCTTTTTCTCAAAAAGGGTAATGCTCGGGACATGATTCCGCTTGCTTTGCTCTGCTGCTCCAAGGGCGATTTTTTCTAGTTTCTCGACCTTTTTGCCCAATTTTTTGCCATCCCATTTGGCGACCGACCAATCGGCAGGGAAGGCCCAAATCTGGCTGGCACCGAGTTCGGTTACTTTTTGAGTGATGAACTCCAGCTTGTCTCCCTTGGGAAATCCTGATGCAATAGTCACTTGAATCGGCAGTTCTACTTTGTCAGTCAATTCCTCGATTATCTCCAACTGACGCGCCTCTACATTGACCACGCTTGCCAAACGTTTGATCCCATCATCAAAGACTAGAGTAACTTCGTCATCCTCCTTCAGGCGCATGACCTGAAACATGTGCTTGCTGGTCTCCTTGTCCTCGATAGTGACAGGTGATGTGGCAAGACCTTTTACAAAATATTGCTGCATGCTAGCCTCCAATCACACCGGAGACATCCTTGGTCTTCTTGAAGACGCAGGCATTCCATTCCCCTTGGATCATGTGGGTTTCAAGGAAAAATCCAGCTGACTCAGCTGACTCACGTACCATGTCCCACTTGTCCTTGATAATGCCACTCATGATGAGATAACCTTCGTCCTTGACCAAGCGATAAGCATCATCTGTCAGATGGATGAGGATATCCGCCAAGATGTTGGCCACGATAACATCTGCTTCAATCTCCACGCCCTTGAGCAAATCACCTGGGGCTACATGGATGTTTTCCATGCCAGGGTTGAGCTCAATATTTTCCTGAGCGACGCGAACCGCTACATCATCTAGGTCATAGGCAAAGATTTCCTTGGCACCCAGAAGTGAGCTAGCAATGGAAAGGACACCGGAACCTGTCCCCACATCTAGCACTGTTTCGCCACCGCGAAGAACCTGCTCCAAGGCAAAGAGACTCATCTTGGTCGTCGGGTGTGTTCCTGTCCCAAAGGCCATACCTGGATCCAGCTTGATAATCTTTTCTCCCGCCGTCGCTTCATAGTCTGTCCATGACGGCACGATGGTCAAGTCATGGGTGATGCGAGCTGGTTCATAGTATTTCTTCCAATTATCAGCCCAGTCTTCCTCAGCCAAGGCAGTCGTGCCCATCTTAACTTCGCCCAGATCCATAAAATCTGTCAATTCTGCAAGGCGCGTCTGCAAATCCGTTTCAACAGCTGCTACATCAACCGTATCAGGGTAGTAGGCCGTCACCACGATTTCTTCTTGTTGCTCGACATCAGGAAAAATCTCACCGAAGCGGTCGACATTGCCCACATAGTCCATGCTATCTTCGATCGCGACCCCTTGGGCACCTAACTCGATCAAGAGGTTGGAGACTAGTTCCTCACCCTCACGCTTCACTGTAACTTTTAGCTCTTGCCATGTTTCCATAATTAAGATACCAAGCCCGTAAAACATAAAGCCAAAATAGGAAATTCTCTGAAGACGCTTGTGTCTAAGAGAAGTTTATCTTTTTGGCACAGTGTTTAGGGCGGGTTCAGTTTAGAAATTTAACCGAACCATCCTTTCTATTTCTCTATCAATTTTTTCATGTAGACCATATCCATGCCTTCTTTTTCAGGCTCGATATGGGTTTGACGATAGCCGTTTTTCTCGTAAAAGGCGACCATGCCTGCATCCTGTAATACCGTACACAAATCCCACTGTGTGATGGTTGGAAATTCCTCTTCTAGCAAGCGCAATCCCTCAGAGCCATAACCTTTTCCTTGATACTGGGGCAGAATCGCTGCGGTCCCCAACCAAGCTTCCGTTAACTCTTCATTGGTATGAATTCGTAGAAATCCGATTTTATCTTCGTTTTCTTTCACAAAGTAGTAATAGCTATTGGGCCGCTCAACTAATTTCCATTTGATTCGCTCGCGATCTTCTAGATAGGGATCATATTCATCTTGGTATTTGTCATAGACTGCCTTAAAACTGGCTCTTTGAATGGCAATAATGGTTTCTAAATCCTCTGCTCCGGCTTTCTCAAGTGTTATCATAAACTTTCCTCCACATAATCCCTCAATCTCCCCTGGAGCTGAGGCACAGCTTGTTTAGAATTGAGAAATTCCTCAATGTTCATCAATTTATAGCCCTGCCCTTCATCTCCAAAGGTGATACTGTCAAACTGATCCTGACTTAACTGACCAACCATAAAGACAGACTGCCAACCTTCATAGAGCATGCTGGGATAGACCTTACTACAGAGCAGGCAATCTTCGGTCAAATGAATGCCTAGTTCCTCATAGACTTCACGCGCCACGCACTCGAAAGGACTCTCGTCCCCTTCCCGACCACCACCTGGCAACTCCCACAGATTAGGCCAAGGAATGGTTGGTTTGTCATCGCGCAAGATGGTCAAAATTTGCCCATCACAAATCAAGGCAATCTTACAACCCGTAAAATCTATTCTGCTATCCAATAATTCCATGATGATGACCTTTTCTTATCATAACTACTACTCTATAGAAAACCCCTAGCTAGCTTTCTTCAATCACCTTTTGGCACTCTGCATCCCAGTACGCCTGCCATCTGCCATGTTTTTTAGCAAAATAAACCGTAAACTCATCATTGACATAATCTGCAACATAGCGAAGATTAGGAGGATTTTCATCAAAACTTAATATCCAAGGATGGAAGTAAAAGGTTTTCTCCCACCTCTTCTGAGTATAGCCGAGATTCTTGGCAAACTGAGGGATAGGTTGTTGCAACTCGCTTTCCAAATGGGACTGAATGGCATTGTCAAAACTATTCAAACGAGCTAATAGTTGCTTAAACTGATCTTCCTCCTCAATTTTGAAATCACCTATGAACTCAAATTCTGCAAAGTCTATAGAAAATTCAAATAATGTGATTTTACCATCCTCAACATAGTGCCCATCTTCATCAACACAACAACGAGTTCCTGACTTCAATACTCGCTCGAAATCTAAATCCGCAAAGCGATTGCGGGAAAGGATCGACTCACGTTCTTGAGATTTTTGGGATTTTTTACTAAATAACCGCTTAAATTTCTGAAGCATCGGACAGCTCCCTTTCCTATTTCTCAGCTCACCTGAGTCTCTTCTTCCTGTATGGCTTGTTCCAACTCATCTAACCACTGCTGGTAATAGGCTTTCTCATCCCGCAGCATGCGACTCACATCCATCTTCTGTCTGGCAAGCTTGATCGCCTTGTGTGTCTGGGTCAAATCCTTCTTGACGGTAAATTGATACCAGGCTTGGACCGCCTGTATATTGGTCAATTTCATCGACAAAAAAGACTTGACTCGTCGAATGGACGCGTATTCCTCTGCTTTCTCATGATCACCTTCCAATAAGGCGATATGCAGTAGGGACAACTGGGCGGCCGTTTGAATCATCGGGTTATCTGCCCTCTCCAGTAAAGCCTGAAAGTGCTCTTTAGCCGCCTCTCGATCGCCTTCTAGGATCAAAACTTCTCCCTGAAGGGCTAAGGCACCCTCCACAAAGCCTCCTTGGGCCTCCTCGGGAACAGGTCCAACAAAGTCTTTTAGGTCATAGTCTTCTGGGGCTAGCAGGGTCTGAGCAGAATGGCGCAGTCCTAGATAAGCATAGGTTACATTTTCAGGATGGCGCATCAATTCTAAAATTTTGGCTCCATCTGTAATCCCAAGAGGGAGAACATTGGCCAAAATAAAGGAGAGATTTAGACAAATCCAAGTTCCTGCAAAATACCAACTCTGTGTCAGAACTCCAAAGAGGAGGGATAGGATGAGTAAGGTCAAATGAACCAATATCCCACCTGAAAGCATCAAGATCATTCGTTGGTCACTTTCATCCTCTTTTAGTCCAATATACTGGGCGCCAACATTTTTCAGAACTGCCGTCTGGCTAAGACGAAACTTTCCTTCCTTTTTAGTCAGAAGGAAACTTCCCAAGCCCAAAGCGACGAGGCGATAACCCGTCAGATAGCCACAAAAAGCATGCCCCAGTTCATGAAGAATGAAAATGAGATACATGCTACCGAAAGTGAAGAGATAGCCCGGTACAAAAACCAGTTGAAAGCCTAAATCCGTAAAGGCGATCGTCCCCAAGGCAAAAGCACCCATCAAGAGAAGAAAGGACAGGCCGTAAACCAGGTAGGTCCCAATTTTTTTCATTAACTCTCCCACTTGTTTCTAATATCTCGGATAAGGGTAAAAGGTGCTTTCTTCTAGACCAACCTTTCCTTCTTCAAAAACTTCTTGGTTCCAGACGATCTCAAAGCTCTCTGCTTCTTCGTCTGCTAAGAAATCCATGAGGTCATCCAAGGCTAGCTCGGCCGTATCCTTTAGGAAGGTCGCAAAATAAGCTAGAAATTCCCGAGACAAGCCTTTTTTTGGCTCATACGGAATCGCCGTTAAATAGGCATCTTCTTCCACATGCGACTTGGCTGGATTGTAGAAGATGACGGCTTCTTCAAAGAAGATATCCTCGTCAGACTCTTCCCCCGACTCATCGACCAAGGCAACTCCTCCTGTGTTTTGCACTTCCAAGAGAAAAGCCACTTCTACCGCATGATTTTTCTTATCCCAATTGATCTCAAAGTCAAAGGGAAAGACCTTGTCCATTTCCTCTTCTAAAACATCCAAAAATCCATATTTAGACATCGTGTCCTCTTTCTAATTTCCCACTCTTAGAGCGGAATATGATACAATAGTTACTACAATCTTACCATAAAAACTGCCTCTTTTAAAGGAGACAAAGCTAGAAAGGAGACCCTCATGCCGGACAATCTCGCCCTGCGCATGCGCCCCAAAACCATCGACCAGGTTATCGGCCAAGAGCACCTCATCGGGGAGGGGAAAATCATCCGCCGCATGGTGGAGGCCAATCGTCTCTCGTCCATGATTCTCTATGGCCCTCCGGGGATTGGCAAGACCAGTATTGCTTCAGCCATCGCGGGCACGACCAAGTATGCCTTTCGGACCTTCAATGCAACCGTCGACAGCAAAAAACGCCTGCAAGAGATCGCAGAGGAAGCCAAGTTTTCAGGTGGCTTAGTCCTGCTTTTGGATGAGATCCATCGCCTCGATAAAACCAAGCAAGATTTTCTCCTGCCTTTGCTCGAAAGCGGTCTGGTCATCATGATCGGCGCAACGACTGAGAATCCTTTCTTCTCCGTGACGCCTGCCATTCGCAGTCGGGTACAGATTTTTGAGTTGGAACCCTTGACCAATGAACAGGTCAAAGAGGCGATCCAGTTGGCACTGAGCGACCCTGAGCGGGGCTTTGACTTCCCTGTTACCCTCGATGAGGAAGCCTTGGATTTCATAGCCACTTCGACCAATGGAGACCTGCGTTCTGCCTATAATTCTCTCGATTTAGCTGTCCTCTCTACTAAGGAAGGGGAGGATGGCATTCGCCACATCAGTCTCGACATCATGGAAAACAGCCTCCAACGGAGCTATATCACCATGGACAAGGACGGAGACGGCCACTACGATGTCCTCTCTGCTCTTCAAAAATCCATCCGCGGATCTGATGTCGATGCTAGTCTCCACTACGCCGCACGTTTGATCGAAGCGGGCGATCTACCCAGCTTAGCCCGTCGCTTGACGGTCATTGCCTACGAAGATATCGGCCTGGCCAATCCAGATGCGCAGATCCATACGGTGACAGCCCTTCAGGCAGCGGAGCGCATCGGCTTCCCCGAAGCCCGCATCCTCATCGCCAACATCGTCATTGATCTGGCACTTTCGCCTAAGTCCAACTCAGCCTACGTCGCCATGGACAAGGCCTTGTCTGACCTCCGGAAGTCGGTCAATCTTCCTATCCCCCGCCATTTACGGGATGGTCACTATGCCGGAAGCAAGACCTTGGGAAATGCCCAAGACTACAAGTATCCCCACAATTATCCTGGCAATTGGGTCCAACAGGACTACCTACCAGACAAGCTTAAGGGGGCATCTTATTTCACTCCCAATGAAAATGGCAAATACGAGCGAGCCCTAGGGACGACAAAAGAGAAGATTGATCAACTCAAGAAAAGGTGATATCGGTTCCAAAAAATTGAGATTTTCCCTTGAAATTTTTTTGAAATATGGTATCATATACATATAGAAACGCTGTGGTGTACGACTTCACACTTAAGTGTTGACCGACTATTTTTTGTATTATTAGGGAAACAAAGGACTTCTAACAGCATGCAGGCCGTATCACGCGGAAGCAGCTTCAGTTAGAGCAAGTTGCCCACCTGCTTAATTGCGCGGGTTCAATACAAACCGTGAAGTTTCGGCACCAATACAGCTTTTTTTTGCCTCCTTAGCTCAGTTGGTAGAGCAGTAGACTCTTAATCTATGGGTCGCAGGTTCGAGCCCTGCAGGGGGCATC
>NZ_JBKQBL010000009.1:14565-19648 GCF_046824975.1 Streptococcus intestinihominis | reverse complement strand
TGCAGGGGGCATCCAATAAATCAACAGGAAGCCTGATATATCAGGCTTTTTTGTTTGTCATTTTGTTTTTTGTACCAAAATTTGTACCAAATAATTACAAAAGTTTTCTAACGTTATCAAATTCTTCATTGATCTTCTCTTGTAGTGTATGACCATATACTTCTACTAACATTGAAATATCTTTATGCCCTAGAATTTTTGCAATTACTCCCAAATCAATTTGATTATGCCACAAATAGCTACCATAAGTATGCCTTGTGCCTTTTGTAGTAATAATTGGTGTAATCTCTAATTCAGTCAAAGTCTTCTTTAATGCTTTATTAACTGTTGCAATATTAGGAATTTCTTGAACATAACCATAATGTTGAAAAACAAAGTTTTCACTATTGATAATTCCAAGATCTGTATTCACTACTTCTTGTTCCTTCTGCAACAATTTCAGTACTTCAAGCTCTTCTTCACCTATCGGAATACTCCGAATAGATGTTTTATTTTTGGGTGGAACAAATTGACAAATCGTCGTATTGTATCGTCTGTATGTTTTAATTACTTTTTCATCAAATTCTACATCATCCCAGGTTAAAGCGATTAATTCTCCAAACCTCATACCTGTTTTAAAAAGCATATAAATTACAAAAGGAACTACCGATCTTCTATAATCCATTTTTTGCTTAAAATAGTTAATGATAGTGTTAAAATCTTTCTCACTATGGATATACTTATCCTCTATAGCCTGAGACTCTTTTGATGAAAATAATTCCGCAAAATAAGTAAAATCTTCTAGAAAAACTTTATCTGCTTGTGCCGTTTTAATGCATTCTTGAATACTCGTATGAAGTCTACTTAATGTGTTTCGTGTTACAGTTTTACCATAATCATTCATGATACGTTGATATTTACTAGGTTTTATTTGCGAAACAGGAGTCTCTCCAAATAATTTTCTAATGACTTCTTTTCTTAAAATGTACTTCTTTTTTGTCGTTTGACTGCGTTTACTAGGTAGTATTTTTAAATTAAGCCACTCTTGATATAGCTGGTAAAGTGTCATTTTACCATCAAGACTGTATCCACGATTCAACTTTCTTAACAATTTTTCTGCTTCTATTTGAGCTTTTTTCTTTGTTTCAAAGCCACTTTTATAAGCAATTGTCTTACTTGTTTCATCCCTTATAGTATAGGTCCAAAGATTCTTTTTACCTCGTTTTAAATATCTAATACTTGCCATACTACAACTCCACTCCCAATACTTCTGAGACTGCACTTTTAGGCACAACCATCAAACGTTTTCGATCGTAAAAACTATAACCTTTGTTAACCATCAATTTCCTTGCTTGGTGGATAATCTGCATAGCTGTATATTGCTTATACCCCATTTCAATCAAATCTTTTTGTGATATCGTATTATTTATCATTATTAATTCTCCTTTCTAGTGTCCTAATACATAGGTAAATTGTTTTGCTGTTTGTCCGTCAAAGGTTCGATAACTAATCACTCCAAGTCCCTTGACATTACATTCTGAGACAAGAATTGACCCATCTGATTTGACTTGCTCCACAAAGGCAATATGCCCGTATATTGGATTAGCTCCAGCTTGTCCAGGACTAAATGATAGAGCAGAGTGTTCAGTTGGTGTATGGGTTGTAGTAAAGCCTGGCTTATTCATCCATTGGCCACCATTTCCCATGAATGGATCGAAGTTAACTCCGACTTGTTTTCCACGGTTAAAGACATACCAAGTACATTCTCCCCATGGATAGGTGCTAGTGATATATCCGTTTGTATCGATAGCTTTTGTAAGACTATATCCTACCGGAATATCATTTGAAGTAACTCCTCCTCCATCTCGAGTTTTTCCAGTTAATTGGATCGGTGCTTTCGGTGTTCCACCATGTTCATCGATAAACTGATCTAGCTTTCTCATCGTTTCAGCTCGACGCTTGCCAGAGCCTGTAGTATCTGTAAAATAAACTCCTCCATCGACTGTCTGATTCAAAGAACCATTCGCATATTTTTGAGCCTTATCATCTTGAATTTTGAAGGTTTCATTCTTATTTCCAATAATCGTCTGTTGGGTTAAGGCAACTACGGCAACCTCATCATTGAAATTGTTGGCATTCTCAGGATTTGAATCAAATGCTCCATAGCCGAACATATTGGCTCCAGGGTTTGTTGCGACACCAGCAGTTCCGAGTGAGCTTTCATTTAAGGCAATTGCCACAATACCTCGGACATCTAGATTGGATTTGGCCTCCCATTCTAGGAGTTTTTTCCCGTTAATCCGATTCTTATCATAGGAGATCCCTAAAGTGTCTAAAAAGCCGTCTAGTTGAGCTGCTGTAATGCCATATCGATGAACTAATAGATTATGCGTATAAGGATCTCCAGAGGACCAGTGTTCCGCATAAGTGGCTCCATCTACCCCAGATCCTCCAGTTGGACTTCCTGCTGTGGCAACCGCAAGAATGATAATAAGAAAAAAGGGTAGAATAATAGGAATTAACCCAGCCAGTAAAAACCATTTTAATTTCTTCATAGGACCTCCTTTCTAGTTAGTGTTTGATATAAGCTGTGAATAGCACTGTCCCAAAGCGCCACTTGGCATCTAGTACGACAGAATGAGCTTTGACTTGATCCAGTATAGAGTCTTTTTCACGTTCTTTGACAGGAAATAAAAGAAGGAAATCGACTGAGCGTTTCCCTTCTTGGTAAGCTTGAAAAAGAGTCTCTTCAAGAATCCTTGGAAAAGATATTCTTGAGTGAATTCTAATATTCATTGTATTCTCCTCTCAATTGATTGAGTCGTTCTGTTAGTTTGTTTCTTCGTTCAATATTTGTTCGTAATTTATCATCTCGTGTCATAGTCTTTCGATAGGCACGGGTAAAGGCATTGGATCCTTGAGCTTTATACATTGCTTTCGGATCTTTGTATTTATCTAGTTCACGTTCCAGTGAATTGATTCGGTGTTGTTTAAATGGGGAAATCCATTCTTCTTTTAGTGTATGGAATTCATCTTCTGTAGTAGAAGGTCGATCAGCTTGAGTAGGTATTTCCACTTTTCCGCTAGGCTGTTCGGGCTTTCTTTCTTGTAGATTTGATTCTTTTGAAGTAGGCGTGCTCTCACTCTTATTCTCTGTTTTAATTTTAGGAGCTATTGTGCTCTCTTGTTTAAGAGGTGTTTCAGTCGGAATATCTGGCTCGAATTCATCTTCTGGCATCGTGTCTTTCTGAGTAAAGAAAGAACCGACTTGTTGGAAGTGATCTTTAGAATGCATGACCATTCCTGCTCCAATCCCTGCTCCAGCTAAGGCGAAATTTCCTAAGTGTTGAGCACTTGAAAGACTGCGAGTTGGAACTTGAGAGGCAATCTCTTTCGTTCGAGTCATTCCGTGATCCATTCGATTTCCAAGATCACTTGCCATCATGCGGGCTTTGGATCCTAAAATGAATTGTATCAATTCTGCCTTGTACTTCCACATGAGAATATAAATAGTGCCTTTAGAAACAACCGATACTAGGAGTTTAAAGACAAGGCCGAAGAGTATAAGAGAAGGCAGAGTTTTTAAAACTTTATCAAAGCCACTGGTAACTAAATTTTCTAAGAGCTTTTCGATGTAAAAGATGAGAAGAGTTAAAAGACTTGTAATTGCTGGAAAAGCTAGACCTCCAAACATGACTTTTAAAACTCCGAAAATCAGATCTTGCATTCGAGGAATGAAGGATACGAGAAGGACAATCGGAAAGAGCAGAATCATCATGAGGACTAAGAGTTGAGCTAGGACATTTAAGAGCTGAATCAAGATAACGGGGATGGCTAAGACAAAGGCCTCTACAATTTTAAAGATGACATAGAACATGCGAATGAAGATGAAGTCTGGCATAGCCGATACCCAACGGTTTTCTTCTGAATCTTCGTTAGCACCATCTCCCATTTTGTCTAAATAGTCTATACGAGTTTTGGCTTTTACAGGTTTAAAGTTTCCATTCTTGTCACCCGTTCCTAGAACTTGACTATCGTCAAAAGTTTCTTCTTTTCCATCTTGACTATTCTTGTATTTCCCATTTTCCTGACCCGTATTGACAAAGACATAGGCCTTATAAGATGTTTCTGCGATATAGTTATCTGCCATTGTTTCCCCAACTTTGAGGGATTTCTCTTTTCCATAGTTAATCTCGATGTTTGAAATTTTGGAAGAGACATCTTTTGAAACGGAGTTGATGGTATCTAGTAAATAGAGACCTCCAGATGTTCCAGCAATGGTCCCAAAGTAACTAAAGCCAAGAAGTATCACCATACAGACATGAATCATAGTTCTTGTGAAACTTCCTTTTGAGAAGAAATACTGGTAGAAGAGATAAAAGGCAAGTCCTAATAACAAAATAGAAACCAAGGAACCACTTGTAATTCCACCATGTGTGGAACCGGTGAAGCCATTCCAGATTTTACTAGCTCCTTTATAGACGTAGTTCTTATACGCAGAGTATAAATCAACACTTTCTAATACACGAATTAAGAGAGAGAAGAAACCAACTACCGCATTGAGAATGAAAAAGAAGAAGTTGACGAAGAGTTCGTTAATTAAGACCCAAGCCCCATTGAAAGATCCGAATTCAGTTTTTTCCATATAGGACTTGAGAGAGAAGATATCGACTCCTCTTAATTTCTCAAAAGCTTCTTGCATGGATTCACCTCCTTAACTAGCATATTTATTTTCAAGACTTGACGATACTGTAGCTTTCATTGGTTTTAGAAGCATATCAATATCTTCAAAAATGTTGTGAACAGAAATCATATTGAGATTGCCGTAGACATCAGAATAAAGGCATTGACCTGAGATCATATTATCAATCCATTCTAGATTACTTTCGGTGACTTCCAGATTGACGTGTTTCAATATATCTTCTCTTTCTGATTTTTCATAAAAGGCAAAGATTGTCCCAAAACCTGTTGTATCATCATCATTTTCTGCATCATGCACAGACTGAGTAATAAGGGCAAGCGTATTATTTTTAGAGCGTCCAATCCGGCGCATATTTTTGATAACCGCTTTTCCTTCGGCAGACTTCATCAAAATCCAGGCTTC
>NZ_JBKQBL010000009.1:0-14509 GCF_046824975.1 Streptococcus intestinihominis | reverse complement strand
GTCAAAGAACTCAATGGTATCTTCATGTTCATTTCGTTCTCCAAAGTGAGTACAAAAGGCTCCCAAGGCAAACATGAGAGCGATAGAATTTCGTTCATGGTCTGAAATCTTCGTAGAATCATCCTTTGGAAGTTTTAGATTATTAACCTCTAAAACAGTCACACGAGACTCATAATTGAGACCTTTTGTAGTTCCGTCTGAAAAAGCTAATTCTAAAATTGAATTATTAACAATGGATGTTAAGTAACGTCCGACTGAGGCTATGTCTGATGAAGCAGCTTCTCTTAAAACTTTTAGAACATGTTTAAAGCCGACCAACTCACCAGCTACTCGACGTTCGACAATGGTATTGATGGCTTCTGTAATAGCTGTCTTTTGGTCCATCGATACATCATCTACAGCTTGAAGAAGAAACTCGAGCATATTCTTTGCGACCTCTACAGCTTGTTCCTTATCGAGAACTACAATAGGATCTAAGACTCCGTGGTTTGAAGGTAGTGAACTATCCAGCGTCACAAAATTAAAGTTCTCAATCTGTTTCTTGCGTTCAGGGTAAAGTCTTGCAAATTCTGGAGAACTAATCACTTGTTGGTAGTGATTTCTGAGTTCACGTTTCGGGTCAATGTAGAGGGTTTTGACATTCTGTAAAGCGACACTTAGAAAGATAATCTGAGCGAGAAAGGACTTTCCTTGACCTGTTGCCCCAGTGATAATGATATGAGGGTTCTTGGTGATTTTTCCTGCGATATCTTCTTTATTTCCGACTGTCGCATTGTAGAGGACAATGTTTTTTGATGATTCAATGGCTTTTGAGATGGAGTCCCAGCGTCCTGTCCAGTTATCAACCCGGCCGATATACCAACCAATTCTATTTCCAGAAGTGGTATTGGTAAAGGGCATGAGTTCCGCAAAGCCTCGAGGTGTTACCATGTGAGTCCAGGTACGAGTTTTCTTTTGAAGAGGTTCCCCGTATAGGAGAGCTTGAAAGAGATAGGGGCCGTCTTGTGAGGCTTCACTAATCTCAACTCCCATATCATCAAAATAGTTAAGGACCACTTGTCGTCTTTGGCGGAGCTGGTGAACACTTGAAGCTGAGACAATCAAGTAGGCTCCATATTCAATAATATCTTCTTTGTTTCCGACTTTACGCATCAGATCTTTTAGAGAGATTGATCCCATAATGATCTCATCTTGTTGGACGGTGTCGGTATTCTCAGCTTCTTCCATAATGTTTCGATAACGAGTGTTGGAACGTCCCATCTTTCCTTTGATTTTACTAGTATCAATGAATTCAGATTTGATTCGTAACTCAACTGGAAAATTCAAGCGCTGGATGAATTCTCCCAAGTGAAAACCATTGAATTGAACAGGAAACTTTCCAACTGGAAGAATGGTCACAAAGGAGGATCCATAAGGGCTTTCGAGCTTAAGGAAGCCTCCTTTTAGGACTTTAATCAAGGTATCTGTAATATTGAATGAAGCACGATTGGCGATCACTTCTTTCTTGTAATGAGGGATATAGCGGAGGTATTGCATCCGCTGGTAGTAGAAGAGTTCTTCATTGGTGAGGCGCTGTGCTCGAAGGACAGAAAGAGCTTGAAAGATAGTAAGCTCATCACTTTGATATTCTTGATACCAAGTTGGACTCAGTTCTAACTCATAGCCAAATCCTTTTGCGATTTTTTCTGAAAAGTCTGTAAAACTTTCATAGGCCAAGTCTTTAATGGTAGCCCCGTGATTCTGTTTTCGAAGGGTAATTCCAATCACCCAGTCAAACTGATAAGGGATCTCCATCTCGTCTGTCAGACGCTCAACACTGTAAAGAAGCAATTCTTCTCCCAGTTCACGGCTGTCATCTGCTAGAGCATCGGAAAAGTCCCGCATTTTTTCTTCTAGGAGATAGTCTTTTGGAATGAGAGAGATTTCAAAGTGCTGGTTCTTTTGGAGCTTTTTCATCATTTGCGCAACAGTAATTTTGTGTTTCCATTTTTTCTCATCATCCGTAATGGTGATGGGAGTATTGGGGATTCGATAGAAAGCGACAACGGAATGATCCTTTTTCAGGGCTAGGTTGTCATGTGTTTCTCGAATCGGGTAGGTTAAGGTAATACTCATAGAACCTCCTTTTCTATAGGTTTGTTTTTTCAAAGACAATTTCATTAATTGATTCTATTCGGTCCTCCTGGTAGATAGCTTTTTGATTGAGTTTGAAGTCCCAGAGATACATCACGTAGTCAGAGAGAAAGAGATGCATCTTCTTTCCATGAGGTTCATACTCAGTGTAGAACTTAGCTAACTTATAGGGTAGGTACCAATAGAGCAAGAGAGAAATGGAGTGAGTCATTTTAGCTAATGGAACAAGAATGACTCCTCCAAACAATAACATCCCCACAAAGACGAGGATGAAGACAATAAAAAAGGACAACTGCATGGGTGTCGCGAAGTACCAAATCCGTGTGCCCTTTTTCGTCTTAATTTCTTGGATCCAATAAGGAGCATTTAGCCCCTTACTGTAATCATAGAGTTTTTCTTCTTTCATGATTAAAGTCCTGTTTCAATTCCAAAGAGGCGTAGGAACCATCCAAATGCTTTGAGGATATCCTGTCCTTTAGAGATGGAGACAATCACGGCATAAAAGCCAACGACCGAAAAGAGTTGGAGCCAGGAGCTGTTGCGCCAAGCCTTGATGGCTAAAAGGACCGCAATAGCTGTTAGGATCCAAATTCCGTCTCCTTGAAGGAAACTTCGTAGGTTGTCTGTATTCATATAAATTCTCCTATTCTTGATTATTTGCGTAGTTTAAGGGGATTGTGTGCTCTAGTTTAGAGACATAGTAGGTTTTTTCTTTTTCGATAAGGGTAAAGGTAAAGTTTTCAGAGTGAGTAGTTCCTCCCACTTCAAAGGTTGCTTGAACATAGGCTGTAAGCCCCTTTTTATTCTTTTTGAGATAGGTGTAGTCGATACTTTTAAAGGTTGTATTTGCGACAACATCTATATCTTTTGAGATCAAGTTGAGATTATCTTGATTGGTGGTGTAGTTTGTGAAAAAGACAGTCAGAAACTTATCTACTTTCTTGTGTACTGAATCAGAAAGACGATCTGTAGTGGTAAGAGTGAGTTTGTCTTCTTCCTTGAAGGATCCAGCTTGTGAGCTTTCTAGGGTAGTGAACCAAGGAAGGCCAGAAATATAATATTTCCCATCTTTTTCATCAAATGGAATATTGAACCCCGTAACAATCTCTTTTTCTTCTGTGTTGTTATCCCGACGGATGGTTTCCTTGTACTTGATCCGGTAAGTTGCCACATTGTTTTCTACAGTGATTAGTTGAGCGGATAGTAACTCACTAGGGTTTCTGACTTGGCCTTGGGATTTTACATCCGGAACAAAGTTATAGAAACTATCGAGATATTTTATTTGATCTTCTTGTTTTTCAACTTCTTGAGGGAGAGTGAAGTAAGCATAGACATAATCATTCAGGTAATATTGAAGTTGGTAGTCGTATTTTCTACTCGACTCCACAGGCAGTGCCTTTGTTTTTTTAGTAGCCTCGACTTGAGCTTGTAGTGTTCCTACTTTATTTGAAAGTGTGATAGCACGAAAGGATCCCAAGATACCAACAAAAAGGAGGAAAGAAATTCCTCCAATAACCACTAGATTGATTGTTTTCTTGTTGGTGATTTTCAGTTTAGGTGGGCCTCCTTTCTTTTCCATCTTTTTGAATCTCGAGAGGTAGTCTCTTGCTTTTAGTAAGTAGTGTTTAGCTTTATCCATAAGACCTCCTTTTAGAGTCCAGCCAGTTCAATTAGTTTGGTTCCCTTGGCATAGAGGCGCTTATTAGCTTTTTCAATTTCTCCGTTAATGTAGTAGTAGCCACGTAACTCAGTTTGGAGCTGCTCGATTAGTTCTGGACGAAGATCTTTAACTTCTTCCTTTTTGAGTAGGCTATTTAATTCGCCAGCCTTGGTCCAAGCCTCTCTGTGATCTTTCTTTTTAAGCAATTCTCCCAGTTCATTGGTGATTTGAGAGACTTTCTTTTCAAATGTTGTTTTCGTTGCCATTTCAATTTCCTTTCTAAATGTTTCTTGATTGCTTTTAATAGTTTGTTGGATAAAAGCGATGAGTGAGGGACGCATTCTTTTATTTAGACTAAGGATTTCCCCGTCTAGCGTAAAACAGGCATGTTCATAGTCATAAAAACCTTTCGCATCCGGTAGCTTTTCAGTAGATCTTCCAGCACATTCATAGTAGAAATCCTTGCCTTTTCGTAAGAGAATGTACATATGCCAGAATTCTTGTTCGGGCAAAAGGAAGAAGTCCGTCTGATAGATCTTCTTAAGCATCTTAAGAAGCCTCTAGGAGATCATCATAGCCCAGAGCTTGGTAGATAAAATCAGAATCAAACCAGAGCCAGTCATTAATCGTAGTTTCTGTCGGTATATCACCAGAGAAGATATCTTCACAGATAACCGTTAAAGTATCAACTCCACCACGTTCACGGACAGTGTTTAGAGTTTCTAATCCACCTGACCAGGCTTTAAAGTTTTCTAATGAATTGATTTCTACTTTGTATTCCATAGGTTGTTTTCCTTTCTAGTGTTCATAGTGTTTACTAGCTTTGAGGAGCTTTAACATAGCTTTTCCACGATCGGTAATCTCTCCGCTATTTTTGATCATCTTCATGTATTCCGTCTGTAGAATCTTATCTGCTTCAGAAACGAGGGCTAGGGAGTTTGCGACTTGGTAGGTTAGCCAGCGAATGGTTCGCTCAATGCTATAAGGTTGAGGGTTGGTTGAGAGTTTTAAGGGTTCGACTCCTCCAAAGAGTCGTTGCCATTTTTCATCGGGTTTGTAGGCTCCAAATTGACTGATTCCATCATAGACTTGAATCTCTTTATTTATGATGCCTCTAGCGATTTCGCCAAGATCGACACCAGCGATATATTCTTCTACAACTCCTTGAGCCTTCTGATCTGAAAAGCGGAGTTCGTAGCGATTCCAGATACCAAAAATCTCCAAGGATTCGTCCAAGGAGATGTTTTCCATTCGTGCTATTTCATAGCGCTTTTCATAAAAGTTGAAGTAGAGCTGACTTTGACGACTTCCAAAGTAAATGGACAAGCCGTGATTAGCTTCCATGTCTTCGTTATCGGTGAAGGATCCACCACCAGTAATATTCCACTTTTTGAGAGTATCAAGGACAATCTCTTTGGAATGGAGTTTCTTTATCAAATCCGGTATTAGAATTTGTTGGTCTTCATTCCCATAACCTTTATAGAGTTCATCAAGGGCTATATCTAGCCGTTTAACTCGTACATCCTGATAGGAGTAGAGGATATGTTGGAGAAAGACTTGCCAGGTGATTCCCTTGTGTTCTAAGATAACTTCCAACTCACGGCATCCTTGACCAGATAGTTGAAGGCAGACTTGGTAGTCATTCGTAATCGCCTTATCGAAAAAATCAAAGATCCAGATATTTCCTCTTTGCCAGAGATGAGTATAGTTCATGAGACGTGTTTCTTGTTCGGTAAACTCACTCAAGGGGCAGTGAAGGAAGTTCTCACAAAAGCCATCTAAATCTTTGAGTCTTGGGAAAGACAAGCGGAGGTAGTCAATCTGAGCTCTAAGGCTATCTCGTTCACAGTCTTTGTGGTAACCCAGTTTTTCTTTTAGTTCTCGAAACTTGTCAATCGTTAGTCCTCTTTCGCCAGCTTCATAAGAGCGATAGGTTCTAGGTGGAAGATCTACAGCTTGTGCAAAATCTTTTTGGCTAAGTCCTGTATGTTTTCGGAATTTCTTGATATGAAAAGGACTAATTTTGTCCATTCATCGCAACACCTCCTTCTAACTAAGTGACACACTTTTTTGACGAAAGTGACACACTTTTTAAAATTTGAAAACCCAACTCCCACAAGGAATGAGGAGGGGTTGGTATGGCGTTTTTGCCAATTGTAACCCCCCTATTAGAAAACGGGGGTTCCTTGTCATCACGAGCCAGGAACGGCGGGCTTCGGTCTTCGCCTGACCTACGGTCAGGCTTGCCCTTGCCCTTGTCCTAGCCCATGATGACTGACAATCGCTTCAATAGCTTTTGGATAAGACTTGCGTCCATCTTCCTCAAATTGAGTGATTGTTTCAAGAAGTAACTTTTCTTGGAAAGGTTCAATGAGAATAGCGGAATCAGTACGTTCAAATGAGACTCCGTGCTCTTCCATATAAGGGATGATTTTTCGTAGAGTTTGCATCTTTAGATTGTGCTCATCCGCAAATTCTTTGAGAGGACGATGAAGAATTTCTAGTTCTTGTAATTGTTCATCTACCTTAATTTCCTCTTTCGATTTCTTCTCCTCCAGGTATTCTTCAAAGACTGAAAACTCTTCTCCTTCAAATTCCATAATCGGGATTTTAGCGTATTCATCATAGAATGAAAAACCCTGGTCAAGTGGAATATAAGGCGAATAAAACTCACCAGCTAGATTCCCGCTTGAAGCAATATAACCACGACCGACTACTTTCACTCCGTTAATCTCATCTAACTTTTTGAACTCTTTGGTTTTATTGGCATCTCCAAACATCATGTCATAGCCTGTTGATTCCAAATGACCGACGGAAAGACGCATCATAAAGTTGTCCCGAAGAGAAGTCTTGATATATTCCCCATCAGGCCGTTGCATGGCAAAGATTACGTAGACTCCAGCTTGACGGCCCTCTAGAACGATTTGAGTTAGATATTCCATGAGTTCCGACTGTTGGCTATAGTCACGGTCAATCTTGGCCATGAGAGCAGCCCATTCATCTACTAGAAGAAATTTAGGTTTTAGATTGTAGTGGGTGTAATAAGTACCTGGTCTATAGTCTGGAAAAGATGTTAAGATTTCGTAGCGCTTTTTCATAAACTCGACATTCTCTTTAAAGCAATTAATGATATCCTCTTTACTAGAATAGACTCGACCATGAAAGACAGGTAGTTTCTTTAAAGAAGCCAAGTCTGAGTTTTTAGGATCGCAAATATCGATATAGCCAACTTTTAATAAGGCATAGATAATGGACATGAGAGTGACGGTTTTTCCTCCTCCAGTACCTCCACCAACAAGTAGGTGAGAGTCTTTGACATAGTCCCAGTAGACATCTTTCATAAGACGAATCTTTGAGCCTTTCACTTCAACCTGATCAATTGAAATACGACTATCAATCCTATTGATGGCGATTTTGTATTTTATAAACCGTTTGTCAAAACTCTTGTCACGAAAGTCTCCATTAAACATGACTTCAAGAGTAGAGCCTAGGTTTAAAAATCGATCTTGGAACTTGTTTCCTTCTAAAATGAAACTGACTTGAAGTTCGTAACGATTTTGTTTGAGGTAAACTTTTGGAAGAGTAATTTTCTCAACCATGCCTTTATCCCGTTTGACTTTCTTGACCAGATATAGGTTGTTCTCTAGTAAGAAACGGGAGAGGATGCGGAGGCTATTGAGCTTTTGAAAGAAGAGAATCTTCTCGTAACAAAGCCAATTAATCCCTAAAGAAAGTAACGCAGACAGTAGGATTCCTGCTCCAATGAAATAACTCTGAGGCAAAGGGTGAACCTTTAGTTGTTCAAAATGAAGATAGACATAATAAGCGAAAACCAATAAAAAAGGAAACCACCAGATAAACCATGTGATTCCCTTGATATTGCGATGAAAAGCGTGAACTCTTTTCCCACGATAGGTAAAGAGTTTCATGAGTGATCACCTCCTAATTATCTTTCTTGTTTTCTGTTTGTTTCACTTCCTTAGTTTCCTTGACTGGAGTAGCTCCCCCTTTCTTTTTGATTTTTGAGGCGAAGAGTTTAAAGATATCACGGTTGTTCACGTGAACATGGGCGACAACAATATCTTCTAATTCTACTTCTTCACGATATTTTAATCCTAGTTCTTCAATTTCAAATTGAGTCATATCTGCGATTTGAAAGAATAATGTCTCTCGTTGAACAGATGAATGAATCCCTACAACGATGCCACGAATCTCTCCGGTGTTGACCTTTTTATAGGATCCATCTTCATTGCGCTCAGAACGGTCTGTATCATAGATAAATTCTGGACCTTCAATGCCACGGAAGGTTAGTTTTCCAAAAACTTGAGGGATATCTAATCCTTCTGTAATAACGTGATAGGTTTTATCTGAAATTTGTAGTTTTTCTCCATAGTTTAATCCGACTTTAGGCATATGTATTTTCTCCTTTAATTAAATTCTTTATTTTTTGAGTACCAGTTTTTCCGCAAAAACATTGCGATCAGGATTGACATTACGAGTGTTTAGAGAGCTATCTGCTAGAAAGATTGGATTGACAACTTCCACCAGAGCATCTTCTGGAAAAACTGTTGGGCTAGCTGGTGTGATAACATGAAAGGCCCCATGTTTTTCACTGTTTAGAATATGACGTTGGTATTTTCCTTTTTTACCAAATACAGACTGAGGAGCTTTCCCCAATTTTTCATAATAAGCTGGGCCGATAAATTCTGGTTTCATTTTTAGTGTTTCTGGAATCATAGGATTCTCCTTTCAAATTTTGAGTAAAAGAAAAAGAGTTAAGCTAGTTTCTTAACTCTTGAGTAATAGTGGTTAAAAATTTTGCGTTTATACATGCGACTATAGAGATCAATATCTCCATAAGCAAATCCTGTTTCTTTTGCCTTAGAGACTAGATGATCTATATCTACCAGGGCTTGACTATATAGTTTAGCTAAGAGGCTTTCTGAGCTGTCAAACATCCCATAGGTAAAGAGATAGTTTTCATAGAGTCGCTTACATTGTAATGCGAAAAAAGTTTGTCATATTTTTCTCCTTTATTGTAAAAGTAAAAAGCTACTAAGTGAAAAAAGGAAAGAACTTAGTAGCTTGAGAGTAGGTCTATCATTAATGATAGACAGCAGTAAAGAAAAGTTATTTGGTTGAAGGATCCCTCCTTCACGGTGGCAACGTTTAGCAAGGTGCTTTGCGTCAATTACCATCGCTTTCCCAGCCAATCTCATTGGGGAGTCATCATCATACCCTTAAGATTCTCTTACGCCCTTTGGCGAAGCCAGTTCACTTTACTATTCGGAAAAGTGCGAAAGTCCGAAATGCGTGGAAGCCCACAAATACTTGTTTTATATCTTCACTTCAACCACAAACGGACTTGACTTTACCTATCAAATATATTACAATAAAGTTGTTAAGTAAATTGTGTGATTTGATAATCAGTCCTCTGGTTGTCAGACGCACTTTTTTATTCAATTTTCAATGATCGTTGATGGGAAACCTTTAATTAAGGTTTTTATTTCTAAATCAAGTATATCCCATTGGTTATATCCTAATTATATATCCAACTGGTTATAAAGTCAACTGTTTTTTGAAAAAATTAATATTTTTTTTGAAGGTATAGATAATGGAATTTGGAGAACGGCTGAAATCATTACGATTGCAAGCAAAATTGACACAAACAGAAGTTGCTGACAAAGTAGGAGTATCACAACCTCAATACGCTCGATGGGAAGCTGGAAAAAGGAAACCATCATCTGAAACTTTAGAGAAATTTGCGAATTTTTTTGGAGTTACGATGGACTATCTTTCAGGAAATGATGAGGAGCTAGATAATGTGGAACTACTCTTTCGTATGAATTCAAAGGGTTTGACAGAGAAAGAGAAGAAGATCTTCAAGAAAGAGTTAATCGAATTTATGGAAGAACGAAAAAAATTGTTTGAAAGAGAGAAATAATGCAAATTACCCAAAAGATCAAAAATAGTTCAAGTGATTTAAAAGGCAAAATTATCAAAGGTACAATTTGGGGAATAACAGCATTACTACTGTTAGCGATTTTAATAGGTTCTTTAAATGTATCGCCATATAATGCAGTCATAGTCGTCTCATTGATAATATTATTGCTATGGATATTAGACATTATTATGCGTAGAACATTTAATAGAATCATACACGAACCCTTTAGTAGTTTTATTAGCATACTTTCCTTGATTTTCATTTTTATACCCTATTTTTTTGTTAAATTTAAAGTTGACGAAGTTTCATCTAGCATACAATTCTTTTTTTCTATCGCTGTCACTGTAGGTATTAACTGTGTATTTGATGCAATATTTAAATTAGTAGAAACACAATTCAACTCTAATGAGCAAAAACAAGTTATTAGATATGGTGCTACTGTTAAATTATTCTTTAATAGTATATATATTTCATCTTATTTAGCAGCCTTTTCAATTGAATGGATTTTTTCTAAAACTGATAATATCACTCTCCTTAATCATTCAATAACTAAGAGTGATTTATGGGGATCAATACATCTCCTTACTTTACTCATTTTATTTTTTTTCTTGTTAATTTGCGCAGGTATTTCATGGCTAATCCGCTTAGAAATTGAAAATAGTCATTATACAAATATCGAACAAGTTAAAAGACAAATTATAGAAAAAAAACAAACAATTGCAAATATCCAGAATCAACTTAACAATATTGATAAAGACATTTCTATTCGATTAAAAAATATAGAGAATAAACTAAATGCTGAATTAAAATCCTTAGATTCTCTAGAATAAAAAAAAAACCAGGTTAGAGCTTTTGTAGTCATACCTGGTTTTTTTACATTATATTAAAAAATTTCATATTTTATGGAAAACACTGTAGACATCCTACCTTTTAATTTTGTATAATAAACTAAGCCAAATCGGTTGAATTTTCGATTGATAACAAAGGAGGTGTCATCATTTGCATTCATTATACAAAGAAGTTAGCAACTCCACAAAACAAGTGTTATACCAGTTTATGAAAGATGAAGATCTATCAGTACTAAATTATCATTTTAGCTCTTTTTTCACTCATTGTATTAAAGAGAATCATATAAAAGTAGCAAGTCATCACTTCTCAAATAAAAAGATCGAAGGATTAACTATAGTTGATTCATTAGGTACTACTTTTTCCTATGAAAAAGAAAACTCGAAAGCAAAACAGAACTTTACACTCTGTCATGAATTGGGACATTACATTTTAAAACATGATGGAAGTTATTTTATGAAGTCAGTCGACAATCAAGAAAAGTTAGTAGAGAGAGAAGCCAATATCTTTTCTGCTGTAACTTTGATGCCAGATATCGTTTTACTATCCAAGCTCTACTATAATTGTGAGTCTTTTCAAAATGTACAAGATAGTTTGGAAGTTTCAAAACAGGCTCTTTACTTTCGTCTCCTAGACTTATTACGTATCTTTTTTCCAGATAAAGATACTTATATAAAACAAGTAATTAAAGATTATATGGAAGGTCAAAATGCACCACTTCTGCTATTACTACACGATATTAAAGATGATATTATCGGAGAATTTAACCAGTATAAACCATGCCTCCTAAATCAAATAAAGAATAAAATTGGAAAATTAGGTTTTGTTACTAGCCAAGATATTCCAGAATTATTAGATCAGAAACAATGGAGTAAGCTGAAAAATAATACGTCATATCTTAAAATATGGTTAGTTCATAACAAAGGAAAATCTATAGCTTATGTTTGGGATAAAAACAAGTTATCTGAAAGCGAAGCCAGAAAAAAAGCAGAGTTACAACTACTATTAATGTGAGGTAAGTTATATGTATCAACCAGAAAAACTAAAGGCTCGTAGGAAAGAATTAAAGCTGACACAACAAGAAATTGCAAATGAATTAGGGATATCTTTCCAATCCTATTCAGCATGGGAACGAGGAATAAAGAAACCATCTAAAGAAAGAGTGAAGCAATTAGAAGAAATTCTAATGGTCTCTAGCGGATTTTTTACAGAACCCGAAATCATCCAGCTATATAATTCCCTTTCTAACCCAGCTCAAAAACAAGTTTTAAAGTATGCTCAAAAATTAGTTCACAAAGAAAAAAGTCAAGCTATTAAAAAACTCTATGAGTATCATGTCTATGAAAAGATGGCTGCAGGTATCGGATCGACAATCTACAATGATCAAAATTACGATAAAGTTTATTTCGATGAGCAATTAACTCATGATTTTGCTTCATGGGTATCTGGTGATTCGATGGAACCTAAATATCAAAATGGATCTGTCGCACTCATTCGTGAGACTGGATTTGATTATGATGGTGCAGTATATGCTGTAGTATGTAACGATAAAACATACATTAAACGTGTTTTCCGTGAAGAAAAAGGCTTACGTTTAGTTTCTATCAATCCGAAATATAAAGATATTTTTCTTCCTTACGATGAAGATCCTCGTATCATAGGAATCATTGTCGGAAATTTTTTACCACTATAATCATGCTCAATAAACTCTTACATTTAAATAAAAAATATTCTGCTAAAATACTTCTTCCCTATCAATTCCTAGATAGGGCTTTTCATCGTGAATAATACGTTTCAAGCAATCTACACTTCCTTGCAACATAAAAAGTTTAGAGTCTCCTAGTTGCTCAATAGGACAATTTTGGATAGCTTCACAGTGTCTCTTAATATGCCAAATAGCATTTTTTATATTTTTTTCTTTTAAATTATTCATAACCAAATAATATCAAAAAACAAGTATATTCTGTTTCATAAATCCTAAACGGTTAAGAATTAAACCTATTTGGGAATTGCAAGTATTTTTTCTAAATAATTAAGTTATTTTAATGCAACCAAAAAAGAGAGCTTTTCAACCCTCTTTTTTATTTTCTTATCTCACATAAATACTTCACATGCCCAGGCTCATCAAATTCATTTTTCTCAATAGCATATGCCACATTTGTATCCTTATTGAGAAATAGTACCATAGAATATGGTGCCATGAAGCTTGCTTTCTCTTCTAAAAACCAAGAATCAAAACACTGATCCCCTTCATATAACACGATTCTTTCATATTCATCTACATTATCACCTTCTGAGAGTCGTGCTCTTACTTCAAAATTAGCACTAGGTTCTTTTCTCAAGATATCTCCGATCCAATAAGTTGCTTGTTGAAGCGAATAGAAATCAGCAATTCCCCAACGGAAATACTCACTCATTTTTTCATCTACAAATTCAAAATCTTCAGTGGTGTCCATATCTCTAAAACTTGTTATTCTCATATAGTATTCTCACTTTCTATTTATACAACTTGTTTCTATTTTACAGCAAGCAACAAGGTTGGCTTGTTATTTATAGGATATTCTTAGTTTTAATAACTCACTTCCAATCCCTATATAAAGTTATTATAACAAATTTATGTAGCTTTGTCAATTTTGTCAGATTTAGTACACGCTAGGATAACTGAGAATCAATTCTTGACCAAGGAGATACACAATTTAAAACGCTTAATCCTTGTACAGAATAAGCGTTAAACTATGACTAGAAAAGGAAATTAAACATTGTCGTCAATCATCATCTAATTCCTTCAATGCCTTCTTATAAGCCTCACTGTCTTTCTTATAATAATCACGTTCCACACCGGATATATCTACAGTAAAGACACCATCTTTATATCTATAACTTGTTGTGCGATTTAACATTTGAGAACCCATCAGCTCAATTGTTTCATTCTTTGGATCGATTACAAAGTTATCAGCAACACTACTATCAAGTGTTCCCTTATTTCCTGAAATAGTAAATGCTCGTTCATTTCGAGATTCATTAACCCAATAATATTCGCCATCCAAAGTCTGGTTACTTTGATTAGAGCATGAAACTAAAGGCAAACTCAAAACCATCAAAAATAGTAGACTCATTATTTTATTCATTGTAACACCTCCTTAATTGCTTACATCATAACAAAATAGTATTACAAGGATACTACGAAAATGTCTATTATAACGGCAATTTTAAACAATGTCTATTACAATAGCAAATTAAGATAACGGAATTAAAAACGCACTCTAGCCTCTATAGTGAAGCTAAGACTATAGACTTTAGAATGCGTTATTAGGGATTAACTAGTTGTAATTAAAAGATAACTATTATTTGTCGTCACCTTTAATCATATTTTTAACGCCTTCGATTGCACCTTCAACGGCATCTTTTGCGTCTTCTGCCACTTCTTTAACTTTAGAAACTACTTTTTCAGCAGCTCCTTCTTTTTCTGTTTTCTTGTCGCCAGTCAATTTACCGACACCTTCTTTGATCGCACCTTTTGCTTGGTTTACTTTTTCTTCTGTAGACATAGTCTTACCTCCATGTGTAATATCTTTAAATTTTAATTATGAAATAATCTTGAGAATATTTGATTCTATATCAAAAGAAAATCGACTTTTCGCTTAAATCTAATGAGAAAATGTGTTACTACTCAATTAAATTGAAATAGTGCATTACTTAGGATTATTTGATCATATTGGCTTTTAGCCTTTATAATCTGATTGTTAAACTTATTATGAAAAGAATTAAAATTAGTAGAGAATATGTTGATCTAACACGAAAAGTCGATTATACTTATGACTTATTTGTCATCACCTTTAATCATATTCTTAACGCCTTCGATTGCACCTTCAACGGCATCTTTTGCGTCTTCTGCGACTTCTTTAACTTTAGAAACTACTTTTTCA
>NZ_JBKQBL010000008.1:69077-75149 GCF_046824975.1 Streptococcus intestinihominis | reverse complement strand
CCCCGGCCGCCGGTATAGTATTAAAGACAAGGTTTTCGGACCTTGTCTTTTTCTTTTTTTCGTTGAATTTGTAACGTTGAGTTACCTATTAGTTACTAAAATTTGTTTTTATTGTTTTCTGAAAATACTTTGACTATTTTCCTTTACTGTGTTATAATTAACCGGTAAAGTATTTACTGGTTGATAGAAAGGAAGTTCCTATGAAGGTTGCTAATCAGATAGATGAGTTTTTGAATTCTATCTTACTTATTTCTGAGAATCAGCATGAAGTATTGATAGGTTCTTGTACAAGTGGTTTTTCTTTAACCAATACGCAAGAACACATTTTAATGTTATTATCAAAGAATAATTATTCCAATTCTGAGCTTGCTAAATTGCTGAATGTTAGTCAAGCTGCTGTTACTAAGGCTGTTAAACAATTACTTTCTTTTGGGATGTTAGAAGCTCTAAAAGATGAGAAAGATGCTCGAATCGTTTTGTACCGTTTAACAGATTTGGGGCGTCCAGTTGCTGAGGAACATTCTCATCATCATGATCATACTTTGGCTGTTTATAATCAAGTTTTGAGCGAATTTTCTCAAGAAGAACAAAAGGTTATTTCTAAGTTTTTATCTCGCTTATTGGAGGATCTTCGTTAATGCGTTATATTACTGTTAAAGATCTTTCGTTTTATTATGATCGAGAGCCTGTGCTTGAAGGTGTGAATTACTACTTGGATAGTGGGGAGTTTGTGACGCTGACTGGTGAGAATGGTGCCGCCAAATCTACTTTGATCAAGGCAAGTCTTGGCATCTTAAAACCAAAAGTAGGGACGGTTGAAATTGCTAAGGAAAATATAGCTGGTAAAAAATTACGCATTGCCTATCTTCCCCAACAAATTGCAAGCTTTAATGCTGGATTTCCCAGTTCTGTTTATGAGTTTGTGAAATCGGGACGGTATCCTCGTAAGGGTTGGTTTCGTCGGTTAAATCATCACGATGAGGAGCACATTTTAGCTAGTTTATCTGCTGTTGGGATGTTAGAGCATCGTGATAAACCTTTAGGGGCTCTATCCGGTGGCCAGAAACAACGGGCTGTCATTGCACGAATGTTTGCGTCTGATCCAGATATTTTTGTGTTGGATGAACCGACTACTGGGATGGATGCTGGTAGCAAGGATGAGTTTTATGAATTGATGCACCACAGTGCCCATCACCACGGAAAGGCTGTTTTAATGATCACGCATGATCCTGAAGAAGTGAGTCATTTTGCCGATCGCAATATCCATTTGGTGAGAAAACAAAATTCTCCATGGCGTTGCTTTAATGTCCATGAGAAAGATGGAGGTGAGGAGCATGCTTAGTTTATTTCAATATGACTTTATGCAACGGGCCTTGTTAGCGATGGTTGCCATGAGTCTCTTCTCCCCTATCTTAGGTGTATTTTTGATTTTGCGTCGTCAGAGCTTAATGAGTGATACACTGAGCCACGTCTCTCTATCAGGGGTTGCTTTTGGCCTCTTCCTTGGTTTCTCTCCAACTATTTCTACAGTCATTGTGGTCATCATAGCTGCTGTATTTCTAGAGTACTTACGAACAGTCTATAAAGATTTTATGGAAATTGGGACAGCGATTCTCATGTCGACCGGCTTGGCCTTGGCTTTGGTGATCATGAAGGGTGGCGGTAAAAGTTCCATGAGTTTGGACCAGTACCTATTTGGCTCTACCTTGACCATTACGGATGAGCAAGTGCTTGCTTTGTTTATCATTGCAGCCATTGTTTTAGTTTTAACGATTCTCTTTATTCGTCCCATGTATATCCTTACATTTGATGAGGATACAGCTTATGTAGATGGTTTACCCGTGCGTCTCATGTCTATCTTGTTTAATATTGTGACAGGGGTGGCTATTGCCTTGATGATTCCGGCTGCGGGTTCCTTGTTGGTATCTACCATCATGGTCTTGCCAGCTAGTATTGCTTTAAAGCTAGGAAAAACCTTCCGTTCAGTCATGCTTTTGGCAGTGGTCATTGGTTTTGTAGGGATGGTCAGTGGTCTCATTCTTTCTTATTACCCGGATACACCGGTTAGTGCGACCATTACCCTCTTATTTGTATCCTTCTTTTTGCTCTCAAATCTTTTTGTTAAATTTAGAAAATAGGTGATCTTATGAAAAAACTTGCATGGCTGGTATTAGCCTTTTGTAGTCTTCTTTTAGTAGCTTGTAGTGGTGGTCAAAATCAGTCAGGGAAATTGAAAGTCATGACGACTTTCTATCCTGTCTATGAATTTACTAAGCAAGTCGTTGGAGACGAGGGAGATGTGGAGCTCTTGATCGGGTCTGGTTCGGAACCCCATGATTTTGAATTGTCTGCCAAGGGGCGCGCAAAAATCCAAGAGTCAGATGTCTTTGTCTATGAGAACGAGAACATGGAAACTTGGGTGCCTCAGTTGTTGAAATCAATGGATGGCAAGAAAACTAAGGTTGTCAAAGCGACGGAAAATATGCTGCTTTTACCAGGTGGTGAAGAAGAGCATGACCATGAGGGAGGGGAAGAACACCATCATGACTATGATCCCCATGTCTGGCTTTCTCCACAGAGAGCTATTAAAATGGTGGAAACGATTCGTGATCAACTGGTGAAACAGTACCCAGATAAAAAGGCTAGCTTTACCGCTAATGCGGATGCCTATATTGCCAAGTTGAAAAAATTGGATGATAGCTATACGAAGAGCTTGTCTGCAGCGAAACAGAAAAACTTTGTTACTCAACACGCAGCTTTCCGTTATTTGGCCCTGGACTATGGTTTGAATCAAGTCTCTATCTCAGGTTTGTCACCAGATAGTGAACCGTCTGCAACTCGCTTGAGTGAATTGACAGAGTACATCAAGAAGAACGACATCAAGGTTATCTACTTTGAAGAAAATGCTTCTAAATCCTTATCGAAAACCTTGTCTGCTGAAACCGGTGTGGATCTAGCTGTTTTGAATCCATTAGAGAGCTTGACAGATGAGCAGATGAAAGATGGTGAAGACTACATCTCTATCATGGGAGCCAACCTCAAATCTTTGGAGTTAACAACGACTCAAGCCGGAAAAGAAATCGCTCCAGAAGAGGAAGAAGACACCAAAACAGTGGCCAATGGCTATTTTGAGGACAGTGCTATTAAGGACCGAACTCTTTCAGACTATGTAGGTGATTGGCAGTCTGTGTATCCTTATCTAAAAGATGGAACCTTGGATCAAGTCTTTGACTACAAAGCCAAATTAACCAAATCCAAAACAGCTGAAGAGTATAAAGCCTACTACACCACCGGTTATAAAACAGATGTCGACCGGATTGTCATTACAGACAAAACCATGACCTTCTATAAGAATGGCGAAGAGAAGAAGTTCGAATACCGCTATGCTGGGAAGCATACGCTAACCTATACAAAAGGGAATCGTGGAGTGCGGTATCTCTTCGAAGCAACTGATCCGAATGCGGGTGAATTCAAGTATGTTCAATTCAGTGACCACCAAATTGCTCCTAATAAGGCAGCTCACTTCCATATTTTCTTCGGTGGGGAAAGCCAAGAGGCACTTTATAAGGAATTGGAAAATTGGCCTACTTACTACCCAAGTGACTTATCAGGATTCGAAATTGCGCAGGAAATGTTGGCCCACTAATCAAATAGAGAAGGAACCAGTTGGTTCCTTTCAGATTGAAGACAAAGTAATTTTAGAAACTTTCCTTAGGTGAGTACGGACGTCAACGAACTTCGAAGAAGTTCCATGACTTAGTTTTGGATCTAAGGTTCCAAAACTCCCGAGTGCCTGAAACAACTCTGTTTCAGGCACTTTTCTCACAGCGGAAAGTTTTTCATCTTTTTAAATTACTAAAAAAAATAATCATTTTTTGAAAATCATCTAGCTGTTTTATGTAAAACAATAGTTTGTCTGCATTCAAGAAGGAACCAGTTGGTTCCTTTTTTGATAGTAACAGAAACTTGTCAATTTGCTAGAAAAAGGATAAAATAAGGCTTATAGAATAGATTGAATGTAGGGAGATTCATGATGAAAAAGTATCGTTTGCTATTGTTGCTTTCTGCTCTACTGTTTTTCCTTGGAGCCTGTGGTGATAAAAAACAGGAGACAGGATCTGAAAGTAAAGAAAGTACAGTTCGTCAATCGAAGGATAGCTCAGCTACTAGTGAAGCAAAGAAGGCTGAGAGTTCGAGTGATAAGAAAGAAAAAACAAATATGGATATTGAAGCAATCGCTCAAGGGGATTATAGTAGCGTAGCTGGTGTCTGGCAAGATGATAAGGGGAATAAACTCGTCTTTGATCAAAATGGTTTGGTCTCAAACGAATATGAGTCTTATGGTCTTTCCTTGACAGACTATGGGACTGTTTCAGGAGGAGTCTACGGAGGAATCACAGGTGGATTTCTGATGGAATTTATTCCTGCCGGGCTTACGATTGATGACCAAACGGATGAAAATGGAGAAGTCATCTTCCATGATGATTCTGATGCCAGCAAGGATCGTCTCTGGACCGGAACTGGGATGTACAGTTTTACGGAACAAGGTTCTTTCCTTTATAAGGTCGGGGATTAACTAGTATAGGTGTAATGAAAAAGAATGAAGAGTGTCCTACTCTTCATTCTTTTTTAGATTTTAGGGAGCCAAGAAAGGTGGAAGTCTAGCTTCTCCGCTTTCAAGAGCTCTTGGTGACTCACTCTGTCGATTCTTTTCCCATCAAGTGAAACATCTTGAAGGAAGTGTGCCTGAGCTGTGTGGGCTGTACGATGGATATGGATCCATTTTTTCTCTTGAGGGAGATAGAGGCGTAGGTGTTTGAAGAGAGGAATCCCCAGGTCATAAACTGGTTTTCCGGGGCAAGTCGGATAGAGTCCCAAAACTGACCAGATATACCAAGAAGATAGACTGCCATTATCCTCATCTCCTGGATAGGCCTGGAAGCTTGGCTGGAAGGCTTCCTTGCGAAGGGCTTGGATCAGGATGCTAGTGTATTCTGGGTGTTGGCTATAGCGAAAGAGATAGGGGATGTGGAAACTCGGTTGGTTCGAAATGGCAATTTGCCCAAAAGGAGCTTGGGCCATCTCACTCATTTCGTGAATTTCGTAGCCATAGCCCGTCACTTCATAATGTGGTGCTTGGGTTGCCAGTCGGGTTAAGTAGTGGGTAAAGCCTTCTTCTCCTCCAAAGAGTTGCTTGAGTCCCTTTATGTCGTGAAGGGCGCCTAAGGTTGCCTGAATGGCAGAGCACTCTGCATAGTCGCGTCCCCAACTGATCGGAGAGAAGTCTGGTCTGAAATGACCCTTCTTATCTTTGGCTCGGATATAACCTGTTTCTGGATCAAAGAGGGTTCGGTAGGAAAGGCTAGATTGGGCATATTCTTTGGCAAGATCTTCCTTGCCAAGTATCTGAGCAGTTTGGGCGATACAAAAGTCGCTATAGGAGAAGTCGATGGTATGACTCACGCTTTCGTGGTAGTCGGTGGATAGATAACCTAACTGCTTGTATTCTTTAGCTCCTCGTCGACCGTAATGACCATTTGGATCTTCCTTCCTAGCTGTATCCAGCATGGCTTCAAAAAGTTCCGTGTGAAGGTAGGGAGCCAGGCCTTTCTGAATGGCATCTGCAATGACCCCATCAACGAGTGTCCCAGGCATCATGCCTCTTTCGTCTGGCGCTAGCCATTTAGGGAGGAAGCCTGTATCCCGGTAATGGTTAAGGAAGCCTTCGAGAAATTCCTGATAGAGCTCAGGATAGACCAGGCTATAAAGAGGAAAGGTGGTCCGAAAGAGGTCCCAGAAGCCCAGACTAGTGAAGTATTTTCCTTCTTGAATGCGGTTGTGGGCGAAGTCACGATGAACTGCTTTCCCTTCAGGGGTCACTTCATAACAAGTCTGAGGAAAGAGCAGACTACGATAGAGACAGTGATCGAAAAAGGTTCGATCCTCTCCGCCCGTATCTAAAATTTCAAATCGGTCCATTAGCTCTTGCCACTTGCGACCGGCTTTTTCTTTCATCTCTTCAAAGCTAGCTTTAGGGAGGTGAGATTTGGCCAAGTCAGGGCTAATAAAGGA
>NZ_JBKQBL010000008.1:65480-69035 GCF_046824975.1 Streptococcus intestinihominis | reverse complement strand
AGTGCCTAATCGAGCTTCTAGTATGGGGCTGTCAAACTCTAGGATCAAATCCTGCCCTAGCCAGTGAGTTCGAGTGATAGCTTGGTCAAATTCGAAATGAAGATAGAACGGAAAGTCTTGTTGGTCTGTATGATTTTGATCTAGGATGTGGAAGTGAAGATTTGTTTCTCCGAATTCTAGCTCAGTTAGTCCATTGGGACAGTGCAAGGCAAGCGCTAGTTCAGATGGCCCCCTAAAGCGAAGGAAGGCTCCATAGAGGCTTGGCGTCACCTCTGTGTGGATTTGATAGCGCTCTGAGGTGAGGGCTAAATAATGGGGCTGAAAGACAGCTTCTTGGATCCGGTAACTGCTCTGTCTAAAATAGAGGTCTTCTTGAGTCGGTATGTTTGTTAGTGGGGTGAGGAGACACCAAGAAAAATCCCCAATCCAAGGGCTCGGCTGATGGGTCAAGCGAATGCCTTGAAAGATTGGAAGGTTGGGGTTGAAAAACCAAGCACCCTGTTCATGTGTCGTCTGTGGGAGAAAATAATTCATCCCAAAAGGAACTCCTGTGTAAGGGAGGGTGTTGCCGTTGGAATAAGCTGGGTGATTGTCTGTTCCTAAGCGGGTATCAATGCGAGTCAAATCGGTCTTCATAAAGGATCTCCTGTATTAAAGTAGAGCTTCTAAGCCCTTTTCTTTCTTTATTTTAGCAGAAGCTACTAGAATCTGAAAGCAATTTTTAAAACTAGAAAAGTTTGTAGAAAAAGGGCTATAATTTGCGTATGTATTTCCCCTTTGAAATCTTTTATACTGAATAGGAAAGAATCGATACGTGTGAGGAAAATAAATGACCTATTCAAAAGAAATCGTCAGAGAATGGTTGGATCAAGTAGCAGAACGTGCTAGAGATTACCCTGAGTGGGTGGATGTCTTTGAGCGTTGCTACACAGATACCTTAGATAATACAGTTGAAATTTTGGAAGATGGCTCGACCTTTGTCCTGACAGGAGATATCCCAGCTATGTGGCTTCGGGACTCGACTGCTCAGCTGAGACCCTACCTTCATGTGGCAAAAAGAGACCCTCGTTTACGTCAGACCATTGCCGGTTTGGTCAAACGTCAGATGACCTTGATCCTTAAAGATCCCTATGCTAACTCTTTTAATATTGAGGAAAACTGGAAGGGGCACCACGAAACAGACCATACAGACCTCAATGGCTGGATTTGGGAACGCAAGTATGAAGTGGATTCGCTTTGCTATCCCTTGCAGTTGGCTTATCTCCTTTGGAAAGAAACTGGTGAGACTAGCCAGTTTGATGAAACTTTTGTTACAGCGACCAAGGAAATTCTTCATCTTTGGACGGTAGAACAAGACCACAAGAATTCACCTTATCGCTTTGTTCGGGATACCGATCGTAAGGAAGATACCTTGGTAAATGACGGCTTTGGGCCAGATTTTGCTGTGACAGGAATGACCTGGTCAGCTTTCCGTCCAAGCGATGACTGCTGTCAGTATAGCTACTTGATCCCGTCAAATATGTTTGCAGTAGTTGTTTTGGGTTATGTCCAAGAAATCTTTGCAGCATTGAATCTAGCTGATAGTGAGAGTATCATTGCAGATGCCAAACGCCTCCAAGCGGAGATTCAAGAAGGGATCGAAAACTACGCCTACACTACTAACAGTAAGGGCGAGAAGATCTATGCCTTTGAGGTAGACGGTTTGGGAAATTCTAGCATCATGGATGATCCAAACGTGCCAAGCTTGTTGGCAGCTCCTTATCTTGGCTACTGCGCGATCGACGATGAGGTCTATCAAGCCACTCGTCGGACGATTTTGAGCTCTGAAAACCCTTACTTCTATGAAGGGAAGTACGCAAGCGGACTCGGAAGTTCTCATACCTTCTATCGCTATATCTGGCCGATTGCTTTATCCATCCAAGGATTGACAACGACAGATAAAGCTGAGAAGAAATTCTTGCTGGATCAGTTGGTTGCCTGCGATGGTGGAACAGGTGTCATGCACGAAAGTTTCCACGTGGATGATCCAACCAAATATTCGCGTGAATGGTTCTCTTGGGCCAACATGATGTTCTGTGAATTGGTCTTGGATTACTTGGATATTCGCTAATGAGCTGTCGCTCAACAGATTCTGGGAAAGAATCAAAAATATATTTTTAAATTTAAGTTAGAATGAGGTTTTACTCATGGAAAATGTTGTTGTACATATCATCTCTCACAGCCACTGGGATCGTGAGTGGTATTTACCTTTTGAAAGTCACCGCATGCAATTGGTGGAACTCTTTGACAATCTCTTTGATCTTTTTGAAAATGACCCTGAATTCAAAAGTTTCCACTTGGATGGACAAACCATCGTCCTCGATGACTATTTAGAAATTCGCCCTGAAAATCGCGACAAGGTGCAGCGCTATATCGACGAGGGCAAGCTCAAGATTGGTCCCTTCTATATTTTGCAGGATGATTACCTGATCTCTAGTGAAGCCAATGTCCGCAATACCTTGATTGGACAGGCTGAATGTGCCAAATGGGGCAAATCTACTCAAATTGGTTACTTCCCAGATACCTTTGGGAATATGGGGCAAGCTCCTCAAATCCTTCAAAAATCAGGTATTCACGTAGCAGCCTTTGGGCGCGGGGTCAAACCAATCGGCTTTGACAACCAAGTCCTCGAAGATGAGCAATTCACCTCTCAATTTTCTGAAATGTACTGGCAAGGGGCGGATGGTAGCCGTGTACTCGGCATTCTATTTGCTAACTGGTACAGTAATGGGAATGAAATTCCAGTGGATAAAGATGAAGCTTTGGCTTTCTGGAAACAAAAATTGGCAGACGTTCGTGACTATGCATCGACCAACCAATGGTTGATGATGAACGGTTGCGACCACCAACCGGTTCAACGGAACTTGAGTGAAGCTATTCGCGTGGCCAATGAGCTTTTCCCTGATGTGACCTTTATTCATAGCTCCTTTGATGAATATGTGCAAGCAGTGGAAAGTGCGCTTCCTGAACAATTATCAACGGTTACGGGGGAATTGACCAGTCAGGAAACCGATGGCTGGTACACTCTTGCCAATACCTCTTCTTCACGCGTTTACCTCAAACAAGCCTTTCAAGAAAACAGCAATTTGCTGGAGCAAGTGGTGGAACCTTTGACCATCATTACAGGTGGTCACAATCACAAGGATCAATTGACCTATGCCTGGAAGACGCTCTTACAAAATGCACCTCATGATAGTATCTGTGGTTGTAGTATTGACGAAGTTCACCGTGAAATGGAAGTTCGTTTTGCCAAGGTCAACCAAGTTGGAAACTTTGTCAAGACCAACCTTCTGAATGAATGGAAAGAGAAACTCGCGACTCAGAAAGCTCAGAGTGAGCATCTCTTTACAGTTATTAACACTGGCTTGCATAGCAAGGTGGACACTGTCAGCACGATTGTCGATGTAGCGGTTTGTCCATTTAAGGAGTTGCACCCGACAGAAGGCTTCAAGAAAATGGCGGCTTTGACCTTGCCAGACTATCACGTAGAGGATTTAGAGGGGCATCTTGTAGAGG
>NZ_JBKQBL010000008.1:42319-65445 GCF_046824975.1 Streptococcus intestinihominis | reverse complement strand
CGGAGATTGAAGACTTGGGGGCAAGCTTTGGCTATACCTTGCCTAAGGATAAATTCCGTCAACCTTATATCGCGCGTCAAGTGCGCGTGACGGTTCCGGTTCACCTAGCGCCTCTTTCTTGGACTACCTTCCAGCTTCTGGAAGGAAAAGCTTCCCATCATGATGGGATTTACCAAAATGGGGTTCTCGATACACCATTTGTAACCCTCAGTATTGATGATGGCTTGACCCTTTACGACAAGACGACCAATGAGGCTTATGAGGACTTCCTTGGCTTCGAAGACCGCGGTGATATTGGCAATGAATACATTTACTTCCAACCAAAAGGAACAGAACCAATCTACGCAGAGCTGAAAGCTCATGAGGTCTTGGAAAATAATGCTCGCTATGCCAAAATCTTGCTCAAACATAACTTGACCATCCCGATCAGCGCAGATGAACAATTGGATGCGGAACAAAGAGGCATTATCGAGTTTATGAACCGAGAAGCAGGGCGTTCAGAAGAGCTGACAACTATTCCTCTTGAGACTGAGATGACGGTCTTTGTGGATGACCCACAAATTCGCTTCAAGACGCGCTTCACCAATACAGCTAAAGACCACCGTATCCGTCTCTTGGTCAAAACTCATAACACTCGTCCAAGCAATGACTCGGAAAGCATTTATGAGGTGGTGACACGGCCGAATAAACCAGCAGCTTCTTGGGAAAATCCTGAAAATCCACAACACCAACAAGCCTTTGTCAGCTTGTATGATGATGTAAAAGGAGTGACCGTATCCAATAAAGGATTGCACGAATACGAAATCCTTGGAGACGACACCATGGCTGTAACCCTTCTCCGTGCTTCAGGTGAGCTAGGTGACTGGGGCTACTTCCCAACTCCAGAAGCCCAGTGCTTGCGAGCTATCGAAGTTGAGTTTGCAGTAGAATGCCATCAAGCAGGGGAACGTTTCTCAGCCTTCCGTCGTGCCAAAGCCTTCCAGGTGCCATTTACAGCCCTTCAAGTTGCAAAACAAGAAGGTAGCGTCGCAGCAACAGGTAGTCTCTTCAACCATCCAGCACTGAACTTGCCACAAGTCTGCCCAACAGCTTTTAAGGTAGCAGAAAATGAAGAAGGCTACGTCCTTCGTTACTACAACATGAGCCAAGAAAATGTTCGGGTATCTGAAAAACAACAAACCATTCTTGACTTGTTGGAACGCCCATATCCAGTCCATTCAGGACTATTAGCACCACAGGAAATTCGTACAGAATTGATCAAAAAAGAAGAAATTTAATTTCAAAAAGTAAACATAACAAGAAAGGAGGAGCGACAAAGTAAGAATCGATTGCTGACTCGCTCCTTTTTACAGGTGAAAGCCATGACCCTTGCAACCATTGATATCGGAGGGACCGGCATAAAATTTGCTAGTCTCACACCTGATGGAAAAATTTTAGATAAGGCCAGCACTCCGACTCCAGAGACTCTGGAAGAGTTGCTAGCTTGGTTGGAGCAACGCTTGTCCGAACAGGACTATCGTGGGATTGCCATGAGTGTGCCAGGAGCCGTTAATCAAGAAACAGGAGTGATTGAAGGAATTAGTGCCATCCCTTACATTCATGGTTTTTCTTGGTATGAGGTCCTTGCTCATCACCAACTCCCTGTTCATCTAGAAAATGATGCCAACTGTGTTGGACTGAGTGAACTGTTAGCTCATCCTGAAATTGAAAATGCAGCCTGTGTCGTGGTTGGTACAGGAATCGGTGGCGCCATGATTATCAATGGCAAGCTTCACCGAGGTCGCCATGGACTGGGCGGTGAGTTTGGCTACATGACCACCATCGAGCCTGCAGAAAAACTCAACAACTGGTCACAACTCGCTTCTACGGGAAGTATGGTGCGCTACGTCATTGAAAAATCAGGTCAGTCTGACTGGGATGGCCGTAAGATTTACCAAGAGGCTGCAGCAGGAAACACCCTCTGCCAAGAAGCCATTGAACGCATGAACCGTAACCTAGCTCAAGGCCTGCTCAATATCCAGTATCTAATCGACCCAGATGTCATTAGCTTAGGTGGTTCTATCAGCCAAAATCCTGAGTTTATCAAAGGGGTGCAAAAAGCAGTAGACACCTTTGTCGAAATCTATGAAGAATATACAATTGCTCCAGTCATTCAAGCCTGCACCTATCAGGCAGATGCCAATCTCTACGGTGCCCTTGTCAACTGGTTACAGGAGGAAAACCAATGGTAAGTTTTACAGGACTTAGTCCCAAACAAGCGCAAGCTATCGAAGTATTAAAAAATCACATTTCTCTATCAGATGTAGAGGTGGCAGTCGCTCAGTCTGACCAAGCTTCTATCTCTATCAAGGGTGAGAAGGGGCAGTATCAACTGACCTACCGTAAACCTCATCAACTCTACCGTGCTTTATCTGTGCTAGCAACAGCTTTAGCAGAAGGGGACAAGGTAGAGATTGAAGAGCAGGCGGCCTATGAAGATTTAGCCTATATGGCCGACTGTTCGCGAAATGCCGTGCTCAATGTTGCATCAGCCAAGCAGATGATTGAAGTCTTAGCTCTGATGGGTTATTCAACCTTTGAGCTCTACATGGAAGACACTTATCAAATTGAAGGACAACCTTACTTTGGTTATTTCCGTGGGGCTTATTCAGCTGAGGAATTACAGGAAATCGAAGCCTACGCCCAACAGTTTGACATGACCTTTGTCCCATGCATCCAAACCTTGGCTCACTTGTCAGCCTTTGTCAAATGGGGGGTTAAAGAAGTCCAGCAACTCCGCGATGTAGAGGACATTCTCCTCATCGGCGAAGAAAAAGTTTACGACTTAATCGACGGCATGTTTGCGACGTTGTCTAAGCTACAAACTCGCAAGGTCAACATTGGGATGGATGAAGCCCACCTGGTTGGTTTGGGACGCTACCTTATCTTGAACGGTATTGTGGATCGTAGTCTCCTTATGTGCCAACACTTGGAGCGTGTGCTGGATATTGCAGACAAGTATGGTTTCCACTGCCAGATGTGGAGCGATATGTTCTTCAAACTCATGTCAGCAGATGGCCAGTACGACCGTGATGTAGAAATTCCAGAAGAAACTCGTGTTTACTTAGACCGTCTCAAGGACCGTGTCACCTTGGTTTACTGGGATTATTATCAGGATAGCGAAGAAAAATACAATCGTAACTTCAATAACCACCATAAGATTAGTCAGGATATCGCCTTTGCAGGTGGGGCTTGGAAGTGGATTGGCTTTACACCTCATAATCATTTCAGTCGTCTTATCGCTCTTGAAGCCAACAAAGCCTGCCGTGCCAATCAAATCAAGGAAGTTATTGTGACTGGCTGGGGGGACAATGGCGGTGAAACAGCTCAGTTCTCTATTCTGCCAAGCTTGCAAATCTGGGCAGAACTCAGCTACCGCAATGATTTAGAACGTTTATCTGCCCACTTCAAGACCAATACAGGCCTATCCGTTGAGGACTTTATGCAACTGGATCTTGCCAACCTCTTGCCAGATCTACCAGGTAATCTCAGTGGACTCAATCCCAACCGCTATGTCTTTTATCAGGATGTTCTCTGCCCAATCCTTGATAAGCACATGACTCCTGAACAGGACAAACCTCACTTTGCCCAAGCAGCTGAGACCCTTTCTAACATCAAAGAAAAAGCAGGTGCCTATTCTTACCTTTTCGAAACTCAGGCACAGTTGAATGCTATTTTAAGTAGCAAAGTGGATGTAGGTCGACGCATCCGTCAAACCTATCAAGCGGGTGATAAAGAGAGTTTGCAACAAATCGCTAGAGAAGAATTGCCAAAACTCAGAAGCCAGATTGAACACTTCCATGCTCTTTTTAGCCACCAATGGTTGAAAGAAAACAAGGTCTTTGGCTTGGATACCGTGGATATTCGTATGGGTGGCCTCTTGCAACGGATCAAGCGCGCAGAAAGCCGCATTGAAAACTACCTAGCAGGCGAAATCTCTCGTATCGACGAACTAGAAGTAGACATCCTGCCATTTAATGATTTCTATGGAGATAAGGACTTCGCAGCGACGACGGCTAACCAGTGGCATACCATTGCGACAGCTTCGACCATTTATACGACCTAATTCAAAAAGGGTGTCTTTAAAGAAAATGATCTTGAAGGAGGAGAAAGATGTCCGATGGAGGCATTTCTTCTCCTTTTTTCTCCATTTTTAAGGCTATGTCATAAATTTGTAGAATTTTTTCTATAATTAGGAGTTTGAAAAAGTTTTCATAGAGTTTTATAATAAAAAATGTAAACGTTACCAAAAATAAAATGACAAAGGGGGGAGTCAGATGAAAAAGTTTGTTAAGACCTTGAGAGAAAATCTTATTTTCTTCTTGATGGTTTTACCAGGTGCAGCGTGGTTGATTTTATTCTTCTACATACCTGTTTTGGGAAACGTTGTCGCATTTAAAGACTATCATATCACCGGAGAGGGATTTATTGATAGTGTAATGAAGAGTAAGTGGGTAGGATTTGATAACTTCAAATTCCTCTTTAGTTCTAAAGATGCTTATATCATTACAAGAAATACCGTCCTTTACAACCTTGCCTTTATTTTCTTGGGCTTGATTGTTTCCGTTGGGATTGCCATCATCTTTAGTGAGATGCGTTCCAAACGGTTGGTTAAAGTGTTTCAAACATCAATGTTGTTCCCCTATTTCTTGTCATGGGTTATCATCAGCTTCTTTACAGATGCCTTCTTAAACGTCGATAAAGGCTTGATTAACCATATCTTAACATCACTTGGGATGAAAGGAATCAACTTCTATACAGAGGTTGCCATTTGGCCAGCGCTTCTCCTCTTCTTAGGAATCTGGAAAGGCTTTGGTTATAGCAGTGTTATGTACTATGCAACCATCATGGGAATTGATCCAACCTTCTACGAAGCAGCAACAGTGGATGGAGCATCTAAGTGGCAGCGAATCCGCCACATTACCATTCCTCAGTTGGCTTCCTTGATTACGGTCTTGACCATCCTTGCCATCGGAAATATCTTCCGTGCTGACTTTGGATTGTTCTACCAAATCCCACATAACTCAGGTGCCCTTTATAGTGTGACAAACGTAATTGATGTCTATGTCTACAACGGACTTGCTAAATCAGGAGATATTGCGATGGCCGCAGCGGCTGGTCTTTACCAATCAGTTGTCGGATTGATTCTCGTTTTACTTTCTAATATTGTAGCACGTCGGATTGATAAGAATGCAGCGCTCTTCTAGAAAGGAGGATACCATGGCAAAATCAAAAATTAAAAAAGAAAAAGTTGATAATGTTGGGATCCACTCCTTCAGTAAGAAAGCAGACATCTTCTTTAGTAGCATCGTCGGCTTGGTTGCTCTATCCTGTATCTTGCCCTTCATCTTCGTTGTCATGATTTCCTTGACAGATGAACAAAGTTTGGCAATTCACGGCTTCCAATTTTGGCCTGCTAAGTTTGGTACAGATGGCTATCTTTTCCTTGTTCAATTTAAGGATAAGATTCTTCAAGCCCTCTTCATTACCTTGTTTGTAACGATTGTAGGAACAGCATGTAATGTCTTTATTACAACGACCTACGCCTATGCGATCTCTCGTAGAACCTTTAAGTACAGAAACTTCTTTACTGTCTTTGCCCTCTTGAGTATGCTCTTTAGTGCAGGGATGGTACCAGGATATATAGTTACCACTCAGTTGCTTCATTTAGGAGATACGGTTGGAGCCCTCATCATTCCGATGTTATTGAGTCCTTTTAACATCATTTTGATGCGGACCTTCTTCAAACGGACGATCCCAGAAGCTATTCTTGAGTCTGCTCGGATAGATGGAGCCAGTGAAACACGGATCTTCTTCCAGATCTGTTTACCACTTTCTCTCCCAGGGATTGCAACCATCAGTCTCTTTACAGCCCTCGGCTTCTGGAATGACTGGTTCAACGCTCTCCTCTATATCAAGAGTGAAAACCTCTATCCTCTTCAATACTTGCTGATGCAAATCCAAAATAATATGGATTACATCTCTAAATCCGTCGGTGCATCTAGCCAAATCGCTGGTGCAGTCCAATCCCTTCCTAAGGAAACTGGACGGATGGCCATGGTGGTGGTAGCAACAGTTCCAATCGCTATCCTCTATCCATTCTTCCAACGTTACTTTGTAAAAGGATTGACCATCGGTGGTGTGAAAGAGTAAGCGAACCTTTCTCACCCACCCTTCATAATGTTAATAAAGAAAAATAAAAAAGGAGTTTTTCTCATGAAAAATTGGAAAAAATATGCTTTAGCTTCTGCTAGCGTTCTCGCACTTGGAGCAACTCTTGCTGCTTGTGGTAACTTGACAGGTGATAACCAAAAATCATCTAAGAGTGAAGATGGCAAAACAGTTATCAAAATGTACCAAATCGGTGACAAACCGGATAACTTGGATACCTTGTTAGAAAATGCGAACAAGATCATCGAAGAAAAAGCTGGCGTTAAATTAGACATCCAATACCTTGGTTGGGGTGACTACGACAAGAAGATGAACGTTATCATCTCATCTGGTGAAAGCTACGATATTGCTTTTGCTAACAACTATGTTATCAACGCTCAAAAAGGTGCTTACGCTGACTTGACAGACTTGTACAAGAAAGAAGGGAAAGAGCTCTATGAAGCACTTGACCCAGCTTACATCAAAGGGAATACTGTAAACGGCAAGATCTATGCTGTTCCAGTTGCAGCCAACGTTGCATCTTCACAAAACTTTGCCTTCAACGGACCACTTCTTGAAAAATATGGTATCGACATCTCAAACGTCACAGACTATGCTTCCCTTGAACCAGTCTTGAAAGCGATCAAAGAAAAAGATCCAAACGTTGTTCCATTCGCAATGAACAAGAGCTACGGTGGACCTTCTGATGACTTCGATTACATTGCAGTAGATGGACTTCCATTCGTTGTCGATTTGCAAGGTGACACAACTAAGATCGTTGACCGTTACACTATCCCACGTTATGTTGAAAACTTGAAGACTCTTCATAAATACTATGAAGCTGGCTACATTCCAAAAGACGTAGCTACAAGCGACACTGGATATGACCTTTCTCAAGATACTTGGTTGGTACGTGAAGAAACAGTAGGACCTGCTGACTACGGTAACAGCTTGCTTACTCGTGTAGCAAATCGTAAGATTGAAATCAAACCATTCACTCAACTTTACAAGAAGAACAACACTACTCAAGTTGCAAACTTTGTCATCTCAAACAACTCTAAGAACAAAGAAAAAGCAATGGAAGTATTGAACCTCTTGAACACAAACCCAGAACTCTTGAACGGTCTTGTTTATGGTCCAGAAGGCAAGAACTGGGAAAAAGTTGAAGGTAAAGAAAACCGTGTGAAAGTCTTGGATGGCTACAACGGAAACACTCACATGTCTGGATGGAACACTGGTAACAACTGGATCCTTTACATCAACGAAAACGTAACGGATGAGCAAATTGCACAATCTAAGAAAGATTTGGAAACTGCAAAAGAATCTCCAGCACTTGGATTCATCTTCAACACTGAAAACGTGAAATCAGAAATCACTGCTCTTACTAACACTTTGAACCAATTCACAAGTGCCATCAATACAGGTACAGTAGATCCTGAAGTTGAAATTCCTAAGATGCTTGAAAAATTGAAATCAGAAGGTGCCTACCAAAAAGTATTGGATGAAATCCAAAAACAATACGATGAGTACCTTGCTTCTAAGAAATAAGCTAACATTACTTTCTTAAGTCTATCAAAAGACTTTGAGGTCTTCGCACTTCAAAGTCTTTTCTGTTGAGGATTTTGAAATCGAAACCATCAGGGGAAATGTGCTATAATATAGGGTATAATCATCAGTTGTACTAGGGAAACTATACTAAGTCGTAAGTTCCCCTCTACAGCAAATGAACATGGAGACAAATTATGGGAAGAATGATTGAATTAATTTTTACAAGGGTCTATTTAGCCATGTTGGCAACAGGGATCTTTTGGGCTTTAACCTTCTGTGGAGGCATCCTATTCGGATTTGGGCCGGCTAGTGCAACGATTATGAGTCTATATGCCGAACATGGATCTGATTACAAACAATATGGTTGGTCTGAAGCTTGGGCGCTCTATAAAGAAAATTTCCGTCGGGCCAACCAGGTTTTCTATACATTTTTTTTAATTGAAGCCATTCTTATTTATGGCATGTATCTGATGGTTCAATTGCCCCACTTGTCCCTATTTCAGATTTTTATCCTATTGGTCAATTTGATTTTCTTATTGGTGGCTCCCCTGACTTTTGCAGTCTATCTCAAGCTTCAAGTCCATTTTGACTTGTCCTATCTCAACAGCTTGAAGTTGAGTTTCATTGGTGCTTTTCTGGATATTCGTGCAGTGACCAAGTTTCTCTTGGGGACCTTCCTCCTAGGGGTTGTTACCCATTTCGTTCCGGCTTTGTTTTTCTTTGTTTTACTGGGCTTGTGGCATTTCTTTGTCAATGATATTTTTCAACCAGTCTATGAAACAATTCGCTCTAAAGTGGTTTCTTAATTATGAAAAAAATATGGTTAGCGACTCTTTTGAAATTCTATGCCTATATCATGGTGGGGATCATCACGACCTTAGGCGTGACGGTATCCTTGGTCTATTGGCATAATCAGCGAGCAGAAACCGATCGGATTGCTCAGTTGATTTCCTCTCGCTTGACTGCTGAGGTAGAGGATATCTACAAAAGATCGACACAATGGGGAAAGAGTCTGGTGGAAAACCCTGCCAAGCTTGAAGGAGTTTATAAGTACTTTTCAATGTCGCCTTCGGAATACGAAAGTTGGCGTCTGGACAATTATTTTTCCAACTATATTCAAGTCTCCCTGCACCGCAATGTTGAAACCCTTTACTTGGAACACGATGCACTCGACCAAATCGATTTAGTGTTAAACGATTATACAACGGTCTTTGTTTCCAGTAAGAATAAAAAAGGGGGAGAACAAGTTCCAGCGGATCAATACATAGCTAGCTCGCAAGCCATCCCAGTTTCCTTGACAGATGTGACGACTGGCCAGGATATTGGACTGGCTTACATTAAAATCAATCCAGCACTTTTGGATTCTGTCGTCGACAATATTCAAGACACGATTCCAGTTGCTGTCCAGATCTATAATCCCTTGGGCAAGGTTTTTTACCACAGAGGGGATATCAACCCTAAAGACCACAGCCAGTGGATTGTGCGAGATACTGCTTACGGCTATCAAATCTGGGTTGGAATCCCGACCTCTTACACGGTTCGAACAGCCTTATTTAGTTTTACCTGGATGATTTCGGTCGCCCTAATCCTGGTCTTGGTCTTGTATCTCTTGCTTCAACGTATTTTCCGTAATTACCAAAAACAAGTGTTGGATTTGGTAGATACCATGGAAGCTATCAGCCAGGGGGATTCCGAGCGACGGATCAATGTGGATACCAAAGAGCAGGAGCTCCTCTTAGTTGCGGAAATGACCAATACCATGTTGGACAATATGGACAAGTCTATCCGGGATATCTATCAGCTACAACTGAGTCAAAAAGATGCCAATATGAAAGCCTTGCAAGCGCAGATTAATCCGCATTTCATGTATAATACCATGGAGTTTATTCGCATGTATGCAGTCATGCAGGATCAAGAAGAATTAGCCGATATTATTTACGAATTTAGTAGTCTTCTTCGAAACAATATTTCAGAGGAGAAGGAGACGACCATCGAAAATGAGTTGGAATTTTGTAGAAAATACAGCTATCTCTGTATGGTACGTTATCCAAAATCGATTGCTTATGGCTTTAAAATTGAACCCGGTCTAGAAGAGATGGTCATTCCGAAGTTTACTCTTCAGCCATTAGTGGAAAATTACTTCGTCCATGGGATTGATCACAAGCGCAAGGACAATGTCATTAGTATCAAAGTCCGTCGTGTTGGAGAAGCGGTGGAAATTCGTGTTCAAGACAATGGGAGAGGAATGGAACCGAGCCAACTGCAACGGATCCAACAAATGTTGAGTCATAGGGATCCTCGAGAAGAAGTAGAAGAGAGTAAGGGACGGCAATCCATTGGGATTGTCAATGTCCACGAGCGTTTCCTTCTCTACTTTGGGGATCGTTACCACATTCAAATTACATCAGAAAAAGGAAAAGGTGTCCTCTATACGATTATCATTGAGGATGCTTAAGAGGAAAAAATCGTGTATAAAGTCTTATTGGTTGACGACGAATATATGATTACGGAGGGGCTGAAAAAACTGATTCCCTTTGAAAAATGGGACATGGAAGTTGTATACACAGCAGAGGATGCAGATCAGGCCTTGGCCTATGTTGCGGATTATCCAGTGGATATCGTGATTACGGATGTCAATATGCCAGGAAAAACTGGTCTAGAAATGATTGATCAAATGCAGTCCATTCTTCCCCATGCAGCCTATATCATTATGTCGGGGTACCAAGATTTTGCTTATGTAAAAAAAGCCTTAAACCTCCGGGTAGCAGACTACCTGTTAAAGCCTGTCAATAAGGTGGAGCTGGGGAATATCCTAGAAAAGTTATCTCAAACTCTAAAAAAACCAGATCAAGAGACGGCCAATCGGCTCCTTCATGAAGACTGGTCAGAAGAAGAGTTTGAGAAAGCCATCCGAGGGAGAAAACAACTCTGGATTGGAGTGGATAAGGAAAGGAAAGGCTTTGCCAGTTCGTCTTATCAGGTCTTAGGAAAAAATCTTCAACTCTATCTTTCAGACGAGGATGAAGGAGCTTTCCTACAGCGCCGTTTCCAAGCACCTTACAAAGAACATTTTCAACAATTTAAAGAGCTTGTTGAACGAAGTCTGTTTTATGGGGATCTCCCTTTGGAGGAAGAAGATGGTGTCTTTAATTACTACGAACCCATCTACCGTGTCATTATCCAGGGAAATATCCAACAGATTTTAGAGGAGTTGAACTGGTTGGAAGAAACCGTGAAAAGCCATACCCCAAAAGTGGCGATAGCCAAGCAACTCTTTATTCAATTCATTATGGATGTCTTTCATTTGTTTGAACACCTGCAGGGAGATAACCTGACAGAAGTTGTGAAAGCCGTTCATGAGACAACGACTTTCGAGGAGCTTGTTACCTGCGTTCGGAATCAATTGGAGACCTTCTTCTCTCAATATCGAATGAACAATAATGTGGCGACCGTCTTAGAAGTGATTGGGCGCGACTATCGGAAGGAACTGTCGCTCAAGGATATCAGTAAAGACCTTTATATCAATCCCGTTTATTTAGGGCAATTGATCAAGCGTGAGACCAATTCCACCTTTGCGGAACTACTGAATAAACAACGGATCAAAGCAGCTCAACAGTTGCTGTTGTCCACAACGGAAAGTATCGAAGATATTTGCTATGAGGTCGGCTATAGCAATGTCGGTTACTTTTATAAAGTATTCCGCAAGTTGTGTGGCAAGTCTCCTAAAGCCTACCGTCAACAAATCGGCGTAGAGGAAAGTGACTGATCTGAAAACACGAAAAATACCCTCCGTTTTTAATCAATGGAGGGTATTTTTTAGTTGCTTCTTCCGATCAAAATCGTGGCAGAAATCGTGACCTGAGTCAGGTCAGTCCAGCCAATTTGAGTTGGATCGACGTGAAAGAGGAGAGGCGTCATGCTTAGAAGAGCCTCTCGCAATGCTGGTGTGAGTTCGAAGGTTTCCTGGCAATGGATGGTGTTTTCAATCGTAAAATGATCAGAGAAATGTTGAATAATCTGCTCATTGGAATAATCGGCCTGATCCAGGTGGTCCTTCACCTTCTGACGAATCTCTTGCAGATGGGTGGCTGTTGGGATGACCTTGATAAGGCGACCGTCTGGGACCAGGACCCGTTTAAATTCCTGATAATTTGCTGGTGAAAAGATATCTAGGAGAAGGTCCATGCTCTGGTCTAAAAGAGGGAGACGGGCTAGATCCCCGACAAACCACTTGACCTTCCATTCCTGGTCGCTTTTGGCAGCCAGTTGGATCGATTCCTTAGATAAATCAAAGGCGTAAAAGGAATGGTCTGGATAGCGTTCTTGCAAGTTGCGCGAATAGTAGCCTTCTCCGCAACCAATATCTAAAATGTTGGCTGGATGGTCCAGTGGAGACAAACATTCTGACAGGCTAGTGAGGATATGGTCGTAAAAACCGTTCTCTAAAACGAGTTGCCGGTTTTGAAAACTCTCCTTGTCATAGTCCTTAGAAGCCTTCACTTGTGGGGCTAAGTTCACATAGCCAAACTTAGCCAAGTCAAAGGAGTGGCGGTTCGTGCAGACCAAGCTTTGTTGGACCAGGTCGAGGGCTTCTTGACAGATGGGACAGGCAAAAGCAGTGGCTGTTTGAAATCGTTGTAATTTTGGTTTGATCGTCATGATACATCTAGTGTACCAAAAAACCTCTGAAAGTCATAGCTTCAGAGGTCTTCTTTTTAATAAGTCAAAACAAAGTACTTTTTCTTACCGCGACGGATAACGGTCAATTCATTTTCTAATTTATCGCTATCGCTCAAGACATAGTCAAGGTCTTGGATACGGTCGCCGTTGACGTAGATAGCTCCATTTTGAACATCTTCGCGGGCTTGGCGTTTGGAGTTGACCACGCCAGAAGATACAAGCAATTCTACGATGTTGAGGTTTTCGTCTGCTTGTACTTGGTAGTTTGGCACACCACGAAGGCCTTGTTTGAGTTCTTTGACAGAAAGGTTTTTGATGTTTCCTGCAAAGAGTTGCTCCGTGATGTTAAGGGCTTCTTTGTAAGCTTCTTCGCCGTGGACAAGGGTGACCACCTCACGCGCCAAGACTTTTTGAGCCAAGCGTTCGTGTGGCGCAGCTTCAAACTGTTTGCGGATCTCTTCGATTTCGTCCAGTGACAAGAAAGTAAAGATTTTCAAGAAGCGAACAGCGTCAGCGTCCATGACATTCATCCAGAATTGGTACATTTCGTATGGAGACGTTTTTTCAGGGTTGAGCCAGACTGCATTTCCTTCAGATTTACCAAATTTCTTACCAGTTGCATCTGTAATGAGGGGCACAGTGATGACGTGACCAGTCTTGTCAGCCTTTCGACGCAACAATTCGGTACCAGCTGTCATATTTCCCCACTGGTCAGAACCACCGATTTGCAGGGTAACATTGTGTTCTTGGTTCAGAACAAAGAAGTCGTAGCCTTGCATGATTTGGTAGGCAAATTCAGTGTAAGAAATCCCTGTTTCAATCCGCTTCTTCACAGATTCCTTGCTCATCATGTAGTTGACAGTAAAGTATTTTCCGATGTCGCGAAGGAAGTCAATGAAGCTAATGCTGCCAAACCAGTCGTAGTTATTGACCATGACAGCCTTATTTTCCCCATTTTCAAAATCTAAGAAACGAGACAATTGCCCTTGGATAGAAGTGACCCAACCATCTACAGTCTCCTTAGTTTGTAAACTGCGCTCGGCATCTTTGAAAGAAGGGTCTCCAATGAGTCCGGTCGCACCACCGACAAGCGCATAAGGTTTGTGGCCTGCCAATTGTAAGCGACGACTGGTCAAGATTGCAACAAGGTGCCCAAGGTGCAAGCTATCAGCAGTTGGATCGTAGCCAGTATAATACGATACTTGTCCTTCTTCTAGGGCTTTACGCAAAGCATCTTCGTCAGTCGTTTGGAAAATCAAACCACGTTCTTTTAGCTCATCAAAAATGTGCATCGTTCTCTCCTTTTCTAAGCTACTGGCCAGATCGATGAAAACAGTCCAGTATCTGTATGGTTTCTCTCTATTTTACCATAATGACTTGAAATAGCAATGAATGGACGAAAAAAATCCAATCGGAAGCAGTGTTCTCAACTTTAGGAATTGAAAAGAAAGAGGTCCATTTGGTATAATGGGAAGGACAAGGAGAAATAGAGTGAGTCAAATGAGAGAATTTTTTACAAAGTGCGGGAAGAAAATAAAAGACTTCTTTGCCAAAATGACGGTTGAAGTCAATGAGAAAGAAGACAAGGAGGGCTGGTCACTAGGAGATCTCCTAGCGACGGTTCTACGGACGATGAAACTCCTTTGGGATGTGCTACTGGTGTTTGCTTTGGGTGGTCTCTTGTTTGGTGCAGGGATTGCGATTGGCTATGCAGCTAGCCTCTTTAATGAGACAGAGACGCCGGATCCGACCCAATTGGTTCAACAAGTGCGAAATATCTCGAGCGTTTCAAAGATTTCCTACTCAGATGGAAGCATCATTTCTGATATTGACAGCGACTTGATTCGGATCCCTGTCCAAAAGGATGCGATTTCGGACAATGTCAAAAAGGCTGTCATTGCCACAGAAGATGAGAACTTTAATAGCCATAACGGGGTTGTTCCGAAAGCGGTGATCCGGGCTACCTTGGGTTCAGTTGCTGGAGTAGGGTCCTCTAGTGGTGGTTCAACTCTGACCCAACAGTTGATTAAACAACAAGTTGTGGGAGATGCACCGACCTTCTCACGGAAGGCTGCTGAGATTATCGATGCCCTTGCTCTTGAGCGGGTAATGGATAAGGACGAAATTTTAACGACCTACCTCAATGTCTCTCCATTTGGTCGAAACAACCGGGGACAAAATATCGCGGGAGTGGAAGCTGCAGCTCAAGGGATTTTTGGTGTTTCTGCCAAAGACTTGACTGTTCCACAGGCAGCCTTTATTGCTGGTTTGCCACAGAGCCCAATTGTCTACTCACCTTACGCTTCTGATGGCAGCCTCAAGACTCCGGAAGATCAAGCTTTAGGCTTGGATCGTGCCAAGGATGTCTTGTACAACATGTATCGGACAGGGGCGATCAGCAAGGAAGAGTACGACCAATATAGTCAATATGATTTGAGCAAGGATTTCCTTCCGTCAAATGGCATTGAGAAGACGCCGCACGACTACTTGTATTTCCAAGCTGTTAGTGAAGCGGAAGATGCCATGTATGAGTATCTAATCAAGAGAGACAACGTCTCTAGTCACGACCTAAAAAACAATTCAACGGTTAAATCTTATCAAGAGTTGGCGAAGAAGGAATTGAGAGAGGGTGGCTATACGGTTCAGACCACTATCAACAAAGCTATCTACAATGCCATGCAAGAAGCAGTTGCCAATTATGGCGGTATCTTGGACGATGGAACGGGTACGGTAGAAGTCGGAAATGTCCTTATGGACAACCGAACAGGAGCTATTCTTGGCTTTGTTGGTGGACGGAATTTTGACGGGAATCAGAATAACCACGCTTTTGATACAGAGCGTTCTCCAGGATCTACCATCAAACCCTTGCTGGCTTATGGAATCGCCATTGACCAAGGCTTGATGGGAAGCAATAGCATCGTCTCCAATTACCCAACCAACTTCTCCAGTGGAGAGCCAATTATGCACGTGGATAACCGGGGGACTGGGATGATGGACCTTCGAGAGGCCCTCAATACCTCATGGAATATCCCAGCTTATTGGACCTATCGTACTCTCCGTGAAAAGGGTGTCGATGTCCCAGGCTATATGGAAAAAATGGGCTACGATATCGCTGAGTACGGCATTGAAAGTCTGCCAATGGGAGGCGGGATCGAAGTAAGCGTCGCCCAACATACAAATGGTTATCAAACCATTGCAAATAATGGAAATTACCAAAAACGCTACATGATTGAAAAAATCATGGATCGCAATGGGGAAGTGATCTACCAACATGAGAGCAAGGCGACCCGCGTCTACTCAGCAGCAACTGCGACTATCATGCAGGACCTGTTAAGAGGTGTCATCAGCTCTGGTGCGACAACGACCTTTAAGAGCCGAATCAGCCAGGTCAATCCAACTCTTGCAAATGCCGATTGGATTGGGAAAACCGGAACCACCAATGAGAATGGAGATATGTGGCTCATGCTGTCTACTCCAAATCTCACCTTAGGTGGCTGGATTGGACATGACAACAATGCTTCCATGGCTCCGTTGACAGGCTACAATAATAACGCAAGTTACATGGCCTATTTAGCCAATGCCATCTACCAGGCGGATCCAGCTGCTTGGGGCGTGCAAGATCGCTTTACCCTAGATAGCAGTGTCATTTCATCGACTGTTCTCAAATCGACAGGACAACGACCTGGTCGTGTCAATGTCAATGGTCGTGATATCGATGTGTCGGGTGCGACGGTTACCAGCTATTGGGCTAAAAATGGCGCTCCACAAACGACCTACCGCTTCGCAATTGGTGGATCGGATAGTGATTATGCTAGTGCCTGGGCTGGAATCTTAGGTGGTTCAGCAAATACTTCCAATGGAAATCGCAATAGCAACCGGACAAGCAATTCGAACGCGTCAAGTAGTTCGAACACGACAACTAGTTCGAACACGACAGCTAGTTCGAACACGACAGCTAGTTCATCATCTAGTGGACAAAACAGATAAAAATAACGAGTTGCAATACCATAAAATCGTTTTCATGTCTAGAGAAAACCTTGTGTTTTTTATGAAAATACGATATAATAAGGACAAGTAATTTGTCGTGCGCTTTATTTGAAATATTGTCCAAATAGAAGCTTACAGCAGTTAAATCAAACTTTATAAAAGTCGATTTAGCTGCTCTTTTTGTGCCTATTTTTAGAAAAAACGGAGCTTGTCACACAAACTTAATCTTTCTAAAAATTCCAAAAAGGATAAATGATACGGAGGAGATTTCTTCTCACGTGATGTAGATCACACCCCCTTCATAACATCGTTTCGACTGGATCAGAACCATTCTGATGTGGTCAGAAGCGATCTAGAAACCGGATTTTCAGAGAGGGCCTTCCCCTAGCTGGTATCCTAGTATAGAAAAGGAGTTAAAACTTTGGCAGGACATGACGTTCAATACGGGAAACATCGGACCCGTCGTAGTTTTTCAAGAATTAAAGAAGTTCTTGATTTACCAAATTTGATTGAAATCCAAACGGATTCATTTAAAGATTTTCTGGATCATGGTTTGAAAGAAGTTTTCGAAGATGTATTGCCAATTTCGAACTTCACAGACACAATGGAGTTGGAATTCGTCGGCTATGAAATCAGAGAACCAAAGTATACCTTGGAAGAAGCACGTATCCATGATGCGAGCTATTCTGCCCCAATCTTTGTAACCTTCCGCTTGGTCAACAAGGAAACAGGCGAAATCAAAACGCAAGAAGTCTTCTTTGGTGATTTCCCAATCATGACCGAGATGGGAACCTTTATCATCAATGGTGGAGAGCGGATCATCGTATCTCAGCTCGTGCGTTCACCAGGTGTCTACTTCAATGATAAGGTGGACAAGAACGGTAAGGTTGGCTATGGATCAACGGTTATTCCGAACCGTGGAGCTTGGCTAGAGCTTGAAACAGACTCAAAAGATATTGCTTATACTCGTATCGACCGTACGCGTAAGATTCCATTTACGACTTTGGTTCGTGCCCTTGGTTTCTCTGGGGATGACGAGATTTTTGATATCTTTGGGGATAGCGAATTGGTTCGCAACACAGTTGAAAAAGATATCCACAAAAACCCAATGGATTCTCGTACAGATGAAGCCCTCAAAGAAATTTATGAGCGTCTTCGTCCAGGTGAGCCAAAAACAGCGGAAAGCTCACGTAGCTTGTTGGTAGCCCGTTTCTTTGATCCACGTCGTTATGACTTGGCCCCAGTTGGTCGCTACAAGATCAACAAGAAACTCAATATCAAGAACCGTTTGTTGAACCAAACGATCGCAGAACCATTGGTAGATGCTGAAACAGGAGAAATCCTTGTAGAAGCTGGTACCGTGATGACACGCGAAGTCATCGACAGCATCTCAGAACATTTGGACGGTGATTTGAACAAGATTGTCTACACTCCAAATGATTCAGCAGTATTGACAGAACCAGTCGTTCTTCAAAAATTCAAGGTTGTGGCACCAACGGATCCAGACCGCGTTGTCACTATCATCGGCAATGCTAATCCAGATGATAAGGTTCGTACCATCACTCCAGCCGATATCCTCGCTGAGATGAGCTACTTCCTTAACTTGGCTGAAGGTCTTGGACGCGTGGATGATATCGACCACCTTGGAAACCGTCGTATTCGTGCCGTTGGTGAATTGCTTGCCAACCAAGTGCGTCTTGGACTTTCACGGATGGAACGTAACGTTCGTGAACGTATGTCTGTTCAAGATAACGAAGTATTAACACCTCAACAAATCATTAACATCCGTCCAGTAACTGCAGCAATCAAAGAATTCTTTGGTTCTTCCCAATTGTCCCAGTTCATGGACCAACACAACCCACTTTCTGAGTTGTCCCACAAACGTCGTTTGTCTGCCTTAGGGCCTGGTGGTTTGACACGTGACCGCGCTGGATATGAAGTCCGTGACGTGCACTACACTCACTATGGTCGTATGTGTCCAATCGAAACACCTGAAGGACCAAACATCGGTTTGATCAACAACTTGTCATCCTATGGACACTTGAACAAGTATGGTTTCATCCAAACGCCATACCGTAAAGTAGACCGTGAAAAAGGTGTGGTCACCAACGAAATCGTTTGGTTGACAGCTGATGAAGAAGATGAGTACATCGTAGCCCAGTCCAACTCTAAGTTGAACGAAAAAGGTGGTTTTGCTGAGCCAATCGTCATGGGACGTCACCGTGGTAACAACCAAGAATTCCCATCTGATCAAGTCGACTACATGGACGTATCTCCAAAACAGGTAGTTGCCGTTGCGACAGCATGTATTCCTTTCTTAGAAAACGATGACTCCAACCGTGCCCTTATGGGTGCCAACATGCAACGTCAGGCTGTGCCATTGATCGATCCAAAAGCACCTTACGTGGGTACTGGTATGGAATACCAAGCAGCCCATGACTCAGGAGCTGCAGTCATTGCGCAACATGATGGGAAGGTTACTTATGCCGATGCAGACAAGGTAGAAGTTCGTCGGGAAGATGGATCTCTTGATGTTTACCATATCCAAAAATTCCGTCGTTCAAACTCAGGTACGGCTTACAACCAACGTACCCTTGTAAAAGTTGGCGATGTCGTTGAAAAAGGCGACTTTATCGCAGACGGTCCATCGATGGAAAAAGGGGAAATGGCCCTTGGTCAAAACCCAATCGTTGCCTACATGACATGGGAAGGTTACAACTTCGAGGATGCCGTTATCATGAGCGAACGCTTGGTGAAAGAAGATGTCTACACATCTGTTCACTTGGAAGAATTCGAATCAGAAACGCGCGATACTAAGTTAGGCCCTGAAGAAATCACTCGTGAAATTCCAAACGTTGGGGAAGATGCTCTCAGAAACCTTGACGAAATGGGTATTATCCGTATCGGTGCGGAAGTAAAAGAAGGCGATATCTTAGTTGGTAAGGTGACACCGAAGGGTGAAAAAGACCTTTCTGCTGAAGAACGTCTCCTCCACGCTATCTTTGGAGATAAATCTCGTGAAGTGCGGGATACTTCTCTTCGTGTACCTCACGGTGGAGATGGTGTCGTTCGTGATGTCAAGATCTTTACGCGTGCAAACGGAGATGAATTGCAATCGGGTGTCAACATGTTGGTTCGTGTTTACATCGCACAAAAACGCAAGATCCGCGTCGGAGATAAGATGGCCGGTCGTCACGGAAACAAAGGGGTTGTATCCCGTATTGTTCCTGTTGAAGACATGCCTTACCTTCCAGATGGGACACCGGTTGATATCATGTTGAACCCACTTGGGGTGCCATCACGTATGAATATCGGTCAGGTTATGGAACTTCACCTTGGTATGGCGGCTCGTAACTTGGGTATCCACATCGCAACACCAGTCTTTGACGGAGCAAGCTCAGAAGACCTCTGGGATACCGTTCGTGAAGCTGGTATGGATAGCGATGCCAAGACCATTCTTTACGATGGCCGTACAGGTGAGCCATTTGACAACCGTGTTTCTGTCGGTGTCATGTACATGATCAAGCTTCACCACATGGTTGATGATAAACTCCACGCTCGTTCTGTCGGACCATACTCAATGGTTACCCAACAACCACTCGGAGGTAAAGCTCAGTTTGGTGGACAACGTTTCGGGGAAATGGAAGTTTGGGCCCTTGAGGCTTATGGTGCGTCTAATGTCCTTCAAGAAATCTTGACCTACAAGTCAGACGATGTCAACGGACGTTTGAAAGCTTATGAAGCGATTACCAAAGGAAAACCAATTCCAAAACCAGGTGTGCCAGAGTCCTTCCGAGTACTTGTGAAAGAATTGCAATCACTTGGATTGGATATGCGTGTCCTAGATGAAGATGACAAAGAAGTTGAACTTCGCGATCTTGACGAAGGGGAAGACGACGATGTCATCCACGTAGATGATCTAGAAAAAGCACGTGAAAAAGCAGCCAAGGAAGCTCGCGCAGCTTTTGAAGCTGAAGGGAAAGAAGAATAATTTAATATGTAGTTCAATAGGATGGAAAACCTGAGAAGGTTCTCTATCCCAAGCTTTAGGCTTGAAGGAGTGAAGGAAGTTCCTTCTCTCCTTCGCCAAAAAGCAGAAGAACATACAATCGATAATGAACATAAAGAAAGGTAAGAAATAGTGGTTGATGTAAATCGTTTTAAAAGTATGCAAATCACCCTAGCTTCTCCAAGCAAGGTCCGTTCATGGTCTTATGGAGAGGTCAAGAAACCTGAAACAATCAACTACCGTACATTGAAACCAGAACGTGAAGGTCTCTTTGATGAAGTCATCTTTGGACCGACAAAAGACTGGGAATGTGCGTGTGGAAAATACAAACGGATCCGTTACAAAGGGATCGTTTGTGACCGCTGTGGTGTGGAAGTAACACGTGCCAAGGTTCGTCGTGAACGCATGGGACATATCGAATTGAAAGCACCTGTGTCACACATCTGGTACTTTAAAGGCATCCCTTCTCGTATGGGGTTGACCTTGGACATGAGTCCTCGTGCCCTTGAAGAAGTCATCTACTTCGCAGCTTACGTGGTGATCGATCCAAAAGATACACCGCTTGAGCATAAGTCCATCATGACAGAGCGTGAATACCGTGAACGCTTGCGCGAATACGGACCAGGTTCTTTTGTAGCTAAGATGGGGGCAGAAGCGATCCAAGACCTCTTGAAACAAGTGGATTTGGAAGCTGAAATTGCTGTCTTGAAAGAAGAATTGAAGACTGCAACTGGTCAAAAACGTGTGAAGGCAGTTCGCCGTTTGGATGTCTTAGATGCCTTCTACAAATCTGGCAACAAGCCAGAATGGATGGTTCTCAACATCCTTCCCGTTATTCCACCAGATCTTCGTCCGATGGTCCAATTGGATGGTGGCCGTTTTGCTGCCTCTGACTTGAATGACCTTTACCGTCGTGTGATTAACCGGAACAACCGTTTGGCACGTTTGCTTGAGTTGAATGCCCCTGGTATCATCGTGCAAAACGAAAAACGGATGCTCCAAGAAGCCGTTGATGCTTTGATCGACAACGGTCGTCGTGGTCGTCCGATCACAGGACCAGGTAGCCGTCCACTGAAATCTTTGAGCCATATGCTTAAAGGGAAACAAGGACGCTTCCGTCAAAACTTGCTCGGTAAACGTGTTGACTTCTCAGGACGTTCCGTTATCGCCGTTGGTCCAACTCTTAAGATGTACCAATGTGGTGTGCCACGTGAAATGGCCATCGAGCTCTTTAAACCATTTGTCATGCGTGAAATCGTTGCGCGTGACATCGTGCAAAACGTAAAAGCCGCTAAACGCTTGGTCGAACGTGGAGATGAGCGGATCTGGGATATCTTGGAAGAAGTGATCAAAGAACACCCAGTTCTCTTGAACCGCGCACCGACCCTTCACCGTTTGGGGATCCAAGCCTTTGAACCTGTCTTGATTGACGGGAAAGCCCTTCGCTTGCACCCACTTGTCTGTGAAGCCTACAATGCCGACTTTGACGGGGACCAAATGGCCATCCACGTACCGCTTTCAGAAGAAGCCCAAGCAGAAGCTCGTATCTTGATGCTGGCTGCTGAGCACATCTTGAATCCGAAAGACGGGAAGCCAGTCGTTACCCCATCTCAGGATATGGTTTTGGGGAACTACTACCTCACTATGGAAGAAGCTGGTCGTGAAGGCGAAGGCATGGTCTTCAAAGACCGTGATGAAGCGGTCATGGCTCTTCGCAATGGATATGTTCACTTGCATACCCGTGTCGGAATTGCGACGGATAGCTTGAACAAACCATGGACAGAAGCGCAACAACACAAGATTCTCTTGACAACTGTTGGTAAGATCCTCTTTAACGATATCATGCCTGCAGAACTTCCATATCTTCAAGAGCCAAATAATGCTAACTTGACAGAAGGCGTTCCAGCTAAGTACTTCTTAGAGCCTGGTCAAGATGTCAAAGCAGCGATTGAGAAATTGGAATTAAATGTTCCATTCAAGAAGAAAAACCTTGGAAATATTATCGCGGAAATCTTCAAACGCTTCCGTACAACAGAAACATCTGCTTTCTTGGACCGTTTGAAAGACTTAGGTTACCACCACTCAACCCTTGCTGGTTTGACAGTGGGGATTGCCGATATTCCAGTTGTTGAAGACAAGGCTGAAATCATTGAAGAATCTCACAAACGTGTAGAACAAATCACCAAACAGTTCCGTAAAGGGATGATTACAGATGATGAACGCTACAATGCGGTTACAGCTGAATGGCGTGCAGCCCGTGAGAAATTGGAAAAACGTCTGATTGATAACCAAGATCCGAAGAACCCAATCGTTATGATGATGGATTCTGGAGCCCGTGGTAACATCTCAAACTTCTCACAGCTTGCCGGTATGCGTGGTTTGATGGCCGCTCCAAACGGACGGATCATGGAATTGCCGATCCTTTCAAACTTCCGCGAAGGTTTGTCAGTACTGGAAATGTTCTTCTCTACTCACGGTGCTCGTAAAGGGATGACCGATACGGCCCTTAAGACAGCCGACTCAGGTTACTTGACTCGTCGTTTGGTTGACGTTGCCCAAGACGTAATCATTCGTGAAGATGACTGTGGAACTGACCGTGGACTTCTGATTACCTCTATTACAGATGGTAAAGAAATGATTGAACCATTGGAAGAACGTTTGACAGGTCGTTATACCAAGAAAACTGTTAAACATCCTGAAACAGGAGAAGTCA
>NZ_JBKQBL010000008.1:29883-42281 GCF_046824975.1 Streptococcus intestinihominis | reverse complement strand
TCGTTGGTCCAGATACCTTGATTACAGAAGATATCGCTCGCGACATCGTCAATGCGGGTGTTGAAGCAGTGACCATCCGCTCTGTCTTTACATGTAACACTCGTCATGGTGTCTGCCGTCACTGTTATGGTATCAACTTGGCGACTGGTGATGCGGTTGAGGTTGGTGAAGCAGTCGGAACCATCGCTGCCCAATCTATCGGGGAACCTGGTACACAGTTGACCATGCGTACCTTCCACACGGGTGGGGTTGCCTCAAATACTGATATCACGCAAGGTCTTCCTCGTGTCCAAGAAATCTTTGAAGCCCGCAATCCGAAAGGGGAAGCGGTCATCACTGAGGTCAAAGGGGAAGTCACAGCCATTGAAGAAGATGCTTCGACACGGACCAAGAAAGTCTTTGTACGTGGTGCGACTGGAGAGGGAGAATACGTTGTCCCTTACACAGCCCGCATGAAAGTCGAAGTGGGAGATCAAGTCTCTCGTGGTGCGGCTCTTACAGAAGGGTCTATCCAACCAAAACGTCTCCTTGCCGTTCGTGATGTCTTGTCAGTTGAAACTTACCTCCTTGCGGAAGTACAAAAAGTATACCGTAGCCAAGGGGTAGAAATCGGCGACAAACACATCGAGGTAATGGTGCGTCAAATGATCCGTAAGGTTCGTGTCATGGATCCAGGAGATACAGACCTTCTCATGGGTACTCTCATGGATATCACAGACTTTACAGATGCCAACCGTGATGTGGTTATTTCTGGTGGGGTTCCTGCGACGGCTCGTCCTGTCCTTATGGGAATCACCAAAGCCTCTCTTGAAACCAATAGTTTCTTGTCAGCGGCTTCCTTCCAAGAAACAACTCGTGTCCTCACTGACGCAGCGATTCGTGGTAAGAAAGACCATCTCCTTGGACTTAAGGAAAATGTTATCATCGGTAAGATTATTCCTGCCGGTACAGGTATGGCTCGTTACCGTAACTTGGAACCACAAGCAGTCAATGAAGTCGAAATTATCGAAGAAGTTCCAGTCACAGAAGAAGCAACAGGAATTGTTGAATCACCTGTAGTGGAAGAAAATTAATCCCAAAAGAAGCTTTACTGATCTTCAGTAAGGCTTCTTTTTTATGCCTAAAAATGAATAGAAAGACACTGTTTTCTCCTATAATACCATGTTAAAGATATGCGCAATAATAAATATATATTCAAAAAATGCATATATTAAGACTGAAAAAGGAAGTTTAGAAAGATTTGATTATTAAAATAAATATGGTATAAAATCCAGCTATCTCAAGGTTTTTACGGGTTTTAAACTAATTAATATTACACATAAATTACAGATTATTAAAATTCGATTAAATGTATTACGAAAGCATTGAGATAGTTTGACTTATGAAGCAATTGAAGGTAGAATGGATGGTAAATATGTTGTTGGTTTTGTTAATAAAATCACAAGGTAAAAAAGGTGAGATGATGAAAAAGATTAAAGTGATGGTTGTTTTTGGAACGCGCCCAGAAGCTATTAAAATGGCTCCCCTGGTTCTAGAGCTCCAAAAGCAAAGTGAGACCATTGAAACGATCACAGTGGTAACTGCACAGCATCGTCAAATGCTGGATCAAGTGCTAGAGACCTTCCGCATTCAACCGGATTACGATCTAGATATTATGGGGAAAAACCAATCACTTCTAGATATCACGGCTAGAATCCTTGAAAAATTTGACCCAGTCGTGAAAGAAGTGCACCCAGATATGATTTTGGTCCATGGGGACACAACGACGACTTTTGCGGCTAGTCTTGTTGCCTTCTATAACCAAGTCCGTATCGGTCACGTAGAGGCGGGTCTCAGAACCTTCGATAAGTATTCGCCTTTCCCTGAGGAAATGAACCGTCAAATGACGGATAACTTGGCAGATCTCTATTTTGCCCCAACCAGTGAAAGCAAGGCCAATCTTCTCATGGAACATCATCCAGAGTCGTCCATTTTCATTACAGGGAATACGGCGATTGATGCCCTGCGATTAACGGTACAAGAGGATTATCACCACCAGGTCCTTGATCAGTTGGATCCGCAGAAGAAGCTGGTCTTAGTGACCATGCACCGTCGGGAAAACCAAGGTCATCCGATGCGGGCAGTGTTTGGTGCCTTGAGAGAAATGGTGGATGCCCATCCGGAATTGGAAGTCGTTTATCCAGTCCACCTTAGTCCAGCTGTTCAAGAGGCGGCTAAGGACATCTTAGGAGAACACGACCGCATTCATTTGATTGCGCCTTTGGACGTCTTTGACTTTCATAACCTCGCATCGAGAAGTTACTTTATTATGTCTGATTCGGGAGGAGTTCAGGAGGAGGCCCCTTCTTTAGGTAAGCCTGTCTTAGTCCTTCGGGATACGACCGAACGTCCAGAAGGTGTCAAAGCTGGAACCTTAAAATTGGTCGGAACCGATCCTGAGCGGGTCAAGGAAGAAATGACGGCTCTGTTGACGGACCCAGATCTGTATCAAAAAATGGCTTCTGCTCGAAATCCATATGGAGATGGGAAGGCATCTGAGCGAATTGTTCAAGCCATTCAGTACTATTATAGCCTCGTTGACTCGGTATCTGAATTTATGGAGGGAGAAATTTAGGAATGAAAAGAAGGAATCATTTAGGAGACTGGATGCTTATTTTAGTCGGCTTTGTATTGGCCGTCCTGATATACTGTCTATTCTTTGCACGGGAGATTATTATAGAGGAAGCTCTCTTTCTCGTGTTAGCCTTGTTTGCCTCTCTTGTCTTATCCAATTTGCTGCTGACCTGGACGATTTTAATTTCATTCGGTTTAGGAATTGTCTTTCTGGTAGCAGGAGTCGTGTATATCCCTGCAAACCAGGCACTGTTATTACTTTTCTCTTTCCCTATTTTGATTGGGATTCTATCAAAAATTCGCTACTACTTATTTAAAGAAGTTGCCAAGGTTCAAAACCAAGAAGAGGATGCTGAAGTTGCCTACCGTGGCTTGCTGGAACACTCAGGTGTTCAACAGGAACAGAAATTACAAGCCCTCTTGATCCATTGGTCTCATGAGGAACTCTTCTATCAAATTCATCCTCGTGAGTACAATCGGACACTGAACCAAATTCATTATCTGATTGGCCACCATTTGATACAAGATGAGAGACTTTATTATGTTTCAGATGGCAATTTCCTAGTACTTACGAATAGTCAGCAACGAAATTTGCAAGAATATTATCAGTTGTATTTAAAAAATCAATTGGAATCTCTGGTCTTTAAGGGAGAAGACGGTAATCAAGCTATTCAATTCCAAAAAGGATACTTGGTAGTGGATTCGACCAATCGGACGAAATTCCATAGCTACCAGGAAGCTATTAGTAACTTGAAACGTCAACTTGAAACGGATATTATTGTGGAATATTAGGGGGAACCGATGACTCTTACAAACCTATTTTTTGGGCTAGCCCTCGGGATTAGTCTATTCTTTGCGGTGTGCTTCTGTGCATTATTCATTGCCTACTTGGTCATCTACCATCGGGTAAACAAAAACTTTAAGGCGGTGGACCATGATTAGTCAAATTTTAATGATTTTTACCTTGATTTCTATCTGGTTGTCTCTAGCCTGGGGCTTGTTAATCTTGATTTCAGCGGTTCAATTCTGGTTGAAACACAGTGATTTTCGAGTGGATACGAGCCCGCTTCTCTATTATCCTAAAGTAACCATTGTGGTACCTGCCCACAATGAAGATGTGGTCATTGCTCAAACTGCTAAGGCGATTTTGGATATGAATTACCCTCATGATCGTGTGGAGTTGCTTCTCTTTGCAGATAACTGCTCGGATCGTACCTATGAGGAGTGTTTGGCTGTCAAGGCCCTTCCGGAATACGCTGGCCGGGACGTGACCATTATTGACCGTACCGGTACAGGTGGGAAAGCTGGAGTATTGAATGATGCCTTGAAGATGGCGACAGGAGATTATATCTGTGTCTATGATGCGGATGCCATGCCTGAGAAAAATGCTCTTTATTTCTTGGTTAAGGAAGTTCTTAAAGATCCAGAACGCCATGTGGCTTCATTTGGACGCAATAAGACGAGAAATGCCAACCAGAACTTCTTGACGCGTTGTATCAACCAAGAAATCGTCGTGACCCAACGGGTTCATCACGTCGGGATGTGGAATCTCTTCAAAATCGGACGGATTCCAGGTACCAACTTTATTATCCAAACAGAATTTGTCAAAAGTATCGGTGGTTGGAAGAATGGTGCCTTGACGGAAGATACGGATATTTCCTTCAAGATCATGCAAAGCGGAAAACTGATCGCTTTGGCTTACAACTCGGAAGCCTTCCAACAAGAGCCAGAGACTCTAAAAACCTACTACATGCAACGGAAACGTTGGGCAAAAGGGAACTACGAGGTTGTACTTTCCAACTTTAAACACTTATTCGGAAAAGGGAACTGGCGGGTAAAACTAGAGGTCTTCAACTATTCATGTATTTTCTTCTGGTTTAATGCAGCGATTGTCTTGTCAGACTTGATTTTCTTTGCCAATGTCCTTGCTATGTTTATCCATCTCTTTGCTCCGGGCGTACAGATTCCCTTTGCTTTTGACTCCGAAAATATCTACATTGCCCAATTGATGCTCTTTAACTGGGTGCTGATGATTGGATTGTATTTGTTGCAAATCAACATTGCCATGGCTTCTCAGTTTGGTCAGGCGACGGTGAAACAGATTTGGTTGGCCCTAGCAGCCTACTTTAGCTATTCCCAACTCTTCATCATTGTTTCGATTGATTCGATTTCATCCATCATCATGGATAAATTGCTTCACCGTGAAGGAACCAAGTGGGTGAAAACGAAACGGTTTGCTGGTTAGGAGGACTTATGAGAACAAAAAAATGAAATATTTATGGTTTGTGGTCATCCTGGCAGTCTTTTGTTTGACCCTCTTCTTGGCTCGGACAAGAAGCAAGGTGGAGATGCGGAACCGCCTTTATCGTCAATGGACGGAACACTACCTCGTGACGGATGGAAAACAGTCCTATGTTCGTACGACTAACAGTGACCAAGAAACGGTTGTCTTATCAGAAGCGCAAGGTTATGGCATGCTGATCACAGTAGAGGCTGCCAAGAAAGACCTAGCCAATCAAGAGGATTTTGACCGTCTGTATCGGTATTATCAAAACAATCGCTTAGACGATACCCAATTGATGGCTTGGAAACAAATCATCAAAAAAGGGGAGCTTTCATCTGAGCATCAAAATGCGACGGATGGTGATCTATATATAGCCTATGCCTTGATGGAGGCCGCAAAACAGTGGCCTGAAAAAGGTAAAGGCTATCAACAGCAAGCCAAGGCTATCTTGGACGACATTCTCAAGTACAACTACAATGAGACAACGGGTGTCTTGACAGTTGGGAATTGGGCCAGTCAAGATTCTGAATTCTATCACTTGATGAGAACCTCTGATACTCTTCCGTCCTTTTTCCAATCCTTTTATGAGTTGACTGGAAATGAACAATGGTTAAGTATTAAAGAGAAGATGTTGGCCCAGCTTGACGCCATCAGTTCGCAAACTAAAACAGGCCTTCTGCCAGACTTTATGTGGGTAGATGAACAAGGGGCGCGTGTAGCGGATCCAGATACCATCGAATCCAAGTACGATGGTGCTTATTCTTACAATGCTTGTCGTCTGCCATACAACTTGGCTCAAAGCCAGGACAAGACCAGTCAAAAATTGGCTAAGAAGATGCTGGACTTCTTCATGAAGCAACGGAATATCTATGCAGGCTATGATCTGAAAGGCAATGCCCTTCATCAGTACCAAGCAGCTAGCTTCATTGCTCCGGTATCTTATGCGGCTGAAAATGGAGATGGCTATCTCAAATTGGTGCAGCAGAACAAGTTTATCTTTATGCAAGATCTATCAACAGAAAATTATTACGATGCAACCATGACAACCATGATTGCCCTTCAATTGTTCTAATGGATCATCATTTGAAAAACTGAGAACATAGGCTTCTCAGTTTTTTCTTGTCAAAAAATAGCCTTTCTCTCCTCCATAAGGGGAGATTTTGAAAGAAAAGCATGAAAATGTTCGGAAAATTTACTTTATTTTTCTTTCATAAGCAGAATTCTTTTGTTATCAAAGGATTTTATATATAATATTGGATACAAAGGACGGAGAGAAATATGTATCAAGTAATTGAAATGTATGGGGATTATGAACCCTGGTGGTTTTTAGAAGATTGGGAGAAGGACATTGTCACTAGTCAGAGTTTTGATGACTATTATGAAGCCCTAAAATACTACAAACGCCAATGGTTACTTTTAAGAGAGCAATCTCCATTATTTAAAAGTAGAAGTGATTTAATGACGATTTTTTGGGATCCTGAGGATCAGCGCTGGTGTGAAGAATGTGCGGAATACGTGCAACAATATCATTCAGTTGCCTTGTTAGAAAACGATCAGAAGATACCGAGAAGCAAGCGCCGTCCAGGCTACGAAAAAGAGAATGCCCACACGGCTCATCGCTCTTGTAAGCTAGACTACGAGAGCAATAATCTATAGGAAGAGAAATTCAATATGCAGTTGAGTTTCTTTTTTTTGCTCTTTTTTCTAAATCCAGCGCTAGTTGGCCAATTAATTGCGAATTATATAGTGAAAGGAGGAAATATGGTTCAAGAAATTGCACAATCCATAATTCGAATGGCATCGAATGCCGAAGCTCAGGATATTTATTTTGTTCCTCGAGTGTCAGACTATCAGCTCTTTCTAAGGGTTGGGGATGAGCGACGCTTTGTCGAGACCTATTCGCAAGAACAAATGGTAGCGGTCATCAGTCATTTTAAGTTTATGGCAGGGATGAATGTGGGGGAAAGGCGCCGGAGTCAATTGGGCTCCTGTGACTATTCTCTAGGGGATAAGGTCTTGTCCTTACGCTTGTCTACTGTGGGAGACTATAGGGGATACGAGAGTTTAGTTATTCGCCTGCTCCACAATGAGGACCGGGAGCTCCGTTTCTGGTTCGACCAACTTCAAGAGCTAGAAGAGAAGGTGAGTAAGCGGGGGCTCTACTTATTTGCGGGTCCAGTCGGATCGGGGAAGACGACACTGATGCATGCCCTGGCCAAGAAAAAATTTTCGGGGCAACAAGTCATGTCGATTGAAGATCCGGTAGAAATTAAGCAAGAAGAGATGCTGCAACTGCAGCTCAATGAAGCGATTGGCATGACTTATGATAGCTTGATTAAACTGTCTCTGCGCCATCGCCCGGATCTCCTCCTCATCGGAGAAATTCGTGACACGGAGACAGCTCGTGCAGTTATTCGGGCTAGTCTGACAGGTGTGACGGTCTTTTCTACCATCCATGCCAAGAGCATTCCTGGGGTCTATGAACGCCTATTGGAGTTGGGGGTGAATGAGGAGGAGTTACGGATTGTCCTTCAAGGGATATGTTACCAGCGTTTGATAAAGGGAGGAGGTGTCACTGACTTTGCCATCCAAGATTACCAAAACCACTCCAGTCAACAGTGGAACCAGCAAATGGATGCGCTTTATGAAGCGGGACATATTGAGCTGGATCAGGCGCAAGCCGAAAAAATTATCGATTGCTAAGCAAGAACATGTCATTGAACTCTTTCACAATCTCTACAGCAGTGGCTTTCATCTATCAGAGGTCATCGACTTTCTTCGGCGCAGTCAATTGGTAGAGGCAGATTTTGTCGAGAGGATGCAGGTCGGACTTGCCAACGGGAAGCCCCTGTCAGCTATTCTCTCTGATCTAGGTTTCTCCGATCAGGTAACGACTCAATTGGCACTGGCGGAGCAGCATGGAAATGTTACCTTAAGTTTGGAAAAAATCCGTAGCTACTTGGAAAATCTGACCCAGGTTCGAAAGAAACTAGTTGAGGTGGCGACCTATCCCGTGCTCTTGTTGGGATTTTTGATCTTGATTATGCTGGGGCTGAAAAATTATCTCTTGCCTCAGTTGGAGAATCAAAATGGGGCGACACGACTGATTAGTGTCTTTCCCCAGTATGTTTTGTTAGGGAGTGTGTTGCTGACGATTGGAGTTTTGATGCTCCTTTTCCTAGGCCGTCGTGCCAAACGGCTGGCCCTGGTTTCATGTTTGGCTAGATTTCCTTTTCTTCGCCCCTTCTTACAGGATTATCTGACCGCTTTTTATGCTCGAGAATGGGGAAGTATGATTGCCCAAGGGTTGGAGCTGAATCAAATTTTTCCTGTGATGCAGGGGCAACGTTCCCGTCTCTTTCGAGAGATTGGACAGGATTTAGAACGGGCATTGGCTCGTGGCAGGTCTTTTTCTGACCATATTCAGACTTATCCTTTCTTTAAACGAGAGCTGGCCCTCATGATTGAATATGGGGAGGCCAAGTCCAAGCTCGGTAGTGAGCTGGAAATCTATGCAGACAAGACCTGGGCAGGCTTTTTCCATCGTTTGAACAAGGCCATGAATGTCGTCCAACCACTGGTCTTTGTCTTTGTTGCTCTTATGATTGTTTTGCTCTATGCAGCCATGTTGCTGCCAATTTATGAAAATTTGGAGGTTCCTTTATGAAATCATTGCGCACACTCAAGGTAAAAGCTTTTACTCTGATTGAAATGTTAGTTGTTTTGCTCATTATCAGCGTTCTTCTCTTGCTCTTTGTTCCGAACTTGACCAAGCAGAAAGATTCGGTCACAGATACAGGAAATCGAGCAGTCGTCAAAGTCGTGGAGAGCCAGGCTGAGCTCTATGAACTCAATCATCAGAATGAAAAAGCTAGTCTTTCTAAGCTAGTCGCAGAAGGACAAATCACTCAAAAACAAGCAGAAGCCTACCGTGCTCACTATGTGAAGAATGCAGGTGATCACCGTGCGGTTGCAGATTAAAGCTTTCACCCTTCTGGAGAGCTTACTAACTCTAGGTATCGTCAGTCTTCTATGTTGGTTGCTAGCTGGGTCAGTCCATCAAGCCTTTGGGCAGGTAGAAGAAACATTGTTTTTCTCGGAATTTGAACGGGTCTATCAGGAGACACAAAAGATGAGTATTGCAAAAGAGGAGAGAACTCTCCTTTCTATCGACCACGGTGGGGTTCATAGTCCCTATCAAGAATTACCGCTTCCAAAAGGGGTGGAAGTGGTCAGAGAGAAGCAACTGACCTTTGATCCAGCAGGAGGCAATTCAAGCCTGACCAAGATTCAATTTCAGACAGAGAAAGAGGTGGTGACTTATCAGTTGGCAATTGGGAATGGAAAAATTAAAAAATCGACGGCTCCCCGCTAGTCTCTTGTTAGAAGGACTGATTGCCTTAGCGATGTTTGGTGTCCTCACGACCCTTGTGCTGGGAGAGCTAGGGGACTCGCGACAGCAGCGCTTAGAAGAGTTGAGACAAGGAGAAGTCTTGCGAGTCGCAAAAATGGCGATCCAGACCAGGCAGGATCAATTGAACATCAATCAGGTCAGTGTCCAGGTGGAGAGGTCTGCCAAGTCCTTAAAGGTCTATCATGAAGGAAAGGTTGTGATTGCTGTTGAAAAGAACTAAACTGCCAGCCTTTACTTTACTGGAGGCCTTGGTTGCCCTGCTCGTCATCAGCGGTGGTTTATTGGTGTTTCAAGGATTGACAAGCCTCTTGCGTCAAGAACTTCAGTACCAAAGTCACATCAAGCAAGAGGAATGGTTGCTCTTTCAGGACCAGCTGGACATTGAATTGTCTCGTAGCCAATTTGAAGAGGTCAGAGACAACAAACTCTATCTTGTTCAGGATCAAAAACCCATAGCCATTGGACTGGCTAAGGGGGGAGATATCCGAAAGACAGATGCGACTGGCCGTGGCTATCAACCGATGATAGATGGAGTTGAATCCGCCTGGATTGAAAAAAGAGGAAATCTGGTGTCTATTCAACTGCGCTTTGAAGAAGGGTTAGAAAGGGAGGTGGTCTACCGTGTGGTGGAAAAGGATAAAAAAGAAGCAGATTGAGGCAGGGATCCTTCTTTATGCCCTTTTTATGTCGGCGGTTTTTAGTCTCTTGCTTCAGTTTTACCTGAACAGACAAGTGGCAGAGAGACGGATCCTCCTTGCTAGTCAGCACCGGATCCAGGCTTATGCACAAGCTCAATTGGCGATTGATACTTGGGATCGGGAAGAAAAAACCATGACCTTCTCAAATGGCCGAGTCGATTTGGAAGAAAAATCGGGCTTTGCCAACGTAACGAGTCACTTACAAGATGGGGGAAGCTGCCATTTCACCTTTGCTCTACCTCCTCGGGAAAAGAAAAAAACCGACAAGAAGGAAAAGGAGAAGCAGGCTCCAGATTCAGCCACAGACCACCCGACCAAGACTGAGGAAGAGAAGCCTCAGGCCTTCGAAAAGCATAGCGAAAACTCTTAAAATTTGATATGATTAAGAGATGGAGGAAAGCATGAATTTCGAAAAAATTGAGAAAGCCTACGGCTACCTATTAGAGAATACCCAAAATATCCAAAATGATTTACAGACCAACTTTTATGATGCTCTAGTGGAGCAGAATGCCATCTATCTGGATGGGCAAACAGAGTTGACTCTAGTGAAGGAAAACAACCAGCGCCTGAAGGACTTGAACTTAAACAAGGAAGAGTGGCGTCGTTCCTTCCAGTATCTTTTGATGAAGGCTGCCCAAACAGAGCCCCTACAAGCCAATCACCAATTTACACCAGATGGGATTGGATTTCTTCTGGTCTTTCTAGTGGATCAGTTGGCTAGTTCCGATCAAGTAGATGTGCTAGAAATGGGGAGTGGAACAGGGAACTTGGCCCAAACCTTGATGAACAATTGTCAGCGTTCGTTAGATTATTTGGGCTTGGAAATTGATGATCTCTTGATTGACCTTGCAGCTAGTATGGCAGAAGTGATGAAGGCGGATGTGAATTTTGCCCAAGGTGATGCCATTCGTCCACAAGTTTTGAAAGAGAGCGATGTGATTATCAGCGATTTACCTGTCGGTTATTATCCAGATGATGCCATTGCGAGTCGTTACCAGGTCGCTTACCCTCAGGGCCACACCTATGCCCATCATTTATTGATTGAACAATCGCTAAAATACTTAAAACCAGGTGGCGTCGCTATTTTTCTAGCTCCGAATGATCTTTTGACAAGCGAGCAGAGTCCTCTATTGAAACAATGGATGCAGGATCATGCTCAGGTCTTGGCCATGGTGACCTTGCCAGAGAACCTCTTTCGATCCGCCAATCTAGCAAAAACCATCTTTGTTTTCCGCAAGCAAGAAGAAGCGGAGGTCCAACCATTTGTCTATCCCTTGACCGATTTGCAAGATCAGGAAGACCTCATGAAATTCCGTGAAAGTTTTCAAAACTGGAATAAAGAAAGTGAAATTTAAACAAAATTTTGCTATAATAGGAGTGAAAACGCTTAAAGAGGTAAAAAAATGACGAAAACAATTGCAATTAATGCAGGTAGTTCAAGTTTGAAATGGCAATTATACCAAATGCCAGAAGAAACAGTTTTGGCAAAAGGGCTCATCGAGAGAATTGGACTTAAAGATTCCATTTCGACAGTAAAATTCGATGGTCGAGCAGAAAAACAGGTTTTAGATATTGAGAACCACACACAAGCGGTTAAAATCCTTCTCGATGATTTGATTCGTTTTAATATTATTGCTTCCTACGATGAAATCACTGGAGTAGGGCACCGTGTCGTTGCAGGTGGTGAGTACTTCAAAGAGTCTGCTCTTGTAGATGAAGAAGTCATTCAAAAGGTTGAGGAACTTTCTTTGTTGGCCCCATTGCACAACCCTGCCAACGCTGCTGGGATCCGTGCCTTTAAAGAATTGTTACCAGATATTACCAGTGTTGTTGTATTTGATACCTCTTTCCATACAACAATGCCTGAAAAAGCTTATCGTTATCCTCTTCCAACTAAATATTATACTGAAAACAAGGTTCGTAAATATGGAGCCCATGGAACCAGTCATGAGTATGTAGCCCACGAAGCGGCCAAGCTTCTTGGAAAACCAATCGAAGAGTTGAAATTAATCACCTGCCACATTGGGAATGGAGCCTCTATTACAGCGGTAGACAAAGGGATTTCTGTCGATACGTCTATGGGCTTCACACCACTTGGTGGCATCATGATGGGAACACGTACAGGGGATATTGACCCTGCCATTATTCCTTACTTGATGGAGAATACAGAAGACTTCAACAGTCCAGAAGATATCAGTCGTATCTTGAACCGTGAATCTGGTCTTCTAGGGGTGTCTGAGCTTTCTAGCGATATGCGTGATATTCACGAAGCCATGCGCAGTGGAAATGACAAGGCACTTTTGGCCAACGACATTTTTGTTGATCGTATTAAGAAATACATCGGTCAATACTTTGCTGTCTTGAATGGAGCAGACGCCATCATCTTTAC
>NZ_JBKQBL010000008.1:28859-29848 GCF_046824975.1 Streptococcus intestinihominis | reverse complement strand
AGCTGGAATTGGAGAAAATTCTAAGACGATCCGTGGACAAGTGATTGACGGGCTGACTTGGTTTGGTTGTGAGCTTGATCCAGAAAAGAATGTCTTTGGTGCAGAAGGCGATATTTCAACACCGGATGCTAAAGTGAGAGTCTTGGTCATCCCAACGGACGAAGAATTAGTCATTGCCCGTGATGTTGAACGCTTTAAAAACAAGGGATAAGACTTTTATTCTAAAAAAAACAAGAAAGAAGAGGCTGATTCGAAACGCCTCTTTTTTCTCTTGTGTGACTTCTACTTGGGCTTGCCTCAGTAGCTCATCTATGCTATACTAGAAAAATAGTTTGATAATCGAGGTAAAATAATGGAAAATTGGATGGAGAAAAAATGGGTTTCGAATAGTCTGTGGTTACTAATTGGAATACCGTTATTTATAGCGACTCAACTACCCATGGTCGCTTTGATCTTGGGGATTGAAAATGCTTGGTCAAATTGGACAATCAATAGTCTGGTCCTTGGGGTCACCATGCTCCTCGTCTATTTGCTTTGGTGGTTTATGAAATGGAGTCCACTTGATCCACTAGATTTTTCACGGATTAGAGGCAGAGATATTGGGCGAAATTTCCTTTATTTTCTCCTGTTGCTGGCCAATAATGCTCTTGGGGTCAATCTTCTACGACAGTTAGGAGAGGCGACGACAGCTAACCAAGAGACCATCCAAGGGGTGGCTTCCTTGGCCCCTCAGCTGGCAATGGGTTTGCTCATTGTTGTAGTGGCACCTTTAGGAGAAGAAATTATCTGTCGGGCTGTGATTCCCCGCTTAATCTTTAAGGGACACGAAAAAATTGGTTATTTGGTTGGGGCTCTTGTATTTGCCTATTTACACACACCAAGTAATCTTGGTTCCTGGGTCATCTATGGAGGTATGTCTCTCATCTTGACTTGGGTTGCCTACCGCTACAAACGAGTAGAATATTCGATTTTATTGCACTTTACCATGA
>NZ_JBKQBL010000008.1:21418-28811 GCF_046824975.1 Streptococcus intestinihominis | reverse complement strand
ATGCTTTTGCCTTTCTGATAACTATTCTGGTTTCTTTTCTTCCCGCTTAAAATATGGTAGAATGATAGGACCAATGGGTTTTATTCAGAAGCTTTGGTAAGCTACCAAAGAAGCATCTAGGCGCAGATAGAGACAAACTCGGAGGTTGGAAAGATTCTAACCTCTTTTCTATGCTTGGTTGGCTTTTCTTAGAAAGATGAAGGAAGATATGTCAAAGAGTGAATGGAGACAACTAGGCAAGGATCGGACTCTTCTATGTGGCATCCTCAATGTCACCCCCGACTCCTTTTCAGATGGTGGACGTTACCAAACGGTAGAAGGAGCTCTCGAGCAAGCTCGAAAGTTAATAGCAGAAGGAGCAAGCATACTGGATATTGGTGGGGAGTCCACACGTCCAGGGAGTCATTTTGTGGAAATTCAGGAAGAAATTCAGCGAGTCGTGCCCGTCATTGAAGCAATTCGAGCAGAGAGTGATATCTTGATTTCGGTTGATACTTGGAAGTCAGAGGTCGCTCGTGCAGCCCTAGCAGCTGGTGCAGACTTGGTCAATGATATCACGGGCTTGCTAGGAGATCCGCAAATGGCGAGGGTGATTGCAGAAGCTCATGCTGGAGCCATTCTTATGTTTAATCCAGTCATGGCTCGTCCTCATCATCCGAGTTCCGTCATTTTTCCGACCTTTGGTTTTGAGCCGGCCTTTTCATCAGAGGAGTTGGCGCAGTTTGAAGGTCTCTCTATTCAAGACTGCATGTGGACCTTCTTTGCTAAGAGCCTTGAGCGAGCAGAGGAGGCGGGATTGAGTCCGGATCAACTCTTCTTAGATCCTGGTATCGGTTTTGGCTTGACTAAACGGGAAAACCTCCAACTCTTGCAGGACTTAAAAAGCATTCATGCTAAGGGGTATCCAATCTTTTTAGGAGTCTCTCGGAAGCGCTTTGTGGTCAATATTCTGGAAGAAGAGGGATTTGAGACTGACCCTGAAACGAAAGAAGGATTCTATAATCGGGATTTGGCCTCTAGTCATTTGACGAGTGTAGCTGCCAGCCAAGGGGTAGAAATTGTGCGTGTGCATGATATCCCTCTTCATAAGATGGCGGTAGCTATCGGTAGTGCTGTCTACCAAGCCGATCAAGCGCAGGACCTTCATTTGAAACAATATCGCTAAAGAAAAGAGAAGAGATATGACAGTAGATCTCAGTTGGTTAGCCACTTATCGTTCTTCCGAGCCTCATTTTGGTTTGGAGCGAATGGAAGCCCTGCTGGCCTTGAGGGGAAACCCACACTTAGCCTGTCCTGTAATCCATCTAGCTGGGACCAATGGAAAAGGATCTACCCTAGCCCATTTACGGTCTTTACTAGAGGCAAAAGGGTTGCGGGTTGGTGTTTTCTCATCCCCCTATCTAGTTTCCTTTCATGAGCAAATCAGTATCAATGGGCTTCCCATTTCAGATCAGGATTTAGAGACTTATCTGTACCTCTATCAGGACTTGCTTGAAAAAAACAGTTCTGATCAGACCTTGCTGGGCTTAACTGAGTTCGAGTTGATGACCGTCCTGGCTTTTGATTATTTTGCAGCAGAAAAGCCAGATGTGGTCATTCTGGAAGTGGGCATGGGGGGCCGTCTCGATAGTACCAATGTTTGTCAGCCTATGTTGACAGCCATCACGACGATTGGCCTGGACCATGTGGCTCTCTTAGGGCCAGATTTGGCCTCCATTGCTCGAGAGAAGGCGGGAATCATCAAGGAAAAGATTCCGGTCCTGCTAGGCCGGATGGAACTGGAAGCTCAAGAAGTCATTGTGCAGCGGGCGAACTGCTTATCGGCACCAGTAGAGCTGTTAGGTCAGGACTTTTTAGTTAGCTACCAAGCGTCTTTGGTTGATGGGGAAGTTTTTGGCTATCGGAGCCAGTATCGGGAAGAAATGCAACTAAAGACAGGACTCATGGGACTGCATCAAGTCGACAATGCTGGGTTGGCCCTGGCTCTATGCGATACTTTCTGTCAAGAAAAGGGGCTCTCTTTCTTAAGTCGAGAAGAAATCCTCCAAGCTTGGGAAGGGGTCCAGTGGCCGGGTCGCCTAGAGGTTATTTCTAACCAGCCCCGAATCATTCTAGATGGTGCCCATAATCCGCATGCAGTAGCCCCTCTTGTAGCCACCATGAAAGAACGGTATGGACAGTTGGACAAACAAGTCTTGTTTACCTGTATCCAGACCAAGGCGATTGAGGAGATGCTGGAACTGTGGAGCGGATTGGAAAAGAGTCAATTAACCTTGACGACCTTTGAGGATTCACGCGCCTATTCCGTGAGAGACATGCAGGAAATAGCCCATCAAAAAGGCCTGCCTTATCAAGAATGGAAGGTGTTTTTAACCCATTATCTAGAAAAAAAATCGCAACAATCTGATCTCCTCTTAGTGACGGGATCCTTGTACTTTTTGGCTCAAGTGAGAGCCTTTCTAATCGAAGAAATCAGTAGGAGATGAAATGGATACAAAGAAAATTCAAGAAGCCGTGAAGATGATTATCGATGCCGTCGGTGAAGATGGAAGCCGTGAGGGCTTGCAAGAAACACCAGAACGCATTGCCAAGATGTACCAAGAGATTTTTGCAGGTCTCAACCAAACTGCGGAAGTCCACCTATCAAAATCTTTTGAGATTGTGGATAACAATATGGTGGTGGAAAAGGATATCTTTTTCCACTCGATGTGTGAACACCATTTCTTGCCCTTCTATGGCAAGGTCCACATTGCCTATATCCCAAATGGGCGCGTAGCGGGCCTCTCTAAGCTAGCTCGGACTGTGGAAGTGTACGCCAAAAAGCCTCAAATCCAGGAGCGCTTGACAGTGGAAATCGCGGATGCCTTGATGGAGTATCTGGGAGCGCAGGGAGCCCTTGTCTGGGTGGAAGCAGAGCACATGTGCATGAACATGCGTGGGGTGCGCAAACCAGGGACAGCTACTGTAACGACAGCAGCGCGTGGCTTGTTCGAGACAGATAAAGACTTGAAAAACGAAGCCTATAAACTGATGGGACACTAATCCCTAGATAAACTGAGGTGACTATGGTGGATCAATTACGGATCAAAGATTTGGAAATTTATGCTTATCATGGTGTGTTTTCCGCTGAAAAGGAATTGGGGCAGCGCTTTGTCTTGGATGTCTGTGTCGATTATGAGATGACAAAGTCTGCTCGGACGGGCGATTTGACGGCTTCAATCCATTATGGAATCTTAGCAGAGCAACTGACAGACTGGGTTCAAGCTGAGAAAATCGATTTGATTGAGACAGTGGCTTTTCAGCTTGTGGAGAAGATTTTTGCGACCTATGACTTTGTCAAAAAGGTTCGACTGGAGTTGAAAAAACCTTGGGCTCCAGTTCCTCTGCCTTTGGATACCTGCTCGGTCACGATTGAACGAGAAAAAAGACGGGCCTTTATTGGTCTGGGAACCAATATGGGCGATAAGGTACAACAGTTGGAGACGGCTGTATCTAGACTAGAAGAAAAGGGGCTTACGATTCTCCAAACCTCTTCTCAGATTGAGACAGCACCTTGGGGAGGGGTCGAGCAGGATAGCTTCCTCAACCAAGTCGTAGAGGTCGAAACTTGGTTTACGCCCCAAGACTTGATTGAGACCTTGCTAGGAATCGAACTAGAAATGGGTCGGGTCCGTGAGATCAAATGGGGACCACGGGTCATCGATTTGGATCTCCTTTATATGGAGGATTTGATCCTCTATAGTCCAGATTTGATTCTCCCTCATCCGTATGTGGCAGAACGGGCATTTGTCCTAGAATCCTTAAATGAAATTGCCCCTTACTTTGTGGATCCTGTCCAAAGAAAACAGATCCGACAACTGTGGGAGGCTGTGAAAGAAACAAAAGAGAGTGGAACAGAAATCGGTAATTCGTTAGAATTCGATTTCGTCGTCCCACCTCCGCACAGTTGAGTAGGGCTGTAAAAGCTGATGAAATCAGCGTAGTAGAGCCCACTCAACCACTGCGTCTTGCTCGACAATCCAAAAATAATTGAGAGGCTAGGACTTTTGTCCCAGCCTCTTTTTTTACCTTGACAGGTTAATTGAGCAGGAGTATACTATGCATAAATAGATTAGGAGCAGGAGGGCGTCATGAAATCTTATCTTGTAAAATGGTTGATTGCGATTGTCTTGGCTGTTTTTTTCCTTTGGTTGAGTTTGGAAACGGACTTACTGCCAAAAGAAGTGTATCCCCTTCTCCTTGTCCCGATACTGATTGTGGGCCTCTATCTTTTTAAGGAGAGGTAACTCTCCATCCAATTAAACTATGAAAAATCCCCTGGGTGCCAACTGGTTCAGGCACTCAGGGGATTTTTTGTATATGGAGCTAGGACCAACGGTCTAGCCTTGCTTTTCTTTATTTGCGGTACAAGCGATCGTATTGGTAAACTGGATCCATGGTCACATGAATGCCCAGTTTGCGAAGAACGTTCTTATCTTCGTCTGTCAACATGACTGTTGAATGGGCTTCGCTCCCTTTCAATCGACCCAATTCTTGCATGGCAAGATTTGCCTCTGGATGGTTCATGGCGGTAATGGCGAGGGCGATGAGGATTTCATTTGAGTGGAGGCGAGGGTTGCGACTGCCCAAGTGGTTGATCTTCAAGCCTTGGATTGGTTTCACATATTCTGGCTCAATCAACTTGGTTTCTTTATCAATATGGGCCAATTTCTTGATGGCGTTGATGAGAACAGCTGCCGTTGGACCAAATAAGTCAGAAGTCTTACCTGTCACGGTTTCTCCGTTCGGCAATTCCAGTGCCAAGGCAGGTTCACCGGTTTCTTCCTCTTTTTGACGGGCAAGGACGGTGACTTGGCGGTCTTTTGGTGAAATGCCTAAGTCATTCATCAAGAGTTCAATTTTCTTAATAGCTCCGTTTCCGACACGCTCTGCCTTCACATCTAGAATGGTTTGGTAGTAACGGCGGATAATTTCTTGCTTAGAGGCTTCAATCGCTGCGTCATTGTCCACGATGGCAAAGCCGACCATGTTCACACCCATATCTGTTGGGGAAGCGTAAGGAGATTCTCCAAGGATGCGTTCCAACATCCGCTTCAAGACAGGGAAGATTTCGATATCCCGGTTGTAGTTGACCGTTGTTTCGCCATAGGTTTGGAGGTGGAATGGGTCAATCATATTGACATCGTCAAGGTCTGCAGTAGCAGCTTCATAGGCCAAATTCACTGGGTGATGCAAAGGCAGGTTCCAAACTGGGAAGGTTTCAAATTTAGCATAACCAGATTTGATGCCATTCAATTGGTCATGGTACATGTTGGACATACAAGTCGCCAATTTACCAGAACCAGGACCAGGAGCTGTCACGACAACGAGATTACGGCTAGTTTGAATGTAGTCGTTTTTCCCCATTCCCTCAGGAGAGATGATGTGGTCCATATCCGTTGGGTAGCCCTTGATTGGGTAGTGGAGATAAGAGGCGATGCCATTTTTTTCCAACTGCTTGCGGAAAAGGTCTGCAGCTGGTTGACCAGCATACTGAGTGATGACGACAGAGCCAACATAGATGCCCAATTCGTTGAATTTATCGATCAAGCGGAAGACCTCTTGGTCGTAAGAGATTCCTAGGTCACCACGCGCTTTTGAATGCTCAATGTTATTGGCATTAATAGCAATCACAATCTCCACTTGGTCACGAAGTTCTTGGAGAAGCTTAATTTTGTTATCTGGTTCATAACCAGGAAGGACACGAGCTGCGTGGAAATCTTCCAACATTTTTCCTCCAAACTCTAGGTAGAGCTTGCCATCAAATTGGTTGATGCGCTCGAGGATGTGATCGCGCTGCAAATTCAAATACTTTTCGGAACTAAAAGCTTGTTTCTTCATTTAAACCTCCAATAAAGAAGCGAGGGTGATCTTTAGCGGTGCTCCGCCTTTCACATAGGGAAAGGGGAGTGCAAAAGAACACCCGTTGCAATATTCATTCAGTATTATATCAAAAAAACCCCAAAATGGGGGTTTAAAACAATTATTTTGGAAAAATATTAATAATTCTTAATTAAATCAACGGTTGAACGATCCAATTTTTTGACCAAGGCTTGAAGGAAGGCTTGGGCTTGAAGGAAGTCATCCATAGCGTAAAGGGTCTGATGGGAGTGGATGTAGCGCGCGCAGACTCCGATGGTAGTAGATGGCACTCCACCGCTTCGTAAGTGGGCTACTCCAGCATCCGTTCCGCCTTTTCCACAGTAGTATTGGTACTTGATGCCGGCCTCTTCAGCGGTGGTGAGGAGGAAGTCCTTCATATTTGGCAACATGAGGTGACCTGGGTCAAAGAAGCGAAGGAGGGTTCCCTCGCCGATGGCTCCTTGGCCTCCGTAGACATCTGCAGCGGGAGAACAGTCAACAGCTAGGAAGATTTCCGGATCAAACTTGGTCACAGAAGTCCCTGCACCGCGCAGTCCGACTTCTTCTTGGACAGTCGCTCCGACATAGAGCTCGTTTGCTAGTGCTTGTCCAGAGAGGGCTTGTGCCAATTCGCTGACCATCAAGACCCCATAACGGTTGTCCCAAGCTTTGGAGATAATGTTTTTCTGATTGGCTGTTAAGATTGCAGTGCTTTCAGGGACCAAGGTGTCACCTGGACGGATCCCAAAGCTCTCAGCTTCTTCTTTGTTGGCAAAGCCACCATCAAAGACAATATCCCCGATTGCGGGAAGGGCAGGACCGTTTGCGCCCCGTGTCAAATGCGGAGGAACAGATCCAGAAATGACAGGGTAGGAATGGCCATCGCGGGTCAAAAGGGTGAAACGTTGGCTGCTGACCACCATAGGGTTCCAACCACCGATTTCCACCACGCGGAAGGTGCCGTCTGCCTTGATCTCACTGACCATAAAGCCAACTTCATCCATATGGCCTGCGACCATGATGCGAGGAGCATCAGCCACTTCTGAGTGACGTACCCCAAAAATGCTTCCCAAGCCGTCTGTGACCACTTCATCCACATGTGGAGTGATCTGTTTGCGTAGATAATCGCGAACAGGCGCTTCGTGGCCAGAGATGGCAGGAAGTTCTGTTACTTCTTTGATTTTAGAAAATAAATCAGTCATAAGTTACCTTCTTTCTGATTGTTATTTTATCACTTTTTTAGTCGAGATGGTAGTGGCAGTTGACGGGAATGAAAGCAGATCGTCATGATGGGGAGAACTATTCTCCTTCGTTGTCCCAGCTTGTATTTTGTGTTACAATATGAGGTATGAAAGCTAAAAAAATCATTTTATCCAGCCTTGCAGCAGCTAGTGCAAGTGCTCTTGCCCTTGGGGCCTATAAAATTGCCAAAGATCAAAAACGTCTGCGGACGCAAGAAGAGTTAGTCGCAGAAGTCCGTGAGCAAATGGAG
>NZ_JBKQBL010000008.1:20760-21379 GCF_046824975.1 Streptococcus intestinihominis | reverse complement strand
AATATGGGGAAGATTGCGACCCTTTATGTGGAGCTCTATGAATCAAGCGAAGAGCGTCTGGTAGGAGGGATCATTTTTGAAGATGAGCGCCACTATCGCTTTGTCTATGAAGAGGGCCTCCTTCACTATGAAGAGGAAAAACTATGATCATTCCACAGTCTTTAGAGGAGTTAGCTAGCTACGTCAAGCAAGAAGGAAAGAAGGTTTTCTTCTTTTCAGCGGATTGGTGTGGTGATTGTCGGTATATCCAGCCCTTTTTGCCAGAGATTGAAGCGGAAAACCCTGAATTTACCTTCATTTTGGTCGACAGAGACCAGTATCTAGACCTGGCTAAGCTTTGGGATATCTATGGTATTCCGAGTTTAGTGGTCCTAGACAAGGATCGGGAACTGGGTCGTTTCGTCAATCGTGATCGCAAAACCAAGGCTCAGATTTCAGAATTTTTAGCAGGATTGAAGTAGGAGAAAGAGAAAGAATGATTGTAACCTATAATAAAGAACAAGTCGGCGATGTCTTAATGATTACCTTGAAAAACAGTGGGGATGCCAAGTTAGCAGTAGAGCGCAAAGGCAAAGTAGCTCGTGTCTACCGTGAAGACAAGCAAGAAACCGTAGCCTGG
>NZ_JBKQBL010000008.1:12793-20715 GCF_046824975.1 Streptococcus intestinihominis | reverse complement strand
AATATTTTTGAGGCTTCGACTTTCTTTGCCCTTGAAGGCAAGGGGCAAATTTTCTTGAGTGATGAGCAGGTTGCACGCCTCAATCAAGAATTACAGGCTGAAGGATTTGCAGAGGTCTTGGTCAATGACAAGGAGCCTAAGTTTGTCGTGGGGCAAATCGTGGAAATGGTGGCTCATCCAGATAGTGACCACCTCAACATCTGCCAAGTGGCTGTTGGACCAGACAAGACAGTTCAAATCGTAGCAGGTGCACCAAATGCGCGTGAAGGTCTCAAAACGATTGTAGCCCTACCGGGTGCCATGATGCCAGATGGCAGCTTGATTTTCCCAGGAGCCCTTCGTGGAGAAAAGAGCTTTGGCATGATGTGTAGTCCACGCGAATTGCACTTGCCAAATGCTCCACAAAAACGTGGGATTATCGAATTACAAGATACAGAAGAGGTGGGAACTCCCTTTGATCCCACCCGTCACTGGCAAGGATAAGAGGGTGGGACAGAAATCGGTAATTCGTCAGCATTCGATTTCGTCGTCCCACCTCCGCACAGTTGAGTAGGGCTGTAAAAGCTGATGAAATCAGCGTAGTAGAGCCCACTCAACCACTGCGTCTTGCTCGATAATCCAAAGACAATTGAGAGGCTAGGACTTTTGTCCCAGCTTCTTTTTTATTTTCTTTCTCCAAATGGCTAAAAAACTACGAATAATATAAGTAGGAGGAAGAAATATGTACAATAAAGTAATTTTAATCGGGCGCCTTGTGGCTGACCCAGAGCTTCATAAGACCAGTACGGACAAGTCCGTTGCGCGTGCGACCCTGGCTGTCAATCGTCGTTACAAGGATCAAAATGGCGAGCGGGAGGCGGACTTTATCACTCTCGTGGTCTGGGGGAAATTAGCAGAGACCCTTGTCTCCTATGCCAATAAAGGGAGCTTGATCTCTGTGGACGGTGAGCTTCGAACCAGACGCTATGAGAAGAATGGAACGACCCAATATGTGACAGAAGTGCTCTGTCAAGGCTTCCAGCTCTTAGAAAGTCGTGCTCAACGAGCGATGCGGGCTAATGGAGCAGGAGGAGATTTAGCGGATCTGATCCTCGAGGAGGAAGAGCTTCCCTTTTAACAGAAGAGAACGGTGCAGCTGGTCAGCTGTGTCGTTTTTTCTTTTTCGAAACTTCTCACGGAAGTTGCAGGGGTAAGCCATCATATGGATTTATGAGTAAAACGCATTCATTTCCGAGAGACCTTCAAGCTCTTGATAAAAAATGCTATAATACAAGGTATTAAATACGAACAAAAAATCTTTATATAGTAAAATGGTTCGTTCTTTTAAGAGGAGAAGAGATGGGGTTAGAAGAGGAAGCTGTTCAAAAGAAACACAATCGAGTGATGATCTATACGATATTTTGGAGCCTGGTTTTTGTGGTAGTGGTCATCTATTTGAATGCTAGCCAACTAAAACCGGTAAAAGGGCAGATGCGGATTGGTGTGACCTACATGACCATGAACAATGAATTCTACCAAACACTGAATGCAGAGATTGAACGAGTAGCTGACGAAAAAGGGGATTTGCTTCTAGTTCGTAATCCAGAATTGGACGAGGAAAAACAAAGTCAGCAAATAGATTATTTTCGTCAACAAAAGGTCAATGTGATTGTGATTAACCCCGTCAAAGGAGATAGCCCTAAAATCATTGCTTCCCTGAAGCGAGCTCGAGAGGCAGGGATTAAAATCATTGCAGTGGATAGTCAGCTCAGCCATTTCACGGTGGATGCCAGTGTGGTGTCGGATAATTACCAAGCCGGGGTCTTGGTCGCCCAGCGCCTGATGAAGCAGAAAAATGAGGCGAAGATCCTACTCTTAGAGCATAAAGGGACGGTATCGGCAGAGCAACGGATCCAAGGGTTCTTAGATACCATTCAGTCGGATCCTGCCTATCAGGTCGTTGGGAGAGAAGAGACCCGTGGCCAAACGGAACTGGCCTTACCAGCTGTTTCCCAGGTCATTCAGGATGGTCTGGCATTTGATACGGTCGTGGCCTTAAATGATCGGGCAGCTATCGGAGCCCTAGCGGCCATCAAGGAAAACCAATTAGCTCAGCCGATTTCTATCTATGGAATCGATGGCTCTCCGGATATGAAAGTTTTGCTCTCGACGACGGATGATATCGAAGGGACGGTTGCCCAATCTCCTCTTAAAATGGGGAGACAGGTGATGCAAGTGATTGAGTGCATGAGGACAGGAAAAACCTACAAGGAACAATATAAGATTCCAGTAGAGATGATTGATAAGGATAATGTTGACCGATACGATGTCAACGGGTGGCAGTAATGACCAAACTTCGTGGCATTCGTTATAGTTTGATTTTATTAAAAATCATTAATTTTATCGCCATCTTGTTTAGCAGTTCCCTCTACTTGCATGCGACCAATTACATCATTGCCAAGGGGCAAGGCTATCAATTATTGGAACAATTAAGAGAAATACCGAGTTCCCCAGCTCAGAACTTTTGGATTTCCATTCTCCTCTTTGGAGGGATTCTTCTCATTACCTTTTATCGGATGCGCCCAGGGACACAGGAGTGGTCAGTTTTTGACAAGTGGAATATTCTAGAAATTTTACTGATGTTAGGTGTCATGATCTCCCTCAGCTTCTCCTACAATGGGATCATCCTCTTGGTATTTGCTGATATCTTTTACGGTTCTAAAGAGTTTAGTAGTTCCAAGGACAGGCGCTACTGGTTTGCCTTTATCCTTCTGAGTTTCATAGTCCTCCTTGTGACCAACTATGACATCCTCTCTCTCGTCGTGCAGTTGCCGTCGCTAGATACCTATATCGCCTTCTATCCTTCATCGATTCGGATGCTCATCCTATTCGCTAAAAATGCGCTAGCTTCCTTGAATATGGTTGTCTTTATTATTTCTCTTCTCTTTTACATTTTATCGGTAGTAGCAGAGCACCATCGAATCGAAAAAGAGTTAGAAATGGTATCGCAAGTCAATACGGAATTAAATAGCTACATGGCCCTTTCGGAAAAGATTGCGGAGGACCGGGAGCGCAAGCGGATCGCACGGGAGATTCACGACACTCTGGGCCATGCCTTGACGGGCATTTCTGCAGGGATTGATGCGGTTGGGGTTCTGATTGATATTGATCCTGGTCGTGCCAAGACCCAGTTGCAATCGGTCTCTACGGTTGTACGAGATGGAATCAAGGACGTCCGGGGCTCTTTGAACAAGCTGCGGCCAGGTGCCCTGGAGGATCATACCTTGAGGGATGCAGTTTTGAAATTGGTTCACGAATACCAAGCCATTTCCCACCTACAAGTCGATCTGACCTATGACTGGGATGAGGTGGATCTAGATGTCATGGTGGAGGATACCGTCTTTCGCGTGATTCAGGAGTCCATGACCAATTCTGTCCGCCACGGTCATGCCAGCCACATGCAGATTTCCTTTTTGGTGGAAGATGCCTATGTCATGATTCTCCAGGATAATGGGGTCGGCTTTGACCAACTGCAGGTCGGCTACGGCTTGAAGCAAATGCGAGAGCGGGTCTCTATCTTGGGAGGAAGGATCGAATTTGCCAATCGAAATGGCTTTTATACACGAATTGAATTGCCCAAAGAAAAAGGAGGAAATCTCTTATGATTAAAGTAATGATTGCGGATGACCAAGCGCTGATTCGCGAGTCGCTCCAAATTATTTTATCTGCTCATCAAGATATTCAGGTGACTTCTGCGGTAGCAGACGGCCACGAGGTACTAGAGCGAATCCCCCAAGATCGACCAGATGTCGTACTGATGGATATTCGTATGCCCAAGATGGATGGTGTGATGGCGACAAAAGAAGTCAAGGAACGCTTCCCTGAGGTGAAAATCATCATTCTAACCACCTTCGACGATGATGATTTCATCTTTCGGGCTCTGAAATATGGAGCCTCAGGGTATTTGCTCAAAGGAGCTTCCACAGAGGAGCTCTACCAAGCCATCCAAATTGTCTACCATGGGGGAGCCATGATTAACCCCAATATTGCCAGTAAGGTTTTTCAGATTTTTTCTCAGATGGCTCAGAGCAATTACACAATCTCCGTCTCTGAAGAATATGTGAGCCACTTATCCCTGACTGAATGGCGCATCATCCAGCAGATTGGTTTCGGAGAGTCTAATAAGGAAATTGCAGCCAAATTGTTCCTGTCTGAGGGAACCATTCGGAATTACTTGTCCACCATTTTGTCTAAGTTGAACCTGCGGGATCGGACCCAGTTAGCTATCTGGGCTGTTCAAAAAGGGGTGACCACTAAGGATTTTGGAACAGAAAGTGATGGCCGATGAAGAAAAAACGTAAGATGCGAGGCGCCAGATTGTTTCTTGGTATCTTCTTGCTTCTTCTGCTTACTGGAGGGATTTGGTGGCAGCGACAGCCTAGGATTGTCCGTTTGGGGGTCTACGCGGGCTCTAGCTGGGATGTGCCCACCCAAACAGAAGAAAAAGTCTTGGACCAAGCGATTGCTCGTTTCGAAAAAACGCATCCAGGGGTAAAGATTGTCTATGAAAGCGGGATTCCGAAGAATCGATATGCGAGCTGGTTAGCCAATCAGATCCTCCATGGGCAGGAGCCCGATCTCTACATGGTGTCCAGTACAGAGCTCCCAGTGTTGGCAGCGCGTGGGGCAGTAGAAGATTTGACCCCCTTGATGGGCAAACAGGTCGATCCTTCTCATTTTTATCCAGTCGCCCTAGAAGCAGGCAAGTACAAGAATCGTCAATATGCTCTTCCTTTCGAGAGCAATCCCGTTTTGATGTGTGTCAATAAGGATTTATTGGAAAAGGAAGGGATTGCTATTCCGAAAGAGGGGTGGACTTTGGAGGAATTTTATACGATTTGTCAAAAAGTGACGCGGGATACGGATGGAGATGGTGAGCTGGATCAGTTTGGAAGTACAGATTATAGCTGGCGGGAGGCTTTGGCAGCCCATGGGGGCCAGCTTTTCCGTCAGGACAGCATTAATCTTACGAGTAAAGAAATGAAGCGCTCGCTCTATTTTGTCGAAAAACTCGAAGCCCTTCATGGCAACTTCAATGTCACTTCTAAGGATTTTGATGAAGGCAAGGTCGCTTTTTATCCGATGACCTTGGCCCAGTACCGAACTTATAAACCTTATCCCTATCATGTGGCCAAGTATTCAAATTTCACTTGGACCTGTATCCCTATGCCAGGGGCTTCTGGCTCGACTCCGTCAACCTTAGTGGATACATCCCTGTTTGCTCTGTCTTCTCGGGCCAGTGCGAGCAAGGAGGCCAAGGAATTCATGGAATTTTTGACCCAGGACCAGCAGGTCCAGCAGGAACTCTTTCGGCAGTCGCAGGGGACCTCTGTCCTCCCTTCTGTCGTCAATAGTTCAAAGAGTCGGGACCTTCTTAAAGCGGATGATTTCGGGGTTGACTCTCTGACGAATCAGACCCTGGACCAGATTATGAAAAAAGCTGTCCTAAGCACTCCTGGCAACCTGCCAACTGATATCTGGGATCGGTTGGATTATTTGATCCATAATGCTCTAAAAGCAAAGGATATTGATAATCAATTGCCTCAAATTCAAAAGATTATTGAGGAAATGCTTCGGGAGAAGTTTCGTTAAGAGCAACTAGGCATCTGTCAAGTGACAGATGTCATTTTTTTATTGACAGATGTCAACTTTTCTTTGTGACAAATGACAATAGTAAAACGCTTTCAAAAGCAATACAATAAGGTCATCATAAAGGAGGCGAAAGGATGAAGTATCTGGTATTGGTCAGTCATGGTGGACTGGCAGAAGGTCTGAAAAGTTCACTAGCTATGTTTGCTGGGGATAAGATCGATCAAGTGATTGCGGTCGGATTGAAAGAAGGCAAATCGGTAGATGATTTTGCGCATGATTTTCGTCAGGCGCTTTCCCCTTTGACAGATGAGGATTCTGTCTTAGTTCTAGCGGACATTGTAGGTGGCAGTCCTTTGACAACAGCGGCAATGGTGCTAGAGGAGCAAGGAAAGCTGGGTTCAGCCTTGATCTTAGGTGGAATGAACTTGACCATGGCTCTGACAGCTGTTGTGATGAAGGACATGATGGAGGGGGCTGATCTAGCCCAGGTGATTTTATCCGAAGCTTCCACTGCCTTGCAAGAATTTGCCCTTGCCCCGGTAGAGGGTGACGATGAAGAAGATGATGATATTTAACTAAGGGAGGTTAGAAAATGGTAGTATCATTTGTACGAATTGACGACCGTATGATCCACGGTCAAACAGTAACTCGATGGGCTAAAGAAAAGCCTTGTGATGGCTTGATCGCTGTCAACGACGCGGCGGCTTCTAATAAGGTCTTGATCCAAGCCTATAAAGGGGCTTCGGATAAGAAAACCTTTGTTTGGACCAAGGAAGCTTTCAAAGAAAAATCTGCAAAAGTAACGGAATCAGAAACTCGCTATTTCTTGATTACTAAGAACCCCATCGATATGAAAGAAATTTTGGTAGACCAAGGGTTTGTCCCAGGCGATGTCAAAGAAATCATTGTCGGTCCTGCAAATGACCGTCCGGGTGCTGTGAAATTGGGGAACAACCAATCCATCACCCAGGAAGAAGCAGAAGCCATCGAAGCCATTCAGGCTGCAGGCTACAAGGTGAAATTCCAGTTGCTACCAGATGTATCCATTGGTTACTGGGATGATTTCAAATCAAAATTCGGATTCTAGAGAGGGGAGCATCCTAGCTCTTCGTCACTAAACTATACTTACAAACAAAAGGAGCGTTTGTTATGACAATTTCATGGATTCAAGCAATCTTGCTTGGTATTTTCGCCAGCTTGTCTTCAATGCCTGGTATGGGTGGTTCCAGTATCGGGAACTATACACTTGGTCGTCCCCTAGTTGGTGGCTTGATCTCAGGGTTAATCCTTGGAGATGTGACAACCGGTATCATGGTCGGGGTTGCCCTTCAGGTCGTTTATATCGCTTTGGTAACACCTGGTGGAACTGTATCTGCCGATGTACGGGCTATTTCTTATATCGGAATTCCCCTTTCTATCTTATTTGTTCATGCCAACAATATTACTGGTGAGGCAGCAATTGCAGCGGCAGCAGCCCCAATCGGTGCAGCCGTTGGGACTATCGGTACCGTTCTTTTCTACGGTACTGCAACCATGAACTTGCTTTGGCAACATATCGGCTGGAAAGCCGTTGAAGAGGGAAACTTCAAAAAACTCTACGCAGTTGACTGGGTTTACCCATGGATTTCTCACTTCCTCTTCTCCTTCCTTCCAACCATGATTATCACCAAATACGGTGAAAACATGGTGGATTTGATGAAACAATACCTTCCAATGGATGGTTACTGGATGAAAGCCCTCTTTACAGTCGGTGCCCTTCTTCCATGTGTTGGTATTGCCATCCTCTTGAAGCAAATCGTTACCGAAGTGAGAGACTTCATTCCATTCTTTGTTGGATTTACCTTGGCAAAATCTCTTGGCTTGAACTTGGTAGCGAGTGCGGTAGTTTCATTGATCTTTGCAGTGATCTACTATGAACTTGAAGTGATTAAAACAATGAAAGTCGTCCCTGCTGGAGTAAATGACTTTGACGATGATGAGGAGGATATCTAAGATGGCTGACAAAAAGAAAATTTCAAAGAAAACGCTAACCAAAGCATTCCATCATTGGTATTATGGTCACTTGACTTGTTTCTCTCAAGAACATATGCAAACCTTTGGGTATTTGACTTCGATGCTTCCAATCGTGGAAGAAATGTATGATTCCAAAGAAGAACAAAAAGAAGCTATGCAAACCTATACAGCCTTCTTCAACACGGAACCACAATTGGGATCATTGGTTGTAGGGATCACAGCTGGTTTGGAAGAAGCGCGTGCCAATGGAGAAGCAGTAGATGGCGAAACCATCAACG
>NZ_JBKQBL010000008.1:12423-12760 GCF_046824975.1 Streptococcus intestinihominis | reverse complement strand
GGATGCGTGCTGGTTTGATGGGCCCAATCGCTGGGATTGGGGACTCCTTGGTTGTTGGGACCTTAATCCCTGTACTTCTCGGGATTGCCCTTGGTCTTTCTAAAGGCGGAAACATTGCAGGAGCTCTCTTCTATATCGTCGTTTGGAACCTCTTGGTCTACTTAGGCATGCGTTTCGCCTTCTTCAAAGGGTATCACTTAGGGGACAAGGCTGTTGAATTCCTTGTAGGACCAAAAGGACAAGCCCTTCGTAAAGCGATTAGTGTGGTCGGTGGTATGGTCATCGGTGCCGTAGCAGCGACTTGGGTCTCTGTTACAACAGCCCTCGAATTCAAAAA
>NZ_JBKQBL010000008.1:10408-12384 GCF_046824975.1 Streptococcus intestinihominis | reverse complement strand
TGCTGACGGAGAAGCCTTCCTTAAAATCCAAGAAAAGATTGATGGCGTCTATCCAGGTCTCTTGACTGCTGCCTTTATCACGCTTTGCTGGTGGCTCATGGCGAAGAAGAAAGTCTCACCAAACAAGGTCATGCTTCTCTTAGTCATCATCGCCTTAGCTGGGGTAGCTCTTGGAATCTTTGATCCAGGTCTCAAATACTAAGAGAAAACTGGAAACAGTTTATTGCAACCGGAGCATTGAGAATGAAGTACGTGACCTCCTTTACGAATACTTCATTCTCAATTTTTATTGAAGGAGGCATCTATGCACACCAGACAAGAATTAATAAAAGGGTATGAGACGGAAATTCGCTACCAACGCCATATGTTGGAAAACTTGGGTCGCTGGTTTAGTGTGCTCTTTCTCATGGCCAGTATTGGTGGACTGCTGATTTATTTCTTTCACAAGACTTCCCTCCTATTTTTGATCTTAGGTAGCTTGGTCACCCTGATTGGAATAGCAGGGATGTTGCTAGTGGGGTATGGGATGTATCGTGGTCGAGCCAACTTACAAAAAGTCATCCAAGCTTACCAACAAAAACTAAATTTGGTTGGCTAGAAATCGAAAACACTTCGAAGAGATTGAGGTGTTTTTTTCTTGACTATTTTTGACCAAGTGATACAATAGAAACATGAGTTAGCACTCGATGTTGAAGAGTGCTAAAATACAAGAACGGAGGAATGACATGTTAAAACCATTAGGAGACCGCGTGGTCTTGAAAGTAGAAGAAAAAGAGCAAACAGTCGGTGGCTTTGTCATCGCAGGAGCAAGTCAAGCTGAAACCAAAACAGCAGAAGTCATCGCTGTAGGTGAGGGAGTTCGGACCCTCAGTGGCGAGTTGGTAGCACCAAGTGTCAAAGTCGGTGATACGGTCTTGGTGGAAAATCATGCAGGCGTTGATGTGAAAGACGGCGATGAGAAGTACACGATTGTTGGGACTGCAAGTATTCTTGCCATTGTTGAAGCCTAAAGAATCAGAAAGGAGAAAGATGTATGTCAAAAGAAATTAAATTTTCATCAGATGCTCGTGCAGCCATGGTCCGTGGGGTGGATATCCTAGCAGATACTGTGAAAGTGACCTTGGGACCAAAAGGTCGCAATGTGGTCCTTGAAAAATCATTTGGGTCACCATTGATCACCAATGATGGGGTGACCATCGCCAAAGAAATCGAATTGGAAGACCACTTCGAAAATATGGGTGCCAAATTGGTATCAGAAGTTGCTTCGAAGACCAATGATATCGCTGGAGACGGAACAACCACTGCGACTGTCTTGACCCAAGCCATCGTCCGTGAAGGGATCAAGAACGTTACAGCAGGTGCGAATCCAATCGGTATCCGTCGTGGGATTGAAGCAGCGGTTGCAACAGCTGTTGAAGCCTTGAAAAACAATGCCATTCCAGTTGCTAATAAAGAAGCTATCGCCCAGGTTGCGGCTGTCTCTTCTCGCTCTGAAAAAGTCGGTGAATACATCTCAGAAGCCATGGAAAAAGTGGGCAACGACGGAGTGATCACGATTGAAGAATCTCGTGGAATGGAAACAGAGTTGGAAGTCGTTGAAGGAATGCAGTTTGACCGTGGTTACCTCTCTCAATACATGGTCACTGATAATGAAAAAATGGTGGCAGACCTTGAAAATCCTTATATCTTGATCACCGACAAGAAGGTGTCAAACATCCAGGAAATCCTGCCATTGCTTGAAAGTATCCTTCAAAGCAACCGTCCGCTCTTGATTATTGCGGATGATGTGGATGGAGAAGCTCTCCCAACGCTTGTCTTGAACAAGATTCGTGGAACCTTCAATGTCGTAGCTGTTAAGGCTCCTGGATTTGGAGACCGTCGCAAAGCTATGCTAGAAGACATCGCGATCTTGACAGGTGGTACTGTTATCACAGAAGATCTCGGTCTTGAGTTGAAAGATGCGACCATCGAGGCGC
>NZ_JBKQBL010000008.1:0-10369 GCF_046824975.1 Streptococcus intestinihominis | reverse complement strand
TCGGTCAAGCAAGTAAAGTGACAGTGGACAAAGATAGCACAGTCATTGTAGAAGGTGCAGGAAATCCTGAAGCTATCGCTAACCGTGTGGCCGTGATCAAATCACAAATTGAAACCACAACGTCAGAATTTGACCGTGAAAAACTCCAAGAACGCTTGGCCAAATTGTCTGGTGGCGTTGCAGTCATCAAGGTCGGAGCTGCAACTGAAACGGAGTTGAAAGAAATGAAACTCCGCATCGAAGACGCCCTCAATGCGACACGCGCAGCGGTTGAAGAAGGAATTGTTGCCGGTGGTGGTACGGCCCTTGCCAATGTTATTTCTGCAGTTGAAACCCTTGAATTGGAAGGGGACGAAGCGACAGGACGCAACATCGTGCTTCGCGCCTTGGAAGAGCCTGTACGCCAAATCGCCCACAATGCAGGATATGAAGGGTCAATCGTCATCGATCGCTTGAAACATGTAGAAGTCGGAACAGGCTTCAATGCTGCAACAGGTGAATGGGTCAACATGATTGAAGCAGGAATTATCGACCCAGTGAAGGTGAGCCGTTCAGCCCTTCAAAATGCGGCTTCCGTAGCGAGCCTTATCTTGACGACCGAAGCAGTGGTAGCCAACAAACCAGAACCAGCTCCAGCAGCACCGGCTATGGATCCAAGCATGATGGGTGGGATGATGTAACACGTTACAAATGATTGAGGCTATGCCTCTAATCATTTGACGCCAACCGCCGCTATCAGGCGGTTTGGCTAAACGTCTTACTAAGAAAACAAAGAAGGCATTATCGGCCTTCTTTATTTTCTGTCGTAACCTGTGTGTTTGATTGTGGCTATGCCTCTAATCATATGTTGCAGTCTACCTAATCATCTTACTAGCTCAAAGAGGTTAGCAAGTCTTCAATCCTCAATCAATCATTGGATGAACGGATTGTTCTAATCTTTTCTTTGTGGCAGAAGGATGCATATTTATATATATTATAAAAGTTTGTGAAATAAATTTGGATGAAGCCGGTCTTTTCTACAGATCGGTTTCCTTTCTTGAAGAAACTAAGATCAATCCGATGAGGATCAGAGCAGTTATTTGAGGTGCGGGTTTTTGTTTACATATAGTGAAATCACGGGAAGAATAACCTTTGAAGCAGGTGGATAGATAGTTGGTATTTTGAAGTAACCTGCCTGTTCGATATTTGGAACAAAAATGCAATACAAATTCCTTTATTTTGTAACAAAGATGCGTTAAAATATAGGAAGTAGATAAATGTTCTACACTAGAGCAAGGGGGGAATACTTCCCACATACATGTCTAAAGACAAAAACTTGATCGAATAAATTAAAACTTTTTGATTCTTAATTTTTATCGACCTTTTTCATATTAAACTTTTTCATCCACCCCTTGCTAAGGCTCTTCCAGATTTTTCTGGGGGAGTTTTTTTCTATTTCATAAACATTTCACATTTCTTTTCTATAATAACTATAACAAATGATGAAAGCGCCCATTTTGCATTGCTGTGGGCTTTGAAATGGAGGGTGAGTTCATGCTCTTACAACAGGCAATTGCCTATATTACTCGAAAAAGAACGAGGAATCTGGTTCTCTTTCTGATTCTCCTCTTGATCCTCTCTTGCTTATATTTCTGTTTTTCACTGATGCAAGTAGGAGGAAGGCTGGAGGAACATATCAAACAGTCGGCTGGGACCAGTTTTGCCCTGACCAGTAAGCAGGGGAATACTCCCTTTGCGCTGAAGGAGGCTGAAAAGGTGCAGCGACTAGCTGGGGTGGGAGCCATGGTTCCTCAATATGAAAGTCCCGTTCGCATTCTTGGTAAAGAAGCGGTGACGGGACAGCAGTCGGTGGAGCGAGACGATTTGGGGCAGGAAGCCAAGCAAGCGCTAGGCGCTGTCTTTACCCAGAAGACAGACCAGCACCTGGATTTCAGAAGTGGTAGTTTCCAACTGGTGCAAGGCAAGCACTTATCCGACAAGGCTCGCGGCCAGATCTTGATCCACCAAGAGTTGGCTAAGAAGAACAAGCTAAAGGTCGGAGATTCCTTGACCTTATCCAGCTTTCAGATGGGAGAGACTCCTGCCAAAGAGCAAACCTTTAAAATCGTTGGCATCTTTTCGGGTAAGAAACAGGAAAAATTCACAGGGATGACCTCAGATCTGAGTGAAAACCAAGTCTACCTCCCTTATGAGGATGCGACCAAGCTCCTAGGTCTCAGTCAGCAAGAAGTGACCCAGGTCACCTTTGGCGTCAAAGATCCTGAGAAAATCGATGCCCTCTTGAAGCAAGTTAAAAGCTTGGATCTGGATTGGCAGTCTCTACGTTTGGTCGAAGATCGCAAGGCCTTTGACCAGATGAAGGAATCCTCTCAGACCCTAGAAGGCCTGGTGCGGATCATGATGATCGTCCTCCTGGTGACGGGAGCCGGTGCCCTATCGCTCTTACTCAGTCTCTGGACACGGGAGCGGATCCATGAAATCGGGGTGCTTTTATCCATTGGGAAGAGCAAGGGCCGGATCTTTAGACAGTTCCTTTTGGAAGTGGTGCTGGTATCCTTACTAGCAGTGATCCCAGCCTTTCTCATCGGGCGGATGGTCAGCCATCGTTTCTTAGAGCAGTTTGTCGGACAGACAGGTCAACAGCAGACCCTAGACTTGCTCAACCAAGTCCCTCAAGGCCTTTCCTTAGGAATCGCCTATGCTAGCCTCTTGTGCTTAATCCTTCTGTCGCTCGGTACAACCACCAGCATGATCTGGCGCAAGACCCCAAAAGAAATATTAACAAAAATGAGTTAAGGAGAAATGACACATATGTTAGAACTCAAGAATGTAGCCTATAGTTACCAAAGCTATAGTGAAGATATCCTCTCAAATGTGAACTATCAGTTCGAAAATGGGACATTTTACAGTATTATTGGTCAGTCAGGAACTGGGAAATCTACCCTCCTCTCTCTCTTGGCTGGTCTGGACAATCCCAAAAAGGGGCAGGTTCTCTTTGATGGGGAGGATATCCAGGCCAAAGGGTCTAGCTACCACCGCAAGCACCATGTCTCCCTGGTCTTTCAGAATTACAATTTGATTGATTATTTGACGCCACTTGAAAATGTTCGCCTGGTCAACAAACAGGCTGGGAAAGAGATTCTCTTGGAATTGGGATTGGACGAAACGCAAATCAAACGCAATGTCCTACAACTATCCGGCGGGCAGCAACAGCGGGTGGCTATTGCGCGTGCGCTCGTTTCAGAAGCACCTGTCATCTTGGCAGATGAGCCGACAGGAAACTTAGATGAACAGACAGCCGGTGATATTATTGCCATTTTGAAGAAGTTGGCCAAGGAACGCCAAAAATGTGTCATCGTCGTCACCCACAGTAAGGAAGTGGCAGAGGCCTCCGATGTGGTCTTGGAATTGAGTCGCCGTAGCCTCGTTGAGAAGAGCAAGTAAGGAGGGAATGCTATGTTGCGAAATGCTTTTGCTTATATCACACGTAAATGGCCCAAGTCTCTCTTGCTCTTTGCCATCATTCTCCTCATGGGGACCTTGAGCTTGATCGGACTCTCTATGAAGGGAGCGACCCAACAAGCTTCATCGGAAAGCCTGGGATCCATCACCAATAGCTTCTCCATGCAGATCAACCGCAGGACCAATCCAGGAACCCCTCGGGGAGCTGGGAATCTCAGAGGAGAAGATATCGAAAAAATCAGCCAGGTAGAGGGGATCACCTCCTCCATCAAGCGGATCAATGCCATCGCAGATATCCTAGACCACGAGATTATTGAGACTGAAGAAACCCTGCAAAATCAATCTCCAGAGCGGGCCAAGCACTTCAAGAATACCCTGATGGTGACAGGGGTCAATGACTCTTCAAAAGAAGATAAATTTGTCTCTGGAGCCTACAAGCTGGTCCAAGGAGAGCACCTGACAGACAAGGACAAAAACCAAATCCTCATGCACGAAGATTTGGCGAAAAAGAATGGTCTCAAGGTGGGCGATAAGGTGCGTCTCAAGTCCAATCTCTACGACGCTGACAATGAAAAAGGGGCCAATGAAACTGTCGAAGTAACCATTAAGGGTCTGTTCTCAGGGAAGAACCAAGCTCCTCTAACTTACGCCCAAGAATTGTATGAAGATACCCTCATTTCTGACCTAGATACAGCTGCCAAGCTCTATGGCAATACTGTTCAAACAGCTACCTATGAGGATGCGACCTTCTTTGCCAAGGGGGATCAGGACCTCGATAAATTGATCGAAAAAATCAAAGCCTTGGATATCCCATGGAATTACTATGACCTAGTCAAGAGCTCTTCCAACTACCCAGCCTTGCAAAAATCCATCAGCAGCATGTTCCAAGTGGCGGACTACTTGTTTATCGGCAGCCTCATCTTTGCTAGCTTGCTTCTCACCCTTCTCCTCGTCTTGTGGCTCAATGCCCGTCGCAGAGAAGTGGGTATCTTGCTGGCTTTAGGACTCTCCAAGGTGCAGATTGCGGGGCAATTCGTGGCAGAATTAGTCATGATTTCCATCCCAGCCTTCCTCCTCTCCTATGGAGTCGCAGGTCTTCTTGCCAAAGGAGTCGGAGATACGGTGCTTAAGAACGTAACCAGTGGCATTGCCAAACAAATGGCTCAAGAATCCTCTGCAGCCAACCTTGGTGGAGGTGCTGAGGCAGAAAGCTTCAGTAAGACCCTGACTGATATCCATATGGATATCCAACCGAGCCAATTGTTGGTGATTGTCTTGGTCGGCGGGTTGCTCTTGATCCTGGTATCCATCCTTTCTTCACAATGGCTCTTGCATAAGAAACCGAAGGAACTCTTGGTGGATGTTGAATAAGAGATTGTTTCCTAAAATAGAAATAGGGTATAATAGGAGGTAGAAGAAGTTTCTTAGATAAAGGAAAGTGTATGAAGATACTAATCGTAGAAGATGAAGTCCTGATTCGCGAAGGGATGAGCGACTATCTCATGGAATGTGGCTATGAAGTCTTTGAAGCAGGCGATGGGCAGGAGGCCCTGGACCTCTTTCACAGAGAGGCGCCAGATCTGGTCTTGCTAGATATCCAGCTCCCTATCCTCAATGGCTTGGAAGTCCTTAAGACCATTCGGAAGACCAGCTCGGTTCCTGTCCTCATGCTGACGGCCTTCCATGACGAGGACTATAAGTTGATGGCCTTTGGAGAGTTGGCAGATGGCTACCTGGAAAAACCCTTTTCCTTGTCCCTCTTGAAGGTCCGTATCGAAGCTATTTTTAAAAAGCTCCAGCCTTCACGGGTCTTCATCTATGGAGAGGCACGGGTGGATTTTGAGAGCTACACAGCCAGCCTAGCTGGTCAAGCTATCTCCATGAATGCCAAGGAGTTGGAGATCTTGGAATACTTGCTCCAGCATGAGGGTAAGGCCCGGACCCGCTCTCAGATCCTCGATGCCGTCTGGAAGGAGACAGAGGAGATTCCTTTTGACCGGGTGATCGATGTCTATATCAAGGAACTACGAAAAAAACTAGAGCTGGACTGTATCGTAACGGTACGCAATGTCGGCTATAAATTGGAGAGACCATGACCAAACGGAGTATCTTTGCAAAGATCTTTCTGATCACCTTTGCCCTTTTTAGTGGCTTAGTCATCCTTCTACACGCTTCGGTTTACTTTGTTTTCCCCTCAACCTATATCGAGTCCCAGCGCCAGACGATTTTGAAGAAATCACAGGCCCTGTCCAAGAGTTTCCAAGGTCAGGAAGAAGGAACCATTGAGTCTGTCATCGACCTATATTCCAAGACAAATGATATCAAGGTCTCGATCAAGGACAAGGAAAAACAAAATGCCCTAGAGGTCAAGGATGACTTGCTCGTGAACCCTGACAGCCAGAACAATTCCCTGGTCATTGAAGAGCGAAAAATCCAGACAAAAGAGGGGAAGGACTTGACCTTGCAATTCTTAGCAACTGTCGATTCCCAAAAGGAAGCGCGGGACATCAGTCTGGGCTTTCTTCCCTATAGTCTTCTGGCTTCCTTTGTTCTGTCATTGCTTGCCTCCTATCTCTATGCCCGCCTGATTTCTGCTCCGATCCTTGAGATCAAGCAGATGACCAAGCGGATGAAGCGCTTGGATCGGACAGCTAATCTCCCCATTCATTCGCAGGACGAGATCGGCGTCCTCAAGCAACAGATCAACGACCTCTATCATCATCTCCTAGAAGTGATCGACAATCTAGAGCAGCAGAAACAGGAAAATCTGAAGTTGGAGCAGATGAAGGTCGAATTCCTACGTGGAGCTTCGCATGAGCTCAAGACGCCTCTAGCCAGCTTGAAGATTATCCTTGAAAATATGCGGGATAAGATTGGCCGCTACAAGGATCGGGACCGCTACCTGTCGGTCTCCCTCGATATCGTCGATGAGATGAACCAGATCGTCCTAGAAATCCTGTCCCTGTCCTCTGTCCAAGAATTGGCGGGTGACAAGGAGTGGATCCAGTTGGATCAGGTCTTAGAGCAGATCCTCGACCAGTACAAGGTCTTGGCTCAATCCCGCGCGCTCACGATTGATAATCAAATTCCAGCCAAACAAGTCTATATGGCCCCAGCTATTCTGAAATTGGTCCTCTCAAATGTCATCAGCAATGCCGTTAAGCATTCGGATGCCGGTGGAGAAATCCAGCTCCGCCTCGAAGAGGAAGGGACGCACTTGGCGGTTGAAAATACCAGCCAGGAAATGGTAGAGACCGCTGAAATGCCAATGACCGCTAGCCGTCAGAAGAAGGAAGGCGGCTTGGGACTCTTTGTGGTCCAACACTTGCTAGACCATGAAGAACTGGTCTACCAATTTGACAAAACAGCTATGGGCTTGCGCTTCTGTATGGAACTGCCCAAAGATCCTCAAGAATAAAAAACTAGCGAACAAGAGAAATGCTTGTTCGCTAGTTTGTATTTTTAGATGTTTTCCTGTAATAATAGAATTTAGAGATACTTATTAATAAAACTAATTTGGAAATTCGTTTTTTGGTCATGGAATAAAATACGGTATATATTTAAGACTGAACTAGAGCTTATCTTGATTATACATAAAAATAAAGTGACTGACTTTTTGTTAGTACATATTGTTTAATCCATTTTATGTTATGATAATTTATAGATTAAAATGTGTAAAGAATGGTATATTGGCTAAAATAGGGTAACGCTACTTTTCAAACCCCTGTAATACCTAAACCACCCTACACAATACATTTGTATTTGTATTGAATGCGATCCAATTCGTGACAAAATGACATCTGTTGTTTCAGATAGAAAATATCAGGAATTAGCCAAAAACTTAAGTGAAAAACTGACGATTGAAGAAGTGGAAACTTACATTGAGGAGAAATGCTACCCGATTATTATTTGATGAAAAGAGGAAAAAACTATGAAAACAATATATAAAAAAGATATCGTACAGAGCTTAACAGACCTTGGCCTGAAAAAAGGAGATGTAGTCATTGTACATACATCGTTAAAAAGTATTGGATATGTATGTGGAGGAGCACAGGCTGTGATAGAAGCTCTAATTGAAGTCGTTACTTCTGAAGGAACCATTGTGATGCCCACGCAGTCATGGAAAAATCTAGATCCGGAAACAGGTGTGCACTGGAATGCAGAGGAGTCAGACTGGGAAAAAATTAGAGAGAATTGGCCAGCATATGATAAGCAGATAACGCCAACCAATACAATGGGAGCTGTTGCAGAAATGTTTCGTCAATGGCCAGGTAGCATCAGAACAGAGCATCCAGCAAGATCAATTTGTGCATGGGGGAAACATGCTGAATATATTACAGAGGAACATACTCTTTCAAATATATTTGGGGAGGGATCACCTATCGCAAAACTCTATGAACTTGATGCAAAAGTACTGTTAATAGGGGTTGGATATGATAAAAACACCTCTATACACCTAGCGGATGTTCGTGCAGAGTATCCTGGGAAACATGACTGTATTGAACACAGTGCTGTGCTTGAAGATGGTGTTCGTATATGGAAATCATATAAGACCTTATTCGTTGATGGAGAAGATTTTGAAGACATAGGAATTGCGTTTGAGGAAATAGGTCATGCAAATATAGGAAAAATAGGCCTTGCCGATACTAGATTAATGCAACAGCGTAGTTTAGTAGATTTTTCCGTTTCATGGATTGAAAAGTATCGCAAATAAATTAATTTTAATCAATGAAGAGTTTGATAAGGTCAGAAAAAAACTTATACAATAATCTGGAACAAAAAGCAAATTGACACAAAAATACCCCAAAAGTTAGATTTTATCTATCCAACTTTTGGGATACAGTTCAAAAATGCTTGTTTGCTAGTTTGTATTTAATCAACCTTTAGCAGTTGGCCATGTTTTAATTCATAAATGGTATCCACATAGGTCAGGATGGAGCGGTCATGGGTCACCATGATGGCGCTCTTGTTTTTGGATTTGACTTCTTTTTGGATCAATTGGGCGATTTCTTGCCCTCGATCTGGGTCTAGGCTAGCCGTTGGTTCATCGGCTAAGATGACCTGCGGATTTCCGATAAAGGCCCGAGCGATGGCTGCCCGTTGCTTTTGTCCACCGGACATCTGATTCGGGTATTGGTGGTAACAAGCTTCGATGCCCAGATCTGCCAACAAGGCTTTGACTTCCTCTTGGCGTTTTTTCTTGTCCTTTTCCCCTTTTAATTTGGCCACCAGTTCTAACTGGTCACCGATTTTCATATAGGAGAGGAGCTGGTGGTCTTGAAAGATAAAGCCGAGCAATTCCAGCCGTTTTTGCGTCCACTGACTTTGGTTGAGACCAGTCAAGTCTTGGCCTGCGATGCGAATCCTCCCCTCATCCGCTGATAAAAGCAAGCCAGCGATGGCTAAAAGCGTGGACTTGCCAGATCCTGAAGGGCCCAAGATGGCGACGAATTCGTTGGGTTCGACGCTTAAATTAAGCTGGTTGAGGACATGGTGCATCTGGCTGCCATCGGCGTAGGATTTTCTGATATTTTTTAATTCGATAATGGCCATCTTATTCTCCATTTCCACCAATGACTTCGATTGGATCTACTTTTTTGATTTTGACAAGGGATAAGGCACCACACAAGATAGAGGTCAGGATAAAGCTAACCGAGATGGTGAGGTTGTCTTTCAGGGTCATAAAGGAAGGGACGCTATTAGGTAAAAATGGAGCCATCATAGTTGCCAAGCCAAGCCCCAATAGCACTCCGATGAGGGAGATGATGGTGAGCTGGGATAGTTGGACATAGGTAATCTGGCTCATGGACATGCCAATGGCCTTCAAGACACCGAACTGTTTCAACTTCTGCAGGGTGAGGATGTAGAAGAAGACCCCAAGGATAGCAGAAGAAGCAAGCAAGAGAACCCACGTAATCATCCGTAGCGTCAGGTTTTGAGCCTTGTAGCCAGGGATTTTATCGATCACTTGCTTCTTATCCGCCACCATCAAGTTGCTGGCTAGATCGCTAGAAGTGATACTTTTCTTGGTCACAAGGGTTTGGGCTTGCCATTGATAGCTTGGATCTGTTTTTTGTCGCATGCCTGTGTAGGTATCCGAGCTGATAAAACCAATCTCGCTGTAGCCGTATTTGGCATTTTTCGCGAAGGCCACGACCTTGAGTTTTTGCTTAGAAGTTTTGTCGATCACTTGATCGCCGACTTGGATCCCTTCATCCTCTTTGAAAGAACTGTCCAAAATGACCTCGTTTTTCTTTAGGTCGGAGATCTTGAGGTCTGTATCTTCCATGATTGGATTGAGGATTTCTTCTTCGTTGTGATCGGTCGCGAAGTAGGTGATATCCAGAGTATTGGAATCCTCTGTTTTTGAGACGGTTGCCCGCTGGATGGACAAACCCGAATAGCCCATTCCCTCTATCTTTTGGACCTCATCTAAATCCTTCGCCGTAATAGTTGAAAAGGGGATAATCCCTTCTGAATCCGTCGAAAGGATGTAGTGCAGCGACCCATAGTTATCGATTTGGGCCGATACCGACCGCCCCAGTCCATTTGTCAGACCGGACAAGAACACCACCATAAACATGAGAATGGTAATGAGGAGTTCAATCAGGATAAACTTCTTGGGCTGGTATTTAATTTCATTCCATGCGATTTTCATATTTGTTCTCCTTTTAGCACGGAGGTGCTCAAGTAGCTTGGCACCTAAACATACTCTACCATCATACCACAAGTGGAGGGATAATATGGGGATGGTGTTTGGGGGAGGGGAAGGAATCGGATTTGTTTACTGTGTTCAATTTATTTCTCAATTATTAATCGTTAATGTATACAAAAAAGAGATATGCTATAGACAAACAAAAAGCCTTGAAATAAAGGCTTTTTCCTGTTGATTTAGATGCCCCCTGCA
>NZ_JBKQBL010000007.1:83633-89715 GCF_046824975.1 Streptococcus intestinihominis | reverse complement strand
AGTATATCACGACCATGAAATCTTGTCAATATCTTTTTTCTATTTTTTTAAATTTTTTTGTTTTTTATTTAGAAACTTTATCTTCCTTTAATATAGGAAAGCTCCTGTATGTTCTACAGGAGCTTTCTTATTGTATTAGCTTATTTTTCTTTGACTTCAAGAAGTCCTACATCTCCATCTTCACGACGGTAGATGACGTTTGTTGTGTTGTCTTCCACATCTTTGTAGATGAAGAAGTCATGTCCCAATAGTTCCATTTGTAGAATGGCTTCATCTAGTTCCATTGGTTCAATGTCAATCGTTTTTGTGCGGACAACTTTTTCAAGAGCAACGCTTTCCTCAACCAGAGCGTCTGTAAAGATTTTGCTGGTTGCAGATTTGCTACGATTTTTCTTTTCAATTTTTGTTTTATTCTTTCGAATTTGACGTTCAATCTTATCAACTACCAAGTCGATTGATCCATACATATCTTGAGAAACATCTTCTGCACGAAGTGTAATGGAACCAAGTGGAATCGTGACCTCAACTTTTGCAGTTTTTTCACGATAAACTTTTAGGTTTACGCGGGCATCCAATTCTTGCTCTGCTTGAAAATATTTTTCAATTTTTTCGAGTTTAGAAACGACGTAGTCGTGAATGGCTTCTGTTACTTCTAGGTTTTCACCACGGATACTATATTTAATCATATAAGTACCTTCTTTCTAAACGTTTTTCTTTTTATATCTATATTATAACGCTTTCATTTTGTTTTTGCAAATATATTTTTGATTATTCTATCTTGCTAATGAAAAAGATTTTATTTCTTTCACCCCATTTACAATTAACATTTCTTTTGCTCTTTCGATGGTTGCTCCTGTTGTATAGATATCATCCACTATCACTATATTCTCAGGCCAGCTTTGATTTTCTGGCTCTATACGTTCAAAGACTTGTTCTACTTTCAATCTCTCCTTTTTATTTTTTTGTGATTGGGCCTTTGTATTCTTTTTTCTCAATAGGTCTTGATAGGGGATCCTTGCAGATTCTAAAATGGCTGTTACTTGATTAAATCCCCTTTTCTTTTTTCTCGCATCGCTTAAAGGTATGGGAACTATGGTATAGCCTTTATATTTTTTTAGTTCTGCCTTCATTTCTTTAGCAAAGAGACAAGCTAACAATTGGTCACCCTGAAATTTGTACCTTTGAAAATATTCCTTCATTTCTTCATTATAATAATAAAGCGCTTTATGGTTTACCTTCTTTCCTTTTCGTTTCCACTCTTGGCAATCTTCACAATAGGTTTCTGAGGATTTCTTATAACAAGACTGGCAACCAGCTTCACTTACTGGTTCAAACTTGTTTTTACAGTTGTCACACATGGTTGGATTATCCTTTTTCATTAGGATGAGGCTCTTTAAGGATTCTTGATTGGAAATCTCTTCATCACATAGCAAACAATTACTCAAAAACCTGCCTCCCGATTCATTTCTTTTATTTCTTTAATAGCTTGCGTCATCTCTTTGCTACTACCTTCTGCCAAGTATAGTAATTCCCCTGTGGGTCTTTCCATACTTCTTCCCACACGACCAGCGATTTGAACCAGAGCGCTCTTGGTAAACAATCGATGGTTGGCCTCAATCACGAACACGTCTACTTTAGGGAAGGTGACCCCCCGTTCAAGAATGGTCGTTGACACAAGGATGGTGATTTCTTGATTGCGAAATTTTTCTACCAGTTCCAACCTATTATCCGTTTTTGAGGTTACCAGTTCGATGATCTCATTCTTGAAGGCCCTTCTTAATAGAATGAGGATTTTTTCTCCTAATTCGATTTCTGATACAAATAGGATCAGGGGGAAAGAGGTTTTCCGTTGTTCTTTTATTAGCTTGAGCAACTTCGTTGGCACTTGTTTCTTTTCTACTTTTTTACGTAGATCTTTTAGCCATACTTTTTTAGGGACCACAAGGGGATTACCATGAAAGCGTCTAGGTAGGCTAACGCGTTTTATCTCCTGTTTTTTGACCTTTTTATCCAATTCTTCTGTGGAGGTAGCTGTCAAATAGATGAGCTTCCCGTTCTTGGTCACTGCATTTGAAACGGCATGATAGAGAACGGGGTTGTCAACAAAAGGAAAGGCATCGACTTCATCGATTATGAGGAGATCGAAAGCTTGGTAAAATTTGAGTAATTGATGAGTAGTGGATATGACAAGAGGCGTTCGGAAATAAGGGTCTGAATCACCGTGCAACAAGGAGATGGGACAGGAAAAGTCCAGCGTCATCCGTTTATACAATTCAATACACACGTCAATCCTGGGTGTAGCAATGCACACACATCTCCCTTTTTTAATCATCTCCGCCACCACTTGGTACATCATTTCCGTTTTACCTGCGCCTGTTACTGCGTGTACCATCATTGGCTTGCTTTCTATTAAGGATTGAACCAACTCCTGGGAAACCCGACTTTGAAAGGGAGTTAAGGTCCCCTGCCATCTTAAGACTTCTTCTTGCGGAAAGGCTTGTTGGGGAAAATAATAAAGTGCTTGGTCACTCCTAACTCTTCCCAATTGAATGCAGGCTCTACAATAGTAGCTTCCTATCTGTAGTTTCCATCTAGCCTTATCAATCTTGGTTCCGCACCGATTACAAATTAACCCCATCTTTTCCTGCACTATAGTTGGTAGTTGCTGAGCCTGCTCAAGCAGGTCATCCTCCAGTTGGTCTTGGGTGAACAAGCGTCCATAACAATCTTCAAGTTTCATACTTATATATTCGTAAAAGCTCGCAGTTTTAAGAGTTTTTTTGTAAAATAAATGTATGGAATACAAGACTTTTAAAGAGGACGGTCTCGTCCAAGAAGAAATTAAAAAATCCCGCTTTCTTTGCCATGTTAAACGAGTTTATTCTGAAGAGGAAGCTCGCGAGTTTATAGCCGCTATCAAAAAGGAACATTATAAGGCAACTCACAATTGTTCTGCTTTTGTCATTGGAGAACAATTTGAAATTAAACGGACTAGTGACGATGGCGAACCGAGTGGGACTGCTGGCGTGCCCATGCTTGGTGTTTTAGAGAATCACGAACTGACCAATGTCTGCTGTGTCGTCACTCGTTATTTTGGAGGCATCAAGCTAGGAGCCGGTGGACTCATTCGCGCTTATGCTGGCAGTGTCGCACAAGCTGTAAAAGAAATCGGTCTCGTTGAAATAAAAGAGCAGGTTGGTCTAGGGATTAGCTTAACTTACCCCCAATACCAAGAGTTTGCGAACTTTTTATCCGCTCACCAATTAACAGAATTCCAGACAGACTTCACCGATGCTGTCTTTAGTCTGATCTATGTAGATAAAGAGCAAAAAGAGGATGTGATTGCGGAACTGATTGATTTTTACCATGGAAAAGTTGAGATTAGTGATCAGGGGTTAAAGGAAGTGGAAGTTCCTATCCCGTTATAAAAAAAGGCTATCACCTTGATAGCTTTTTTATATTTTACAAACCTTCTTACTGGCGGTATACTGGATACACTAACAAAGGAGTGTATATCGTATGCCAATCTATCAAAATATTACAGAATTAATCGGAAAAACACCTATTGTAAAATTGAATCACCTAGTACCTGAAGGGGCTGCTGAGGTCTATGTTAAATTAGAAGCCTTCAACCCTGGTTCATCTGTCAAAGACCGGATTGCTCTTAGCATGATTGAAAAAGCAGAACGAGATGGACTTCTTCAACCTGGTTCTACTATCGTTGAAGCAACCAGCGGAAATACAGGAATCGGTTTATCATGGGTCGGAGCTGCCAAAGGGTATAAAGTGGTTATCGTCATGCCTGAAACCATGAGTGTTGAACGTCGAAAAATCATTCAAGCTTATGGAGCAGAACTTGTCTTAACTCCAGGTAGTGAAGGAATGAAAGGAGCTATCGCTAAAGCAGAAGAAATCGCTGCAGAACGAAACGGTTTCCTTCCCCTCCAATTTAACAATAGCGCCAACCCAGAAGTCCATGAAGCAACAACAGGACAAGAAATTTTAGAAGCTTTCGGACCAAATGGATTGGATGCTTATGTCAGTGGTGTTGGAACTGGTGGAACTATTTCAGGTGTTTCTCATGCCTTGAAAAAAGTCAACCCAGCTGTCCAAGTCTATGCAGTTGAAGCAGATGAATCAGCGATTCTTTCTGGTGAAAAACCTGGACCACACAAAATCCAAGGATTGTCAGCAGGTTTCATTCCAGAAACGTTGGATACCAATTCTTATGATGGCGTAATCCGCGTCACTTCTGAACAAGCTTTAGAATTAGGTCGCTACATTGGTGGAAAAGAAGGATTCTTAGTTGGGATTTCATCTGCTGCCGCTATCTATGCAGCAATTGAAGTCGCTAAAGAGCTTGGAGCTGGTAAAAAAGTCTTGGCTTTGGCACCGGATAATGGGGAACGTTACCTTTCAACTACCCTTTACGATTTTGATCAAGAATAAAAAAGAGGCTACGATGTAGCCTCTTTTCTTTCTATCTGCAGAAACAAATTCTTATTTTCCCTGACTGGTGTCACTCAAAAATTCTTTACTTTCTTTAATCCAAATAGGTAATTGTTTGGCTAAAGGAGTAAAACCGATCTTATGGCGATCATTTGAAAAACGATGATGGCGAAAATGCTTTCTGTTCCCAGCTTCTAAGGCTCGAAGGGACAAGCTAGCCTTCCCAGAGTATTCATCTATATCAATAACCTGGGTACAAACTTGATCCCCAATTTTTAAGATATCATGAATGTTGTCGATATATCCACTGCGGATTTCAGAAATATGAATCAAACCGGTTACCCCTGTCTCTAATTCAACAAAGGCTCCATAAGGTTGCAAGCCTGTCACAACACCCTTGAGTTTATCCCCGATTCTCATGCCTCTCCCTCAATGTCAATCGATTCCATGACCACGTCTTCTTTAGGTTTGTCCATGGCACCTGTCTCAACAGCCGCAATTGTATCCAATACTTGATAAGAAGCTTCATCCATCAATTGCCCGAATACTGTGTGACGACGGTCCAAATGAGGAGTTCCTCCTTCTTCTGCATAAATCTCTGCAATGGCTTCAGGCCAACCACCACGGGCAATTTCCTTTTTAGAATAAGGAAGGTGTTGGTTTTGAACAATGAAGAATTGACTACCGTTGGTATTTGGACCAGCATTGGCCATGGATAGCGCACCACGGATATTGTACAACTCTTCTGAGAATTCATCTTCAAAAGACTCTCCATAGATGGATTCTCCACCCATACCTGTTCCAGTTGGGTCCCCACCTTGGATCATGAAATCTTTAATGATGCGGTGGAAAATCACTCCATTGTAGTAGCCATCTTTTGCAAGTGCAATAAAATTTGCTACTGTTTTCGGTGCTTGATCAGGGAAGAGACGAATCTTCATATCTCCATAGTTGGTATGAATCGTCGCAATTGGTCCTGTTTCTTGATCCATTTTTGTTTGTGGTAAGTGCAATTCTTTTTCAACCATTTTTAACTCCTCTAAGGCATGTAAGATGCCATCTTCTTCTAAATTTTTTGTGACATAATCTGCTTTAGCTTTTAATGCATCCTGGGCGTTTCCCATGGCAATCGCTAAACCAGCATAGTCAAATAGTTCTAAGTCGTTCAATCCATCCCCAAATGTTAAGACATTTTCTGGTTTGAATCCCAATTTTTCGACTACTTTTGAGACACCATGAGCTTTTGATTGCTGATCTAAGACAACATCTGATGAGATTGGGTGCCAGCGAACCAAACGCAATTTTTGCTCCAAATTCTCAGGTAGGGCATCAACTGTTTTACCAGTCTCGAAAGTCCACATCTGATAAATGGGATGTTTGGCAGCAAAATCGGGATCTACTGGTAGCTTTGGATAAATGGGGTCAATAGCCCGACTTATCTCTTCTGTCCGAGTCGAAAGAGCTGCTTGGTGATTCCCAACCAAACCATAATGAATCCCTACCTGCTTAGCCCAAGCAATAAAGTCCTGAACAAGTGGATTTGGTACCCTTTCTTCATAAATGACATGCTCCTTACAATCAATCACGTAGGAACCATTCAAAGTGACATAGAAATCAGGTTGGAGAGCCTTGA
>NZ_JBKQBL010000007.1:80242-83582 GCF_046824975.1 Streptococcus intestinihominis | reverse complement strand
TTTCTTCTGGCACTCCAAAAATCCCTCTTCCACTAGCAATAGCTGTGTAAATTCCTTTTTCTCGTAATTGTGAAAACACTCTGGTGACCGAAGCTGGAACATAGCCGGTCTCAACATTTCGTAAGGTATCGTCAATATCAAAAAATACTATTTTAATCTTTTTTGCTTTGTAGCGTGTTTTTGCATCCATGTGGGTCTCCATTCAGTATGCTGTCTATTATAGCATGTTTTTGACTAAAAATCTTCCTGAGAAACCAAGTGATGCTGGAAGGCATAGACCACTGCCTGAGTACGGTCGCTCACTTCTAATTTTGACAAAATATTCGACACATGGGTCTTGACTGTTTTTAATGAAATGAATAATTCATCAGCAATTCGTTGGTTTTCATATCCTTTGGTTAGCAAAGCCAAGATATCTCGTTCACGCGCTGTCAAGTCATCATGGAGTTCCACGTGGTTTTTTCGATACTCTACTTTTTGGCTGACCTCTGTCTCAATTGCTAACTCTCCCTGTTCCACCTTGCGAATAGCCCGTAAAATTTCCTCTGCACTGGAAGTTTTGAGCATATAGCCCTTGGCTCCCGCATCCAAGACAGGATAGATTTTTTCATTGTCCAAATAGGATGTTAGGATTAATATTTTTGCATCTGGCCACTCTTTTAGGATCGCGAGTGTCGCTTCAATCCCAGTCATATGGGGCATGACAATATCCATAATGATGACATCTGGTCGCTCCTTTAGGGCTAACTCAACACCCTCCTGACCATCACTGGCCTCTAAGACTTGATCAATCCCATCTTGCATACTTAAATAGCTTTTCAAGCCTAATCGGACCATTTCATGATCATCTACTAGTAATAATTTCATCATCTTCTCCTTCTACTAATGGCACTTTAATATCAATAGCCACTCCCTTTTTGGGACTGGTCAAAATCTTAATTCTTCCTGCCATGTCATCTACTCGATCCTGAATATTCTTCATACCGTAACTTAGTTCACCCAAAGATTCTGGATCAAACCCCACTCCATCATCTGCTAATTTGAGATGGAGAGATTGTTCTGTTTGCAACAGATAAACATCCAAGCGCTTCGCATGGGCATGTTTCAGTGTATTGCTCACTACTTCTTGCACAATACGAAAAATATGCTCTTCAATAGATTTTGGTAATTTTTGAACATCGTGTTCAAAATGAACTTCTAAATTACTCTTTTCTTGTAGTTCTCTAAAAATCACCTGAAGACCTTCTACCAAGTTTCGACCTTCTAATTCTGTCGGCCGCAAGTGTAATAAGAGAATCCGCAAATCATTTTGAGCGGTGTTTAGAATTTCTGTGACCCCCTTCAACTGTTGCCCTACTTTAGGCAGTTGAAGAACTTGATCCTGACTGGCTACACCAGACAAAATCATATTAGCTGCAAATAATTCTTGGCTCACCGTATCATGGAGATCTCGGGCAATTCGCCGCCGCTCTCTTTCCACAATCTCTTCTTCATTTTGCATGACCCGATTTTCTGTTCGTTGCAAATTTTCTGTCAGGCGTTTGAGCTTACGATCCAAGCGTTGAAACTCTTCATTAATCTCTTTGTTTTCTCCGAGTTTTAGCTTCTTGCCTTCGAGCAAGTTTCTCAGGTTTTTTTGGACGGTGTTCATGATTGTAAATTGAATCAATTTAATCAATAGAATCATCAAAATAGTCAGAGCAACCGTCAAGCCAAAACCAATAAACAGAAAAGCACGTAGTTTGGATAAATCTTCCAATAGATAAGTCCACTGAAAGTCGAAAAGACCAAAGATTGAATGGATAATAACAGCTAGAATTAAGAGCGTATAAAGGAAGATTAAAAGATAGTCTGTTCGTTTCATCCTCTGACGACCTCCACATCTCCTACAATCCCCGCAATAACAAGCTTCACTGTTCGATGGGAACTTCGATAATTTGGTGTCTCCATGCTAACTGTCTCATTTCTCAATTTCCTAGGTTTTTGAGAGAAGAGGCGCAATTCTCCATATAAGGTATTCACCTGCAAACTCAGCTCCACATCCACCGGCAAAATAATTTTCGTATTGCCAAACATCTTTCTCAAGATGATGACATTGTCATGATTCACAACAATCACTTCGTCTAAATGGATCGTATCCCGCCCCACTAAACGAGTAATCGTTAAATCACGAAAATGGCAGTTTACCTTTGAAAAATGATGCAGATCCCCAATCCAAGGCGTTTTCTCTTGTCGGATTTCTACATCTTCCTCATAATCTATCTTCACTTCTTCGTTTTCACGGTAAAAATAGGGATAAGCCACCAGCATGGCATAGACGACGGCAAACAAAAGCGCAGCAATGACATAAGGATTTAACATGACAATAAAAAACAGCAGAATGCTGGATGCCACTAAAAGAAAGTTACTCCGCTGTTTTCCGATGTAATAATACAATAGAAGCAAGCACAGAACCACGATTAGGACGATACGAGATATATTTCCCGCCAAAATAGTGATTGCAGCCATGGTGAGTAACAAAGCTTCAACAAACACAAACAATTGAATCTTCCACATAATTGAACCTCTCCATTCTATTTTATCAAAATTCCAAGGGATTCGCTTCAGACTCTAGAAGGATTCATCCAACTCTCTCTGTACTAAAAAAACCAGACTAATCGGTCTGGTTTTATAGAGTCATCACGTTACGACTCTGGTTCTGTAGAGGCTGAAGGCTCCGTATTGGAATGGGATTCCACTGTTGTAGAGCTTGAGCTTTCTGATGAACTGCTTGAAGCTTTCGTACTACTTGATGGTTCCGTCTTCGGTTCGTATACGGTTAAGACAATGCGAGTCTTTTTAATATCGATGCTCGATTGAGCTTCTGGAGTCTGACTCACAATTTGACCTGGTAATACTTCTACTCCATCCGGCAGATGCGATGTAGTCTTCCGTTCAATATTTGCTTCCTTCACCCCGTAGATCTGAACGAGATTAGAGACAGCAAATTCATAATTAGAACCAACATAACTTGGTAACTCGATCGAATTAATTTCCTTAGATACTTTCAGAACAACCTTGGTATTAGAAGTCAAATCATATTTTTGACCAGCGGTAGGAGATTGCTCAAGCACAATTCCTGGCTCCACTTCATCGGTCTCGACTTCTTCAATCGAAATCAGCTTGCTAGACAGCTTATAGTTATTTTTCAGGTCATTTTCAGCATCTTCTCTAGACATTTTTATATAGTTCGGCATGTCAAAGGTGCTTGGTCCTTTCGAGACAACCAAATCAACCTTGCTGTTTTCTTTTTTCTGAGCTCCTGCATTTGGATTGGTACGGATTACATAACCCTCCAGCA
>NZ_JBKQBL010000007.1:77362-80205 GCF_046824975.1 Streptococcus intestinihominis | reverse complement strand
CCGAATCACTGTATTCTTCTTTTTCGTCTCCCACTTGAAGATCCTGATCTTCAATGATAGCACGCGCTTCTGCTACTGTTTTTCCAGATACATCCGGCACTGTTTTGTTGGCTGGACTCATATAAAGAAGAAAGGCAAAGGCAGCTAGTACCAAAGCTAGGGCGACAAACAAGACCTTGTAGCGCGTCCGCAAACGACGACGTGGCTTATTTTTTGGAGAAACTGGAGCTGTTCGATCCTCTGAAGCCACTGGTCGGTCCTCATGAACTGTAGGACGAGCCTCTGATGTTGGAAGTGGAGCCGGTTTTGGAACCACATTCACCTTTGGTAGGGTCTTAGTATCCGCTTTTGAAGCGTCATCAAAGACTAATTTTTTCTCGTTACGGCGTTCATAAGATAGACAACTTGACAAGTCGACATACATTTCAGCTACCGACTTATAGCGATCGGATAGTTTCTTTGCTGTGGCCTTAATCACCACATTTTCCAAAGCCTGCGGAACATTTTTGTTCTCTTCAATGATGGACGGAAGTGGTTTTTGGAAATGTTGGAGCGCAATGGTCACTGCACTATCCCCATCATAAGGGATATGACCCGTCAGCATTTCGTAGAAAATGATCCCCATTGCATAGATATCACTTTGAATAGAAGCTTTCGATCCTCTGGCTTGTTCAGGAGACAAATAATGAACCGATCCCAACATAGAGTTTGTCTGAGTGAGACTCGTTTCTGCAAAGGCTACCGCAATCCCAAAGTCAGAGACCTTGGCATTTCCGTCCAGTGTTAAAAGTACGTTTTGAGGCTTTAAGTCACGGTGAATAATCCCTTGCGTGTGCGCCAAGCGCATAGCAAGAAGGATTTGCCCCATCAAGCGAACAGCTTCTTCATTTGAAAGAGGAGCATTTTCCTTGATATAACGTTTCAAGTCTAAGCCAGCGACATATTCCATCGCCAAGTATTGTTGGCCTTCCTCTTCACCGATATCCGTGATCCGAACGATATTTGGATGATCCAAATCTGCCATCGCTTTAGCCTCTCGTTGGAAGCGAGCAACTGCAATTGGATCTGTTTGGTAATTGGTCCTCAGTACTTTAACTGCAACTTCTTCACCATCTAAGATTAAATCCCGAGCGAGATAGACATCTGCCATCCCTCCACGCCCGATTTGGCGGATTATCTTATATCGTCCGGCAAAAATTTTGCCGATTTGAATCATGCCATATCCTCCTCAGCAAAGTGAATCAGTACAACTGTAATATTGTCCAAACCACCAGCATTATTCGCAAAGCGAACCAAGGTTTTTGCCTTTTCTTCAACCGATAAATCGCTGACAAGGATATCACGGATTTCATCACCAGAGATCATATTGGTTAATCCATCACTATTGATAACAATGAAATCTCCCGCTTCAACCGTAAGCATACCAAAGTCCGGTTGTAATTCATCCTTTTGTCCAATAGATTGGGTGATGATATTGCGTTGTGGATGATGAGCTGCCTCTTCTTCCGTAATTTGTCCAGCTTTGAGCAAGGCATTTACTAAAGAATGGTCATTGGTCAATTGATGGTATTCCCCATTACGCACGAGTCCAATTCGGGAATCTCCTACATGCGCAAATAAGACTTGGTCATCGATAATGGCAAGAGCTTCCAGCGTTGTTCCCATTCCTTTATGTTCTTCATCTTGACCAATGCGATGGATCTGCTGGTTTTCTTTTTCCAAATTCTCTGCAAACCACTCTCTTACTTCGTTAATGGTGCTGATTTCAGTCGCTACCCAAGCAGCGCCAAGATCTGTAACAGCCATCTCGCTAGCAATATTGCCAGCACGATGTCCCCCCATCCCATCAGCTAGAAAAATCATGGATTTTCCCGCTTTGTTTTTATATTGATTTGCATAGTCTTGGTTATTTGTCCGTCTTTGACCTACATCGGTTAAGATAGAAATTTCCATACTGTCCGTATCCTCCTGAGATTACGATATTCTTCGAAAACGACTAATAAAGAAACCATCGCTTCCATACAATTCTGGTGTAATTAACATACAACCATCTTTCAGAATATCTTTTCGTTCATGATCTAATGGCACGAGTTCAAAATTTGGATGGGTTTCTAAAAACTGGTGAACCACATCAAAATTCTCTTCTCCTATAATTGTGCATGTACTGTAGACTATTATACCATCTTTCCGTACACTTTGACAAACTCCATCCAATATTTCCAATTGAATCGCCTGCAGAGACGCAAAGTCAGCATTATCTTTATTATACTTGATGTCTGGCTTTCGGCGGATCAAACCTATCCCAGAGCAAGGGGCATCTACCAAGATTTTATCGAAGGCATCCGCCCCAAAAGCTTCAAATACCTTGCTGGCATCCAGTTTTTTTGTCTGGATTTTATCTGCTACTCCAAGACGCTCCGCGTTTTCCTGAATTAATTGGAGCTTATGATCGTACAAGTCCAAAGCTGTAATCTTCCCATCGACTAGATAAGAAGCTAGATGAGTGGTCTTACCACCAGGAGCCGCACAGGCATCCAACACCTGATCCGTAGGTTGAATTTCCAAAGCTGGTGCCACCAATTGACTGGTCTCATCTTGGATGGTTATCTTTCCTTGTTTAAAGTAATCAGAGCCCGCAAAATAGCCGTTTTCCTTTACAAGAGCTGTTGAGGCCAATAAGGAATCCGCAGCCTGCAACTGTTCCTTGATGTCTTCTTTTTGGTCAAGGTCAACAACTCGAACACTGGCCTTGTTGCGAACATAGAGACTTTCAAAAATAGCGATTGCCCGCTTTTCCCCATACTCATCAAGCAACTTTTTCACCAACCAAACCGGTAGTGAAT
>NZ_JBKQBL010000007.1:75033-77316 GCF_046824975.1 Streptococcus intestinihominis | reverse complement strand
AACGGATCGAAAGTCGTTTGTTGACTCGTTTAATCTGGTCAATCGACGGAAGCCCCTCTCGTAGCATTTTCCGTAAGAGAGCATTGACATATTTCTCACTCCCCTTCTTCCGTTGCTTGGCAAGCTCTACTGCTTCATGGACAACAGCATGGGGAGGAATCTTCTCAAGATAGACGAACTGATAAAGGCTCATCAATAAAAGATGATAAATCCATGGGTCTACCTGGTCTCGATCAGCGACAAAGTGCGATAGATACCATTCCAAGGTTAGTTTACGCGAAACCGTCCCATAGACAATTTCAGTCACCAGACTTTTATCCACTTCTGACAAAGTTGACTTTCCCAGAGCTTTTTTGAGGGCGATATTTGAAAAAGCACCGTCCTGGAAAATCTCTCCTAGGGTAGAGAGGGCCAACCCTCGTGCAGTCTGCAATTTATTTACCAAATTGATCACCTACTTGCAATTGTCGCCCTAAACCATTTAAGAAATCTCCAACAGCCATTTTAGGTTTGCCAGCTGGCTGAACCAAGGTCAAGGCCAAGGCTCCCTCCCCCGTCGCAACAACGATTTCATTTTTATGGAGAGCCAAAATTTCTCCTGGTTTTCCTTGTCCTTCACATGGTTTTGCTTGGTAAACCTTGAAGCGTTCCCCCTTCCATAAGGTATGGGCAACTGGCCAAGGATACATGCCTCGAACTTGGTTAAAGAGTTCACGGTTGGTCCGCGTCCAATCCAGGCGTTCTTCTTCCGGTTTGATATTGGGAGAGAAGGTTACTTGTTTGGGATCCTGAGCTTGTGGTTTGAGTTCTCCCGCAAGGTAAGGTGGTAAGGTTTCTAAGAGAAGATCCCGACCGACAAGAGCCAATTTCTCAAACATGGTTCCCACATTGTCCTCTTCTAAAATAGGGATGGCGCGAGAGGAAATCATATCTCCGGCATCCATCTCTTTGACCATTTCCATGATGGTCACACCAGCTTCCTTATCCCCATTCATGATGGCATAATGGATAGGAGCTCCACCACGGTATTTTGGAAGAAGGGAAGCATGCACGTTGACAGCAAACTTCATCGCCTCTAACAAACGACTCGGCAAGAATTGTCCAAAGGCTGCTGTGACGATCCCATCTGCCCCCAAAGCTAATAAATCTTCTAACTCCTGGCTTCCAGATAGTTTTTCCGGCTGGTAGACTGGTAAGCCTGCTTCTAAAGCCACTTCTTTTACCGGCGTCATCCGAATTTCTTTTTTCCGACCAACTGCTCGATCTGGTTGAGTCACAACGGCTAGAATCTCATAGCGTTCGTCAGAAATCAAGCCTTTTAAAACTGTAGCCGAGAAATCAGGCGTTCCCATAAATAGTATTTTTGTCATTTTTTCTCCTTCTACATAAAACTTTGCGGTTCATTGTCAATGCTGACCCGAAGATCTTGATTTTCCCGCTCTTGAGTATAGTCCAAAATCTGATTTAAGACTTGTGGTAACTGGTCTTCAAACCGGTACTTCAGCAGGATCTGATAATGGAATAAATTATGCGTACGAGCAATCGGTTTTGGCGTTGGTCCCAAGATTTGGACTTGGTCTGATAGACCTGTTTTCAACAGGTCCATCACCTGATAAGCTTTTTTAACCACGACCTCTTCTTGTTTGTGAGAAAGGGTCAAACCTACAGTGTAATAATAAGGTGGATAGCCAAATTGGTGGCGGACCTTCATTTCATAGGCATAAAAACCTTCGTAATCTTGGCGTTTCGCATATTCAATGGCATAATGATGAGGATTATAGGTCTGGATCAGAACCTGTCCTTCTTTATCCGCACGACCAGCCCGTCCTGCCACCTGGGTTAAGAGTTGGAAGGTCCGCTCTGACGAGCGAAAATCAGGCAAATTTAGGGCTGTATCAGCATTGAGGACACCGACTAGCGTTACATTGGGGAAATCCAAACCTTTGGCGATCATCTGGGTCCCCAGTAAAATGTCGGCTTGTCCTTTACCAAACTGGTCCAACAAAGCTTCGTGACTCCCTTTTTTCCGAGTGGTATCGACATCCATCCGCAAAATGCGGGCTTCAGGGAAAATTTCTTGTAGCTCATCGTAGGCCTTCTGGGTCCCCGTCCCATAATAGCGAATGGATCGACTTTGGCAATTAGGACAGACTGTTGGGATTGGCTTACGGTAGTTGCAATAGTGGCAATCCATGGTCTTGGTGTCCATATGGAGGGTCAAGGAGATATCACAATTCGGACAAGTATCTACCTGACCACACTCGCGACACATGACAAAACTGG
>NZ_JBKQBL010000007.1:71875-74998 GCF_046824975.1 Streptococcus intestinihominis | reverse complement strand
AATATCCCCGGCGATTGAGCATGAGGACGACTTGCTCTTTTCGTTGCAATCGTTCTGCAATCGCATCAAGCAACTTAGGTGTATAGGTTCCGGATTCTTGCTGGCCAATATAGTCCCTAAAATCGATCACTTCTACCTCTGGAATGCGGGCAAGCGGATTAGCCCGTTGGGTCAGTTGAAGAAATTCATAGACCCCTTTTCCTGCACGGGCCCGTGTTTCTAGACTAGGAGTTGCTGATCCCAAGACCAAAACAGCCTGGTGGTACTGAGATCGTAGCAAGGCCACTTCACGCGCATGGTAGCGAGGATTGCTATCTTGTTTATAGGTAGCCTCATGTTCTTCATCGATAATGATAGCCCCTAGGTTCTTCAGAGGTGCAAAGATAGCAGACCGCGCTCCTACGACCACTTGAGCTTCTCCACGTTCAACACGTCTCCACTCATCGTATTTTTCACCATTGGATAGACCTGAATGAAGGATGGCCACCCGATCCCCAAAGCGAGAAATGAAGCGATCCGTCACTTGAGGCGTCAAGGAAATTTCAGGAACCAACATAATAGCTGTTTTCCCCTTATCCAGCACCTCTTGGATGATTTGGAGGTAAACTTCCGTCTTTCCACTTCCTGTCACCCCTTCTAGCAAGAAGGGTTTGGAAGGTTGCCCAATTTTGCTGGTTACCGCTTGAACGGCTCGTTCTTGTTCAGCATTTAAAACCAAGGCCTCTGTCGACTCTTTGTCTTTAAAGTAGGCAGCCGCACGATTGACTTCTTTTTCAAAAATAAGCAAGGCACCCTGATCGATGAAATAGTTCACCACTGGACGAGAGAATTCCGCCAATAAATCACTCAAAGGTGCTTCTTCTTCCTGACCTTGGACAAAGTCTCGCAAGGCCAAGCGCTTTTTAGCATTCTTAGCGATTTCCAAATTTTCAAGTAGGGGTTGATTTACTCGATACCATTTTTCTGTTTTGATATGTTTACGATCCACTGCTTGGTATTCTACTTCCAACTCTCCTTTACGAGTCAGTCGCATCATTCGTGCTTGTGCATCAATATCCAAAGAAGAAAAGGCCAAGCTGGTCGCTGTTCCAAAAATGTCTTCTCGATCCTCTGGCGATAACAATTCTGTCGGATGGAGAATTTTGTCATAGGAAGAATTTAAAACACTCGGTAGCATGGCTTTCAAGAGGGTGATCTTGTAGGCAAAAACCGTCTTTCGCAACTGATCTGCCAGCCAAAATTGCTCCTCTCCTAGAACTGGTTGGTAGTCTAAGACCTCCACGATATTTTTCAATTCTTGATCTTTAACTGCTAGAGTGGTCTCTTCAAGGCCAACCACAATCCCTTGAATGAGCCGATTTCCCTTTCCAAAGGGAACATGCACCCGCATTCCTTTTTCCAAGAAAGGAGAAAACTCTTCTGGTACCTGGTAGCTATAGGGCTTGTCTGTTTGCATCAAGGGAACATCAACGATGACTTGTGCTAGCATGCTTCCACCTCCTTCCTGTCCTAGCGCTAAATAGCAAAAAATAAGATTGAGCGAACCCAACCTTAAATTTTTTCACCATCTTCTTTTTCTTTCGCGATTTGTTCTTTAATTTTACGCTCTTCTTCTTCTTTACGCAAGCGTTCTGCTTCGATTCGACGACGAACCGCTTCACGCTTAGCTTCTGGATCTGGGTGAATCACCACATTTCCTGATTCAATCTCTTCCAAGGCACGCAAGGTAGATTTTACTGATTGAAATTCTTGAGTAGGAGTTGCACCACTCTCTAACTCATGAGCTCGTTTGGCTTCAAGAATAACCAAAGAGTATTTTGACGGTACTTTATCCAACAATGTGTCAATAGATGGTTTTAACATCATAATCTTTTTACCTAATTCCTATTCTAATTATCGTACCACTTGAGTGGCTTTGGGAAGCATTTCTTGGTAGTGACCAATGACCCGATCAACACGGAAATGTTCTGCCTCAATCACACGTTTAACACGTTCTGCAGCCAAAGGTACTTGATCGTTGACAATGGCATAGTCATACTCCCGCATGAGGGCAATTTCTTCTTTTGCTTTTTCAATCCGCTGGGCAATGACTTCCGCACTATCTGTGCCGCGTCCAACCAAACGGTCTTGCAATTCATCCAAATCTGGAGGAGTTAAGAAAATGAAGACGGCATCTGGTACCTTTTTCTTGACCTGCAAAGCCCCTTGCACCTCGATTTCAAGGAAAACATCGATCCCTTTATCGAGGGTTTCGTTCACATAGGTCAAGGGAGTCCCATAGTAATTGCCAACATATTCAGCATATTCGAGCATTTGACCTTGACGAATCAATTCCTCAAATTCTTCACGTGTCCGGAAGAAATAATCTACTCCGTCCACTTCACCTGGACGTTGTGCACGTGTTGTCATCGATACTGAGTATTGAAACTGATTATCTGAGCTTTCAAAAATCTCACGTCTAACCGTTCCTTTCCCAACACCTGAGGGCCCTGAGAAAACGATTAATAATCCTCGATCCGCCATTTTATCTCCTTCGCTGTCTTTCTATCTAGTGTAACAAAAATAGAAAGATTTTTCAACAGATTTTTCCTAGAGGCAAGGCCCTAACCACTTCTCTACCAATGAACCATTTCATCTGTGCTAACCCATTTTTAACACGACTCACAAAAAAATAGCCAACTAAGGTTGTTCCACCTTCGCTGACTATCTTTTATATATGGCTTTTAACAAGCTCTATTTTGCATAATCAATGGCACGTAATTCACGAATAACGGTTACCTTGATGTTACCAGGGTACTCCAAGTTGGACTCAATCTTCTCACGGATATCATGAGCCAAGATGGTCAACTTATCATCCTTGACTTCTTCAGGGCTGACCATAATTCGAATTTCACGACCTGCTTGCAAGGCAAAGCTTGTCTTAACTCCCTCAAAGCCATTTGCAATTTCTTCAAGATCTTGCAGGCGTTTGATGTAGCTTTCAAGAGACTCGCTCCGGGCACCTGGACGCGCTGCACTCAAGGCATCTGCTGCTGCAACAATAACTGCGATGACACTTTCTGGTTCAACATCACCATGGTGACTAGCAATCGTATTGACAACAACTGGATGCTCTTTGTATTT
>NZ_JBKQBL010000007.1:56389-71824 GCF_046824975.1 Streptococcus intestinihominis | reverse complement strand
ACGAGCTAATTCAGTACCAATTTCTACGTGGCTACCTTCTACCTCACGGTCGATGGCTTTACCAATATCATGAAGGAAACCAGCTCGACGAGCCAAGGTAGCATTTTCACCAAGCTCACTAGCAATAATACCAGATAACTTAGCAACCTCAATGGAGTGACGCAAGACGTTCTGTCCATAAGAAGTTCTGAATTGCAAGCGTCCCATAATCTTCATCAAATCAGGATGTAGATTTGGTGCGCCAATTTCATAGGCTGCTGCTTCACCATATTCACGAATCCGTTGGTCAATTTCCAAACGGTTCTTCTCTACCAACTCTTCAATCCGAGCTGGATGGATGCGACCATCTTTCAAGAGACTTTCCATGGTCATTCGTGCGATTTCCCGACGAATCGGATCAAATGCAGACAGGGTGACTACTTCTGGAGTGTCATCAATAATCACATCCACACCTGTCAAGCTTTCGAAGGTTCGGATATTTCGACCTTCGCGACCAATAATCCGGCCCTTCATTCCATCATCTGGTAAATGAACCGTTGAGTTGGTCTGTTCTGCCACAAAATCCCCGGCCATCCGTTGCATGGCTTGAACCAGGATATCTTTTGCAACTTTATCTGAACGTTCTTTCACTTCCACTTCTGCTTCTCGAATTCGAGTCGCAATCTCTTTGGAAAGTCGTTCTTCTGTTTGCGTTAAGATAATATCACGTGCTTCCGATTGAGTCAGAGAAGCAATTTTTTCTAATTCTTCTTCTTTCTTCTTTTCTAGCTCATGTAATTGTTCTTCACGCGCATCAATGTGTTTAGTTCTATCTGAAAGACTTTGCTCTTTTTGTTCAAGAGCTTGCTCTTTGCTCGTAAGATTGTCATCTTTGCGATCAAGATTATTCGAACGTTCCGCTAAGCGGGTTTCTAATTGTTTTAATTCTTGACGCTCTGATTTAAACTCAGCATCGACTTCTTCTCGATATTTTCTGGCTTCTTCCTTTGCCTCCAAAAGTGCTTCTTTTTTAAGTGAACTAGACTCGTGCTTAGCTTCTTTCAAAATCAAATCAGCTTCGCGCTCTGCCTGTCCACGTAAATTCGTTGCTTCTTGTTCAGCATTTAAAAGAGTAAGTTCTGCAGCCTCTTTCGATGCTTTCATCTTGACTGAGATCCCTACATATCCAATGACTAAACCAATGATTGCGGCAAAAACAATTGCAATTCCAAATTCCATGTTTTTACCCCTAATCTAATGAATAGTTGAATTAAAAAATTCTTTATTATTTTATCATATTTTTACAAAATTAACAAACAAATTTTCTAGCGAAAACTAATCTATTTCTGCTATTATTCTAATGCTTCTTTCCTTTGATTCTAACGGAAAAACACCCTAAAAACAAGCTTCTGAATCTTATTTCAACGGCTACTTGCCTCTCTCTTCTCTTATGTTTTCATCCACTGACAATTGTGCTATAATCAAGAAAAAAGAAATTGAGGAAGATACATGACGAAAGAAGTTATTGTGGAAAGTTTTGAATTAGACCACACTGCTGTAAAAGCCCCTTACGTCCGCCTAATCGGAGAGGAAACTGGACCAAAAGGAGATGTCATCTCAAACTACGATATCCGCTTGGTTCAACCAAATGAAGACTCTATCCCGACTGCTGGTTTACATACAATTGAGCATCTATTAGCTATGTTGATCCGTAAACGCATTGATGGAATGATCGATTGTTCCCCATTTGGGTGTCGTACTGGCTTCCATATGATTATGTGGGGACAGCACAATCCAAAAACCATTGCACAAGTCATTAAATCCTCCCTAGAGGAAATTGCTGAAGCGACTAGCTGGGAGGACGTCCCAGGAACGACGATTGAATCTTGCGGAAACTATAAAGATCACAGCCTCTTTTCTGCCAAAGAGTGGTGCAAATTGATTCTCGAACAAGGTATTTCTGACGATCCATTCACACGCCATATCGTATAAAAAACAAAAGACTTCTCTTTCAAAGAGAAGTTTTTTTAATTCTTAATAATCCAATGCATCGGAATGGCCTTTTCCGTTTCCGACAAAGTAGCCTGTTTTAGCATTGATACTAAACAAATAAGTTCCATCTGGCTTAAAGAGGTTGTAATAACCATTGCCGTTGATGATATTCACGCGTTCCAAGATGTATTGATCTCCAACGATATGCCCACGTTCCCGAGCAATCTTCAGAACTTTCTCCAAAATACCAGGGTTAAAGGTCCATGCAGGATTGTTTACATCGTCAAGCGCTGCTTGGTTGTATGGCACCCGGCTCAAGTTTCGTTGAAGTGGCACACCAGTACTTTGAAGGCCAAAGCCAGAATAGCCTGGGTTCACTCCGCCTATCGTGTTGCCTTCAGTAGCTGGGGCTGGTGTAGGAGCTGGACTGGTTACCGTTCCTGAAGAAACTGCATTTCCACCTGCAACACTGCCACCACCATCTGTCACGGGTGCTGGAGTCGCAACTTGTTGCGAGCGTCCTTGAGAAGCTGCATCCTTCAATAATTGGTTCAATTGTGTATTAGCTGTTGACGCATCTGAAAAGACAGCATCACTCTTTACCTGCGCCTTGGTATCGATGGCCCCATCCTTAATAACTGGGCTGGTAAACTGAGAGTTTACTGTTTGAATAGCAGAAACCTGCTTCACCAATTCATCGTATTTACTTTTGGCTGCATCGTATTCCTTGGTGTCTTTCAATTTATCTAAACTGGCTTTTAGTTTTTCCAAATTACCAAAAGAATCATTTTTCAACTTCGTCTGCGTGTCATCTGTAAAGAAAGCTACATACTGATCGTTAAAATCCTTCAGCAAAGCCTCTGTATTTGCGCTCGTTGAGGAAGAAGAACTAGAGGACTTCTTGCTAGATGAGCTAGTAGAAGAGACGACTGTCGTTTCCCCTTTAGACTGGTTACGGATCCATTGATAAGACAACCAACTAGCCGTAGCAACTGCTGTCAGAGCTAAAACTGAAAACAAAATTGGTTTGACCCGGCTTTTTTTCGGTTCTTCAGGAATCTCAATTTCTTCATCCACATATGGTTCTGTTGGCTCTGGACCAAACTTAATTTTTGCAGGGCGTTCCCCAGGAATTGGATCTGGAATGCGAGCAGATGCAACCTCTTTTTTAGCTGCTTCTGCTGAACTTACTTCTGTTGCAGGTTCTTCGTTTGGAATTGCCTCCGCTTGTTCCACAGTGGTTGTAGCCTCTGCCTCAGCCAACATTTCCTTTTGCATGACGATGGTATCAAACTTTTGAGCTTCGATTTCCTCACGGTGCTGTTTGATGTATTTATCGAGGACATTGTCTGTTTCTTTGACCCCTGCTTCGATTTCTTCAGCTTTGCGGTTTGCTTGGCCAATCGTCATCTCTTTGGCGTCCTTAAAATCAAGAACGGACTCTGCCTCTTGGCCCAACTGCTGTTTATCTTCTTTTGTCATATGTTTCCTTTCTCACTAGTCGCTTGTCGACGTACCCGTTCCCCAAAGAACTGATACAAGTCAACCTTTAAGGTTCCGTTATATAATTTTCGTTTTTTATCCGCTTGTCGCCCAAATTTCTTTTCAAAATCTTCATCACTGGTCAAGATAAATTTACTCCAAGTCTTCAATGGTGCAAAAACCTCTCCCATTTCAGCGTACAATTTTGTCACTCCTGCATCATCGGATAAACGTTCACCATACGGTGGATTGGAGATGATGACCCCATTGATCTTATCCGAGCGCAAATCTTGAACCCGCATTTGCTTAAAGGTGATATCACTTGCAACACCTGCTTTTTGAGCATTTTCTTTGGCAATCTCAACCATCCGCGCATCGATATCCGTTCCCATGATGTCTAGGACAAGATCACGATTGATCTTTTTAGTGGCTTCTTTGCGCACTTCTTGAATCAGACGATCGTCAACCCAATTCCAATCTTCAAATGAGAAGGTCCGTCTCAAGCCCGGTGCTATCTGACGAGCCATCATCGCAGCCTCGATACAGAAGGTCCCTGATCCACAGGTCGGATCAACCAGGGGCTTATCTGGATACCAATTGGAAAGTTGAAGAATGGCTGCCGCCATATTTTCCTTGATAGGTGCCCCACCCTTTTCAGTCCGATAACCGCGCTTGAACAGGCTACTACCAGTGGTGTCGATTAAAATGGTCGCTTGGTCCTTCAAGATAGAAACTTCAATTTTAAATTCTGCTCCATTTTCGATCAATGGAACGCCTTCCGGACGAGCATAGTGTTGTTGCAACTTTTTAACAACTGCCTTTTTCGAAATCGCTTGTACACTCGGTTCGTTATGCAGTTTGGATTTAACACATTTTGCTTTGGAAATGGGAAAACGTGCTCCTAAAGGGAGATATTGGTCCCAATCCAAGGCAAAAACTCCTTGAAAGAGTTCTTCAAAGGTACGGGCAGGAAAGGATCCTACGACGATCTTGATTCGGTCTGCAGCCCGCAACCAAAGATTGGTTTCGATGATTGCACGAACATCGCCTTTGAAACGGACTCGTCCATTTTCCACTTGGCAATCGTAGCCGAGCTCTCGTAATTCACGCCCAACCACTGCTTCTAATCCAGCAGCAGCTGTCGCAATTAATTCAAATTGTTTTTTCATGTGTTCCTCATTGTTTAAAAAAGGAGGTTGAGATTTCTCTCCCCCTCACCACCTATATGCAATTTTCTATAAGCCATGTTTTGTTCCAGAAATGACTAGGTACCATTTCCTTCGATAATCATCTGTCTACTGTTTCCAGTCAGAATGCTATGTTCGTTTCCATGCATCCCATGCCCCGACCAAAGTTTGGGTTGCTAGCTTGAGGGGTTTACCGCGTTCCACTTTTTAGGTTTCCCTAAAAACTACGTCACTGTGGCACTTTCAGAGCTAGTAGAACTTATCCTAAGACTTAGCCCGTTCGCTCGCCGTAACTTGAAGATCAAGTCCCTAGGCTTATGGATTCACCTAGCACAAACACTACAGGCATCCCAGCCTGTGCTAGCATGGACTTTCCTCATGAGAGAAAGCTCTCACGCGATTATCCAAAAATTGCACGATTCATCTTTTATGTCTTAAAAATCACGATCTACAACTTGTTTCCCGAAGACTTCTTTTTCTAGACGATTTAAGCGTTTCAAAATATCGAAGTTTGTCGTAGTAGTGACCTGAGGAAACTCATGCTTTGGAGCAGACTCAGGAACTGATGGACTCGGAGTTGCTTGGCTCGTTTTCTTCGCTAATTCTTCACGGAGCCGAGCATTTTCTTCTTTCAATTCCTTCACTAAGGCAGCATAGGTTTCATAGTCTTTGATGACATCATCCAAAAACTCATTTACCTCAACTTTACTAAATCCACGAACTTCTTTTTTGAAATCTTGATCAAAAATATCTTTCGCAGTAAAAATAATACTTGCCATCATTCTCTCCGTTCTAGTTAATCATAATCATTATATAAAAAATGAGGAGCAAAAATCAAGGTAAATCACTTATTTTTCGTAAATTTTTTCTGCTACTTCATTTAAGTCATCAAAGTTTAATCTTTTGACCTGATACTGATCCATTTCTAGCATCATTTTGTAAAGATATTTGAGATTTGTTTCGTGTTCTGGATCGTAAAATAAATAAGCGCCATCTGTATTTTCTAACAAAAATGTATTGTATTCTTTAAATTGGCCTGGCTGGCTATAAGAGGGATAGGCATACTTGACAAAATCAACCTGCTTAAAGCGACTAAGGAGTTCTTGATTGGCCTCATTCCAGTTCTCTCCTTGGTTTTCAAACATAAAAATCGTGGCCAACTGTATCTCGTATTCTTTTTTTAATTCCTGGGCAACCTCCAAGGCCCAGGCTTCAAAACCTAGATTACCCGTAAAAATCAGCCACTTGACCCCCTCTTCCAAAAAACGGACTAAATCCCTGCGAATCGCCTCTTTAATAATGGGAAGTCTAGGGTCCTTTGTTGTCAGAATTCCCAATTCAAATGCCTTGTATCCTGTAATCAGTAAACTATTCATTATTTCCCCTCCCTTCTTCATTTTGTGATATAATAGAGTGATGTAATTGTACCAATAAGGAGAATGATGGTCAACTATCCTCACAAACTTAGCAAGAAATCTTCTTCGCCCATCCAGAGGAAGCAAAGTGTGAATTTTGCCAATCGAGGGATGACATTTGAAAAAATGATTAATGAGAGCAATCAGTACTACCTTTCTAGAGGGCTAGCGGTGATTCATAAAAAGCCGACACCCATACAGATTGTAAAGGTGGACTATCCTCATCGCAGTCGGGCAAAGATTGTGGAAGCTTATTTTCGCCAGGCGTCTACCACAGACTATTCTGGTGTTTATAAAGGACACTACATTGATTTTGAAGCAAAAGAGACCCAGCAGAAACAATCCATGCCGATGAAGAACTTTCATCAGCACCAGATTGATCACATGGCTGCGGTCGTCCAACAGGGAGGAATTTGTTTTGTGCTCTTGCATTTTGCAAAGCTCAATGAGACTTATCTACTGCCCGCTCCTTCCTTAATAGACTTTTACAACATCGATCACGGCAGTAAATCTATGCCATTGACCTATATACAGGAAAATGGTTATCGTATCGAGACAGATTGCCTTCCAAGCGTCCCTTATCTCGATATTATCGAACAGAATCTACTAGGCGGTAATTAAATGAACAAACAAACAGTTATCCAGTGGTTAAAATATGCAGCGATTGCGGCTATTTCCTTATTTTTCCTTTTACTTATTCTGGGTGGATTGATATTTGGATACTATGCCTCAAAAGCACCGACTCTTTCTGAGAAAGACCTCATCGCAACGACTTCCAGTAAAATCTATGACAATCAAAACAATCTGATTGCCGACTTGGGTGCTGAGAAACGAATCAACGTAAAAACAAATGAAATCCCAACCGACTTGGTCAATGCGATTGTGGCGATTGAAGACCACCGCTTTTTCAACCACAGAGGGGTCGACTTTATTCGTATTGGAGGAGCCTTCTTCAGTAACCTCCGAGGAGGTCGCCAAGGGGGATCCACTCTTACACAGCAATTGATCAAGCTCACTTACTTCTCTACTTCTTCGTCCGACCAAACCCTATCTCGGAAAATCCAAGAAGCTTGGCTTGCGACACAATTAGAACAAAAAGCCACTAAACAAGAGATTTTGACCTACTACATCAACAAAGTCTACATGTCTAACGGTAACTACGGAATGCAAACAGCTGCTCGTAGCTACTATGCAAAAGAATTGAAGGACCTTTCTCTGCCACAAGTGGCCCTATTAGCCGGAATGCCTCAGGCACCCAACCAATACGACCCTTATACCAATCCGGAAGCTGCACTCCAACGCCGTAATCTGGTTCTTAAAGAAATGTTGGACATGAAGTCCATTACAAACGAACAGTACGAAAGTGCCGTCAATACACCTGTTACAGATGGCTTACAAAGTCTGACAGGCTCAAGCAACTATCCTGCTTATATGGATAACTACCTTAAAGAAGTCATCCAACAAGTCGAAGAAGAGACAGGCTACAATGTCTTGACAACTGGTATGGATGTCTACACCAACGTCGATACCGCAGCTCAAAAACGTCTGTGGGATATTTACAACTCTGACGAATATGTCAATTATCCAGATAATGAGTTGCAAGTTGCTTCTACTATCATCGACGTGACAAACGGAAAAGTCATTGCTCAGTTGGGAGCCCGTCATCAATCATCTAATGTATCCTTCGGTACCAACCAAGCTGTCGAAACAAACCGAGATTGGGGATCTACAATGAAACCTATCTCAGACTATGCTCCCGCGATTGAACATGAAGAATATAGCTCCACTGGAGTAACCATTCCTGATACACCTTACAACTTCCCTGGTACAAATACGCAGATTTATAACTGGGATAGACAATACTATGGCAATATCAGCATGGTCTATGCTCTCCAACAATCCCGTAACGTTACTGCGGTCCGGGCCCTTGAAAAAGTTGGTTTGAAGAAGGCTCAGAAATTCTTGAGCAGCATCGGAATCGATTATCCAGAAATGGTATATGCAAATGCCATCTCAAGTAATACCAGCGACTCTAGCAACAAATACGGGGCTAGCAGTGAGAAAATGGCCGCTGCTTATGCAACCTTCGCAAATGGCGGTACCTATTACAAGCCACAATATGTGAATCGGGTTGTCTTTAGCGATGGTACAACGAAGAACTTCGATACCTCTGGAACACGAGTGATGAAAGAAGCCACAGCTTACATGATGACAGATATGTTGAAATCAGTTATCACAGCTGGTTTAGGATACAATGCAAATATCTCTGGTCTTTATCACGCTGGTAAAACAGGTACCTCTAACTATGCCGACAACGAATTAAAAAAACTAACCAAAGACTACAGTTACTCAAGCATTGTGACACCTGATGAATCGTTTGTGGGTTACACCACGCAATATTCTATGGCTGTTTGGACAGGGTACACCAATCGCTTGACTCCCGTACTGGATGATGGAATCAAAGTCGCAACAGATGTCTACAAACAAATGATGTTGTATTTGTATGAGCAAAACGGATCAGGTAGCACTGATTGGACCCAACCAAGTGGTGTATACCGTAGCGGTTCTTACCTATATCTCAATAATGGTAAGAATAACTACAATAACTACAATTACTATTATGAGCCAAGTGTCGAACCAAGCACTGACGCAACAGAAGATAGTTCAAGTTCTAGTTCATCTAACTCAGAAGAGAATTCTGAACACACAGAATCATCTTCTAAAGAGAATGAGCAAAATCACTAATTAGACCACACTATATTAATAAAACACGATTGTTCTTAACCAATCGTGTTTTTTATGTATCTTATTTAAAAGCCAAGGCACCCATCGGATCCCATGGAGCCAAGACGATTGGCTCTGCCTCATAAGCAGCCAATTCTTTCGCTGTTAACAGTTCCTTGCGGACAACGATTTGGTAGGTGTATTCGTCCATCCAGGCGTCAGAAGCTACAAAGTAGCCATCTGTTCCAACTTTGTCTCCCCAAGAATTTTCAACCTTCCATTTGAGAGGGAGTCCAGCTTCATCCAGATCCACACCAGTCAAGACCATAGCATGGGTCATGAGACTTTCTGCATAATCCAAACGCCCTGCCTTATCTTGAGTCAGCTGGATATCCATTCCCGCTTCAAAGTCATAGACATCTGTTGCCAGGATTCCAGCTTTGCGGTTGCTAACTTGGCCGACATCTGATCCAAACCAAACAGTTTCCCCAGCTTTCATTTGGGCAATGGCCAATTCTTTCAAGCGCTCCATCGGAACATTAAGGTAGCGGACTTCACGGCTACCGACCACATTCCCCAGCATCTCAACTGTGTAGGACTGGCCATAAGGCTTGTCTGCCGTAGGCGCATTAATCACAGAAACGTAATCCTCCAACTGAAGATCTACATATTTTTTGTAAAAGCTTTGAGGTGTCAAGCCAGACTCTGTGTGGAAGTTATTGTCCTTATCGCGATAAGAGAAACTAAATGTACGAGGGGGCAAGCCCAGTGACATAGCTAAGAAATTAAAGATTTCTTGGAGGAGCTCTTCTTTCTTGCTTTGAACCGTCCCTTGATCTGCTCCAGTCGCAAGCAATTCGCGCAGGATCTGCGCATCTTGACGCAACAATTTGTTTAAGTAGGTATTGAGCTCCCGGCTATTGCTAGATGAGATGGATTCTGGATAGACAGACTTGGGTACGACCCCATATTTTTCAAAAAGGGAAACGACCATATCCCATTGACCACCATCTTGTTGAGGGGTTTGAAGGAGGAAGGCCACCTTGCGGCTGGCCAAATCCTGATCCGCTGTCGCAATGATTTGTTCCAAGAACCAGTTGGATTTTTCGTACTTGTCCCAGAAGAAGGTATGAGCTTGAGACAACTCAAAATCCTCTAATTGGAAGCTGGCAATCATTTTATGACGGAAGGTATTCAGAGCCGCAAACATCCAACAACGACCAGAAGCTTTCTGGTCCGTCACCTTATCCTTGGTCAAATCAAGAGAAAAGACGGGTGTATTTTCAACCGCACTTTTGCGTGTCTCTAAAGCCGCATGAATCCCATTGTGGGTGATGGCATTTTCAAGAGCCACAAATTTCACATTTGCTTGGTAATTCGCATAGAGTTGATCTGTAAATTCTTGTGTTAATTCTGACATAAGATTCTCCTTTGTAAAGCTACTTACCATTATAGACCATTGGCTAAAATCTTCAAGTAAAAATTGTTTTAAAGGTCAGAAGAATGGATAGTGTAGATTATTTGATCTCCGACATAGCCTTTTCTGGCAACAGCATTTGGGAGAGTAGCTAGATATTGCATCCCAGCTTTTTCCATAACCCTTCCCGAAGCAGGGTTCAAACTGACATACTTGGCCTGAATTTCCTTGAATCCCACCTCTACCAACAAAAAGTGTAAAACAGTCTGGAGGGCTTCTGTCATCAGACCTTGACCCCAGAAGTTCTTCCCTAGAATATAGCCGACTTCACACAGTTCTTTTTGTGGATTCTGAGAAACGACACTGATATCACCTATCACTTGTGTGGGATCATCTTTCTTGCAAATCGCCCATTTGTATGTGTTTTCCTCTTGGTAATGAAGGAGCCATCTCTCAATTGAAGCTTGAGTCACTTGAGGATTTGTATGGGGATCCCAAGTCACATATTTAAGATTATCTCTATCAGACGCCCAATTTTCAAACATTGCCTTTGCATCCTCTACAACAAAGCGTCTTAATAATAAACGCTTGGTCCCCAATTCAATAGAACCTAATTTCCTCATCCTCTTTCCTCCTTTCCTGTTTTAAAAAAGTCGGCTCAACCGACTTTTCTTTCCTATCAACGCCAGAAGGTATCAAACTTAGAGTTCATCTCACAGCTATTTTTCCGCAACCAAATCATAAGGAAAATATGAAAGTCCTTCTAATTCCTTATAATCCAAGCCCTTAAGCTTGCAGAGAGCCCCCGACTCAAAGGACCAGTAGCCATAATAATTATCAATATTCTCTTTATGCAAGTCATACCAACTAGTATCCCGATGTCCAGGATACCATTTCTTAGTTACATATTCTTTGAGCAACTTGAGAGCTTGATTAGAATTATCTTCTTCAATGATTTTTCTAGTAAACCCATAGGGTCTTGGGAAATTATAGTTTATCCGAATCGTCCACTTTGGATGACGTGATTGAATCAAGTAATCTATCAAATAATCCTCTGGATCATCCTTTTTGACTAAGTCTACTAACCGATCAAAAATCCCCTCCTCAATATCTAACAGAATCCCAATAGAAAGAGCCCGAATCATTTGGAGATAGCCAGAATTGCTCTGCCAAACTGGAAGAAGGCTATTAACAAAATTAATGTATTCCTCCTTAAAATCTTCAATAGGATAACCTGCTGTATAGGTAGCTATCATTTTCTTTTCTTGATAAATAGAAATATCTTCTTTAGTTAGCCTAATAACTTCTTCAATTGGACGTTTATAAGGATTAATTCCTTGGTTAAGTTGGTCTAACTCTTGTAACCATTCCTTAATCATCATTTCATTAAATTTAATGAGTTCATTAATTTTCACTTCAATAAAAATAGTATCTCTTTTCATCATTTTTCCTCTTATGGGCAAATGCCACCTGGTTTACTCTAATAACGAATCATGCATCCCCTTTAAATTGTCACTTCCTCTGGGACAGAATATAGAATCATGGCTTCTGTAGCTATCTTCGCAGACACCTCTTTAATCAAATGGTTATTCTCCGCCTCTTAGCCAATTTTCCTGCTGAGCTTTTTCGGCAAAATCATACGCCTTATCGATATCTAGGCTTGACTCCGTAGAACCTTCATTAGACCCACTATTTTCCTGGTCATCTCGACTACCCTCCTCTTCTTTCTCAAGCCCTGAAGAGGATTCGTATTCTTCAGGCTCTTCTGTTCGATGCTCTAAAACTGATTCAACATCTCTGCTATCTTCGATAAGATTTGATTCCGTATCCATTTTTAAGATAGGATGGTAAAAAAAATGAAATCCAACAACTACAAGAGCCAGAGCTAAAAGGGCGATCATATTCCGTTTCCCAGCTTCTTCCTGAGGAATTTCTACTCCCTTTGTTGGTAAAGTCTTCCACTCAGGGTGTTCAAGCTCCGCCTCTTTTTTCGCATTGTAAACAGGTAAAATAAGAAACTGATTCATCAGAGAAAGAGCACCAATGCCAATCAGTACATAGACCATATAGCGAGAATGGTTGACTACCATCTGGATATAAAACACAGTAGCTATTAAAGCAATCAGTATATTCAGCATAAATCGAATCTTCAATTCTTTTTTTAGTTGAAGATATTTTTCTTTTGACATCCCTTTACCTCATTTCGTCTAAAAGACCGACTTAAAAGTAACTCCAGTCTCATATTTTTATAGGAGCACTCTCTTAGACTCACTCCTTTTATTCCATTCCTAAGCAACAAGAATCATTACTCTTATCATACCGGATTTGTTCCTCGATATCAAACTATTTACTAACTAGCGTTATTCTAATCTTCTCTCATAGCTAGACAATCCCTCTGCTAGCTTTTGAAATAAGAGTAAAGAAAAAAGAGAAGATCCACTCGATCTTCTCTAGGCTTGTTTTTTGACCTATCTGGTCACTTTATCTGTCGACTTTTCTTACCTATCAACGCCAGAAGGTATCAAATACCGTAATCGGTAGATGGCGTTTGTGTTGGCCTTTGTGCCACCAGTTTTCAATGGTTGCTTGAGCTTCCGGGCTAACTGATTTTCCTTCTAGGTAGTCATCAATTTCTGCATAGGTCACCCCAAGAGCTACTTCGTCAGCGATACCTGGCTTCTCCTCTTCCAAATCCGCAATCGGTACCTTTTCATACAAGGCAGGATCAGCTCCCAGCGCCTGAAGCAACTGCTTGCCTTGGCGCTTGTTAAGGCGGTAGAGAGGCAGAATATCGGCTCCACCGTCTCCAAACTTGGTAAAGAATCCAGTGATGTTTTCGGCTGCATGGTCTGTCCCAATGACGGCTCCGCTATAGGCACCCGCTAAAGCATACTGAGCAATCATCCGACTCCGGGCCTTGATATTGCCCTTGTTAAAGTCTGAGACATCCGTTCCTGTCGCTTCGACAGCACGCTCCATGGCATCGACCGATTCCTTGATGTTCACGACCAGGCTGACGTCTGGCTGGATGAAGGCCAAGGCCTTTTGGGCATCTGCTTCATCCGCTTGGACACCGTAGGGCAAGCGAACTGCAACAAACTGATAACTGGCATCTCCAGTCTCTGCCCGCATTTCCTCCATGGCTAATTGAGCCAGGCGACCCGCTAGGGTCGAGTCCTGACCTCCTGAAATTCCTAAGACAAAGGTCTTTAGAAAAGGATGTTTTTGCAAGTAATCCTTCAAAAAATCAATCGACCGGCGAATCTCTTCTTGAGGATCAATGACTGGTTTGACCCCTAATTGGGCAATAATGTCTTCTTGTAGGCTCATTCTTCTTCACCTCCCAAGGCTTTCTGACGCATCTGATCAATGAGGTCCATCTTATCTTGCCATACGTCCTTGGCCAAGTCCACGGGATAATGTTGTGGATTGAGGACACGTTTGTACTCATCCCAGAGCTTGTCAAATTCCTTCCGAGCATAGGCTTGGATATCCATCAAGGTTGGCAATTCGTAGACTTGTTCCCCATTTTTGAAAATATCGACCAAGAGCGGGATGGCATCGAAATCTCGAACCGTCTTCTTGATATAGGTATAGGTCGGATGGAACATCTTAATTTCTGTCAGTTCATTGACATCTACTCCATCGTAAGTGATGTAATCCCCTTCAGATTTGCCTTTTTCCCGACTGGTAATACGCCAAACTTGCTTCTTTCCTGGGGTTGAAACTTTTTCAGCATTGTTAGACAGCTTGATGGTATTTCGCATTTGACCATTTTCGTCTTCGATAGCAACAATCTTATAGACTGCTCCGAGAGCTGGTTGGTCATAGGCTGTGATCAACTTAGTTCCGACACCCCAGACATCAATCTTAGCCTTTTGCATCTTCAAGTTGAGGATGGTGTTCTCATCCAAATCATTTGAAGCATAGATCTTCGCTTCTGTGAAACCAGCTTCATCCAACTGTTGGCGAACCTTTTTCGAGATGTAGGCAATATCTCCAGAGTCAATCCGCACTCCTAGGAAGTTGATACGATCGCCCATCTCACGCGCCACCTGAATCGCAGCTGGAACTCCGATGCGTAACGTATCATAGGTATCCACCAGGAAGACACAGTTGCGATGGGTCTCAGCATAGGCCTTGAAGGCTTTATAATCATCGCCATAGACCTGCACCAAGGCATGGGCATGTGTCCCAAGGACAGGGATGTCAAAGAGTTTTCCTGCACGTACGTTACTGGTTCCGCTAGCGCCTCCAATAACGGCTGCACGGGTTCCCCAAATAGCCGCATCCATTTCGTGCGCTCTACGAGTTCCGAACTCCATCAAAGGTTCGTCTTCGATCACAGCCTTGATCCGAGCGGCTTTTGTGGCAATCAAGGTTTGGAAATTGACAATATTGAGGAGGGCCGTTTCAACCAACTGACACTGGGCAAGCGGTCCTTCTACTTGGACAATCGGCTCATTGGCAAAGACCAGGTCCCCTTCTTTGGCAGAACGAACAGTCAATTCCATTTTAAAATTTTTCAAGTAATCCAGGAAGGCTCCTTCGTAGCCTAAGGATTCTAAGTAGGCAATATCCGACTCTGAAAAACGTAGATTCTTCAAATAGTTGACAATGCGCTCAAGACCTGCAAAGACGGCATAGCCATTTTTAAAAGGTTGCTGGCGGAAATAGGCTTCGAAGACCGCCTTTTTATTGTGGATGCCTTGCTCAAAGTAAACCTGCATCATATTGATTTGATACAAATCAGTATGGAGAGTTAAACTATCATCTGGGTACATGTTTGATCCCTCTTCTTTTTTCTTACGTCATGGCACCAGTCACGCTCTGTCAACTGGCACAGTCCAAAATAATTTTAAACACATTATAGCACATTTTAAGCAGGACCACATGACTTTAATCCGGGCTAAGCCTCATTTTTCATCGTAAAAAAGAAGGGCTATCCGTCTCTTTCCATCAGACGAACATCCCTTCCTTTCTTTCTTATTCTTCGTGTTCAGTAATATATTTATAAGCTTCTTGACCGGCGACAGCGCCATCCCCAACAGCTGTAGTGACCTGACGAAGATCTTTTTGGCGGACATCTCCAACCGCAAAGACACCCGGCACGGAGGTCTTCATATGATCATCAGTGATCACCCAACCTTGATCGTCTAGAATACCGAGGTCTTTGGCAAAGTCACTGACAGGATCCAAGCCCACATAGATAAAGACACCACCAGCTGCTTGCTCGCGA
>NZ_JBKQBL010000007.1:54684-56345 GCF_046824975.1 Streptococcus intestinihominis | reverse complement strand
ACCTCACCAGTTTGAACATCTTTTAAGACCAGACTGGTCACACGGTTGTCCCCTTTGATCTCTTCGACCACTGTATTCCAAGCAAAGTGAATCTTTTCATTGGCAAAAGCTCGGTCTTGAAGAACTTTTTGGGCACGTAGGGCATCGCGTCGATGAACAATGGTAACAGACTTAGCAAACTGAGTCAGGAAGATTGCCTCTTCAACCGCAGAATCTCCTCCACCAACAACCATGAGGTCTTCATCTCGGAAGAAGGCGCCATCACAGACAGCGCAATAAGAAACCCCACGACTATTTAATTCTTCTTCACCTGGAACTCCCAACAAGCGATGGTTAGAACCAGTCGCAATAATAACGGTCTTGGCTTGAAGGAGACCATCATCTGTCGTAATCTCCTTGTAGTTTCCTTGATCCACAATGTTTTCAGCTCTGCCGAACAAGTGTTCCACTCCTAAAGCTTCTAGAGGTTCGAACATCTTTTCAGCCAATTCAGGACCACTGATGTTGGCATAGCCTGGATAATTTTCAATGTCAGACGTGTTGTTCATCTGTCCGCCAGGAATTCCTGCTTCTAACAAGGCAACCTTGAGATTGCTACGGGCTGCATACAAGGCTGCAGTCATACCCGCAGGTCCTGCACCGATAATCAGTGTATCATACATAAGCTTCTCCTTTTGTTGTAACTATCTTGATTCTAACTCCAATTGAACCATTTTGCAATTATCTTGCTCGAAGAATAAACAGAACTCCAATGACTGCAAAGGTAAGGACTGGAATTGTCATAATATCAATTAATAAAATATCATAGAGGTGTAACTGGCGTTCCTTAGCTGTTTTATCCGTCTTACGAGCTGCTCGCAAGCCTATCCAAATAGCTGAAGCAACCAACACCCCAATTGAAGTGATGATTAGGCTCTCGATATAGAGAGATAGCAATTGGTTTAACATAAGATCTCCTTAGTATCCAAGATTGGAATGAGGGGACGAGATGCCGATTCGTTTCGTTCACTATTAAATCAACTTGAAACTTCTATCTATGCGGAAAAATGAACTACATATAATCCTCTTTTCCTGAGGCACCTACTCAAAGAAAAATCCGAGTCTGAAACATCGCGTTCCAGACTCGAGCTCTTATATATTATATCAAACAAATGTTCGTTTGTAACTAGCAAAGAATTCTTTTGTCCGCTCTTCTTTAGGAGATTTCATAATCTCTTCTGGAGTGCCAGATTCAATAATTTTCCCCTTGTCGAGGAACAAGACCTTGTCTGCCACCTGGGAAACAAAGCTCATATCATGGCTAACCAAAATCATGGTTTGACCTGCCTGAGCTGCTGCTGCGATGGCTTTTTCTACCTCTCCGACCAATTCCGGATCGAGGGCTGAAGTTGGCTCATCCAACAAGAGGACTTCCGGCTTCATGGCTAGGGCTCGCGCCAAGGCTACCCGTTGCTTCTGCCCTCCGGACAAATGACGAGGATAATGGGTTTCGCGGTCCGACAGACCGACTTTTGCGAGTTCTTCTTTGGCAATCTTGGTCGCTTCCTGGTCGGGTAAGCCTTTGACGACGATTAGTCCTTCCTTGACATTATCCAAAGCAGTCTTGCGACTGAAAAGATTAAACTGTTGAAAGACCATAGCTAGTTTTCTTCGAAGGGTCA
>NZ_JBKQBL010000007.1:44714-54634 GCF_046824975.1 Streptococcus intestinihominis | reverse complement strand
GGATCTCGTCCTTGCTGATAGTTTCAAAGTCCACCTTCTCCCCATTGATATCAATACTGCCACTATCTGGGGCTTCCAAATAGTTCAAGCTTCTCAAGAAGGTTGATTTCCCAGCTCCAGAAGAACCGATCAAGGCAACAACTTCCCCTTTTTGAATTTCTAAATCAAGATGGTCTAGGACTACTTGACCGGAAAAAGATTTTGATAATTGTGAAATCCGAATCATGCTGCTCGTTCCTCCTCTTGCAAGGTTTGGGTAACAACTTTTGGATCTTTGATAGCGAGTACCTGTTCGATCCAACGTCCCAATTGTTCAATCAAAATATTAATGGCCCAGTAGATCAATGAAACAGAGATAAAGCGCTCAAAGTAGCGGCTGTCATTCCCCGACATAATCTTGGCTTGGGCAAAGATTTCCAAAACACCTGCATAAAAGGCCAGAGAAGTCCCCTTGGTCAAACCAATCAAAGAGTTGATCAAGGTCGGAGTCGCAACCACTGCTGCATTTGGAATAATAATCCGACGATAAACTTGGGCATTGGTCATACCGAGACTCTTCGCTGCTTCGATTTCACCCGCATCAACAGATAAAATCGCTGCCCGAATGGTCTCACTGGCATAGGCTGCCTCATTGAAGGCAAAGGCCACAATGACAAATAAATGGGCTGGTACATCGTTGATATTAAAGGCTGTCCCATATTGTTGGTTAATGGCCTTCAATAGGAGCGGGATTCCATAATAGGTCAGCATCAACTGAACCAAAATTGGTGTCCCTCTTAAAAAACTCACAAACAAGGCTTGGATCGGGTAAAGGATTTTTACCCGATTAATTTTGACAATGGCAAACAATAGCGCTAGCAATAAACCAAAAAAGGCTCCTGCCAAGGTTAATAAAATCGTATTTGGAAGCTCTTTTAAAATTCCTGGAATAGCTTCAAAAACGACGCGTAGGTTAAAGATTTCTCCTTCTGGTATCCATTTTAAAAACTCTTCGTACCAGCCAGATGCCAGATAAGTAGTTGTAAACATCTTCGTTACTTCCTCCCTCGATAATGAATCATTCTATCATATTTACAGTTAAAATGCTGAGTTTTGCTACTGATCGTTCGTAAATCATGCTTCAGGTCTGATGTGATCTCAAGCAAGCGTCTCCCCTAAGAGCAAAAAAATAGACTATCTATAGATAGTCTATCACAAAATAAATCAGCGACCAAATAGTTAATTTTTATGGAAATCTTTAAATTTCTTTATCACTAAAAGGTTTGGCGTTTCGCCTTTCTTTCTGCTCGACCGCGAGCACGATTCTCAGCTCGCTTGGCTTTGCGACGTTTCTCGTCCACAGCCCATTTGATTTTTTTCTTGTAGCCTGGTTTGATTTTTTTCTTTTTCTTCTTGACCAAGCCGATCATCTCAATGTCAAGTCTTTCTTGGCGTTTTTCACGATTAGCCCGACGATCCCGGTCATAGGTATCTTCGATAGCTCCAGCCTTCAAGACCTTAGGGACAAACTGGATGCCCAATTTTTCAAGCTCCCGAATGTCTGAGTCATCACTCGGTTGATAGAGGGTGATGGCTGTGCCAGGAAGACCATTCCGACCAGTCCGGCCAACGCGGTGGACAAAGAAGGATAAGTCTTGTGGAATAGCATCGTTGATAACATGACTGACCCCTTCAATATCAATCCCACGCGCTGCCAAGTCAGTCGCCACGATATATTCAAAATCCAGGTTTTTGACTTGGTTCATGATGCGCTTACGCTCCCGTGGAGGAACCCCCCCATGGATTTTAGCGACTTTGAGCCCCTTTTCTACTAAAAAAGCATGCAAATCGTCCGCTCTGTCCTTGGTATTCACAAAGATCATAGCCAGATAAGGTTGAAGAGCCTGCGTTAGTTGATAAATCTGCTCGTTTTTGTCGCGCCCCTTTGTCGATACCAACCAGTTATCAATGGTGTCCGAGATCACCGTTTTGGTTTTGATCTGCTCCATGACAGGGTTAGACAAATATTTCTTCAAGAAGGGTTGTAACTTTTGCGGAATCGTAGCAGAGAAGACCAAAAACTGAAGCTTCTTTGGAAGACTGGATGCAATCTTGTCTACCGTCGTCAAAAAGCCCATATCGAGAGTCATATCCGCCTCATCAACCACAAAAGTGTGAGCCTTATGAATAGCCAAGTCTCCAGAAGCGACCAAATCATAGATCCGTCCAGGTGTCCCAATGACAATATGGGGTTGGGCTATTTGGAGCTTATCGATTTGACGAGCCTTATCAGTTCCCCCAACGTAGTTGGCAATCCGAATTTCTTTTTCACAATGGCTAGCAATCTGACGAGCCGCTTGGTAAATCTGTGTTGCCAATTCCCGACTAGGCGCTGTAATGACCACTTCGACATTGCTACTATCCTCATTTAAGGTTTGAAAAATTGGTAAGAGGAAAGTATGGGTCTTCCCTGATCCTGTTTTAGATTCACCGACCAAATCACGGCCTGCTAAAACAATCGGGATCAGCTTTTCTTGAACTTCTGTTGCTTCGATAAAATTAATTTCTTTTAAGGCCTCTTGGATATAGTCCTTAAACTTAAAATCTGTAAATTTCATTCTCTTATCCTTTCATCATCTCTACTATTATATCAGAAAACTCCTCTTCCCGCTCTTCTTTTGGACAGCAATTCCTAGCCCGCGAAAAAGGCTGAGATAGCAATCCCAACCTTTTATGATTCATGACTTATGAATTGGTCAAATAGTAAATCAAGAGAGTCAAGGCGCTCATTCCTGCACCAACACTCCAGAGAAAGGCATCAACCTTCCACTCAGACCATTTAGGTCCATTACCAGACAGACCACCTAATTCTAAATGGTGATGGAAAGGCGTCATGCGGAAGATCCGGCGTCCTTCCCCTGTCCGTTTCTTGGTCCATTTGAAATAGGACACTTGGAGCATGACAGAGCTAGTCTCAAAGACGTAGACAATCCCAATCAAGAGCAAGGTCCACTCTACGTGGAGAGCCATGGATAGAGTCGCAAGCATCCCACCTAGTGCTAGGCTTCCAACATCTCCCATGAAAATCTTGGCCGGCTTGTGGTTGTAGACGAAGAAACCTAATAGAGCTCCAATCATACTGATCGTCACAAAAAGGATATCGATTCGTCTTTGCCAAACAGCGATGATGGAATAAGCGATCAAGCTGATGGTTACCGAAATACTTGCCAAGCCATCAATCCCGTCCGTTAAATTGACTGCGTTTGAAAAACCAACCAACCAGAACAAGGCAAAGATAATATAGAAATGTCCCAAATAGACATCCCAACCAAAGACATTGAGAAGACTACCAGCTCCATGACGTTCAGAGAAGAGATAGAAAATGATCCCTCCCACCAATTGCAGGGCTAATTTTTGCTTGGGATTTAATCCTTCATTGATCTTACGAAAGACCTTCAAGAAGTCATCCAAGAAACCGACGATTCCATACAAGACCAAAATAAAGAGGATCAATTGAACAGGACGCGTAAAGTTCCCAGTTAGGAAGCTAAAGACAAGGGTGACAAAGACTGAAGTGATCAAGAAAACTACTCCCCCCATAGTAGGAGTGCCTGCTTTGGCTTTGTGTTGCTTCACATCTTCGTGCATTTGTTGCCCCGAAATATGGGCCCGTTGATAGAAACGGATAAAGGCTGGAATGCCAATAACTGTCAGTATAAAGGATACTACTAGGGTAGCAAGTAACATATCAATCTCCTAATGTAATTGTTATTTTCTTCGTCTTCTTTAAAGCAGTTTCTACTTTGACGTTTTGTTTGCTCACACGAGAACCTTCCCCTTTATAGGTGATCTCAATGCCCGTCCATTCCGCAAATTTATCAACATTTTCCTTGGTCCAGCCATACATATCCGGAACTGAATCCAAGTCATCTGTTAATAATAACACTTGCTCATTTGCTTTTAATTTCGTTCCTGCTGATACAGACATCTTTTTAATATTCTTTCCAGTTCCTAGGACGACCGGCTGGATCAGATTGCGACGCAGTTCATCTGCGAAGCCACCTGGGCTGATGGTCTGCTTCAAGTTCAATTCTTTCGACAAGGATTCTGCCGATGGCATCTTATAGGTGTCCTCTTTCGTGACCCCATCCAAGGCTTTGGTTTCAGTTACTAGATTCAACTCATCCTTCAAAGCAACCGCATCTTCCAAGACTGGATTGACCAGTTCTTGCCAGCTCTTTGGACTAAAGCTGACTTCAGGCTGTTGAACTGTCACATACATAATAAAATCTGGGTCTTCAGCAGGTGTCATGACAACAATCGAGTAGATATTATCATTTTCACCTTCCAAGTAGCCATTAGCTGTCGCAATTTGGGCTGTCCCTGATTTAACAGCAACATTTTGTCCAGCTACTTGGATAATGGGACCATCCGATGAATAGAGGGTACCAAATTGAGGATCAGTCCCTACCGTAATCATGTAATTACGGGTCTGTTGGGCAGCTGAAGCGGATACTGGATTGCCGACAATCTCTCTTTGTGATTTACGGGCAGTTTCATGCTTGCCGTCGTAGATCGCACTGATAAATTTAGGCTCCAACATTTCCCCATCATTTGCAATGGCAGAAAATGCACGTAACATCTGCGTTTGGTTCACCGAAATCCCTTGACCGAAGGAAGACATGGCTTGAGTGACATAGTTATCACCTGGTAGGCCTCCAAAACTTTCGTCCCCCATTCCAAAACGTGTAGGAAGTCCGAACTTAAAGAGTGTGAGGTAATTCATCCAGACATTATTGCCCATCTTCTGTTCAAGCTTGGTCATCCCAATGTTACTTGAATAGGCAAAACCTTGGGCAATATTCATATAGCGACCTTCTGACAAGCCCATATTGATATCCCAGTCTTTGATGATCGCATCTTTCACCTGTAACTCGTTATTGTAATATACCTCGTTATAGGCTGGGAAAGTCCCATGATCAATCGCCGCTGCCAAGGTCATGACCTTCATAGTCGAACCTGGTTCATATTGATCCTGGTAAAGAATCGTGTTCCAGGTTCTCAGATTCTTAATATCCAAGCCTTCTTTGGTATCTGCATTATAGGTTGGACGTTGCGTCGTTGCAAGGATTTCCCCCGTTTTGGCACTGATCAGGGTCGCACTGACATATTTACCTTTTACCTTTTCTTGGAATACATCCATTCGGGTTTCGAGATAGGTTTGAAGTTCCGCAGAAAGGGTTGTGTATACATCCTTCCCATCTTCTGTCTTCACGGCAACCTTATCTGATCCTGGCACAATATTTCCGTTGCGATCCTTTTCATAGGTCACCACTCCATCCTGACCACCCAGGATCCGATCCAAGGATTTTTCTATTCCCGTTGTTCCCTGCAGGGTTTTATTGCCTTCTTTATCTTCTATCAATTGAGCTTGACCGATAAATTGAGAGGCAAAGGTCCCATTTTTATAACTCCGGTTTGGACTCGTCGTAAAATCAACACCTTTAATGTTGGCAGCTTCTAGTTCACTCCGGATAGCATCCATATTGCTATAGCTGATATCATTCCCCGCTGCACCAAAAGAAACTTGGTTGAGCTTCTTCTGAGACAGTTGTTGGACGACATAGTCTTTTTCCATGCCCAAATAACGATTAAAAACGTCCGCTACTTGGTTGTATTGACTTTCTTCAACGTATAAAACTTCACCTTTTGCCGATTTATAGGTTTTGTCGATGATCGCATAAACATTATAAGTCGTCGCATCCTCAGCAATAACAGCTCCATTTCGGTCATAAATTGTTCCTCGTTTGGCTGGAACAATCTCTGTTTTCTGATGGACTTGATGGGATAACTCAGATAAATTTTTTCCGAATTTGCTATCTGTGCCTATGATAACTGCAAAATTAATGAGAAATATGAAGAAAACAAGAATGGAAAGCAAACTTAAATTCTTAGCTACTTGCCGACGATTTTGGTCTGGAAGTTTCCTTTTTTTAAGGGAATAACGAATGATTTTCTTTTTTAATTTACTCATCGCTACTTGAACTCACCACTTTTCGATTTTCTTTTTGGAGGGTCATCCCCTGAGAACTAGCTAACTTAGACAAGCGTTCATATCGAGTCAACTCATTGACTTCTTGCCGGATATCTTCTAGTTCAGTCTCTTTTGTTTTTAGTTCCGTATTGAGGTTTGTCAAATCACTTTGCACTTGTAGAATCCGCGTCTGCATAAAAATAATACTGACAGCGAGAATAATCCCTGTTAGGACAATCGAGCCATAAAAAGCTTTTTCTACTCTGGTAAAGCGACGAATACGATCTTGCAACTGACTGCCACGAGATCGTAATGGTTGATCTGCCATGTTTATTTCCTCTTACTTATGAATTTTTCGAGCAACCCGCAATTTTGCAGAATGAGCTCGGTTGTTCTTCTCTAACTCTTCTTGGCTTGGAAGAATCGGTTTTCGAGAGACTAATTCCATTTTTGGTTTTAAGTCCTCTGGGATGAAAGGCAAGCCCTTCGGTACTTCTACTGTAGAAGCTTCTTTAAACAATTGTTTGGTCAAACGATCTTCCAAGGAATGAAAGGTAATGACTGAAATACGACCACCAACTGCCAACAAATCCATGGCCTGCTGGATTGATTCATCCGCCGCTCCCAATTCATCGTTGACTTCAATTCGAATCGCCTGGAAAATTTGTTTGGCTGGATGCCCCTTTTTCTTTAGTTCCTTAGCCGGTTTTGCCGATTTGATGATTTCAGCCAATTCTGTCGTCGTTTCAATCGGTTTTACCGCACGCGCTTGTTCGATCTTTCTAGCAATTTGCTTGGAAAACTTATCTTCCCCATACTTGAAAAAGATTCGGACTAGATCGTGGTAATCATAGTTGTTGACCACGTCATAAGCCGTCAAAGAGGCTTCTTGATTCATCCGCATGTCCAAGGGAGCATCTTTTTTATAAGAAAAACCGCGAGACCGCTCATCTAACTGGGGACTAGAAACTCCTAAATCATAACAGATTCCATCAATCTCATTGACTCCCAATTCTTGGAGACGCGCTTGAAGATTCCGGAAATTGTCTTTGATGAAGGTTACCATGCCCTTTTCAACATAAGGAGCTAATCGTTTCTCCGCATTATCAATCGCATGCTGATCCTGGTCAAAAGCATATAAATGCCCTTTTTCACTTAATTGACTTAATAAATATTCGCTATGGCCAGCTCCACCTAGAGTGGCATCCACATAGATTCCATCTGGCTTTACATCCAGCATATCAATCGTTTCATGGAGCAAGACCGTTACATGATGAAATTCTTTACTCATATCCTATCTATTTTACCACAAATCTGACCAGGATGCACTTGAGATTCTCTTCTCTATCTGCTCATCATTTTCGGATAAAAAGTTCCCATTCTTCAAAAGCTCATCCTATCAACCAATAGACCGAGAGAAGCAAATTGTGATACAATAACTCTATGAAAGATAAGAAATACCTCCTCCTTGGCCTGCTAGTGGCCGATCTAATTGCAGTCTACTTTTTCCTACGCACCCCTGTCCCTTGGATTTTTTGGACAGCAGCCTTCGTTCTTGCCATCTCTATTTGGATATTTAAAAATCAATGGAAAAACTACAAAAATAGAGATAAGGATTCAGAGTAGCCCATATAGAACAAGAAAACTCGATCAGTTCAACTTCTGATCGAGTTTTCTATTATCTATTTATGAATTGGGATCATCCAAACTACGGCCGTGCAAACCTTTCTCTCGTTGTACTTGGCGTAGTTTCTCAGGTGTCACATCGTTACCTTCTTCGTCCACCACTTTAATTCCTTCGATATGGTGACGAACCGAACGACGATAACCTTCAATGTATTCTTCACGAAGTTTTGCTTGCTCCACTTCTTCTTCTGGAGTCAACCCTTCTGTTTTTTTCTTTTTAGCAAGCTCATTGATTCGAGCGATTTTTTCAGGTGTCATAATAAGACCTACTTTCTACCTTTTACCAGGTACTTATTTTGTGTTCAATTGGTTGAAGGCTGCAACAGCGTTAGCTTTCGCTACAAGACCTGCAAGAAGGGCCAAACGGTTGTTTTTAACAGCCTCATCTTCTGCCATCACCATAGTATTGTCAAAGAAGGCATCAATGACTGGGCTAAGAGCAAAGAGTTGAGTCAATTTGTCACTAGCTGCACCAGTCAATTCAAGCTCTTCAATTGCTTTAGCAAGAGCTTTTTCTTGATCATTTTCAAAGAGACTGGCATCGACCGCTACTGAAGCATCTGCTTTTTCTGCCAAGTTGAAAGCACGTGAGAGGGATTCAACAGCTGCCTTGTAACCATCGGTCTTCGTAGCTTCTGAGAGAGCGTCAGCTACTTCCAACATATCTGCCACGACAAAGTTTGAACCAGCAAGAACAGCGTCTTTGATATCTTTTGCTGTGCGTCCCATCATCTTGTCCACACGCGCCTTGATGAAGTTGAGCACTTCTGCTTGATTATCATAAGAAAGGCTATCAAATGAAAGAGCGTAAAGGCTGTCAATCAACTCATCCATAGGGATATGCCAGCCAAAGGCATCCAAGATACGGACAATCCCTTGTGTTGCACGACGAAGCGCATAAGGGTCATTGGAACCTGATGGAATCAAGCCTACTGAGAAGAAGGAAAGGAGGGTATCCAATTTATCTGCAAGGGCAAGGATGGCACCAACCTTAGTCTCTGGAAGGGCTCCGTCTGCTGAATCAGGAAGGTAGTGCTCACGGATAGCTGTCGCTACCGCAGCATCTTCACCAGCAAGGAGGGCGTATTTTTCACCCATGATTCCTTGCAATTCATCGAACTCTCCGACCATACCCGTCAAGAGGTCAAATTTGTAGATTTCAGCTGCACGAGCGACGGCTGCCGTTTCTTCAGCTGTCAAACCAGCTTGCTCAGCTAGTGACGCTGCAATGACACCAGCACGGGCCATGTGTTCAGACAGAGAACCAATTTTTTCATGGAAGGTCACGTTCGCCAATTTAGCAACGAGGTCTTCAATCTTAAGTTTTTGGTCTTCACGCCAGAAGAATTCACCATCTTCGAGACGTGCCACCAAGACTTTTTCATTTCCTCGAACGACATTTTCCAAGTGCTCAGCGTTACCATTACGGACGGAGATGAAGTTTGGTTTCAGCTGACCATCAAGGTCACGTACAACAAAGTAACGTTGGTGTGTTTCCATTGATGTCACCAAAACCTCTTCTGGAACGTCCAAATATTTAGTGTCAAAACTTCCCATAAAGGCAGTTGGGTATTCGACCAAGTTCAAGACTTCATTCAAAAGGCCTTCTTCGATTTGAACTTGAACACCTTGTTCTGCTTCGATAGCCTTGATTTGCTCACGAATCATGTTTTCACGTTCTTTGCTATCCGCAATCACGTAAACGGTACGAAGGTCTTCTTCATAAGAATCCGCATTGGCAATTTCCACTTCATGTCCAAGGAAACGGTGTCCACGACTCACACGTCCTGACTGGATATCCAAGAAATCAAGGTCAAGCGCTTCATCACCCAAAAGAACGATCAAGGTGTGAACTGGGCGAATGTATTCAAAGGTGTTGTTAGCCCAGTGCATGCTAACAGGGAAGGTCATTGAAGCAAGCACTTCTGGAAGGCCAGCCAAGACTTCTTTGGCAGGTTTTCCAGCTTCGTGCTTCGTAACATAAACGTACTCTTCCCCTTTGACTTCACGGAATTCGATATCGTCAACCGTCAAACCTTTCCCACGGACGAATCCTTGAGCCGCTTTTGAGAAGTTTCCATCTGCATCCAAGGCGATTTTCTTAGAAGGTCCTTTAAAATCTTCGGTCAAATCTGTTTGTTGATCCGCCAAACCAATCACACGGACAGCCAAACGGCGGGGCGTTGAGAAGGTTTGAATGCTTTCGTATGAAAGACGGTTG
>NZ_JBKQBL010000007.1:42930-44667 GCF_046824975.1 Streptococcus intestinihominis | reverse complement strand
TCATCCAAGAAGGCTGCCATTTTCTCACCGAGTTGTTTTTCACTTGGTGTGACAACGTAGGCTGGCAACTCTTCAAGTCCTAGTTCTACTAATAAGTTTTTTGTCATGTTTTTTCTCCGAAAAATATCTTTTTTTCCAGTTTGCCTTATGTGATTGGCACGCAAGCAACCGACTTCGTCGTTTCATTGCTAAAATTGGAGCCTAAAGTCTCTAATTTTGCCTGGTATCGTTAGTTTCTCTAACGATACCTTTATCACTGCGGCAACTGGTTCTGTAGGATTGCTCTATCAGTCAATCCCATCTAATACGCTCTCTTTATTCTTCCTCTTCTGCTAGGAGTTTTGCGCGTGTGGCTTCGTCGAGAAGTGGGTAACCAAGTTTTTTACGTTCTGCGACGAAGGTTTTGGCTACAACACGGGCCAAGTTACGGATGCGGGCAATGTAGCCAGCGCGTTCTGTAACAGAAACAGCACCACGTGCATCTAGCAAGTTAAAGGTATGTGAACATTTCAAAACATAGTCATAGGCTGGGTGAACAAGCCCCAATTCCAAAGCACGTCCTGCTTCTTTTTCAAATTTTTCGAAGTTTTCAAGAAGCATATCTTGGTCAGAAACTTCAAAGCTGTATTTTGAGTGCTCATATTCAGGTTGAAGGAAGATTTCTCCGTATTTAACCCCTGGAGCCCACTCAATATCGTAAACAGAATCGACTTCTTGGATATAAGAAGCTAAACGCTCCAACCCATAAGTGACCTCAGCGGTAACAGGACCAGTTGCCAAACCACCGACTTGTTGGAAGTAGGTGAACTGAGTGATTTCCATACCGTCAAGCCACACTTCCCAACCAAGACCAGCTGATCCAGTTGATGGGTTTTCCCAGTTATCTTCAACGAAACGAATATCGTGTTCCAAAGGATTGATCCCCAATTTTTCCAATGACTCTAGGTAGAGTTCTTGGATATTGGAAGGCGATGGTTTCATGACCACTTGGAATTGGTGGTGTTGGTAAAGACGGTTTGGGTTTTCCCCGTAACGACCGTCCGCAGGACGACGTGATGGCTCCACATAAGCCGCGTTCCATGGCTCAGGACCGATGGCACGGAGGAAGGTATAAGGACTCATGGTTCCCGCACCCTTCTCGTTATCATAAGCCTGCATGAGCATACAACCCTGGTCATTCCAGTATTGCTGCAAAGTCAAAATAATTTCTTGAAATGTTAATTTCTTAGACATTGAATACTCCTTAATTAATATAATTTCTTGCGACACGAGTCTGCCTCGTCGATCATACGAGGCAAGACGAGTAGTACTGCGTCTAGCTCAGGCAGCCTAGTGCTGAGCGTGGGGCAGTCCGACTGTAAGGAGGTCTCTGCCACTGACACAGTGAAATGTTAATTTCTTAGACATGATTACTCCTTTTTTAATTCTTGCGACTTTGGATACAAAAAAACCGTGTCTTTGCTCCTAAGTCAAGTGACCTAGGGGCGTCAAAAACGCGGTTCCACCCTAATTTATTACTTCATTTTATTCTACTGTACTCAGCTATCTACTGAGAGAAAGCGCCACTTGCTTATCTTGTTTTGCTTGGCTTTCACTATCCCAAGCTCGCTAAAAAAACGCCATAAGCCTTTCTTTCTTGACTAGTATTATAGCAGATTTCTATTCGAGTGTAAACAAAAAACAAGTCCGAAACAGGTGTTTCAGACTTGTCGCAAATCCTTTCAAAGAAAGGGTGAC
>NZ_JBKQBL010000007.1:34002-42883 GCF_046824975.1 Streptococcus intestinihominis | reverse complement strand
TGTTATGGGCGTTTTACAACCTTTAGTTTTTTCCCATTTAATTTTTTCTTAGCAGCTTTAACCTCAGCTAATACCGCCTTGACTTCCTGTTGACTGGCACCAGGATTAGCCAGTACAGCTTGAGCGCGGATAAAGGCTTGTAGGTAGTTTACCTTCACCTTATCTGCTGCATAGATAAACTTCGCATTCTTAGCTTGGAACTGGAGTTCTGCCGCAATCAATTTCTTCAGACTTGAAAAATCAGTTGTTTTACCATTTAGCTGTTGATCAGCTGCCTGATAATTTGCAAGTGCTTGGTTGATTTGCTCTTGTGTCACACCTTCACGGACGAGCAAGAGGGCCAATTCCTTAAAGCTTTGGTCAAAGGTTCGTCGAGCGGAATCCTTAGCGTTGGCATAGCGACCTGTTTTTGAGGTTACATCATAGGCAGCAATGGCTGATTTTAGCGCTGTAAAATCAGACTCTTTTCCGTCTAATTGACTGGTAACCAATCCAAGATTTGAGAAGATTTGGTTAACTTCTGCTTGTGATAACTTAGTCGCAAGAGCTTTCTGAGCTTCTTGATAAGCTGCATCATAGGCTAAACGTTTTTCACTTGTTGCATTAAAGTACTGAGGAGTGCTGGTCAAGTTCGCTTGTTGGGCCAACAATTGCAACAATTGGGTCTTAATGACTACAGAAAGTTTTGCGAGATTGTTTTGGTCTGCTAGAACGGTCACAGTCGGTGCATCCTCAAACAACTCATAACCTGTTGGTAGACTGACAGAAATCGTATAGGTTCCAACTGGGACATCTTTCCCAAAAGCGTTCTTGCCATAGCGCTGAACTGGAAGAACAAAGGTTTCACCAGCTTGATTTTTCAAGACAACTGGTGTTGTTCTTGGTACTGCTTGATCAAAGACCAGGCTCAAAGGTGCAGTGACAATCTCTTTGGCCAAGAATTCGATGGTCTTAAAGCTGTCCTCTGCAGTGATTTCAAATTTCTGAGTTCGTTGGCTGACAAGTTTCAGATCTGATTTGTCATAGGCAAAGAGTTCTGCCACGTAGCTACCAAACTTAAGGAAATTGATTTCTTTCCCTTTGTCTAAGTTGACATACTGTCCTTGATCATCCTTGATACGGTAGACAAAATCGGTATCTAATTCTTTATGTGTATCGGCATCTAGGACTGACACCTTAATCCGGCCACTATCTTCACTACCAGCAAAATCAGAAAGAGAAGCAAAGTCGCGGTTTCCAGCGTAGTCTTCTACCACATAGTAAAGTAAGTCTTTACTGATTCCTTCTGGAAGAGTATAGCCACCGTCCTCATTTGCCGTTAAATAGACACGGTTTTCAAAGCGGCTAGTCTTCCCTAGGACATCTTTCCCCTCCTTAACCAGGGTTCCTTCTTCATCAAAGGCCTTGACATAGAAGACTTGCTCTCGTAAGATTCCACCGTTGCCAATATCTTTTGTTTTACGAGCATAGAAGGTTTCTACTCCATCCTTCTTGGTCGTATAACCTGAAGTCAAGACTGGTTTTTGGGTGTCAATTTGGAGGTTAAAGCGAACAACTTGCTCCTCTGCTCCTGGAACTGCTGGCGTATAACGAACCTCATAGACATAGTGACCATCCGCCACCTTTTCACCCTTGGCATCCGTTCCTTCCCAAGCCGAGTTGTCGACTAGATAAGATCGTTTCCCACGTCCATCAAAGTAATTCTTACGAGCAGAGAAAGATCCTGTACTTGTCCAAATTGGGTTAGCAAAAGCTTGATCATCTGCCTTGTAGACAGCCGCTTTCATATTATTTAGGTTTCGCAAGACGACTGCACGATACTGCACGTAATCTTTGTTCCCATCTCCATCTGGAGAAATAGCCAGACGGACATTTCCATCAGCATCCAAGTGGAGGACGTTCAAACCTTCTGGTGTTTCCACTGTTCCAAGAACGATTGGGCTTCGTTCTGCTGTTTCCTTCTTAGCAGTCGTATAGAGCACATCATTCGCGTTTGAAACTAAAGAGGTGACGTTCGCATTGGATGGCACGTGTTTGGTTTCTGGAACATCATAGTAGAATCCTGATTTCCCTTCTCTTACCAAGTTGTAGATTGGTTTTTCAACCGCAGGGATATCTTGGAAAGAACCACGGAAGCCCATAAATGGAATGCTAACCACATCGCCATCATCTGCTGGATCCACAAAGCGAACAAATCCTTCTAGGAAGTAACCGTTCGGCATCAATTTAGTCAATTCTTCTGCAAACTTAGATGCATCGACAGTCACCGTCACTGTCTGACTACTATGGGCTTTTACAGTGACATTTGGCCATACAGTCTCTGTTAATTTCCGTGGCTTCAAGGTAAAGTGATCGTCTTTTACATCATCGGTAGTGGTATTCACAATCATCTTCAACTCTCTATCAGTATCAGAAATATTATGAACAGTCACATCAAAACTGAATCGATCTTCCACATTACCAAGAGTTACGCTTGGGTAAGCATCTTCATTCGTTACATATAAATCTGTTGAGACGGCTGCAGCAGTATCTACAATCCCTGCCCCTTGTTGACGTACCGAAGTGTAGGCTCCCGTTTCTTTGTTGAAGTGCGGTTTTGCAGTTGACATGATCAAGGCCTTAACCGTTGCAGATAGCTCCTCTGGTGAAAGTTCTGGATGATGAGCTTGGAGGTATTCCTTCACCAAAGCCGATACCCCAGCCACATGAGGAGAGGCCATACTGGTTCCGCTCATACTGCCATAGCTATTGTCATTTAGTGAAGAGAAGATTGATCCACCAGGTGCAGTGACATCTGGTTTCAATTGTCCATCCGTTGACACTCCCCAACTAGAGAATTCAGACATTTTTCCTGCGTCAGGGTTTGGACGGTTATCCAGACTGCCATCAAAGACTATCTTGTAGTCTTTGTCTTTGATCGCTTCTCCATAGCGCTTAGAAATAAATACCGCAGGAATCTTTCTCGCATCGCCTTCGAGACCCATTTTGACATTTGCACCTTCGACACTGTTATAAATGAGGGCGCCAATCGCTCCTTTTTTATAGACATTAGCGACCTTATCTGAGAAGGTGATTTCGCCACGTTTGATGAGGGCAACTTTACCAGTCAAATCGAGACCTTCTAAATCACTCTCACGCCCCAAACCAGCATCCACATAGTCATATTCTTTCCCATTTTCGAAATTGGCATCTGTTTCAGCTGCTGTATAGGTAAATTTCCCTTTATCCAAGTCGGCATTGTCTTCCAAACCACGCACTGTAAAGACTTCTTCTGTTACGAATGAATCATTTACTGAGGCAACTGAAATAGACTCTTCTACGGTTGAAGGACTACCCACGACACCGTAATCAGGGTTTTCAGCACTTGGGTTGTCATAACCGTATCCATAGGTATTGCTATTACCTGCCGCGATAACGACACTAACTCCTTTGGCGCGTGCTCGTTGGATCGCTTCTCGGACAGCAGGGCTAGCATTTACTGTAGATCCTGTCCCAGACCCTAAACTCATGTTAATGACATCGGCTCCCAATGCCACTGCGTCATCAATCGCTTTCACATAGACAACATCGCTGGTCGATCCACTACGATCAGAGAAAACCCGCATGAACATCACTTGGGCTTCTGGAGCAACTCCGTATACGTAGTTGCCATCCCCAGCTTTTTTGTCAGGGTTCCCAGTCGCAATCCCAGTTACGTGCATACCGTGTGAATCATGGTCTTTTTCTTTGATATTGTCATCTCCATCCATATAATCATAGGCAAAGACGACTTTATCATTGTACCATTTTCCGTAGTCAATTCCCGCTGCTTTTTTTGCAGCTTCTAATTCTGTTTGATTTTTGAATTTCCCTTTTGTAGGATCTGAAATCCGCAATACTTCATGGTAGACATCTAAACCAGAGTCAATGACTGCAACAACAGTCCCTTCACCCTTGTAGCCTTTTTCCCATGTTTGGGGCACATTAATAATCGTATTGCTGCTGATACTTAATGGTTTATCTTCAGCTTTCTTTTCAGTACGTACTTCCGTTACAGGTTTAGCCTCACTCTTCTCCTCTGTTGAAGAAGGTTTTGCTGCTGTTTTTTCCTGTCCTTCGGGTGCTTTTTCTACAGTTTTATCTTCGGTTTTAGTTACGACTTCCGCTTGCTTTTCAGTAGCTGGAGCCTCTGTTTTGGCTTCCTTCGCAAGGACTTGGCTATCTGATTCGACAGATGGAGTTGTTGCCCCTTTGTCTGAAGAAACTGGCTCGTCAACAACTTCACCATTTTCAACTACTGAGCCTGTAGTCTGCTCACTTACCTGATTCGTTACTGGAGACGCAGACTCACTTGGCGATACTGGATTTGCTTCTGCAGATGCAACGACTGCAGTCTCTGGCTGCTTCGCTTCATCAGCACTTACATTCCCTGCTCCAAAGACAAGGACCGATCCTAACAGCACCGATGCAACACCAAACTTATATTTTCTCAATGAGAAACGCTGTTTACTCATAAAATTCCCCCTATATACTAAATTATTCTTATTATACTCCTAATTTTTCAGAAAATTCACTCAACATTAACTTTGTTATCAAATTGTAATATTTCCGTACAATATCTTTAATTAGTTATTTTTTGTTTGCTTTTTAGTGGTTTTAGCATTCAAATAATTAGATAACTGAAACAAATTATTCGTTTTTCATCTTATTACACAAAAAAAGACAGTGAGAGCAACCTCTCACTGTCTATAAATAAACAATCTTAAAAGTCTTTAGTGTCTGGGTCTGGTGCTCCCGCCTCTACTGGGATCTTCCGAAGGAGCTCACAGTCTTCTGAGGATAATGCAATCGCAGAGCATTGCAGATTACTTGCAATGCGCTCAGGAGTCACTGACTTGGGCAAAGGTAAAAATCCTTCTGCTAAACTCCAAGCCAAGAGAAGCTGGGCTGGTGTCACGTCATACTGTTTAGCCAGTGTAAGAACTGTCTCATTTTGGAACAGCTCTCCTTGACCAAAGGGTCCCCATGCCTCCAATAAAATTCCTTTATCACGGCAATAACGGACCACTTCCTCTTGATAGACTCCAGGGGCCAAGCGAATCTGATTGACCGCCGGAAGAACGTTGGCACTCTCTAACAAAGCATCCAGGTGATGGGGCAGGAAGTTACTCACGCCAATAGAACGAATCTTTCCTTCTGCCTGCATATCTTCCATGGCTCTCCAAACCTCACGATTCCGTTCTTTCCAGGCCTCATTTTCTCGATGAGTCACAGGATTTGGCCAGTGGATGAGGTACAAATCGATATAATCTAGTCCCAATTTGTGCAAAGATTCTTCTAGGCCATTAACAGCATCCTCATAGGTGTGACGATTATTCCACAACTTGGTCGTTACAAAAAGCTCTTCTCTTGGAATACCACTATCTTTGATAGCCTTTCCGACGCTTTCTTCATTTTGATAGATGGCTGCCGTATCAATATGGCGATAGCCCGCTTCTAAGGCTGCTTTTACTGCTTGATAAGCTTCCTCGCCATCTTTCGCCTTCCAAGTACCAAAACCTAGTACAGGAATGTGGCGTCCGTCATTTAGTTTGTAGCTCTTCATCTTATTTCCCGTTACTTTCCTTTGTTTTTTCACCAGACTTAGAAGTCTTCGCATTCAAGCGCAATTTTGGCTTAAAGATATTTTCCTTCGGTTGCACCATCGATTTACTAAAAAAGGCATAGAGTAAAAAGGCACTACCTGCCACTAGGATGACGGGACTACGGCGCAACATACCGTAGATAAAGAAAAACAAGCCCATCAATAAAAAACGTACGTTTATCTTATTCATAAAACTACCTCGCGATTCAATTACTTTCATTATACCATGTATCGGAGCAAAGAGACAAATGACTAGATCAGGGAATCCAATCCAAATAAGCTGAGACTCTCATCCCAGCTTATAGAAGAAATTCAATTTTTAGTTTGGCGATAGCAAGAGATTCGTAGTTGAACCTCTTTTTCACCATTAAGCTTCAAATCGTTTTTGGCCATCCAAGAAGGTTGCTACCAACTCTAAATCTTTATCCAATACAATAAAGTCAGCGTCATACCCTTCACGGATTTGGCCACAGACATCATCAATATGGACAGATTTAGCAGGGTTGAGACTCGCCATCATGACCGCTTCATGAGGATTGGCAATGCCCCACTCAACAACATTCTTCAATCCATCTTTAAGCTTCAAGATCGAACCAGCCAGGTTCCCTGTCGATTTCAAACGGGCTGTTCCATTTTCTACGACAACAGGGAATTCACCCAACATATAGTCGCCATCTTCCAAGCCACCAGCTGTCATACAGTCGGTGATCAAGGCAATATTTTCCACTCCTTTTTGTTTGAGAAGGATGTCGCAGGCTTTTGGATCAACGTGATGGCCATCACAGATTAACTCTGCATAGGTATGAGGAAGTTGGTACATAGCCCCAACCATTCCCAATTCACGGTGCGTCAAACCGCGCATTCCGTTATAGGCATGTACCCAGACACTAGCCCCAGCATCCACTGCTTTTTTGGCTTCGTCAAAGGTTGCATTGGAGTGACCAAGGGCAACCGTTACCCCTTCTCCTGTCACTGTACGGACAAAGTCTTCTACACCATCTCGCTCAGGGGCAAGGGCAATTTTATTGAGCAAGCCATTGGCTGCTTTTTGCCATGCACGGAATTCATCCATTCGAGGATCTTTCATGTAGGCTGGATTTTGTGCCCCTTTGTACTTCTCTGTAAAATAAGGCCCTTCAAAGTAAATGCCACGAATCTTAGCACCAGATGCTTCTTGGTAGCGTGCTCCAATGTTTTCAGTTACTGCCAATAATTGCTCATAAGAAGAGGTCAAGGTTGTTGGCAAAAAGCTAGTGACCCCTGTGCTCAAGAGACCCTCACTCATAGTATGAAGGGTTCCTTCGATGTTGTTGTCCATAACATCAACTCCACCAAATCCATGGATGTGCGTATCGACCAAACCAGGAGCAATACTATAGCCTGTATAGTCCAAAACAGTAGCTCCCTCTGGTAGCTGATCTACATGTTTCCCAAATTTGCCATCGACAATTTCTAGATATCCTCCCTTACGAATGCCATGGGGATAAAAGAATTGATCTGCTTGTATATAGGTTGTCATGATGATTTCCTTTCTTTTTCTACCGATATATTCATACACATTATAATCCTTTGTACTGTATTTGTAAATGGTCTAGACCTATTTTGTTTAAATATATTAATATTTCCTATAAATACAATAAAAAATCCAGTTTTTTTGAGCTGGATTTTAGATTGCATATAAAGTCTTCTTTAAAACTTTCCTTAGGTGAGTACGGACGTCAGCGAACTTCTTCGAAGTTCCATGACTTAGTTTTGAACCTAGAGTTTCAAAACTCCCGAGTGGCTGAAACTTTAGCGTTTCAGCCACTTTTCTCACAGCGGAAAGTTATAAATTTTCTTAATTAATTAAAAATACAAATTATTTTTTTGAATAAATTTTCTAGCTATTTCATGAAAAAAGTTTGTCTACATTCTAAAATCCAGTCCTAAAGAACTGGATTTTTGCTTTGTCTAGATTTGCTCCAATTGTACCTTCTCTGCTAAATTCATGGCATGGTCTGCGACACGTGTATAGTGAGAGATGATATCAATAAAGTTGACACCTGCTTGAGGTGTACACTCGCCCTTGTTCAGACGAGAAATATGGGTCTTCCGCAATTTCTTTTCGAGCTTTTCAATCGCCTGATGGCGTTGTTCCAACTCTGCGGCCAACTCTTGGTTATCCTCTTCTACACTTCGAAGGGCATCTTTAACAAACGTCGCAGTTTGTTGGTAGATATCTTCTAATTCAGCCAAGGCATTGTCAGAAAAGACAACTTTCTTCCGAATGAGATAATCCGTCAAGTTGATCAAGGCTTCTGCGTGATCTCCAATCCGCTCCAAATCTCGAGAGGAATCCAAAATATTGGTCAAGGATTCGCTTTCTTTTGGACTCAAAGCCTCACTGGACAAGCGGATCAAGTACTTGGTCAACTGGTCATCGATGGTATTAATGGCTTCTTCTGTTTTATGACCTTTTTCAGCCAACTTTTCTTCTTGATTCAATATATAGCGATAAGATAAATCAAAAATCTTTTCAGCATAAGTCCCTAAGTGCAAGAGTTCTTTTTTAGCATTTCCCAAGGCAATCGAAGGAGCTTGGGTAATCAAATTTTCGTCCAAGTAAAGTGGTTCGTATTTGACCACTTCATCCTCACCAGGAATCAATTTCGTCACAAAGTAAGCCAAAGCCCCAATGAATGGGAATTGAACAATCGTGTTGGTCACATTAAACGCACCATGTGAAAAGGCAATCGTCATCTCAGGTGAGAGATGCAACTGAGCTTGGAAGAACTCAATCATACTTGTAAATGGTCCCAACAAGATGATACACAGAATGGTCCCGATGACATTAAATAAGACGTGGGTCGCAGCAACTCGTTTGGCAGAAACATTGGCCCCCATGGCAGCGATGATAACGGTGAGCGTAGTCCCAATGTTATCCCCAAATAAAATTGGCAATGCTCCCTTAAGATCTAAAAATCCACCTGAGTAGAGACCTTGCAGAATCCCAATCGTTGCAGAAGAAGCCTGGATCAAGACTGTGATAATGGCTCCAGCTAGCACTCCGAGGATTGGATTCTTCCCAAGGGTTACCATATATTGGCTGAACTCTGGCAAGTCTTTCAAAGGACTCATCCCTGCGCTGATGAGGTTTAAGGCATAAAAAATTCCCCCAACCCCAAACAAGATCCGACCAATATTGTTAGCTATCCGATTCTTGGTAAAGAAGAGACAGACTGTACCTACAAACATAATCGGCAAGGCATAGGTTCCTAA
>NZ_JBKQBL010000007.1:29583-33962 GCF_046824975.1 Streptococcus intestinihominis | reverse complement strand
CTTGAAACCGATGATAAAGGAAGTGACGGTTGTCCCGATATTGGCCCCCATGATGATTCCAATTGCTTGGCGTAGCGTTAAGAGGCCTGCACTTACTAATCCAACCGTAATAACAGTTACCCCTGTACTAGATTGGATAAGGGCAGTAACGACAATCCCTACGAGCACTCCTAAAAATGGATTGCTGGTATATTTGTCGATATAGTAGCGAAGGCGATCCCCTGCCGCCTGTTGCAAGCCATCCCCCATGGTTTTAATGCTATATAAAAATAGTCCCAATCCACCTAAGAAGTTAAATAAAATGTTCTGCCAATCAATGGACATTCCTTTTCCTCCATCATCATTCGATAAAAGTTTACTCACTCTATTTTAAAACATCCACCACTTGGACACAAGTTTTTTTTGAAATTTCTTCTGAATTTTGCCATAAAAAACGATAGACTCTACAGAATCTATCGTTTTGTTCATTATTTTTTATCAAGCTCTCGTAACATTTGATCAATTTTGTTTCCATATTCAATGGATTCATCTTTGACAAAGGTTAAATCCGGGATCTTATACAATTTTAAATTCCGACCTAATTCGCGCTTGATGGTTCCTGTTGCTTTTTCCAGCCCTGTCTGAGCCTTCTGATTATCTGAAGCTAGGTCACTCATAATCGAATAGTAGACCTTAGCCATAGACAAATCACCTAGCATTTGAACATCCGTAATGGTGACACCTTGAACACGCGGGTCACGAACTTTCTTTTGCAGAATTTCGTTGACTTCACGCTTGATTTCCATCCCTACTCGGTCTGTCCGAAAATGACTTGCCATAGGAACTCCTTTCTGATTTGTCTTTAAAACTAGGAAATGGGAGAATTCTTCTCTTCTTTCCTAGTTAACAGTTTATTTTTTAATTTCTTCCATGATGTAAGCTTCGATGGTATCATCCGTCTTGATATCGTTGTAGCCTTCGATCATCAATCCACCTTCGCGACCGTTGGTCACTTCTTTGACATCGTCTTTATAATGTTTCAAGCTAGCAAGAGCTCCATCATAAATCACGACACCGTCACGAATGACACGGACTTTGGAATCACGAGTGACCTTACCACTGAGGACCATAAATCCACCGATGGTACCCACTTTAGAGACTTTAAAGGTTTCACGGATAATCGCTTCACCGATCACTTTCTCTTCAAATTCTGGATCAAGCATACCCTTCATGGCTTCTTCCATCTCTTCGATAACCTTGTAGATAATGCTGTGGAGACGGATTTCTACATCGTCTGCTTCTGCTTGTTGACGAGCCTGTGGTGTAGGGCGTACGTTGAAACCAATGATAAAGGCATTTGAAGCTTCGGCAAGAGTCACGTCAGATTCATTGATAGCACCAACTGCTGAGTGAACGATAGTCACTTTCACACCTTCTACGTCAATCTTTTGAAGTGATGCAGCAAGGGCTTCAACCGAACCTTGTACGTCAGCTTTGATGATGACGTTAACAGACTTGAGTTCACCAGCTTTAAGGGTATCAAAGAGGTTTTCAAGGCTAACACGTTGTGTAGCTTGACGTTGCTTCATAAGAGCACGTTTAGCACGTTCTTCACCCGCTGCACGCGCTGATTTTTCATCTTCATAAACCGCGAAATGGTCTCCCGCCATCGGCGCTTCGTTCAAACCAGTGATCGATACTGGTGTTGAAGGTCCTGCAACCTTAACACGACGTCCAAGGTCATTGGTCATAGCACGGACACGTCCGAAAGTATTACCAACAACGATTGGGTCTTGAACATTCAAAGTACCTTGTTGAACAAGAAGGGTCGCAACCGCACCTTTTCCTTTATCCAAACGAGCCTCAATAACGGTACCGATGGCACGAACGGTTGGGTCTGCTTTGAGTTCTTGGATTTCAGCTACAAGTAGGACAGTTTCCAACAACTCATCGATGTTTTGGTTGAACTTGGCTGAAATTTCTACAAACTCAGAATCTCCACCCCATGCAGTTGACATAACGCCATGTTCTGCCAATTCTCCGATTACACGTTCTGGGTTGGCACCTGGTTTATCGATCTTATTAATGGCAACGATAATTGGAACGTTAGCCGCTTTTGAGTGGTTGATAGCTTCGATAGTTTGAGGCATAACCCCGTCATCTGCCGCTACGACCAAGATGGTAATATCGGTAACAGAGGCACCACGTGCACGCATAGAAGTAAAGGCCGCGTGTCCAGGTGTATCAAGGAAGGTAATCTTCTTGCCATTTTCCTCAATCTGGTAGGCACCGATATGCTGGGTGATCCCACCGGCTTCTCCTGTCGCAACACGTGAGTTACGAAGGGTATCCAAAAGGGTTGTTTTACCGTGGTCAACGTGTCCCATGATGGTTACAACTGGTGGACGCTCCACCAATTTATCTGGATTCAAATAGCCATCTTCTACGAAGAAACGCTCGATATCCGCATTATCCACTTCAACCTTTTTCTTGGCTTCAATTCCATAATCTACCAAAAGGAGTTCAATGGTATCGCCATCCAAGGATTGGTTTTGTGTCGCCATCACGCCCATCATGAAGAGTTTTTTCACGATTTCTGCTGGCTCACGCTTAATCCGTTTTGCGATTTCCGCAACTGTCATTCCATCTGTGTACTCCAATTCACTTGGCAATTCGTGGAATTTACGCTCTGTTACTGGTTTTGGAGCCTCATTGCGGTTATTTTTTCCTTTTTTATTCTTTTTGTTGTTATTCCAGTTACTATTCTTTTGATTTCTCACTTGATTCTGATTACTTCGATTCTTTTGTTGTTTTCTTGGACCATCTTCTTCACGATCAAAATCTTCACGCTTCTTGTCTGGTCTAGCTTGTTTCTTCCGACGTGTATCAACTGTTGCAGGGCTTGGAGCCGCTACTGGCGCAGCCTTCACTGGTTCCGCCTTTGGTTGAGGAGTGACAACTTCAGTTGCAATCACCTCTTCGTGCTTGCGACGTTGTTGACGTTCTTGTTCAACCTTGGCTGCCTGATTTTGCTTGTAGCGTTCTTCACTACCACGGGCATATTCCGCATTTTGCTCTGCCTTTAATGCTGCAGCACGAGCTTTGAAATCAATCTTGGGTGCACTGTTTACAGGATTTGGACGTCCTTGACCATTTCCAGCTTGATTGCGACGACGATCATCCCCTTGATTTCGACGGTCATTACTTTGGTTTTTGCGATCATTTCTGTTTTGGAAACGATCACCATCCCGTCGATCATTTTGTTGTTTTTTAGGTCGATTTCCTTGTTGTTGACGACGTTCCGCCTGCTCTTTCGCACGGGCTTCACGTTCCGCCTTGAAATTACGACTCTTTGGCTTCACAACAGGTGCTGCAGCTGTTTCAGTTGTTTTTTCTGAATTGTTTGCAACGGGTTCTTTTGCAACCGGCGCAACTTTTACTTGTTTTTCTTCCGTCACTTTAGGAGTTTGAGGAGCCTTTGATGCAAAACTATTCACCAAACGCTCAACAGCTTCACCTTCAATACTAGAAGCGTGACTCTTTACCTCCAACCCTAATTCTTTCGCCCGTGTGACGACTTCTTTACTTTCCTTGCCTAGTTCTTTGGCAATCTCATACAATCTTTTCTTAGACAATTGCTGTCCTCCTCTTCTATTCCATAAGAGACCTCATTTTCTTTGAAAATCCAGCATCTGTCACGGCCGCAACCTTTCGTGAGCGACCAATGGCAGTACTTAATTCTAGTGTTGAAAACACGGTTAATACCGGAACGCCATAATAGTGGCATTTATCTGTGATTTTTTTGGTAAGATTGGAAGCTGCATCTTCTGCCAGAAAGACCAAACGGGCCTTTCCTTCTTGAACAGACTTGATAACCAACTCTTCTCCAGAGATAATTTTCCCTGCTCGCTGAGCCAATCCCAATAAATTACTGACTTTTTGCTTATTCAAGGCCTAACTCTCTTCTCTTCACCTTATGATCCACATAAGCAATCAATTCGTCGTAAAAAGCTTCATCCACTTCCATGCTAAAGCTGCGATTGAAGACTTTCTTCTTTTTAGCTTGAAGTGCTTCCTCATTATCCAGTTTGATATAAGCACCACGACCATTTGCTTTCCCAGTCGGATCGATAAAAACTTGACCTTCTTTATTTTTTACGATTCGCAAGAGATCTCGTTTATCGATGACCTCATTTGAAACAACAGACTTGCGTAAAGGGATTTTTCTTGTTTTTACCATGATTCCCTCCCTATTCGTCTACAGAATTCAAATCACTTTCTACTTCTTCAAAAGCAGGTTCTTGACTTGCTTCCATTTCTTCGTACTCACTAGCTGATTTGATATCAATCCGGTAGCCAGTTAAGTGAGCCGCCAAGCGCACGTTTTGACCACGACGACC
>NZ_JBKQBL010000007.1:24235-29539 GCF_046824975.1 Streptococcus intestinihominis | reverse complement strand
GATCGCAAGAGATAGTTTGCTATCTGGTACTACCACAAGGGCATGCTTGCTGTCTTCTTCGTCAAAGATGACTTGATCGACCTCAGCAGGCGCGATGGCATTGTAGATAAATTCTGCTGGATCTGGTACCCACTCAATGACATCAATATTTTCTTCTGTTGGGACCATACGATCCAATTTCTGATCATAACGAGCTGGGTGGAACTTGCTAGTAATCTTTTTGATGTTCGATCCACCACGACCAACGATGGTTCCAATCGCATCTACGTTTGGATTATGGCTACGAACAGCCACCTTGGTCCGGTCTCCAGCTTCACGCGCCACGCTCATGATTTCAACGGTTCCATCATAGACTTCAGGGATTTCTTGTTCCATCAAACGTTTGATCATTTCTGGATGGCTACGACTTACGAAAACGTTGACCCCACGAGGATTGTCTTCTACTTTGTAGACAAAGACTTCGATGCGATCATGAGATTGGAAGACTTCACCCGGGATTTGGTCTTGTTTAGACAATTGAGCTTCGATAGACCCTAAATTTACATAGATAAAGCGATTATCAAAACGCTCAACCGTTCCACTCATAATTTCATTTTCATGTTCTTTATAAGTGTTATAGGTAATCGCACGAGTTTGCTTGCGCATTTTTTCCATGATGGTTTGTTTAGCAGATTGAGCTGCGACACGGCCAAACTCAGCAGGTGCTTCTTCAAATTTGATTTTGTCTCCCAATTCATAGGCAGAGCTAATCGCAAGAGCATCTTTCAAGCTAATTTCTAACCGGCTATCAAATACTTCATCCACTACTTCACGAACAGTATAAACGCGGAAGTCACCCGTCTTTTCATTAAATTCGATAGCCGCACTTTCTGCTTGACCATACCGTCTCCGATAAGCCGAACGCAATGATTCTGTGACAGCTTCAATGATATCTTCTTTTTTGATTCCTTTGTCTTCTTCCAAGATGCGAAAAGCATCTAGCATTTCTTTACTCATTCTTTTCTTGCTCTTAGGCTACTAAGAGCCTTCCTTTCTTTTCTGCTATAATTTGACAGCTAGTCTTGCTTTTGAGACAAGACTATAGGGGATTTCAATGGTTTTCTTTCTGGTTTTGTCCATGTATTCCATGGTCAATTGGTCATCTTCGAACTTAACGAGTGTTCCTTCAATGACCTTTTGTTTGTCAACTGCCTTGTACAAGCTGACATGGATATATTGACCCAGAGCTTTTTCCACTGCATCTTTGGTTTTTAAGGGACGCTCCAAACCAGGACTCGTCACTTCTAGGAAGTACTGTTCTGGGAATGGATCTGGTTGAATCTGATCCAACAGAGGACTAATCACTTCTGTTAAATCTGCTGTATCATTCAGGGTAATACCACCTGGCTTATCAACAAAGATACTTAGAACATAATCTCCTCCCATCTTTCCATATTCCACATCCACCAATTCAAATGGAGCTTGGATGGCTGGTTGAAGAATTTCTGTTACTAATTCAACAATTGTTGCGATAGGACAACACCTCCTCACAGACAAGAGGCGAAGATATGTCTTCGCCTCTCCTTTTCTATTCGTTTTAAATATTCTAGCACAAGTTCCGTCAAAATGCAAGAATTTCGCCTTCCTCATTCATCCAGCTTTTATCCAAAAGAAAAACGCCTCCTTTTCAGGAGACGTCAATCCTTAACTAGACTTTAAAATTGTGCTTCAACCCGATAAATGACCTGACCCTTACTTGAGAATTTCTTTTCATATTCGGTCATGACATTTCCCTCAAAATCACTAGCATGAAGATCTAGCCAGACACCCTTCAAGGTCATTCCATACTGAGAAAAACTCACCAAACTGTATTCAAAGAGTCCTCGATTGTCCGTCTTGAAATGAATCTCACCATGTTCTGGCAAAATCTGTTTGAAGGTATCTAAGAAACTCTTGTAGGTTAGACGACGTTTTTCATGGCGTTTCTTCGGCCAAGGATCTGAAAAATTGAGATACAATTGATCAATCTCACCGTCTTCAAAGTAATTGGTCAAGCTATCCCCGTCTACCCAAAGCAACTTGATATTGGGAACGTTAGCTTCTAACACCTTATCCAAAGCATAACTTAATACTGATTTTTGAATATCAATCCCGATATAGTTAATGTCTGGATTTTGTTTTGCCATTCCAGTAATAAAAGCTCCTTTACCACTTCCCACTTCAATATGAATAGGATGGTCATTTCCAAAAATCTCATGCCACTTCCCTTTGGCTTCTTCTGGCTTCAAAATGACATATTGCGGATTGGCTTCTAATAATTCGGTTGCACCTTTACGGTTTCTAACTCTCATGCTTCCTTCCCATATTTTGACCGGAAGTTACGCAAGGCATAAATTTCCCGGTTCACATTCTCTAAATCATTGTTTTCATAGTATTTTACAATCTGACAAAGGAAAGAGTATTGACCAAACCAGTACAATTTACCAAATACAGTTTCATTGTACTTATAGCCGTAATAGACCAACCAATCCTGCCACTGGGAATCTGGAATGTAGTGACTTAAAACATGAGCCACATCCATCATCCGATCTGTTAAGCGGACAGAATCCCAATCTACCAAGTAGATAAATCCACTATCCGTTTCAATCCAGTTACTGTGACGGACATCTCCGTGGACAATGGTTGCATAATCTTCTCGAAAAGCTGGAACAGTCTGTCGTAAACTCTTTAATACAGATTGCAAATAATTGTTTTGACGCAAAGCAATTGGCAACTGACTGCTCAAAGAATTCAATAAATCCAATGGCGATTCAGCTGTGTAGCCCAACTTTCTCAATTGCGTCATCAAGGGGCGTGAACGGTGCAAACGAGTCAGGATATGAACCACTTGCTTTTTCCCCATCCCATTTGGAGTTAAAATTTCTCCATTTAACCATTCTTGTGCGCTCATCACATTTCCGTCAGGTAAGCGTCGGCTCCATAAGAGTTGTGGAGCAATTTGTTCTTTAGCTAACCCTGCTAATATTGGAGTCGTATTCATTTTGACAAATACTTTCCCCCCATCCGGATAAGTCCCCATAAAGGCTTTTCCGCTTTTACCAGCAATTGGGGTTAACGTTAGCTCTTTTTCGTTCGAGTCCATCTCTTCCTCCGTAAAAAGTTTCCCATCTATTTTACTAATTTTAAAGCGTTTCGTCAACTAATCGTCTCACCTTGAAAGGTGCATAACCATAGGCTAAAAAGGCTGTGAAAGCTAGCAAGGCCAGGACGAGAATTTTCTCTTCAAAGACCAGTAATCCCAGTCCTCCCTCGACAAGAACCACAAACAAAGTCACCGATTGAACTGTTTGAAGAAGCCCCCGTGTTTTAGCACTGATTTCCAAGGGGAAGAGTCGCGTCAAATACTGATAGTCAAAGGCCTTGTAGAGTCCGAGCAATTGAAAAACAAGTAAATAATTCAAGAGCCCCGCGACGGCTACTGCTACTAGCGTTTGCGGGATGAAGACAAAGACAGCGATTGCTAGTCCTAATAGACGCAGGCTCATGGAAAACAGATCTCCATTTCTGAGATAAGAACGGAGATACAGATTGTTCCAAGTCTTGGAACTGACTTTCGGAACCATGCTTGTTAGTCTGTCTAAGTAGGCCCGCCGTTTCACGCTATTCGTCATTCCTTTTACTGTGGTAAAAAGGGCGAAAAATCTTAGAATCCTTTGCTTTCTCTGGTTTTCTAGTTCTACGATTCGCTTCCAATCAAGACCCGCCTGGTTATAGAATCTTTTCCCCTTCCCTTGAAAAACAAGAACCTTCAACAAGAAGAGAATAGCCAAATAAACCACTACAATGGTAAGAGACAGTCCTAAAGCCAAAGCCAAAGGGACAAATAGAACAAGCACAAGGGTTTGTACAATTCCCCAGAAAATAGTCGCTCGTAAGATCTGTTGGTTCAAATAGCCTTTCAATTGCTCTTCTTTTGCCAGAAGGAAAATCATGTCTGGCTTCTCAAAATAGGTTGCGATGGAACCAATTGGAAGCAGGAGCAAAGGAGCAAGGGCAAGTACAAGGAGGAGAAGGCTCTTATCTTCTGGTAGGGAGCGCAAAAATTGACTGTACTGAACCGCTAAAAAGCCTAGAAAAATCAGGACAAAGAGGACAAAGTGATCATTAAACACATAGCGAGAATATTTTAAGCACTGATTGCGAAAGGTCGTCTTCCTCTTTTGTAAAACTTCAATCATCGGTCCGCCTCTTTTGTTAGTGCAAGGTAAATCTCATTCAAATCTGCATCTGCCATTCCAAATTCTGTCCGCAAATCCTCTAAAGTCCCCTGAGCACGGACCTGTCCCTTATGGAGGATGACAAAGGCATCACACATTTTTTCAGCAGAATCCAGCACATGGGTACTCATTAAAATAGATTTCCCCTTCTCTTTTTCCACCTTCAATAATTGAATTAAATCTGAGATCGCAACTGGATCCAAACCTAAGAAAGGCTCATCGACAATAAACAAACTTGGATCAACAGCAAAGGCACAAATAATCATGACCTTTTGTTTCATCCCCTTAGAAAAATGGACAGGAAACCAATCCAATTTTTCCTCTAGTCGGAATTGCTTCAAGAGAGGAGTCACACGCGCAAAAACTGCTTCCTGATCCAAGTCATAGGCCATCGCCACTGTCTCAATATGCTCACGCAGGGTTAACTCTTCATAAAGGCTCGGTGTTTCAGGAATATAACCAATTTTTTGGCGATAAGCACTTGGAGAAGTAGCTAAAGTCAAACCATCAATTCGGATTTCGCCAGCATAGGGACGCAATAGGCCAATTATTTCATTAATGGTCGTTGATTTCCCTGCTCCATTCAAGCCAATCAATCCAATTAATTGGCCATCACCAACCTCAAAACTAACATCTTTTAAGACAGGGATATTGACATAGCCTCCTGTCAGGTTTTTTATTTCTAACATATTTTCTTAGCTTTCTGGTATAATGTTCTTATATTATAACAAAATCTAGCGAAATTGAGGTGCATTTATGGTTTCGGATTGTATTTTTTGTAAGATTGTTGCCGGAGAAATTCCTTCTTCTAAGGTCTACGAGGACGACCATTTTCTTGCTTTTTTAGATATCTCTCAGGTCACTCCAGGCCATACCCTCGTGATTCCAAAAAAACACGCCCGTAATCTATTGGAGATGACACCAGATGAAACAGCTGATCTTTTTAACATCGTTTCAAGAGTCACCAAAAAAGTGGAAGGTGCTACACAGCCTCAAGGAATGAATATCATTAGTAACATGGAAGAAATTGCGGGTCAGTCTGTCTTCC
>NZ_JBKQBL010000007.1:23090-24191 GCF_046824975.1 Streptococcus intestinihominis | reverse complement strand
ACACCCACGTCCATATTCTTCCACGCTACTCTCAAGAAGACGACCTAAAGATTGATTTCATTGCCCACGAACCTGATTTCGAACACCTTGCCCAATTAGCCAAGGATATCTCAAACCATTAAAAAGGAGCTTACTATGAAATTAAGAGATCTATTTTGGTTTGCGACTGGAGCAACCATCAGCTATCAACTTGTTAAAAATCGTGAACCACTGAAAAATGAATTCAACGAAACCAAACAACTAACGGATGGAATCCAATCAAACCTTTCAAAAATCAAAAAGAATATTGAAATCATCCAAGAGCAAAGAGTCCTTTTAAATCAACTACTGGAAGACTTTTCCTATAAAACAAGGGTCTTCTCTCAGCAAGCCAACGCTTCTGTAGAACAAATCCAAACTATTTGGTCTGAGAAATCTAACGATCATGAATAAACAAAAAGGTTTTGAGATAGTCGTCTCAAAACCTTTTTATTTATAGAAGTATTTGACTTTAGTTTCCTCCAGCACCAGCTACCGTTGTATCCGTATAAGGTGGCACTGTCGGTTGGTTTGGCGTAACTGCTTCTGAGCTTACAGAAGTTTCTGGAACATAGGAAGGATCATAATATCCTCCACCAGTATCCTGGCTCGCCTCTACTGGACTTTCGCCACTTTCTGATGAAGAAGCTCCCCCAGTTTCGTCGCCATCCAATAGAACGGCACTTGTTTTGAGCTTGCTTAAAGGTGATAAGCCCAAACTTTTACGCAGGATATTCTGCATCTTCAGCAGGTGCTCTGAAGTAACGATTTGGTAACTTCCGCCATCCGCTAGGGTGGCATCTTCCCCTTTCAACTGTTCCATACGGATATTCTTCAAGGCATCTCGATAACCCATCAACTGCATCAAGCTATTCGTATCCAAGGAGATATTGGTCTGCATATTATCACTAACCGCTTCAATAATTCCTTGATAGTTGCTCAAACCGTCCAGAGTCAATACTTTCTTGATGATCTTTTCGATAACTTCCCGTTGTCGTTTTTGACGGCCATAGTCTCCTTCTGGATCTTGATAACGCATCCGTGAATATACCAAGGCTTGCTCTCCATCAATCTCTTGACGAC
>NZ_JBKQBL010000007.1:15902-23044 GCF_046824975.1 Streptococcus intestinihominis | reverse complement strand
CAGGTGGAATTTTCGCTGTGTATTCCGGTTCATTTTCTTCGATTGAAATATCAAAATCAAATGGATTGTTTACCGTGATACCACCGACCTTATCAACCAGTTGGACGAGACCTTTCATATTGATCATCGCATAACGGTCAATATGAATATTCATCAAATCTTGGATGGTTTCAATGGCCAACTCTGCCCCACCTTGAGCATAAGCCGCATTCAGCTTCGCTTGGACAGTTTCTCCATCCTTCGTGATATTGGTCAAGATATCCCGTTCCAAACTCATAATCGTTGTTTCACGCGTCTGTGGATTCACCGTCACCAGAATCATGGTATCACTGTTTCCTACCCACTGATCCTCTCGTGAACCTGACCCTGTATCAACCCCCATGAGCAAGATAGTCATCGGTTTGTTTTCTGCAATGACATTATTTTCATCGCCAATGCCTTTAAAGGTCTTACTCAACGTGTTTGTTGACTGATTGAGGATGGTCAGCCCATAGGCTCCAAGACCGATTGTCGTTACAGCTAACAAACTAAAAAACATTAATAGAATTTTTTTAATCATTGATTCTGTCCATCTATCAGTTTGCCCATTAGGTAAACATCCAGATATTCCCCTTCCTTGTATACGCCTCTCTTGCGGAGACCTTCAATTTCAAATCCTAGCGTTTGGTAGAGATGGATGGCCCGTTCATTTCGAACTTGGACACTGAGGTCTAACTTCCGAAGGAGGTTGGTACCTTCTGCCCATGCGATTCCTTCTTCTAGAAGAATACGACCCAAGCCTTTATTCCAATAGGCCTTCCGAACAACGATAAAGACATCTCCAATATGGCGCAAGGCTCTGTTTTGATCCGCTGCAATATTTAAGACACCTACCAGATCCTCACCCAAGTATAATAAGAGACATAATTGATTGCCTGTTTGTGCTTGTGTTTCAGCAAATATTTCCAACTCTTGCTTGGTCATCCCAAGCCCTTCTGGAGCCAAGGTCATGAACTCAGATTCAGTCGCTACAGCTTTAAAAAAGTCGAGTAAACGCTCTGCATCCGAAGCCTCAGCCTCTTTTAAAAAGAGATCCAATACCTGTTCCATCTTCAAGCTCCTACAGAAGTTAGAAATGAGTCCTTTAATTGTTCTGCACGTTCACCGACAGCTGACAAGCGTATCTCACGTCCGTCGCCGTCCTTGAGCAGTTCAACCTTTAAATATCCAGCAGGAAGACTGGTCTCTAGCAATTCTCCCCACTCAATAACGGTCACCCCTTCACCAAATAAAAAGTCATCCAAATCAATCGAATCTGGATCATCTCCAATACGATAGACATCCAGGTGATACAAGGGCAAGCGGCCTTCATATTCTCTCACGATAGTATAAGTGGGACTTTTGATCATCTGACGAATATCCAACCCTTGAGCAAGGCCTTTTGTAAAGGTTGTTTTCCCTGCCCCCAGATCTCCCGTCAGAATCACGACATCCTGTTTTTCTAATCGTTGACCCAACTGTTTTCCAAGTGCAATCAACTCTTGTTCATTTTGACTTTTCATTGCTCCATTATACCAAAAATAATTGATTCTTGCTCACTATTTTTAGTCGATCACCTTCGGCCTCACCTGAGACAATCAAAAAAGCTTGGACGATTTGTCCAAGCTTTCTTCTATGTTCATTCTAGTGCAAGGCCATACTGATAAAGTTCAAGATGAACAAGGCATCTAAAATCCAAATCATACTGTGAACTTCTTTGGCTTCACCTTTGACAAGTTTAGTTACTGTATAAGTAATAAAACCTGCTGCAATTCCATTTGTGATGGAATAACTGAATCCCATAAAGATAGAGGTGAAGAAGGCTGGTACAGCTTCTGCCATATCATCCCAATGGATGTTTTTCAAGCTACTCAACATCATGATCCCAACGATGATCAAAATCGGTGCTGTGGCTGCTGTCGGTACAATAGCAAGAAGGGGACTAAAAATACTTGACACTGCAAAACAGAGGGCTACTACAAGGGCTGTCAAACCAGTCCGTCCACCAGCTCCGATACCCGCAGCTGACTCAACATAAGTCGTCACATTCGAAGTACCTGCAATAGCACCAACAGATGTCGCTACGAGGTCTGAATAAAGGGCTTTATCCAATTTAGCGGATTGATGATTTTCACCATTTGTGGCAACAATACCAACTTTTTCACCAGTTCCAATCAAGGTACCAATCGTATCAAAGATATCTGTCAATGAGAAAGCGAGGATGGCCATCAAGGTTTCAGGAAGACGAGAAGTATTGGTAATCAAAGAACCTAATCCTTCTGAACCAAGTGCAGCACCAAAAATTTTCCCAAGATCATTAACGGCTGCTCCAAGATGGGTACTACCAAAGTCAATCGTTGAAAGATCAACAATGCCAAACACAATAGCGAGGATTGTTGTCGTAAGGATAGAAAGAATAATTCCTCCTTTAATGCCCTTGATGACAAAGAAAACAGTAATGGCTAAGCCAGCTAAGGCAAGAAGGACTGTCGGACTATTGAAACTAACAAGTCCTGGGACCGCTGCAGAATTTGCTGTAATCGCTGCATTCGCTTTGTCAGCTCCTTCTCCTGCCACCGTATAGGTATGCGGATCAATTGAAAACTTCAACAAGCCAGCATTTTTAATTCCAACATAGGCCAAGAAAATTCCGATACCAGCTGAAATAGCTGAACGCAAAGCATTTGGAATTGACTCAATAATCATTTTCCGAACATTAGTTAATGTGATAACCAAGGAAATCAATCCACAAATAAAGACCATTCCCAAGGCTTCTTTCCAAGAATAGCCCATCCCAAATACCACTGTAAAGGTAAAGAAGGCATTCAAGCCCATTCCTGGTGCTTGGGCATAAGGCAGGTTCGCGTAGAAAGCCATCATAAGAGTCCCAACGACTGACCCAATAATGGTTGCCAGAAATACTCCTTGAGCAGGCATTCCTGTTTGGGAGAGCATTTGAGGGTTTACAAATAAGATATAAGACATGGCAAAGAAGGTCGTTAAACCAGCTAATACCTCTGTACGAACCGTCGTTCCGTGTTCAGATAGTTTGAAAAACTTATCCATTTTTCCAATAAACTCCTTAAAAAAAAATAAATCTGCTCGCAACTCAATCACGAACAATACAAATATTTTATCAAATATCATTCACTTTTACAAGAGATTCATCTGGACAATCTTTTGTGCCTCAGCATTTACTATTCGAAAAACTGAAATTTTCCTGTTTATCTGGTATAATGGTAGCATTCTTCTTAAAATATGGCACTTCTATACTCCTCATTTAGAGTAAGATAAACCATACAAATGAAAGGAATCTTCCTATGAATAAAAAACTAATCGCTGTCGATTTAGATGGCACCTTATTAAATTCTGAAAGCAAATTATCGCCTTATACGATTGACACCATCCAGAAAGTCAGTGAACAAGGTCACCGGGTCATTATTACAACTGGGCGTCCCTATCGAATGGCAGATCACATCTATAAGGAATTGGGATTGGAAAGTCCCATGATTAACTTTAACGGCGCTCTCACTCATATTCCAAATAAAAAATGGTCGAAAGAACTATCCATGACCCTTGATAAAAAATACCTCCTAGATATGGTCGAGAGAGAAAATGACATCCAGGCAGACTTTATTGCAGGAGAGTATCGCAATAAGTTCTATGTCACCCACACCTACCACCATACGATTGATCCCGCCTTATTTGGGGTTTCTAAAATCTCCTCCAAAACAAAATTCGAAGCTCGTAAAGTTACCGAAAACCCAAACGCCATCCTCTTTCAAACACGCGCTGAAGACAAGTATGCTTTAGCCGAAGAAATGCGTGACTACTACCATCATGAGTTGGAAATCAATAGTTGGGGCGGTCCCCTCAACATTCTGGAATGTGCTCCAAAAGGCGTCAATAAGGCCTTTGCCCTCAACTATCTCCTCGAGACTTACGGACTTGATCAGAAAGATCTGATTGCCTTTGGAGACGAACAAAACGATACAGACATGTTGGCTTTCGCAGGAACTGGTTATGCAATGAAAAACGCCAATCCTGTCCTCCTCCCCTATGCCGATAAACAAACAGAGTATACAAACGATCAGGACGGCGTTGCTCGTCAACTAGAAAAACTCTTCCTATAAATAGAGAATCGCTTGAATCACCTTTTACAAGAAAGGATTCAAGCTTTTTGTTTTCTCAAACATACGGAACCTTATTGGGGCCTTTCCTGAAAACAATTTAACTGGTTAAGTTTATTTTCAGAAAATTTTCTATGTAAACGCTTGCTGACTGATAAAGTTTGTGATAAAATTAACATAACAAAAATAAAAAAGGAGCCTAGCTCATTTCATACGATAATGATTCAAGTGATGTTACTTCTCGTTTTATTACCGTCTCTAATCCAACTAAGCTCTTGAGGAGGAAAACTATGAAAGCTGTTGTTGTAAATCCAGAAGGTACTGGTGTTGAAATCGTTGCAAACAAGGAGATGCGCCCATTGGAAACAGGGGAAGCACTTGTTCAAATCGAATACTGTGGTGTCTGCCACACGGACTTGCACGTTGCTCACGGAGACTTCGGTAAAGTTCCAGGCCGTGTTCTTGGACATGAAGGAATCGGAATTGTTAAAGAACTTGCTCCAGATGTCAAGAGCCTCAAAGTTGGTGACCGCGTCAGTGTTGCTTGGTTCTTCGAAGGATGTGGCACTTGTGAATACTGTACAACTGGTCGCGAAACCCTTTGCCGTACTGTAAAAAATGCTGGTTACTCTGTTGATGGAGGAATGGCTGAACAATGTATCGTTACTGCAGACTACGCAGTGAAAGTGCCAGAAGGATTAGATCCAGCCCAAGCTTCTTCTATTACCTGTGCCGGTGTTACAACCTACAAAGCTATCAAAGAAGCCAAAGCTGAACCAGGCCAATGGATCGTTATCTATGGAGCTGGTGGCTTGGGTAACTTGGCTGTTCAATATGCCAAGAAAGTCTTCAACGCTCATGTCATCGCTGTTGATATCAACAATGATAAACTCGAATTGGCCAAAGAAGTTGGGGCAGACTTTGTCATTAATGGTCGTGAAGTCGAAGATGTTCCAGGATTGATCAAAGAAAAAACAAATGGTGGAGCTCACTCTGCTGTCGTAACAGCCGTTTCTAAAGTAGCTTTCAACCAAGCAGTAGATTCTGTTCGTGCAGGTGGCCGCGTGATCGCAGTTGGTCTTCCTTCTGAAATGATGGACCTCAGCATTGTAAAAACAGTATTAGATGGTATCCAAGTCATCGGTTCTCTTGTAGGAACTCGTAAAGACTTGGAAGAAGCCTTCCAATTTGGAGCAGAAGGCTTGGTCGTTCCAGTCGTTCAAAAACGTCCAGTAGAAGATGCTGTCAAAGTCTTTGACGAAATGGAAGCCGGAACCATTCAAGGACGTATGGTACTTGACTTCACCAACTAATCAACTCAACCTATTAGACCAGCCCAAATGGGCTGGTCTTTTTTAGTTTCTCACAAACAGGACCTGCAAGGGGTTGCTATATTTTTATTTTACCTATTAGAACCTACTACTACTCTTTTCAGAAAACATAGAATCCCCTTCATTCCCCTCTTGTCAAGGAATTCCAAAGGATTTTCGAATTTAACAGCTAGATATAGATGTTAACAATTTAATATATCAAGACCTCTCTTTTTCCTTTAATTTAGTACTGAAAAATTGACTTTATCATGAAAACGTTTTATAATAGATAAGCTTAAAGTTTTCTTAAACTGAAAGTCAAACGAATTTTATAAGGAGGAATGTCAATAATGAGTATTGGTATCATTATTGCTAGCCACGGTGAATTTGCAGCTGGAATCCACCAATCCGGCTCGATGATCTTCGGGGATCAAGAGAAAGTTCAAGTGGTTACGTTCATGCCAAGTGAAGGCCCAGATGATCTCTATGCTAAATTCAATGTTGCTGTTGCCGCATTTGATGCAGAAGATGAAATCTTGGTTTTGGCTGACCTTTGGAGTGGTTCTCCATTTAACCAAGCGAGTCGCGTTATGGGAGAAAATCCAGATCGTAAATTTGCGATTATCACAGGATTGAACCTTCCGATGTTGATTCAAGCTTATACTGAGCGTTTGATGGATGCAACTGCTGGCGTTGATCAAGTTGCTGCAAACATCATCAAAGAATCTAAAGATGGAATCAAAGCTCTTCCAGAAGAATTGAATCCTGTCGAAGAAGCAAGCACTGCTTCAGCTACTCCTGTTGCCCAAGCCGCTATTCCAGAAGGAACAGTGATCGGTGACGGAAAACTCAAGATTAATCTTGCCCGCTTAGATACTCGTCTACTTCACGGACAAGTCGCAACTGCTTGGACACCTGATTCAAAAGCGGATCGAATTATCGTAGCTTCAGACTCAGTTGCCAAAGATGAGCTCCGTAAGGAGTTGATCAAGCAAGCAGCACCGAATGGTGTGAAAGCAAACGTTGTCCCAATTCAAAAATTGATCGACGTTGCAAAAGATCCACGCTTTGGTGAAACACATGCTTTGATCTTATTTGAAACACCTCAAGATGCTCTTCGCGCCATCGAAGGTGGTGTTCCGATTAAAACCTTGAACGTTGGTTCAATGGCCCACTCAACTGGTAAAACCATGGTTAACAATGTGTTGTCAATGGATAAAGATGACGTGGCTACATTTGAAAAAATGCGTGATCTTGGAGTAGAATTTGATGTCCGTAAAGTGCCAAATGACTCTAAGAAAGATTTGTTTGACTTAATTAACAAAGCTAACGTTCAATAATCGATTACTTACGAAAGGATTTTAAACATGTCTATTATTTCTATGGTATTAGTGGTCGTTGTTGCCTTCTTAGCAGGTCTTGAAGGTATCCTTGACCAATTCCAATTCCACCAACCACTTGTTGCTTGTACCTTAATCGGTTTGGTAACAGGTAACTTGACTGCCGGTGTTATGCTTGGTGGTTCCCTTCAATTACTTGCACTTGGCTGGGCCAACATTGGTGCCGCAGTTGCACCCGACGCTGCTCTTGCATCAGTCGCTGCTGCGATTATCTTGGTTCTTGGTGGTGACTTTAGCTCTAAAGGAATCGCTGTGGCTCAAGGTGTCGCTATTCCACTTGCAGT
>NZ_JBKQBL010000007.1:12711-15861 GCF_046824975.1 Streptococcus intestinihominis | reverse complement strand
TGCTGGTCTTTTCTTGACCATGATCGTCCGTACCCTCTCCGTTGGTTTGGTCCACACTGCCGACGCTGCTGCTAAAAAAGGTGATATCAAAGGCGTAGAACGCGCTCACTTTGTAGCACTTCTCCTTCAAGGTCTTCGTATCGCCATTCCTGCAGCCCTTCTGTTGATGATCCCTGCTGACACTGTTAAAGGTGCTCTTGAAGCGATGCCTGCTTGGTTGTCAGACGGTATGCAAATCGGTGGTGGTATGGTCGTAGCCGTTGGTTACGCCATGGTTATCAACATGATGGCAAGCCGTGAAGTTTGGCCATTCTTTGCCATTGGTTTTGCTCTTGCTGCCGTTAGCCAATTGACCTTGATTGCTCTTGGTGCAATTGGTGTTGCCCTTGCCTTGATCTACCTTTCTCTCTCTAAGAAAGGTGGCAATGGAGGTGGCGGAGTTGCTACTTCTAATGACCCAATCGGCGATATCCTTGAAGACTATTAAGAAAGGTGTGACACTATCATGACTGAAAAATTACAATTATCTAAATCAGATCGTCAAAAAGTTTGGTGGCGTTCAACCTTCTTGCAAGGTTCTTGGAACTATGAACGGATGCAAAACTTGGGTTGGGCTTACTCATTGATCCCAGCTATCAAAAAACTTTACACGAAGAAAGAAGACCAAGCGGCTGCTCTTGAGCGTCACATGGAGTTCTTCAACACTCACCCATACGTAGCTGCTCCAATCATCGGGGTAACTCTTGCCCTTGAAGAAGAAAAAGCAAATGGCGCTGCGATTGATGATGCCGCTATCCAGGGGGTTAAGATTGGTATGATGGGACCTTTGGCGGGTATCGGAGATCCTGTCTTCTGGTTTACAGTTCGTCCAATCCTTGGAGCTCTTGGTGCATCTCTTGCCTTGACAGGTAACATCCTTGGCCCACTCATCTTCTTTATTGCATGGAATGCGATTCGTATGTCCTTCTTGTGGTACACCCAAGAACTTGGATACAAAGCAGGTTCTGAAATTACCAAAGATATGTCTGGTGGGATCTTGCAAGACATCACTAAAGGAGCTTCTATCCTCGGGATGTTCATCCTTGCTGTTTTGGTAGAACGTTGGGTATCTATTAAATTCATCTTTAATGTTTCTTCTGTCAAATTAGACGACAAAGCTTATATCCACTGGGATAAACTTCCTGAAGGATACAAAGGTATCCAAGAAGCCTTCGCTCAAGTTGGTTCAGGTCTATCTCAAACACCTGAAAAAGTTACGACTTTCCAACAAAACTTGGATTCATTGATTCCTGGTTTGATGGGATTGCTTCTTACTTTTGCTTGTATGTGGTTGCTTAAGAAGAAAGTATCTCCAATCACTATCATCATCGCCCTCTTTGTAATCGGTGTCTTGGCACACGTTGCTGGCTTGATGTAAGCAAAGATCAACAAAAAAGAAGGTTTCGACCTTCTTTTTATTATGGTATAATGAAATGAACATTGTTACAGGAGGATAACATGGCGCAATCACAGAATAAAACCGTGGAATTCCATACCACTGGTGTCTCTTATCTAGGTGTTGGTGGAAAGGTTGGAAAAATGTTAGTTGGAGATGTGGCTTTTGAATTTTACGCAGATGCTAATGTAGAAGACTACGTCCAAATTCCCTGGAAAGAAATCGAACAGATTGGAGCCAACGTATCTGGGCGTAAAATAAGTCGCCATTTTGAAATCTACACCAAGGAAAGTAAGTTCCTATTTGCTTCTAAAGACTCGGGGAAAATTTTAAAGATTGCTCGGGAACATCTAGGAAATGATAGAATTGTCAAGCTACCGACCTTGATCCAAACCATCGCAGCTAAAATTAAAAATCTATTTGCAAAATAGGTACTTTTCTTGTATAATAAACGAAAACGGATAAGTAAATTAAGGAAATCTTTCAGAAAGTCTGCGGTTGCTGTGAGCAGATAGAGGACTTAATTGAAATTCTACCGTTTATCAAAAAATTGAAGATCAAATCAAGTGCACACCTGTGAAGTTGGATGGAACCGTGGCCCTGCCACTCCAACACTGTAACAGGTGTGCTTTTTGTTAAAGGAGAAGCTATGTTAGATATTAAACGAATTCGTACAGACTTTGATACAGTTGCTGAAAAATTAGCAACACGCGGTGTAGATGCTGCCATCTTGAACGAAATGAAAGAAATTGATGCCAAACGTCGTGACATCTTGGTCAAAGTAGAAGGCCTCAAGGCTGAGCGTAACACAGTATCTGCTGAAATCGCCCAAGCCAAACGCAACAAAGAAAATGCAGATGATAAGATTGCTGCCATGCAAACTCTTTCTGCAGAAGTCAAAGCACTCGATGCAGAATTGGCAGAAATTGATGCGAAATTGACAGAATTTACTACAACCCTTCCAAACATTCCTGCTGATAGTGTACCTATTGGAGCAGATGAGGATGACAACGTAGAAGTTCGCCGTTGGGGAACTCCTCGCGAGTTTGACTTCGAACCAAAAGCTCACTGGGACCTTGGAGAAGACTTAGACATCCTTGACTGGGAACGTGGTGGAAAAGTCACTGGCGCTCGTTTCCTCTTCTACAAGGGGCTTGGAGCTCGCTTAGAACGTGCTATCTACAATTTTATGTTGGATGAGCATGGCAAGGAAGGATACACAGAAGTCATCACCCCTTACATGGTCAACCACGATTCTATGTTTGGTACTGGTCAATATCCAAAGTTCAAGGAAGATACTTTTGAACTCAGCGACACCAACTATGTCTTGATTCCAACTGCCGAAGTGCCTCTGACCAACTACTACCGTGAAGAAATCATCGATGGCAAGGATCTCCCAATCTACTTTACTGCCATGAGCCCTTCTTTCCGTTCAGAAGCAGGTTCTGCTGGTCGTGACACTCGTGGTTTGATCCGTTTACACCAATTCCATAAGGTAGAAATGGTCAAATTTGCCAAACCGGAAGAATCATATGAAGAATTGGAAAAGATGACAGCCAACGCTGAAAACATCCTTCAAAAACTCAACCTTCCATATCGCGTAGTTGCTCTTTCTACAGGAGACATGGGCTTCTCAGCTGCTAAGACTTACGACTTGGAAGTATGGATCCCAGCACAAAATACCTATCGTGAAATCTCAAGCTGTTCAAATACGG
>NZ_JBKQBL010000007.1:6528-12475 GCF_046824975.1 Streptococcus intestinihominis | reverse complement strand
ACTTCTTCACACTTTGAACGGTTCTGGATTGGCTGTTGGACGTACAGTGGCAGCTATTCTTGAAAACTATCAAAACGAAGATGGTTCTGTAACTATTCCTGAAGTCCTTCGTCCATACATGGGTGGAGCTGAAGTCATCGCACCAAAATAAAGTTTAAAAAAACTGAGTCTTGCAAATTGCAAGCTCAGTTTTTTAATATTTACGAAAACGTTGGTAACGTTGCTCTAGAAGTTCTTCGAGAGGCAAGGCTTGTAGCTTCTTCAATTCTGCTTGGATTTCTTTCTTCACTTGAGCTAGTAATTCGCCATTGGAAAAACCATGCTCCGGAATCACCTTATCGACAATATCCATATTCAACAACTCGTGAGAAGTAATCTTCATTAACTCTGCTGCTTCCATGGCACGGCTTCCGTCTTTCCAGAGAATAGAGGCAAATCCTTCTGGACTCAAAACTGCATAGATGGAGTTCTCAAGCATCCAGACCTTGTCTGCTACAGCTAAAGCAAGAGCCCCACCTGAGCCACCTTCTCCGATGATAATCGCGATAATCGGAACTTTTAAGTCACTCATTTCCATGAGGTTACGGGCAATGGCTTCACCTTGTCCTCGTTCTTCAGCACCAACACCAGGATACGCACCCGCTGTATTGATAAAGGTCACAACTGGTCGACCAAACTTCTCCGCTTGTTTCATCAGACGCAAGGCTTTTCGATAGCCTTCTGGGTGAGGTTGGCCAAAGTTTCGACTGAGGTTATCCTGAAGATTTTTTCCTTTTTGAATCCCGACAACCGTTACCGCTTGTTCTCCTAGCCAACCAATTCCACCAATCACTGCACCGTCATCTCGGAAATTCCGATCTCCATGCAATTCGATAAAGTTATCAAAAATTCCATGTGCATAATCGAGAGCTGTCAAACGTCCTTGGTCACGAGCTTCTTTAATAATTTGTGTTATTCTTGTCATTACTTCCCTCCATGAAAGGCTAACAAGTCTGCGATTGTTGAACGCATTTCACTACGCTGGACAATCACATCCACAAAGCCATGCTCTTGCAAAAATTCAGCCTTTTGGAAATTATCCGGCAACTGTTCCCGTACAGTAGACTCGATCACCCGTCGACCTGCAAATCCCACAAGGGCTTGACTCTCTGCAATGATAATATCTCCTTCCATTGCAAATGAAGCCGTTACCCCTCCTGTTGTTGGGTCTGTTAAAACCGTCAAATAAAACAAGCCTGCTTTTGAGTGTCTTTGAACAGCTGCAGAGATTTTAGCCATCTGCATCAAACTGACGATTCCTTCTTGCATCCGAGCGCCACCAGAAGCTGTAAAGAGCACGACTGGGAGCTTTTCTTCTGTCGCCAATTCAAATAGACGCGTAATCTTTTCACCGACCACAGAGCCCATAGAAGCCATGATGAAATTAGAATCCATAATACCAAGAGCCACTTGATGGCCCCCGATCTTTGCAGTTCCTGTTAGCACAGCTTCATCAAGTCCTGTCAATTCACGAACAGCCGCCAATTTCTTCTTGTAGTTTGGAAACTTAAGCGGGTCCTTGGTCTCAATACCCGTAAACAATTCAATAAAGCTTCCTGGATCAATCGTCAATTGAAGTCGCTCAACCGCAGAGATGCGGAAGGTATAACCACACTTCGGACACAGACGTTCACTTCCTAGATCCTTTTGGTAAATCGTATGTTTACAACCCGGACACTGAGAAAACAACTCATCTGGAACCTCTGGTTTTGGCTGAGGTGCTTCAATGGCCGACCGATTGGGATTAATTCGAATGTACTTATCTTTTTTAGAAAATAAAGCCATCAACTTCTCCTTACTTGGTAAAAGAACTTTGTAATTGTGCGCGTTCATTCCTTGTGAAAATGAATCTCACATTTACAAAGTTCAATGCTTATTGATTTTTCTGATAATTTGGTAAAAATGTCTCCATCAGAAAGGCGGTATCGTAGTCACCAGCAATCACGTTCGAATCTGAAATCAAATCCAATTGGAAATCACTGTTGGTCATTACACCATCAATTTCCAACTCATAGAGGGCGCGTTGCATCTTCATCAAGGCATCAAAACGATTCTCTCCATGGACAATGATTTTGGCAATCATACTATCGTAGTAAGGTGGAATCGTATAGCCAGGGTAGACAGCTGAATCCACGCGCAAGCCGACTCCTCCACTTGGAAGATAGAGATTGGTGATTTTTCCTGGGCTAGGTGCAAAGTTAAAGGCAGGATTTTCTGCATTGATCCGGCATTCAATGGCATGACCAGAAATTTGAATATCTTCTTGGCTTACAGACAATTCTTGCCCAGCAGCAATTTTAATTTGCTCTTTCACGATATCAATTCCTGTGACAAATTCTGTCACGGGATGCTCGACTTGAACCCGAGTGTTCATCTCCATGAAGTAAAATTCGCCTTTACCTTCATCGTAAAGAAACTCGATTGTCCCAGCATTTTCATAGCCAACAGATTCTGCTGCGCGGACAGCTGCAGATCCGATTTGGTCTCGAATTGTCTTACCGATTGCTACGGATGGAGATTCTTCGAGGACTTTTTGGTTGTTTCTTTGAAGGGAACAATCCCGTTCACCCAAATGAACCACATGCCCAAATTGGTCAGCCAAGATTTGAACCTCAATATGACGAGCTGGGTAGATGACGCGTTCAAGGTACATAGCTCCATTGCCAAAGGCCGCCTTAGCTTCTGTCGAAGCAGATTCAAAAGCTGGAACTAGGTCCTCTGCCCGTTCTACTTTACGGATCCCTTTACCGCCACCTCCAGCTGACGCCTTGAGCATGACAGGATAGCCAATCCGATCAGCAACTTCCAAGGCTTCTTCAGCTGTATGAACTTCACCATCTGATCCTGGAATCACAGGTACACCTGCTTTGATCATTTGTGCTCGGGCATTAATTTTATCACCCATCATATCCATGACAGATCCTGATGGTCCAATAAACTTAATCCCTACTTCTTCACACATGGTGGCAAACTTCGAATTTTCACTCAAAAATCCAAACCCTGGGTGAATCGCTTCTGATCCAGTCAAAACTGCTGCAGATAAAACAGCATTCATGTTTAAATAAGACTCAGTTGACTTGGCAGGCCCAATACAAACTGCTTCATCCGCTAGTAAGGTATGCAAGGCTTCCTTATCAGCCGTTGAATAGACAGCGACTGTTTCAATTCCTAATTCACGAGCAGCTCGAATAATCCGGACCGCAATTTCACCACGATTCGCGATTAAAATTTTTCGGAACATAGAAACCTCCCTAGTTACCAATTGCAAATGTTAGGGTCCCGCTAGCAGCTAATTTCCCATCGACTTCCGCTTTTGCTTCCACGACCGCAATCGAACCACGACGCTTGACAAAGGTAGCCGTCATCACGAGCTGATCTCCCGGAACGACTTGTTTTTTGAATTTAACCTTATCCATTCCAGCATAAAAGACTAATTTCCCTTTATTTTCTGGTTTGGATAATTCTAAGACACCGGCAGTTTGTGCCAAGGCTTCCATAATGAGGACACCTGGCATTACTGGGTAGCTTGGAAAGTGCCCATTAAAGAAGGGCTCATTGATCGTCACATTCTTAATGGCTACAATCGTATCCTCACTTGTTTCAAGGACGCGATCCACCAACAACATCGGATAGCGATGCGGAAGAGCCTCTTTAATAGCTTGAATATCGATCATTTAATCCGTACCAATCCTTTCCCAAACTCAACCATTTCTTCATTTGAAACAAGGATTTCAGTGACAATTCCATCCTTTGGTGCAGGAACTTCGTTCATAACTTTCATCGCTTCAATAATCAATAGGGTTTGGCCTTTTGAAACGCTATCTCCAACCTGAACAAAAGCTGGTTTATCTGGACCTGAAGCTAAATAAGCTACACCAACAAGAGGACTTTCAACCACTTCCCCTTCTGCTGCTACTGCTGGACTTGCTTCAGGAGCTGGTGCTGAAGGAGCAACTGGTTCTTCTGCAAGAACAACAGGGCTCTCAACAGCAGGCACCACTTCCTGAACTACAGGAGCTGGCGTAGCAGGTTGTGGGCTAGCTACACTGCCAGTATTTTTACTAAATGATAGCACATCCGTTGCATTTTGATAGCTAAATTCACGAAGACTAGATTGGTCAAATTGACTCATTAGGTCTTTAATCTCTTGAATATTCACTTTATCCCTCCCAACGTTTAAAGGCTAAGACAGCATTGTGTCCTCCAAATCCAAATGTATTGGAAATAGCATAGGAAATCGGACGTTCTTGCCCTTCACCAAAGATGACATTGGCTTCAATATAATCTGATAACTCTTGTGTTCCAGCAGTTTTTGGAACATATTGATGGCGAATTGCTTCAATCGTTGCAATGGCTTCAACTGCTCCTGCTGCTCCCAAGAGGTGACCTGTAAATGATTTTGTAGAAGATACTGGAACTTCTGTACCAAATACAGAAACGATTGCACCACTTTCTCCTTTTTCATTTGCTGGAGTAGAGGTACCATGGGCATTGACATAATCAACTTGAGCTGGTTCAATTTCTGCCTCATCTAAAGCCAACTTCATTGCCTTGATAGCTCCTTGGCCTTCTGGATGTGGAGAAGTCATGTGGTAGGCATCACAGGTATTTCCGTAACCCACGACTTCAGCAAGAATGGTTGCACCACGTTTTTCAGCGTGTTCCAAACTTTCAAGCACCAACATTCCTGACCCTTCTCCCATTACAAATCCATTCCGATCTTTATCAAATGGAATAGAAGCACGAGTTGGATCTTCTGTTGTTGAAAGAGCTGTTAGGGCTTGGAAACCGGCGATTGCAAATGGCGTAATAGAAGCTTCTGAACCACCTACCAACATCAAATCTTGGAAACCAAACTTAATAGCGCGGAAAGCATCCCCAATCGCATCATTTGAAGAGGCACAAGCTGTGTTGATTGATTTACAAATTCCATTAGCTCCAAAACGCATCGCAACATTCCCAGATGCCATATTTGGCAGAGCTTTTGGAAGGGTCATTGGTTTGACACGTTTTGGTCCTTTTTCATGCAAACGAATCACTTGATCTTCGATTTCTTTGATGCCACCGATACCAGAAGCAACAATGACACCAAAACGATCTTTATCAATAGCTTCTACATCTAAACCTGCATGATTCACAGCTTCTTGAGCTGCATACAAGGCATATAAAGAGTAGTTATCAAAGCGATTTGTATCCTTCTTGATAAAGTACTTATCAAATGGAAAATCTTGGATTTCAGCTGCATTATGAACAGCAAAGTCACTGTGGTCAAATTTTGTGATCGGACCAATTCCAATCTTTCCTTCTTTTAAGCTATTCCAAAAATCTTCTGGAGTGTTTCCGATTGGAGATGTCAAGCCATAGCCTGTTACAACAACACGATTTAATTTCATTTCAAAACCTACCTCTTTTTATTGCATGGTTAAGCCACCATCAATTGCGATGACTTGCCCTGTTAGATATTCTTGAGTCGCAAGAAAGACTGCAACATCTGCCACTTCTTCTGTATTTCCAAATCTTTTCATTGGAATTTGAGCGAGAGACATTTCTTTAATTTTTTCCGGAAGTCCTTCTGTCATATCAGACTCAATGAAGCCCGGAGCAATGACATTGACTCGAACATTTCTTCCGGCTACTTCACGCGCTACCGATTTAGAAAAACCGATTAACCCAGCTTTCGAGGCAGCATAGTTAGCTTGTCCAACATTTCCTGTCAGACCGACAACACTCGACATGTTAATGATAGCACCTTCACGTGCTTTGGTCATCGGTTTTAAGACTGATTGTGTCATATTAAAAGCACCGGTCAAATTCACCTTCAAGACTTGCTCGAAATCTTCTTCCGTCAATTTCAACATGAGCTTGTCATTGGTAATCCCAGCATTGTTGACAAGGATATCTACTGAAC
>NZ_JBKQBL010000007.1:0-6484 GCF_046824975.1 Streptococcus intestinihominis | reverse complement strand
CAAGTGCTTCAATCGCTTCCGCGACCATTCGTTTCGCTTCCGTAGCTTGGGATACATCCCCAGTAACGCCAACTACCTTCACACCGTATGAGGCAAATTCATCCACTAGGCCTGCTGGGAGCTCTCCACGACTATTTAAGACAATGTTGGCACCTTTTGACGCAAATTTATGCGCAATAGCCAATCCAATGCCTCGACTAGAGCCAGTAACAAATACATTTTTATTCTTTAGTTCCATAGTCACCTCATCTTATTCGTTCAGTAGGGCATCAAGGCTGGCTTGATCCTCCACATTTTTCGTTGGAAGAGTTTTATCAATCTTTTTCAAGAAACCAGTCAAGACCTTACCTGGACCAATTTCAATCACTTCATCTACTCCAAACTCTTGAATCGTCGCAATCGAATCATAGAAACGAACGGGCTCCATCACTTGGCGAGCTAATAAAGCTTTGATTTCGTCTGATTTCATGATCTTTGCTTCTGTATTCCCAACCAAAGGCAAGCTAAAGTCCTTAAAAGTAACTTTTTCAAGTTCAGTCGCTAGTTTTTCACTAGCAGAAGCAAGCAAGGCCGTATGGAAAGGACCAGAGACATTCAGAGGAATCAACCGTTTTGCCCCTGCTTCTTGTAAGAGTTCAACTGCATAATCCACAGCTTCAACCTCTCCACCAATTACAATTTGGGCAGGAGTATTGTAGTTAGCTGGTGTTACAACTCCCTTTTCAGAAGCCTGTTGACAGATTTCTTCAATCAAGGCAGGATCAGTATTCATAACAGCTACCATCTTCCCGCTTCCAGCAGGCGCAGCTGTTTCCATAAATTCCCCTCGCTTAGCTACCAAGGCGACCGCTTCTTCAAAGGAAAGAGCGCCTGCAGCAACCAAAGCAGAATATTCTCCTAGGGAGAGACCAGCCACAATATCCGGTGTCATACCATTTTCTGCCAATAGACGGTAAATAGCTACAGAAGTTGTCAAAATAGCTGGTTGAGTATAGCGTGTCTGATTCAATTTTTCTTCGTTAGAATCAATCAATTCACGCAAATCATAACCTAGAATACGACTAGCCGTATCAAATGTCTCTTTGACAACGGGATAAGTTGCATACAAGTCACTAGCCATCCCCAATTTTTGGGCACCTTGACCAGCAAATAAGAAGGCACGTTTTGTCACTGTTCTCTTCCTTTCCTTTACTTGTTAGAATTTCACATCTGCCCAGCGAGCTGCTTCTTTCTGAATGACCTTAGCAGCTCCAAGATAGATATCTTCTAAGATTTCAGCACAGGTTTCTTCTTTACTTACGAGACCTGCAATTTGTCCTGCCATCACAGATCCATTATCAACGTCTCCGTCAACAACAGCATTGCGAAGAGCACCTGCTCCTAATTCTTCAATTTCTTCTTGAGTCTTCTTACCTGCCAAGAAATCTTTTTCAGCTTGGTTATAGGCAGAAGCCAATTTATTCTTAATCGCACGAACTGGGTGGCCAACAACTGACGCAGACACCACTGTATCAATGTCCTTAGCTTTCAAAATTTTATTCTTAAAGTTTTGGTGAGCATTTGATTCTTTAGCAACGACAAATCGTGTTCCCACTTGAACAGCATCTGCTCCAAGCATGAAGACCGCAGCCGCTCCTGCACCATCTGCAACACCACCTGCACCGATAACTGGAATAGAAACCGCTTCGACCACTTGACGAACCAAGGTCATGGTCGTCAATTTACCAATATGACCTCCTGCTTCCATTCCCTCAGCAATGACAGCATCTGCACCTAGTTTTTCCATCCGTTTTGCTAAAGCTACTGAAGGTACAACCGGAATAACAGTAATGCCCGCTTCATGGAAACGATCCATGTATTTCCCAGGATTCCCTGCACCAGTGGTAACCACTTTAACCCCTTCTTCGATAACCAAGTCAACGATATCATCTGCAAAAGGAGAAAGGAGCATGATATTGACTCCAAAAGGTTTGTCAGTAATGGATTTGACGCGATCAATATTCGCTTTGACAACTTCTTTAGGTGCATTTCCTCCACCGATGATCCCAAGACCACCTGCATTAGATACAGCTCCAGCAAGATCTCCATCTGCTACCCAAGCCATACCACCTTGGAAAATTGGATATTTAATGTTTAATAATTCAGTAATTCGTGTTTGCATAGTACCTTCCTCATTTTCGCTTAAGTAATAGTTTGAAAGCGGTTCTTTGCTTTGAGCGTCAAACTATTACCTAAACAAGAGAGAATATCTTTCGATACTCTCATCCATTATTATTTAGTTTTTTCTTCTACGTAAGCAACAAGGTCACCTACAGTAGACAATCCTTCTTCAGTTTCAATTTGAATGTCGAATGCATCTTCAATTTCTGAAATCACTTGGAACAAATCCAATGAATCAGCTTCAAGATCTTCAAAAGTAGACTCAAGAGTTACTTCTGATGGTTCTTTACCAAGTTCTTCAACGATAATTTCTTGTACTTTTTCAAATACTGCCATGATTGGCCTCCTTAAAATAATATAAATTTTTAAAATGTGTTTCCACATGTTTAACTAGATTGTAACAAGAAGTGAGCCCCATGTCAAACCTCCACCAAATCCTGACAGAAGAATTATTTGACTTCCATCCAATTTGATTAGTCCTTGGTCGACACACTCCGATAATAAAATTGGAATACTTGCAGCACTGGTGTTGCCATATTCCATCATATTTGCAGGAAGTTTTTCCCGATCAACTCCGATTTTCTTAGCCATTTTATCTAAGATACGGTCATTTGCCTGGTGCAAGAGGAAATAGTCAATTTCATCAACAGCTACTGGAGCATCTGCTAACATTTGTTTAATACTCTTAGCCACATCCCGAATAGCAAAATCAAAGACTGCTCTTCCATCCATTGATAAATATTTTTTATCTTCTTCCTTATCAGAATATGGTGAAGATAAACCAACAGATGATGATTGAAGAACCTCTCCGCGAGAACCATCAGAAAATAAACCTTCAGCTAAAAAAGTTTGTTGTTCGGAAGTTTCCAATAAAACACCGCCAGCACCATCCCCAAATAGGACCGCTGTTGTCCGATCTTCCCAATCAATCACTTTCGATAAGGTTTCACTTCCGATAACGATTCCTCGTTTGTACTGGCCAGAGCGAAGCAACTTTTCAGCGGTTGCAAGAGCAAAGACAAATCCACTACAAGCTGCTGTCAAATCAAAAACAAAAGCTTTAGAGGCACCAATTTTAGCTTGAACGCGAGCAGCTGTAGACGGCATCATCGAATCGGGCGAAATCGTTGCAACAATGATAAAATCCAACTGATCCGCTTGTAAACCACTTTTTTCGAGCAAGCGACGAGCCACTTCCGTAGCTAAGTCGCTGGTTGATTCTGATTGAGAAATATGACGCTTGCGAATTCCTGTCCGACTAGCAATCCACTCATCGCTGGTATCCATCCGTTCAGAAAGATCCTGATTAGAAATCACTTGGCTTGGCGCATAATGGGCTACCTGACTAATTTTTGCAAAAGTCATTATTTCAACTCCTCCAAGAAACGATAAAGGTTCTGCAACCCTTTTTGCATCACTTTCCGTTCATCTGGAGACATCCCATCAATAATTTGATTGACCATCCGCTTGTGAAATTGTTGGTGAAGCCGATACAAGAGCTTGCCTCTTTTGGTCAAACTCAAATGGACAACCCGACGATCGACTTCAGATCTGGTTCGTTCAATATAACCTTTTCGTTCAAGATTATTTAAACTGGTAGTGACTGTACCTAACGTTACCATTAACGAACGCGAAATATCACTTGGAGTTGCGTTTGGTGTTGAGCCGATGACATCTATTGTGTGCATTTCCTTGATGGAAACATCATTAAATCGACTGCTACGTAAACTAGTTTCTTCGATGACTAATACGTTGTTAAAAATGGATGTAAGGTAATCATTGACTAGTTGAAAATTCAAAAACCACACCCCCTATTCATTACTTTGATAATCGAATTTTATCAAAAATCAAACCAAATAGCAAGCCTCAGCAACAAAAACATAAAAATTTTACGTTTTTATTTTCCTTGGAATTTTGGGCGCCGACGCTCTGAATAGGCAATAACTCCTTCTTTAAAGTCTTCCTTTAGAGAAAGATTTCTCTGCAATCGCAACTCAATTTCAGCATAACGATCCCAGTCAGTCAGCATGCTAGACCAAGCCAACTCTTTAATCGCAGCAAAAGAATTGTCTGAGCTACGTCTTAACTTCATGAGTAGTTGGTTGACAGTCTTGTCTAATTTTTCTACTTCAGAAACCTTGTACACAACACCATATTCCAGAGCCTTTTCAGCACCTAATGGTTCACCAGTCATTGCTAACTGAGTTGCTCTAGTCAAACCAATGGCTCTTCCTAAAAGGAATAGACCACCGGCATCAGGAGCCAAACCGACCCCAACAAAGGCTTGAATAAACTTCGCTTTATCAGAAGCAATACAAAAGTCCGCCGCTACTGCCATATTAGCAGTTGCTCCTGCAACTGCACCATCTGCAACCATAATCACAGGTTTTGGAATTTGCTTCATTTTTTTAGAGATTTGATTGACCAATTCCGCAATTTGCGTTAAAGAATCGATATCATCAGCATCAACAGCCCGTTTCATCTCAGCTAAATCACCACCAACTGAAAAAACCTTACCGACTGCTTTAAATAAAACAAAACGAACATCTGGATTCTTCTCAGCTAATTCTAATGCTTCAAGGATTTCCTGACACATTGGAATGTTAAAACCATTTGAAACCTCTGGTCTATTTAAAATAATAGATGCGAGATCCTCTTCTACAGAATAAATAATCGTTTCGAACACCATAAGCCACCTCTTTACTAATTCGCTATTCAAATTGTTTGATAGTTGAACTTATTTATTTTTATATTATTTTAGCACAACTACTTTGATAAGTAAATTACATTTTCATAACAAAGTGTCTCACCCGAAAGACTCGCTTGATAACAGTGCTTTTTTAGATTGTAACCAAGCTCTATCTTTGGTATAATTTAAAGAAAGTTGTGTAAAGGAGTCCACATGAAAGTAGTTAAATTTGGTGGTAGTTCATTAGCTTCTGCTACCCAGTTAGAAAAAGTATTCAATATCGTTAAAGAAGATGAAGCCCGTCAATACGTGGTCGTTTCTGCTCCAGGAAAACGAAATGCTGAGGACACAAAAGTCACAGATGCCCTCATCAAGTATTATAAAGAATATACCAACGGTAAAGATACGAACCAAAGTCAAGAATGGATTATCAATCGCTATCAATCTATTACAGAGGAGTTAGACTTAGACGAGGAAATTATCGAAGAGATTGCTAGAGATATCAAATCCCTTGCAACACTTCCCAAGTCTGACAACACTTTCTTATATGATACCTTCTTAGCAGCTGGAGAAAACAACAATGCCAAACTCATTGCAGCTTACTTTGTAAAAAAGGGGTTAGAAGCAAAATATATCCATCCAAAAGATGCAGGTATCTTTGTAACAAGTGAACCTTGCAATGCTCGCATTCTCCCTTCTAGTTATGACAAGATTGAAGAACTGAGAAACCATAATGAAATTTTAGTGATCCCTGGATTCTTTGGAATTACTAAAGAAGGCCAAGTCTGTACTTTTTCAAGAGGTGGTTCTGATATTACAGGATCAATTATCGCAGCGGGAGTTAAAGCAGATCTCTACGAGAACTTTACAGACGTCGATGGTATTTTTGCAGCTCACCCAGGCATTATCAAACAGCCACATTCTATTCCTGAATTAACCTATAAGGAGATGCGGGAATTAGCCTATGCTGGCTTTAGTGTCCTCCATGATGAAGCCCTGGTACCAGCCTATCGTGGAAAGATTCCAATGGTGATCAAGAACACCAACAATGCAAAACATCCAGGTACGAAGATTGTGCTGAACCATACCAATGAAAATGTTAAAGTTGTTGGAATTGCAGGAGATTCTGGATTTGTCAGCATTAATACCACCAAATACCTAATGAATAGAGAAGTCGGTTTTGGTAGAAAATTATTGCAAATTTTAGAAGATTTGAATATTAGTTGGGATCATATGCCAACGGGTATTGACGACTTATCAGTAATTCTTCGGTCAAAAGAATTGACTCCAATTAAAGAACAAGAAATTTTAAAACATCTAATCCAAGATTTACAAGTGGATTATGCCGAAATTGAACATGATCTTTCCATTATTATGATTGTCGGAGAGAATATGAAAAATCAAATTGGTGTTACTGCAACAGCGACAAAAGCTCTATCAGAAAACAACATTAATATCCAAATGATTTCGCAAGGATCCAGCGAAGTTTCCATCATGTTTGTCGTCAATCAAGAACAAGAAAAACAGGCTATTAAAGCTCTATACGATGTTTTCTTTAAATAAGAAAAAAGGTTCTTTCGAACCTTTTTTAATTTATTAATAAAAGAGAAATAAAAAAACCCTTTCGGGTACTGA
>NZ_JBKQBL010000006.1:111068-115028 GCF_046824975.1 Streptococcus intestinihominis | reverse complement strand
AGAGCGCACGCCTGATAAGCGTGAGGTCGGTGGTTCGAGTCCACTCGTGCCCATTTTGGAGAATTACTCAAGAGGCTGAAGAGGACGGTTTGCTAAATCGTTAGGTCGGGTAACTGGCGCGGGGGTTCGAATCCCCCATTCTCCGTAGAGAATCAAGTTAGCATTCTAGCTAACTTTTTTTGTTACTTTGATACATCAATAGAAATAAAAATGTAACAAAGGCGTAACATAAAATCTTTCATTTTCTGTTATACTAGTTAGTGTCTTATATGAAGGAGTCTTTTATTTTATGAAGAAAAAATTATTAACGACTATTTTACTTAGTACAGTTGCTTTATCACAAGTAGGTACAGTTATTTCTGTAGGAGCTGATTCTACTGATGATAAAATCGCTGCACAAGATAGTAAGATTGCTGATTTGAGTTCAAAAGAACAGAGCGCACAAGCAGAAGTTGATCAAATTCAATCTCAAGTTTCTGAAATCAAAAAGCAACAAGAAACTCTTAAAGCTGAAAATGATCGTTTGAACGAAGAGTCTGCTAAACTTTCAGCAGAGATTGAAGAGCTTTCTAAAAATATTGTTGCTCGTCAAGAATCATTGGCAAACCAAGCACGTAGTGCTCAAACAACAGGAACTGCTACAAGTTACATTAACGCTATTGTAAGTTCTGGTTCTTTGACTGAAGCTATTTCTCGTGTTTCTGCAATGAATGAAATTGCTAGCGCCAACAACAAGATGCTTGAAGAGCAAAAACGCGATAAAGAAGCAATTGATGCTAAGCAAAAAGAAAACAATGAAGCAATCAACACTGTTATTGCCAACCAACAAAAATTAGATGAAGATGCGCAAGCGTTGACAACTAAAGAAGCTGAGTTGAAGGTTGCACAATTGAATTTGGCAGCTGAAAAATCAACTGCAGAAAATGAAAAGAATGCTTTGCTTGCAGAAAAAGCAGCAGCTGAGAAAGCGGCAGCTGAAGCAGCAGCAGCTGAAGCAGCTTACCGTGCACAACAAGAAGAACAACGTAAGGCTGTAGAAGCATCTGCTAATACTAACTTGCAAGCACAAGTGCAAGCTGCTACTCAAACACCAGCAGCTGAAGCAGCACAACCTCAAGCAACAGTTTCAACTCCTGCTGCAGCACCAGCAGTTCAAACTCAAACAGTTGCTACACCTGCTGCAACTAGTCGTCCAACATACAGCACCTCTGCAAGTTCATACCCTGTAGGTGAATGTACTTGGGGTGCGAAAGTATTGGCACCTTGGGCTGGTGATTACTGGGGTAATGGAGCACAGTGGGCTGCAAGTGCCGCAGCAGCTGGATTCCGTACTGGTAGCCAACCACAAGTTGGAGCTATTGCATGTTGGAATGACGGTGGATATGGACACGTGGCAGTGGTTACAGCTGTTCAATCTACTACAAGTATTCAAGTATCTGAATCTAACTACTTAGGTATCCGTAGCATTGGGAACTACCGTGGATGGTTTAACCCAGTGAATGCACAAGGATCACTTACTTATATCTATCCAAACTAAGAATTCAAAACACCCACTAAAAGTGGGTGTTTTTTACTATAGTTACTATTTTAATTTTTGATGGATTATGGATTGAAAAATCATGTAAAAAGCGTTACAATGGGTAAAGAGAAGATTTGTACAATTCGTACATTGTGGTTAAATTTATGTGGAGGAAATCATGTCGTTTTCGGATTTAATGCTGTTTGCTTTATCTTCTAACCAAGATTTGGCTGAACGTGTCTCTAAGGAGATGGGATTGCCACTTGGTAAGTCGACCGTACGTCAATTTTCAGATGGGGAAATCCAAGTCAATATTGAGGAGTCTATTCGTGGTAAAGAGGTGTATATTCTTCAATCTACGAGCTCTCCTGTAAATGATAATTTAATGGAAATTTTGATCATGGTAGATGCTTTAAAACGTGCCAGTGCTCAAACTATTAATGTAGTGATGCCTTATTATGGTTATGCTCGTCAAGACCGTAAAGCTCGTGCTCGTGAGCCAATTACATCCAAATTGGTTGCCAATATGCTAGAGATTGCTGGTGTAGACCGTCTCTTAACCATTGATTTGCATGCAGCTCAGATTCAAGGGTTCTTTGATATTCCAGTGGATCATTTGATGGGGGCTCCATTGATTGCAGACTACTTTGAACGTCGTGGCATGGTTGGCTCTGACTATGTGGTAGTCAGTCCGGACCACGGTGGTGTGACTCGTGCTCGTAAGCTAGCTGAATTTTTGAAAACACCGATTGCTATTATTGATAAACGTCGGAGTGTCGATAAAATGAACACCAGTGAAGTCATGAACATCATTGGGAATGTCGAAGGGAAAACTTGTATCCTGATCGATGATATGATTGATACTGCGGGAACCATTTGCCACGCTGCGGATGCACTTGCTGAAGCAGGAGCTGTAGAAGTCTATGCAAGTTGTACGCACCCTGTATTGTCAGGTCCAGCTATGGACAATATTCAGAAATCAGCGATCAAGAAGTTGGTGGTGTTGGATACCATTTACCTACCTGAAGAGCGCTTAATTGATAAAATTGAACAAATCTCCATCGCAAAACTATTGGCAGAAGCGATTATCCGCATCCATGAAAAACGCCCTCTGTCTCCTCTATTTGAAATTGGAAATGCGAAAAAATCTTAAAAATGTAAAAAAGAGGTTGTAGAGAGCCTCTTTTTTAAGAAAGGAAAGATATGTTTTTCAACTGGTTAAAAAAAGAAAGTAAGATAAAAAATCAGAGGGAGGAGTTGTTGAAAGAAGCACAAAAAAATGAGGATAGAATGGATCCTTGTCTACCCAAAAAGACCTTGCCAAAAAGTGGTGCAATCAAATAAAAGAAGTAAAACACTTACAAAATAAAAGATTTCTACTTTAAAAGTCAAATCTTCTCTTACCTAAAAAAATATAAAATTAATTTAAAAAATAGGTCAGATTTTATTGACAAATAAAATATATCGTAGTAAACTAGTAATAGTTACGAAGTAACGAATTATTTTTTAAAATGAAAAAAGGAGATAAAACAATGAAAAAAGTTTTATTATCATCAGTAGCAGCTCTTGCAGTATTTGCAGCAGCAGCACCAGCATTTGCAAATGAAAACCCTATTAATGGTGGAGCTAACACTCCAGGTGCTTACGACCAACCAGTAACTGGTGGCGGTGTTAACGATGCTTACAACGCTCAATCTGAGTTTAAAAATGGTCGTAAAGCTAACGAATATGTTGGTGGTCACCAAGAAAACGTTGATGCTGAAGCAGCAAAAGACCCAGCAGTAGTTGCAGCTAAAGCTGAATTGGATGCTGTTGAAGGTGGTTCACACCTTTACGGTGAAAAGAAAGCAGCTTATGAAGCAGCATTGAACAATGCTCGTAATGCAGCTCGTAACGCTAAAATCCAAGAATCTCAAAAAACATACAACACTGCTGACAAGGCACAAGGTTCTTACTACATCTTGAATGAAACTCCAGAACAAGCTAACGCACGTTACTTGAAAGAACATGGAATTTCTAAAGAAGAAGCAGCTAAACAATCTAAAGAAGAAGCAGCTAAAGCAGAAGAAGCAGCTAAAGCAGCAGCAGCTGGTAAAGCTGGATCTAAACAAGCTGACAAAGCTCTTCCAAAAACAAGCGCAGTTAAATAATTTTTATTAATTAGCTCTTAAATTAAATATCACTGAGCCTTCGGGCTCGGTGTTATTTTTTAGAGTAAACGGTATATAGGGGATTTTATTTTTATGAATCGTACAGATAAACATTCTAGTTCTAAAAGAAAGGGCATTTCGCTTATTCTTGCTTTGCTTGCTCTTATTGCCCTTGTAGGTGGTTTTGTCCTCTTTAACCCATTTGGGAAACAGACTTCATCTGATAAAAAGGACATGAGCTCATCATCTAGTGCAAGTAGCAAAGAGGTCAAGGAAGTTAAGTATGAGCCA
>NZ_JBKQBL010000006.1:99963-111024 GCF_046824975.1 Streptococcus intestinihominis | reverse complement strand
AGTCAAGAAGAAAAAGAGTATTTAGCCAACCGCTTTGCTCAATTAACTTCTGTCAATCCAGAAGCGATTGCCTATGTTTATGCTCCAGGAACTGAGTTAGATGAGCCTGTTGTTCAAACAGGGGACAATGCTACGTATTTGGATAAAACTTTTGAGGGTGGAAACCAACCTTTAATGGGAACTGTTTTCATGGATACTGATAATAAAAAAGACTTTAGTGATCGTTTGACCTGGTTATTCGGTCATGCTCGTGGTAGCCAGGTTGAAGATCATCGGATGTTTAACGATGTTAACTTCTATGATAACCAGGAGTACTTTAATCAGCACCCTTACGTAGTTATTGAAACACCTGAGCGTAAGTATTATTATGAAGCAATGGGCTTGGTCATTGTTCCTGAAACAACAGCTTTCTATCGTACCAGCTTTTCAGATGATGAAGATTTCATTACCCAGTTGAAAAACATCTATGAGTCAGCGCGTACAAAGAATCCAAATATTAAAATCAATGCTTCTGATAAGTACCTAGTCTTGTCTACTTGTCGCGAAGAAGATGAAACTATCCGTTCCAATCTCTACCTTCGTCAAATTCCGGATTCGGAAATGAAGGATTTCTTGGCGAAACATGGTGATCAGTTGAATTATGTTGCAACACGTGGTCAAGAATAGAAAAGATTTGGTAAAATTTATTCAATGAGAGGATTTAGCATGTGCTAAGTCCTTTTTTGATGAGAAAGGTCATTATTGTATCATTTTAGTGGGGACTAGCCCCTTTTTTGCGATGCTTTTCCATTTATAGTATAATGGTGATAGAACTTTTTTTGGAGGTGGCTATGGATTTAACAAAACGGTTTAATCAAAATTTGAATCGAATCGAGATTTCTTTGATTCGTCAGTTTGACCAAGCCATTTCTTCTATTCCAGGTATTTTACGCTTGACCTTGGGTGAGCCAGATTTTACGACACCGGATCATGTAAAGGAAGCGGCAAAAGCAGCTATTGATGCCAACCAGAGTCATTATACGGGGATGAGTGGCTTGCTAGCTTTGCGAGAAGCTGCTAGTCAGTTTGTAGCTGAAAAATATAACCTACAGTATCGACCAGAGGATGAAATTTTGGTTACGATTGGGGCAACGGAGGCCCTTTCTGCGACCTTGACCGCTATATTGGAACCGGGAGATGTGGTGCTCTTACCAGCACCTGCTTATCCTGGTTACGAACCCATTATTAAACTGATGGGGGCTAGTGTCGTCGAAATCGATACGACAGACAATCGCTTTATCCTCAGTCCTGAGGCTTTAGAAAAGGCCATAGAAGAGCAAGGAGATCGCGTCAAGGCGGTTATTCTCAACTACCCAGCTAATCCGACAGGTGTCACCTACTCTAAGGAGCAGATGCAGGAGTTGGCTAGAGTCTTGAAGAAATATGAAGTTTTTGTCGTTTGTGACGAAGTTTATTCAGAGCTAACCTATACAGGACAGCCTCACGTTTCCTTGGGATCCTATCTACGGGACCAAGCCATTATTATCAATGGCTTATCTAAGTCTCATGCTATGACAGGCTGGAGACTTGGTTTTATCTTTGCTCCGGCTCCTTTGACAGCTCAATTAATCAAGAGTCATCAGTACTTGGTGACTGCAGCGGGGACCATGAACCAGTATGCAGCCATTGAAGCCTTAACGGTTGGTAAAGACGACGCAGAGCCGATGAAACGGGAATACATAGAGCGTCGAGATTATATCATCAAAGAAATGTCTGCCATGGGCTTTGATATTATCCGCCCGGATGGTGCCTTCTATATTTTTGCTAAGATCCCACAAGGATATAACCAAGACTCCTTCGATTTTTTGAAGCTCTTAGCCCAAGAAAAGGCTGTTGCCTTTATCCCAGGAATGGCTTTTGGCCCATACGGCGAAGGATATGTGCGCTTGTCTTATGCAGCAAGTATGGAAGTAATCCAGGAAGCGATGAGTCGGTTGAAGGAGTTTATGAAAGAACATGCTGGAGAGCATTGAGAGTCGTGGCATCGTCCTCTACCATCGGGATTACAGAGAGGATGATAAGCTGGTTAAAATCTTTACAGAGCAAGCTGGCAAGCTCATGTTTTTCGTGAAACATGCCAATCGTTCTCGGTTGAATTCTATGATCCAACCTTTGACTTTAGCGGATATGTATCTGAAAATCAATGATGACGGACTCAGCTATATCGAAGATATTCATGAGGTTCAAAGTTTCCAAGGGATTAACCAAGACCTTTTTCGTCTTTCCTACGCAACCTATATACTGGCCTTGGCAGATGCTAGTATACAGGATCGTCAACCTGATCCAGCTTTATTTGCTTTTTTAGAGCAGACCTTGCAATTGATGGATCGGGGTTTGGATTATGAAATCCTGACCAATATTTTTGAAATGCAGATTTTATCCCGATTTGGTGTTGCCTTAAACGTCCATGAGTGTTGTGTCTGTCATCGAGTGGGGTTGCCTTTTGATTTTTCATTCCGCTTGGGTGGTGTCCTTTGCCCAGATCATTATGATCGTGACGAAAGACGAGCCCACTGGGATCCAAACGCCCTCTATTTGCTGGATCGTTTTCAAGCTGTGAAATTTAGTGAGTTAGAGACGATTTCCATCCATGATGAGATGAAGAAAGAGTTGAGAAAGTGTCTAGACCAACTCTATGATGAATATGTAGGCATTCATCTAAAAGCTAAGAAATTTATTGATTCCCTGGGAAGCTGGGGAGAGATCTTAAAAGATCAGTCTGGAGGTAAGAAATGAAAAAAATTGCAGTTGATGCAATGGGTGGAGATCATGCTCCACAGGCCCTAGTAGAAGGGGTCAATCAAGCTATACAAGAATTTAAGGATATTGAAGTCATTTTGTATGGGGATGAGGCTAAAATTAAGCAATACCTGACGGCAACTGAACGGGTATCCATCGTCCATACGGATGAGAAAATCAACTCAGATGATGAGCCGACTCGTGCTATTCGACGGAAAAAGCAAGCCAGCATGGTCTTAGCAGCGCATGCAGTTAAGAATGGGGAAGCGGATGCGATGCTTTCTGCAGGAAATACAGGAGCTCTTCTTGCCTCTGGTTACTTTATTGTTGGTCGGATCAAGGTCATCGATCGTCCAGGTTTGATGTCAACTCTTCCTACCCTTGATGGGAAGGGCTATGATATGTTGGATCTGGGGGCAAATGCTGAAAATACGCCAACACACTTGCACCAATATGCGATTATGGGAGCCTATTATGCAGAGAATGTCCGTGGCATTAAGTGGCCTCGTATTGGTCTCTTAAATAACGGAACAGAGGAAAGCAAGGGTGATCCCCTACGCAAGGAGACCTATCAATTATTAGCAGCAGATCCTTCTCTTAATTTTGTAGGAAATGTAGAAGCGCGTGACTTGATGGATGGAGTTGCTGACGTCATTGTGACAGATGGATTTACAGGAAACGCTGTCCTTAAGACAATGGAAGGAACTGCTCTGGGCCTCTTTAAACAGTTGAAAACGGTCCTTAGTGGTGGCGGGTTGAAAGCTAAGATTGGAGCCCTCCTCTTGAAGAATGATCTACGAGGTTTGAAAAAGACTTTGGATTATTCAGATGTTGGAGGTGCGGTCTTGTTTGGCTTGCAAGCCCCTGTCGTGAAAACCCATGGTTCTAGTGATGCCAAGGCAGTCTATAGTACGATCCGCCAGATCCGGACCATGTTGGAAACAGATGTTATTCGTAAATCTGTGGTTGAATTATCAGAATTGGAGGAAGAGAAATGAGTCGTCATCAAGAAATTTTTAAACTAGTTGAAGGGTTGATTCAAGATCATAAAGGATCTGACTATGAGGTTACTTTGGATTTAGATTTACGAAAGGACTTGGAAGTAGATTCCGTTGATCTCATGGAATACATTATTTATTTGGAAGAAGCCTACCAAATTGACATCCCAGACAAAGATATTGATGCCATGGCAACCGTTGGAGATATGGTAGACTACGTTTTGAAGAAAACAAGCAAATAAAGTTCGGTTTTTACGAACGAATAAGCATCTAAAAATAAGAGGTTGAATCTTTTTGATTCAATCTCTTATTATTTTTGTATTACAAGCTAACAAGATACGGATTTAACTTGAAAAAACAACTTCTCTGTGATACACTGAAAGGGATAAAAGATGAAAGGCGAACAAGAAGATGTCCGATCAATTAATTTATACGGGGAAAGCAAAAGATATTTATAGTACAGAAGACGAACATGTGATTAAGTCCGTTTATAAGGACCAGGCTACCATGCTGAATGGAGCTCGCAAAGAGACCATTGAGGGGAAAGGTGTGCTGAATAATCAGATTTCGTCTCTTATTTTTGAAAAATTGAATGCTGCGGGTGTAGCGACTCACTTTATTGAACGTATTTCAGATACCGAACAATTGAACAAGAAAGTGACCATTATTCCTTTGGAGGTTGTACTTCGAAATGTGACTGCGGGTTCTTTTTCTAAACGCTTTGGTGTTGAAGAAGGTTTAGACTTGAAAACTCCAATCGTTGAATTTTACTACAAGAACGATGAGTTGGATGACCCGTTTATCAATGATGAACACGTCAAGTTTTTGGATATTGCCAATGATGAGCAAATTGCTTATATCAAGGAAGAAACGCGTCGAATCAATGAATTGCTAAAAGATTGGTTTGCACAAATTGGTCTTCGCTTGATTGACTTCAAATTGGAATTTGGTTTTGATAAGGATGGCAAGATTATCTTGGCAGACGAATTTTCACCAGATAACTGCCGTCTTTGGGATGCGGAAGGGCACCACATGGATAAGGATGTTTTCCGTAGGGATCTGGGCAGTCTGACAGATGTGTACAAAGTTGTGTTGGAGAAATTACAGGGCTTGAAGTAATCTGTTTGAAGGGAAAACCTTCGTCTTTAATAACTTTTTTGAATAGAAATAAAGGAACTAAAATGGATAAACGTATTTTCGTTGAGAAAAAAGCTGATTTTCGTGTAAAATCGGACTCTTTAGTAAAAGAATTACAGCATAATCTTCAGTTGAAAACCTTGAAGGATCTTCGGATTGTTCAGGTTTACGATGTCTTTAATTTGGCAGAGGATTTGTTTGCGCGTGCGGAAAAACATATTTTTTCAGAGCAGGTGACCGATACTGTTTTGGATGAAGCTGCGGTTCAGGCTGATCTTGAGAACTATGCTTTCTTTGCTATCGAAAGTTTACCTGGTCAATTTGACCAACGGGCGGCATCTTCGCAAGAAGCTTTGCTGTTGTTGGGTAGTTCAAATGATGTAACAGTGAATACAGCACAATTGTACTTGGTTAACAAGGATATTGATGCGAATGAATTGGAAGCTGTCAAAAACTACCTCTTGAACCCAGTAGACTCTCGTTTCAAAGATATCACTGTTGGTATTGCGAAACAGGATTTCTCTGAGTCTGATAAGACCATTCCAAGCTTGGATTTCTTTGAAACTTATACGGCAGAAGATTTTGCACAGTATAAGGCTGAGCAAGGATTGGCAATGGAAGTGGATGACCTTCTCTTCATCCAAGATTACTTCAAATCTATTGGACGTGTACCAACTGAGACTGAACTTAAGGTTTTGGATACTTACTGGTCTGACCACTGTCGTCACACGACTTTCGAAACTGAGTTGAAAAATATCGACTTCTCGGCTTCTAAATTTGAAAAACAATTGCAAGCGACTTATGACAAGTATATTGCCATGCGTGATGAGTTGGGACGTACAGAAAAACCTCAAACCTTGATGGATATGGCGACTATTTTTGGCCGTTATGAGCGTGCTAATGGTCGTTTGGACGACATGGAAGTGTCTGATGAAATCAATGCCTGCTCAGTTGAAATTGAAGTGGATGTCAATGGTGTCAAAGAACCATGGCTTCTCATGTTCAAGAATGAAACCCACAACCACCCAACGGAAATTGAACCATTTGGTGGAGCGGCTACTTGTATCGGTGGTGCCATTCGTGACCCATTGTCAGGGCGTTCCTACGTTTACCAAGCCATGCGTATCTCAGGTGCTGGTGATATTACAGCTCCAATTTCAGAAACTCGCGCTGGTAAATTGCCACAACAAGTGATTTCTAAGACAGCGGCTCATGGTTATTCTTCATACGGTAACCAAATTGGTTTGGCGACAACTTATGTTCGTGAATACTTCCACCCAGGTTTCGTTGCTAAGCGTATGGAGCTAGGTGCAGTTGTCGGTGCGGCTCCTAAGGAAAATGTTGTCCGTGAAAAACCTGAAGCAGGCGATGTGATCATTTTACTCGGTGGTAAGACTGGACGTGACGGTGTCGGTGGTGCGACAGGTTCATCTAAAGTTCAAACAGTTGAATCTGTTGAAACAGCTGGTGCTGAGGTTCAAAAAGGGAATGCCATCGAAGAACGTAAGATTCAACGTCTTTTCCGTAATGGGGAAGTAACACGTCTGATTAAGAAATCAAATGACTTTGGTGCTGGTGGTGTCTGTGTGGCTATCGGTGAATTGGCTGATGGTCTTGAAATTGATCTAGACAAAGTGCCATTGAAATACCAAGGCTTGAATGGTACAGAAATTGCTATCTCTGAATCTCAAGAGCGGATGGCTGTAGTGGTTCGTCCAGAAGATGTAGATGCCTTCGTTGCAGCATGTAACAAAGAAAATATTGATGCTGTTGTCGTTGCGACAGTGACGGAGAAACCAAATCTTGTCATGCACTGGAATGGTGAAACCATCGTTGATTTGGAACGTCGTTTCCTTGATACAAACGGTGTACGTGTGGTTGTAGATGCTAAGGTGGTTGACAAGGATGTCAAGCTTCCAGAAGAACGTCAAACATCTGCTGAAACCCTTGAAGCGGATACACTTGAAGTCTTGGCTGACCTGAACCATGCAAGTCAAAAAGGTTTACAAACCATCTTTGATAGCTCAGTTGGTCGTTCAACAGTTAATCACCCACTTGGTGGTCGCTACCAAATCACACCAACGGAAGCTTCTGTACAGAAATTGCCAGTTCAACATGGCGTGACGCATACGGCTTCTGTCATGGCGCAAGGGTTCAACCCTTATATCGCCGATTGGTCTCCATATCATGGTGCTGCTTATGCGGTCATCGAAGCAACTGCTCGTTTGGTTGCTGCTGGTGCCAACTGGTCTAAGGCTCGTTTCTCTTATCAAGAATACTTCGAGCGGATGGATAAACAAGCAGAGCGTTTTGGTCAACCAGTAGCTGCTCTTCTTGGATCCATCGAAGCTCAGATTCAACTTGGTTTACCATCTATCGGTGGGAAAGACTCGATGTCTGGTACCTTTGAAGAATTAACCGTACCACCAACCTTGGTTGCTTTTGGGGTAACAACTGCAGATAGCCGTAAGGTTCTTTCTCCAGAATTCAAAGCTGCTGGTGAAAATATTTACTACATTCCTGGTCAAGCTTTGGCACAAGAAATTGACTTCGAACTTATCAAATCTAACTTTGCTCAATTTGAAGCCATCCAAGCTGACCACAAAGTGACAGCCGCATCAGCTGTTAAATATGGTGGTGTGGTTGAAGCTCTTGCACTTGCAACATTTGGTAACCATATCGGAGCAAATGTCGAATTAGCTGACCTTGACACTAGCTTGACAGCCCAATTGGGTGGATTCGTCTTCACATCGCCTGAAGAAATTGCAGGTGTTGCCAAGATCGGACAAACAGTAGCAGACTTTACACTAGTTGTCAACGGTGTAACGCTGGATGGACACAAACTTGACAGTGCCTTCCAAGGTAAATTGGAAGAGGTTTACCCAACAGAATTTGCACAGGCAACTGAGTTGGAAGAAGTACCTGCTGTAGCATCTGATGCTGTGATCAAAGCTAAAGAAACAGTTGAGACACCAGTGGTTTACATCCCAGTATTCCCAGGTACCAACTCTGAATACGACTCCGCTAAGGCCTTTGAAAAAGAAGGTGCAAAAGTTAACTTGGTACCATTTGTCACACTGAATGAAGAGGCGATTGTCAAGTCTGTTGACACAATGGTTGACAACATCGAAAAAGCTAATATTATCTTCTTTGCAGGTGGCTTCTCAGCAGCGGATGAACCAGATGGATCAGCTAAATTCATCGTAAACATCTTGCTCAATGAAAAAGTGCGTGCAGCTATCGATGGCTTCATTGAACGCGGTGGTTTGATTATTGGTATTTGTAACGGATTCCAAGCCCTTGTCAAATCAGGTCTTCTTCCATACGGTAACTTTGAAGATGCAAGTAGCACGAGTCCAACCCTCTTCTACAATGATGCCAACCAACACGTGGCTAAGATGGTGGAAACACGGATTGCCAATACCAACTCACCATGGCTTGCGGGAGTAGAAGTTGGAGACATCCACGCTATCCCAGTATCACACGGTGAAGGGAAGTTTGTCGTGACAGCTGAGGAATTCACAGAGCTTCGTGACAATGGTCAAATCTTTAGCCAATATGTTGACTTTGACGGTAAACCAAGCATGGATTCTAAATACAATCCTAACGGATCTGTCCATGCGATCGAAGGAATTACGAGTAAGAACGGTCAAATTATTGGGAAGATGGGTCACTCAGAACGTTTTGAAGACGGTCTCTTCCAAAATATTCCAGGAAATAAAGACCAGCATCTTTTTGCATCAGCGGTTCAATATTTTACTGGAAAATAAAAGGTATACAACATGACATACGAAGTAAAATCTCTTAATGAAGAGTGTGGAGTCTTTGGGATTTGGGGACATCCAGATGCTGCGAAACTCACTTATTTTGGGCTTCACAGTCTCCAACACCGGGGACAAGAAGGAGCAGGAATCCTGGCCAATGACCAAGGAACCCTGAGACGCCATCGAGACACAGGCCTTCTTTCAGAAGTCTTTCGGAATCCATTAAATTTGGAAAAATTAACAGGAAGCTCTGCTATTGGGCATGTTCGCTATGCGACAGCGGGGGAAGCGTCTGTGGATAACATCCAACCCTTCCTCTTCCGCTTTCAAGATACGCAGTTTGGTCTGGCCCATAATGGGAATTTGACCAATGCCCAATCGCTCAAATCTGAATTAGAAAAAAATGGAGCCATCTTTAGCTCAACCTCTGACTCAGAAATACTGGCCCACTTGATTCGACGGAGTCACAACCCTTCCTTTATGGGGAAAATCAAGGAAGCGCTCAATACGGTCAAAGGCGGTTTTGCTTATCTGATGCTGTTTGAAGATAAGCTGATTGCAGCCTTAGACCCCAATGGCTTCCGTCCTCTTTCTATCGGGAAAATGGCTAATGGAGCCTTAGTTGTTTCTTCTGAAACCTGTGCTTTTGAGGTTATCGGGGCAGAATGGATCCGAGATGTGCACCCTGGTGAGCTCGTTATCTTTGATGAAAATGGCATTACTTATGATCGCTATACGGATGATACGCAACTGGCGATTTGTTCCATGGAGTATATCTATTTTGCTCGTCCTGATTCCAATATCCAAGGGGTCAACGTCCATACGGCTCGCAAGCGGATGGGAGCTCAGTTGGCACGAGAATTTAAGAACCAGGCAGATATTGTGGTGGGGGTTCCCAACTCCTCTCTCAGTGCTGCCATGGGCTTTGCGGAAGAATCTGGCCTGCCAAATGAAATGGGCTTGATCAAGAATCAGTATATCCAACGGACCTTTATCCAACCGACTCAGGAATTGCGGGAACAAGGAGTGCGAATGAAACTCTCTGCCGTATCTGGTGTCGTGAAAGGCAAACGGGTTGTCATGATTGATGACTCTATCGTGCGTGGAACCACCTCTCGTCGAATTGTGAAATTGTTGAAAGAAGCAGGTGCTACAGAAGTCCATGTGGCAATTGCCAGCCCAGCTCTGGCTTATCCATGTTTCTATGGAATTGATATTCAGAGCCGTGAGGAGCTGATTGCAGCCAATCATACAGTGGAGGAAACTTGTGAGATTATCGGTGCGGATAGCTTGACTTACTTGTCCATTGATGGCTTGATTGATTCTATTGGCATTGATACCGATGCACCAAACGGTGGTCTTTGTGTTGCTTACTTCGATGGGAAATACCCAACGCCTTTATATGACTACGAAGAACGCTATGTAGAAAGTTTGAAAGAACACACTTCTTTCTATTAAGAACAGTGCAAAAGAAAAGGAATGAATAAAATGACGAATAAAAATGCTTATGCGCAGTCTGGTGTGGATGTTGAAGCGGGTTATGAAGTTGTTGAACGGATCAAAAAACACGTAGCACGTACAGAGCGTGCAGGTGTCATGGGAGCTCTTGGTGGATTCGGTGGCATGTTTGACCTTTCAAAAACAGGTGTCAAAGAGCCTGTTTTGATCTCAGGGACGGACGGTGTCGGAACCAAACTCATGCTAGCTATCAAGTACGACAAGCACGATACCATTGGTCAAGACTGTGTAGCTATGTGTGTCAATGATATCATTGCTGCAGGCGCGGAGCCCCTCTACTTCCTAGACTATGTGGCAACTGGGAAAAATGAACCAGCTAAGCTAGAACAAGTGGTTGCTGGTGTTGCAGAAGGGTGTGTGCAAGCAGGCGCAGCCCTCATCGGTGGTGAAACGGCTGAAATGCCTGGTATGTATGGCGAAGACGACTATGACTTGGCTGGATTTGCTGTTGGTGTGGCTGAAAAATCTCAAATCATCGACGGTTCAAAAGTAGCAGCAGGTGATGTGCTTCTTGGTCTTTCCTCAAGTGGGATCCACTCAAACGGTTACTCCCTTGTTCGTCGTGTCTTTGCGGATTACACAGGCGAAGAAGTTTTGCCTGAGTTGGAAGGTAAAAAACTCAAAGACGTCCTTTTGGAACCAACTCGTATCTACGTCAAAGCTGTTTTGCCTCTTATCAAAGAAGAATTGGTCAATGGGATTGCCCACATCACAGGTGGTGGTTTCATCGAAAATGTCCCACGGATGTTTTCAGATGACTTGGCAGCTGAAATTGACGAAAGCAAGGTTCCAGTTCTTCCAATTTTCAAAGCCCTTGAAAAATATGGACAAATCAAACACGAAGAAATGTTTGAAATCTTCAACAT
>NZ_JBKQBL010000006.1:88804-99922 GCF_046824975.1 Streptococcus intestinihominis | reverse complement strand
GGGTATTGGTCTCATGCTTGCAGTTAAACCAGAACATGTTGAACGTGTCAAAGAACTTCTTGACGAACCTGTTTATGAAATCGGTCGTATCGTCAAGAAAGAAAACGAAAGTGTTATCATCAAATGAAAAAAATAGCGGTTTTTGCCTCTGGTAATGGCTCAAATTTTCAGGTGATTGCTGAAGAATTTCCAGTGGAGTTTGTCTTTTCAGACCATCGTGATGCCTATGTGCTCGAGCGTGCCGAAAAGCTTGGAGTTCCTTCCTATGCTTTTGAACTCAAGGAATTTGAGAGCAAAGCAGACTACGAAGGAGCCATTGTCGAGCTCTTGGATGAGCACGAGATTGACCTAGTCTGTTTGGCTGGTTATATGAAAATCGTCGGTCCAACCTTGCTAGCGGCTTATGAAGGCCGTATTATCAATATTCACCCGGCTTATCTCCCTGAATTTCCAGGCGCTCATGGTATTGAGGATGCTTGGAATGCAGGTGTTGAGCAGTCTGGTGTGACCATTCATTGGGTGGACTCGGGCGTGGATACCGGTAAGGTCATCAAACAAGTCCGTGTACCACGCCTTGAAGGGGATACCCTTGACACTTTCGAAACCCGCATCCACGAAACAGAGTACAAACTCTATCCAGAAGTATTGGAACTTTTGGGAGTGGAGAGGAAATAAGAAGGAAATCAAGTTTTGATTGTGTAATTTTGGTAGGAGAAAAATGATTAATCTGAAATTAGTAGATGAGAGCAGTTTTCAGGTAGTGCTGGATCTGAAAATATCTGATGCTGATAAACGAGCACGTTTCGTAGCTCCAAATGTGCGCTCTTTAGCTGACGCATGGCTCTACCGAGAGAATGGGGATGTGTTTCCAATGGCAATCTATTGGAATGAGCAAGTAGTTGGTTTTCTCCTGCTGGAAATAGATAAGGATGAAGCAGAATACTTTATCTGGCGGATAATGATTGGCCAGCAGTACCAAGGAAAAGGTTATGGACGAAAAGCCTTGGAAGTTCTAATCAAAGAGGCTCAGATGGATAGATGTTGCAATCATATTATCGCAGATTATGTAGTCGGAAATGAAAAAATGAAGCACCTGCTGACTAGTCTGGGTTTTCGGGAAACAGGATTTATAGAAGAAAATAATGAAATCGCTATGCGCTTGGACCTAAAGAAAGAGGAATAGAATGACGAAAAAAGCTTTAATCAGTGTCTCAGATAAGACAGGCATTGTAGAATTTGCGAAAGAGCTGAAAACTCTGGGCTGGGATATCATCTCAACAGGTGGTACCAAAGTTGCCCTTGACAATGCCGGTGTTGATACCATTGCCATTGACGATGTGACTGGTTTTCCAGAAATGATGGACGGCCGTGTGAAGACTCTCCATCCAAATATCCACGGTGGTCTTCTCGCTCGTCGTGACCTTGATAGTCACCTTGATGCTGCTAAGGACAATCAGATCGAGCTCATTGACCTTGTAGTGGTCAATCTCTATCCTTTCAAGGAAACCATTCTCAAACCAGACGTGACTTATGCGGATGCCGTTGAAAACATCGATATCGGTGGTCCATCAATGCTTCGTTCAGCAGCTAAAAACCACGCTAGCGTAACAGTTGTTGTAGACCCTGCTGACTATGCTGTTGTTCTTGACGAATTGTCAGCAAACGGCGAAACCTCTTACGAAACTCGTCAACGTTTAGCAGCAAAAGTATTCCGTCACACAGCAGCCTATGATGCCTTGATTGCGGAATACTTCACAGCTCAAGTGGGTGAAAGCAAACCTGAAAAACTCACTCTGACCTATGATCTCAAACAAGCTATGCGTTACGGGGAAAACCCTCAACAAGACGCTGATTTCTACCAAAAAGCTTTGCCGACGGATTACTCTATTGCATCGGCTAAACAGCTCAACGGGAAAGAGTTGTCCTTCAACAATATCCGTGATGCGGATGCTGCGATTCGTATCATTCGCGATTTTAAAGACCGTCCAACCGTTGTGGCATTGAAACACATGAATCCATGTGGAATCGGTCAGGCTGATGACATCGAGACTGCTTGGAACTACGCTTATGAATCTGATCCGGTGTCTATCTTTGGTGGTATCGTCGTTCTCAACCGTGAGGTAGATGCTGCGACAGCTGAGAAGATGCATGGTGTTTTCCTTGAAATCATCATCGCGCCAAGCTACACAGACGAAGCACTTGAAATCTTGACTAATAAAAAGAAAAACTTGCGGATCCTTGCCTTGCCATTTGACGCTCAAGATGCTAGTGAAGTAGAGGCTGAGTACACAGGTGTTGTTGGTGGCCTTCTCGTTCAAAACCAAGATGTGGTGAAAGAAAGTCCCGCTGACTGGCAAGTGGTGACCAAACGCCAACCAACTGATATAGAAGCGACTGCTCTTGAGTTTGCTTGGAAAGCCATCAAGTATGTCAAATCAAACGGGATTATCGTGACCAACGATCACATGACACTTGGTGTTGGCCCTGGTCAAACCAATCGTGTGGCTTCCGTCCGTATCGCCATTGATCAAGCGAAAGACCGTCTTGACGGAGCTGTTCTTGCTTCAGATGCCTTTTTCCCATTTGCAGATAACGTGGAAGAAATCGCCAAAGCAGGAATCAAAGCGATCATCCAGCCAGGAGGCTCGGTCCGTGACCAAGAATCTATTGAAGCAGCTGATAAATACGGTTTAACCATGATCTTTACAGGTGTTCGTCACTTCAGACATTAATCAAATAAGGCACTCATCGATAGATGAGTGCCTTTATTAATCAAGCGACCTTTAATTTGGATAGATATAGCTGACCGTTCCCCAGACAGCATTCGTGGGGTCAAACCAGCCACGGAAATTGTTGATGGTCCGATTTCCATTATAATTGGCTTCTTTCACTTGGATTTTTTGGTTATGTTCGACCTCCGTCACGACTGCAACGTGACCATAGCCTCCATTATCCCAGCAGGCGATAGCGCCGACCTCTGGGGTGTTTCCTGTCCGGAAGCCCGCAGTGCGTGCACTAGCAGCCCACATGCCACCGTTTCCCCACCAGTTTTGTGACCAAGGAGCCAGCTCTTTGGCTGCCCAGGTACATTCGCCGATGGGATAGTAATTATCTGCCTGGGTGACCAGTGGAGCAGGTTTAGCACGATCGACTTGAAAATCAGTGGCAAGTAAACCTTTTAACTGCCCCTTGTTTTTCTGGTAAACATGGAGATGAAAGCTTCCTTTCCCTGTATGTTTTTCGGCGTTGAAGGACAATTGGTAGCGGCCAGGTGCCGTTCTTTTTGCGGGATACCAGATCAAGTCGTCTTGGCCATCTTGGTCAGACCAGATGGGAAAGAGGACTTCCTCCACATCTTCAAAGAGTTGGAGTTGGATCTCAAATAGCTGCGCACCGCTAGGTCGGACTGTGATCCTGGGTTGGGAAGAGGCGAGATCTTTTTTCTCAACGATTGTCTGTAGTGGAAATAGTCCTTCAAGGTTTCCGTTAGAGTGGATGCCGTAGACATGGATGTGATAAAGTCCTGCTTGATCCAAATGATTGGTCAGAGGTACTTGCAAATCAAAGCCATTTTCTCCTCGTTGAACAGGATACCAAATAAGGTCGTCTTGGCCGTTTTGCTCGGACCAAATGGGGATGCTAACGCTTTGGAAGCGGTCTGGAATGGTTCCGAGGTGGACAACTAATTGTCCCTTTTCCTTGTAGATGTAATTGACATTTTGCTCTGCTCTTGTAACTTGTGAAGCCCCTGCCCAGAAAAGGCAAGCTACCAAGAGTAGTTTTTTAATCCCTTGCATAAAACTCCTTTTTAAAAAATAGTAGAGGTCTCAATTATAATATTCGTAAAAAGGAGCAGAAATTTTAAAAATAATGAAAAAAGTTTGTTTTCTAACGGAAATCATCGGATAATCCTTGAAACATTAGAACAAAACGAACGTTTGTGGTATAATTTAATAAAATAATTCGCAAAAGAGGTTCGAGATGAAACTTTTGGTTGTTGGATCTGGCGGTCGTGAGCATGCGATTGCTAAGAAATTGTTGGAGTCTAAAGACGTTGAGCAGGTTTTTGTGGCTCCTGGTAATGACGGAATGCGATTAGATGGTCTAGATTTGATCAATATCGGAATTTCCGAACATTCTAAGCTGATTGATTTTGCAAAAGTCAACGATATTGCTTGGACCTTCATTGGACCAGATGATGCCCTTGCGGCTGGGATCGTGGATGATTTCAATGCAGCTGGTCTCAAAGCATTTGGCCCGACCAAAGCTGCGGCTGAGCTGGAGTGGTCTAAGGATTTTGCTAAAGAAATCATGGTCAAATACGGTGTTCCGACAGCAGCCTATGGGACCTTCTCAGATTTCGAGGAAGCCAAGGCCTACATCGAAGAAAAAGGCGCTCCAATCGTCGTCAAGGCAGACGGTTTGGCCCTTGGGAAAGGTGTTGTCGTTGCGGAGACAGTCGAGCAAGCGGTAGAAGCCGCTCACGAGATGCTTCTGGACAATAAATTCGGTGACTCAGGTGCGCGTGTGGTCATCGAGGAATTCCTGGACGGGGAAGAGTTCTCTCTCTTTGCCTTTGTCAATGGGGATAAGTTCTACATTATGCCAACGGCTCAGGACCACAAACGTGCCTATGATGGCGACAAAGGTCCTAACACTGGTGGGATGGGTGCCTATGCGCCAGTTCCTCACCTGCTACAGAGCGTGGTTGACACAGCGGTTGACACCATTGTCAAGCCAGTTCTTGAAGGCATGATCAAAGAAGGTCGTCCCTATCTTGGTGTCCTTTACGCGGGGCTTATCTTGACAGCAGATGGACCGAAAGTTATCGAGTTCAATGCTCGTTTCGGAGATCCTGAAACGCAAATCATCTTGCCTCGTTTGACATCTGACTTTGCACAAAACATCACGGACATTTTGGATGGCCAAGAGCCAGCCATCACTTGGACGGACAAGGGTGTGACACTAGGTGTGGTTGTAGCATCAAACGGCTACCCACTCGCTTATGAGAAGGGTGTCAAGCTTCCAGCTAAGACAGAGGGTGACATCATCACCTACTATGCAGGAGCTAAATTTGCTGAAAATGGGCAAGACCTTCTTTCAAACGGAGGCCGTGTTTACATGCTGGTCACAACAGCAGACACCGTCAAAGACGGCCAAAATATCATCTACAACGAACTCAACAAACAAAACACAGAAGGCTTGTTCTACCGAAACGACATTGGTAGTAAGGCGAACAAATAATTAGCGACCGTAGGTCGTAAAAGGCGAGCGTTAGCGAGCTAGTATAGGATAATCGTCGCAGTAGTGGAACTCCTAGTAGCTTTGCTACTAGGAGCGGAAAACTGGAGACTCAGGCTCCAGTTTTAGTAATGGAACGCCCTAGGCGGTCGCTTACGTCCGCACTACATTAGACGATTATCAAAAAAGGAGAAGAAATGAAACCAGTAATTTCCATTATCATGGGCTCAAAATCCGACTGGGCAACCATGCAAAAAACAGCAGAAGTCCTAGACCGTTTCGGTGTAGCCTACGAAAAGAAAGTTGTCTCTGCCCACCGCACACCTGACCTCATGTTCAAACATGCCGAGGAAGCACGTAGTCGTGGCATCAAGGTTATCATCGCTGGTGCTGGTGGTGCAGCTCACTTGCCAGGGATGGTTGCTGCTAAAACAACCCTTCCAGTTATCGGGGTACCCGTCAAGTCTCGTGCCCTTAGCGGTGTGGATTCGCTCTACTCTATCGTTCAGATGCCGGGCGGGGTACCTGTCGCAACCATGGCGATCGGTGAAGCTGGTGCGACTAACGCTGCCCTCTTTGCTCTCCGTCTCCTCTCAGTAGAAGACCAGGCTATCGCGACAGCTTTGGCAGATTTCGCAGAAGAACAAGGAAAAATCGCAGAGGAGTCTACAAATGAGCTCATCTAAAACAATCGGAATTATCGGTGGCGGTCAGCTGGGTCAGATGATGGCCATTTCTGCTATCTACATGGGGCACAAGGTTATCGCGCTGGATCCTGCGGCGGATTGTCCAGCCTCCCGTGTTGCGGAAATCATCGTAGCTCCTTATAATGATGTGGACGCCCTTCGTCAGTTGGCGGACCTTTGCGATATTCTGACTTATGAGTTTGAGAATGTCGATGCCGACGGTTTGGATGCTGTTATCAAGAATGGTCAACTCCCTCAAGGAACGGATTTGCTCCGTATTTCTCAAAATCGTATTTTTGAAAAGGACTTTCTCTCAAACAAGGCCCAAGTCACTGTGGCACCCTACAAGGTTGTGACTTCAAGCCAAGACTTGGCAGATATTGACCTATCGAAAAACTATGTTCTCAAGACGGCGACTGGTGGCTATGATGGGCATGGACAAAAGGTCATTCGCTCAGAAGCAGACTTGGTAGAAGCTTATGCGCTAGCAGACTCAGCAGACTGTGTCTTGGAAGAATTTGTCAACTTCGACCTGGAGATTTCTGTCATCGTGTCAGGAAATGGCAAGGACGTGACAGTCTTCCCCGTTCAGGAAAATATCCACCGCAACAACATTCTATCTAAGACCATCGTCCCTGCTCGCATTCCAGCAAGCTTAGCAGAAAAAGCTAAAGCTATGGCAGTGCGAATTGCAGAACAACTGAACCTATCTGGAACACTCTGCGTGGAAATGTTTGCTACCGCTGACGACATCATCGTCAACGAAATTGCACCACGCCCACACAATTCAGGCCACTACTCGATTGAAGCTTGCGATTTTTCCCAGTTTGATACCCATATTCTGGGTATTCTCGGAGCACCACTTCCTGCTATTCACCTCCATGCGCCTGCAGTCATGCTCAATGTACTCGGCCAACACGTCGAAGCTGCTGAAACATATGTGACAGAAAATCCAAGCGCTCACCTCCACTTATATGGTAAACTAGAAGCAAAGCACAACCGCAAAATGGGACATGTGACCTTGTTTAGTGATGAACCGGATAAGGTTGAAGAGTTTGGGGAGTAAGACAGGACCCCAGTTATAAGGTCCGTCGTCTTACCCCTGCAAGGTTGACTAGGCTTGTCGCAGGCGAAAATCGACAAGAGAAGCCAGACAACCACTGCTGGAAAGGGATTGATTTTTAAGTGAAAATAGCGATTCTAGGACTTGGAGTGATCGGGACTACTTATGCCTATGCTTTTCAAAAAGCAGGTCATCAAGTGGAACACGTACTTAGAGATAGTAAGAAAAACACTGCTCCCAAGGAGTTGTTGGTTGATCTGCTAGATGGCCGTTATCATTCCAAAGGTGAGAACAAACACGACACCTATGAGGTTCATGTGGCGGAAGCTGATTCGGAATATGATTTTATTTTTCTGAGTGTGCGTCATGGGTTTGTCAAAGAAGCTGTGGAAACCTTGCGAAAAAATAATATCAAAGGCACTCTCGTTTTCTTCTGCAATTTCTGGAATACTCGAAAAGAGGTCCAAGAGTGGGCAGGAGATTACGACTATATTCTGGCTTTTCCGACAGCCGGTGGTCATATGCAGGAGGACCATTTAGATGGTGTCTTGTTCGACCATTTAATGCTAGAAGGTGAGCAAAGAGCACAGATCTCTAACTATGCTGATTTGACGGATTTACTGACTTCTGCAGATTTGAAGTGGGAAGTGCCTCATGATATGGTCGAGTGGATTTGGATTCACATGGCGATTAATGCGGGTGTCACTTCGACAGCTGCACGTTCAGGGAAACTGGAAAACCCAGAAGAATTGGCTTTGAACTTGATGAATAGTTCGTCGGAATTAACATTGGCTATCAAGGCCATTCGAGAAGCTTTGAAAGTCGTAGAAGCGCGTGGTGTAAATTTGAAGCTTTACAAAGCCGAACTCTTACCTTACAAAATTCCCGCTTGGATTGCAGGAAAAGCCATGAAAGTCATGTTTGCGAAAAATGAGCTGACCCGAAAAATCATGACCTTGCACAATGATAAACAGGACATCTTCTATTGCTGTCAAAGTGTTTATCAGACTGGTCAGGAGTTAGGTGTGAAGATGCCTATTCTGGAAGCAAATATGAAGGGTATTTCGATTTAGGAGGTTTTTATGATTCAACTCATTGTCAATGCTTTTGTTGAGAAGGACAAGACTGGAGCCGTCGTCGAAGTCTTGTATGCTAGTAGCGATCACGAAAAAGTGAAAGCGAAGTATGAAGAGCTAGTTGCACAATATCCTGATAACTATTTGGCTATCTATGATGCCCCGCTGGATACGGATTTGAATACACTAGATCATTATCCATCTGTGTGGATTGGGAAAGAAGAATTTGAATAAAGCGACAGTCGGTTGCTAACTGATGTGAAACATCAACAGAAAGGAAAATTAAACATGATTGATAGATATAGCCGCCCTGAAATGGCGAACATTTGGACTGAAGAAAATAAATACCGTGCTTGGCTTGAGGTGGAAATCTTGGCTGATGAGGCATGGGCTGAGTTGGGGGAAATCCCTAAGGAAGATGTGGCTTTGATTCGTGAAAAGGCAGACTTTGACATCGACCGTATTTTGGAAATCGAGCAGGAGACTCGTCACGATGTGGTGGCTTTCACACGTGCGGTTTCTGAGACTCTTGGTGAGGAGCGCAAGTGGGTCCACTATGGCTTGACTTCTACTGACGTGGTCGATACGGCCTACGGTTACCTTTACAAGCAGGCCAACGACATCATTCGTCGTGACCTTGAAAACTTCACCAACATCATCGCTGACAAGGCTAAGGAGCACAAGTTCACTATCATGATGGGTCGTACCCACGGTGTGCACGCTGAGCCGACAACTTTTGGTCTTAAATTGGCGACTTGGTACAGCGAAATGAAACGAAACATCGAGCGTTTCGAGCATGCGGCTGCTGGTGTGGAAGCTGGTAAGATTTCTGGTGCTGTTGGTAACTTTGCCAACATCCCACCATTCGTTGAAAAATACGTCTGCGACAAATTGGGTATCCGTGCTCAAGAAATCTCTACACAGGTCCTTCCTCGTGACCTTCACGCTGAGTACTTTGCAGTTCTTGCCAGCATCGCGACATCTATTGAACGCATGGCAACGGAGATCCGTGGTTTGCAAAAATCAGAACAACGCGAAGTGGAAGAGTTCTTTGCTAAAGGTCAAAAAGGGTCTTCAGCAATGCCTCACAAACGCAACCCTATCGGTTCTGAAAACATGACGGGTCTTGCGCGTGTGATCCGTGGTCACATGATTACAGCTTATGAGAACGTAGCCCTCTGGCATGAGCGTGATATCTCTCACTCATCAGCTGAGCGCATCATTGCACCAGATACAACCATCTTGATTGACTACATGCTCAACCGTTTCGGAAACATCGTTAAGAACTTGACAGTCTTCCCAGAAAACATGATCCGCAACATGAACTCTACATTTGGTTTGATCTTTAGCCAACGTGCCATGTTGACCTTGATCGAAAAAGGCATGACGCGTGAGCAAGCCTATGACTTGGTGCAACCAAAAACAGCTCAATCATGGGATAACCAAGTCGACTTCAAACCACTTCTTGAAGCAGATCCAGAAGTAACATCTCGCCTCACTCAAGAAGAAATCGACGAAATCTTCAACCCAACTTACTATACCAAACGGGTGGATGAGATCTTCGAACGCATCGGCTTGGGAGACTAAGTCCCTCATAAACTTGATCAAAAAAGACAAACATCATGAGATGTTTGTCTTTTTCTTTGCCTATAACAGGTGCTCTAGACCCTGAATTTATCATAATAAATTTTGACTGATTAAACTATTTATAGGAAGTCTATCACTAATTATAGATTATTCGTTTTACATGTTTTAGGAACTATTTTTTCATGCTATAATTTTTATCATAAAAGTCTGAGGCCAGACCCCAGACTTTGAATGATCAATGATCACGATCACAAGAGATAAATTTGATTTTATAGTAGTCGCCACGTTTATAGGTTTCGCTATATTCGAGAATTTGACCGGTCGCTTCCAATTTTGTCGTCTTCACTTGACGGACAGTTGGGAAGTTTTCATCGATATTCAACACAGAAGCGATTTTGCTTGGTGTTGGAAATACAATATCATTGATTTCTTCAAAGTGTTCATCATTCATATGAATATGATAATCTTCTTTGAAGCGATCATAAATCGAACTATAGTAATCTAAGCTCGGATAATTTGGGTTAATATATTGCTCTGGGACATAGGTCTGGTGGTAGATATAGGTATCTTCACCAATATGACGAGTCCGATCAATCTTATAATAGAATTGAGTAGGAGCGAGTCCCAGTTTATCCAGGATATTCAGCGCGTTGCCACGCTTAATAGAGAGAACTTTTACGGTCGCTTTTTGGATAGGGAAGGTTTCAACGTCTGAAAACTCAACCAGTTTGTGTTTTCTAGCACGTGAAACAAACGTTCCTTTCCCTTGTTGGCGGACGATGTATCCATCGCTAGCCAAATCGTTCAAAGCACGAACAACAGTAATCGAGCTAACATTATAAATCTTAATCAGCTCGGCTTCTGTGTAAAATTTATCTCCATTTTCGAATTTACCTGAGATAATTTGTTGCTTCAAATCATCTTTGATGTGTTGGTATTTTGGGATTGCCATGTGCTTCACCTCTTCTTTCGATATCCCTTGTTAATATTATTTTAACATATTTTTTCAAAAGTGGTTGACATTTTTTTATTAATATATTATATTGATAAATGAAAAGGGTTTCTTAGAAGGAGGTTCTCAGTATGGGGGCATTTGAAATCCGTGAAGATTTTTATTTAAATGATCAACCTTTTAAGATTTTATCTGGTGCAATTCATTATTTTCGGATCGATCGTGAGGATTGGTATCATTCCTTATATAACCTAAAAGCTCTAGGTTTTAATACTGTTGAAACCTATGTTCCATGGAATGCTCATGAGCCACAAAGAGGCCACTTTCACTTTGAAGGGAATTTGGACCTGGAGCACTTTATCCAAGTAGCTCAAGAGTTGGATCTGTATGTGATTCTCCGTCCGTCACCGTTTATCTGTTCGGAGTGGGAATTTGGGGGCTTGCCAGCCTGGTTAATCGAAGAAGACCTTCGGATTCGCTCATCGGATCCGGCCTTTCTCAAGGAAGTGGCTC
>NZ_JBKQBL010000006.1:86342-88759 GCF_046824975.1 Streptococcus intestinihominis | reverse complement strand
GTTATTACGACGAGCTCCTGCCACGTGTGGCCAAGTACCAATTGGATCGTGGGGGCAATATCCTCATGATGCAGGTTGAGAACGAATATGGCTCTTATGGCGAAGACAAGGCCTACCTTCGGGCGATCAGAGATCTAATGATTGAGCGGGATATTACTTGTCCACTCTTCACCTCTGATGGACCTTGGAGGGCGACCCTTCGAGCAGGGACCTTGATTGAGGATGGACTCTTTGTAACCGGTAATTTTGGTTCGCGTGCGAATTACAACTTCTCTCAGATGAAAGAGTTCTTTGCTGAGCATGACAAAGAGTGGCCACTCATGTGTATGGAATTTTGGGATGGCTGGTTCAATCGGTGGAAAGAACCTATCATCAAGCGAGATCCAGAAGAGTTGGCAGAAGCAGTCCATGAAGTCTTACAAGAAGGCTCTATCAATCTCTATATGTTCCATGGTGGGACCAACTTTGGATTTATGAACGGTTGCTCAGCACGAGGGACTGTGGATCTCCCACAGGTGACATCCTACGACTATGATGCTCTCTTAGATGAGCAGGGCAATCCGACTCCTAAGTACCATGCAGTCAAAAAGATGATGGCGACCTACTATCCAGAGTATCCACAGATGGATCCGCTTGTGAAGTCGACTTTATCTGAACGAACATTGGAGTTGACCAAAAAGACTAGTTTGTTTGGCAATTTAAACAAGATTGTTCAAGTCACCGAAAGTCTTTACCCACAGACCATGGAAGAAATTGCTCATCCTTTAGGCTATCTGCTCTATGAGACAGAAGTGGAAATGGATGCGGAAGAAGAGCGCTTGCGTATCATCGATGCGCGTGATCGGGTACAGGTTTATGCCAATGATCAGTTGATCGCCACTCAATACCAAGAAGAAATCGGTCAAGATCTTTTTTTAAACGGAAAAAAGAAAACGATTACAAACCTAAAACTCTTGATCGAAAACATGGGAAGAGTCAATTATGGGCACAAACTCTTAGCGGACACCCAACGAAAAGGAATCCGAACAGGGGTTTGTATCGATCTTCATTTCAAGCTTCATTGGAAACAATATGCGCTTGATTTTAGCCAGCTGGACCGCTTGGATTTTTCAAAAGAATGGCAAGAAGGTCAACCAGCTTTTTATCAATTTGCTTTTCATCTAGATCAGGTTGAGGATACCTTCCTTGATATGACTGGATTTGGAAAAGGGATCGTTCTTGTAAATGGCCACCATATCGGTCGTTTCTGGGAAGTCGGTCCAACACTCTCCCTCTACATCCCTCATGGTTTTCTCAAAGATGGGGAAAATGAGATCCTCGTCTTTGAGACAGAGGGCACTTGGACGGAGACCTTAAAACTTGTTTCACAACCTACATTCAAAGAAGTAAAGGGGGAAAACTTATGACTATTGTAGGATGCCGTATCGATGGACGTTTGATCCACGGGCAGGTAGCCAATCTTTGGACTACCAAACTGAATATTTCACGTATCATGGTGATCGATGATGAAGTCGCTCAAAATGATATCGAAAAAAGTGGTTTGAAACTAGCGACACCGCCTGGTGTCAAGCTCAGTATCTTGCCAGTAGCAAAGGCTGCAGAAAATATCTTGGCTGGAAAATATGACAGCCAACGTCTCTTCATCGTAGCTCGCAAGCCAGACCGCTTCCTCGGTTTGGTAGAAGCAGGTGTGCCACTTGAAACCTTAAACGTTGGGAACATGTCTCAATCAGACGAAACCCGTCCGATTACTCGTTCGATCAACGTAGTGGATGCTGATGTGGAAGCTTTCCACAAGCTAGCTGAAAAAGGAGTTAAGCTAACTGCTCAAATGGTTCCAAATGATCCAATTGAAGACTTCTTGAAGTTGCTCAAATAGTTTATAAATAAAAAAGAAAAATTTTAGGAGGAAATTGTCATGATACAATGGTGGCAAATTTTACTACTTACTTTGTACTCAGCTTATCAAATCTGTGATGAGTTGACGATTGTTTCATCAGCAGGCTCACCAGTCTTTGCTGGTTTCATTACAGGACTTGTCATGGGGGATTTAAAGACAGGTCTATTTATCGGAGCTTCTCTTCAATTGACAGTGCTCGGTGTTGGTACTTTCGGTGGAGCTTCTCGTATTGACGCTACTTCTGGTGCCGTTCTTGCGACTGCCTTCTCAGTAGCACAAGGGATTGATCCAGAGCTTGCTATTGCTACAATCGCTGTGCCGGTAGCAACTTTGTTGACATACTTTGATATTCTTGGTCGTATGACTACAACTTACTTCGCTCACCGTGTAGATGCTGCAATCGACCGCTTTGACTACAAAGGTATTGAACGCAACTACCTTCTTGGAGCGATTCCTTGGGCTCTTTCTCGAGCTCTCCCAGTTTTCTTCGCTCTTGCTTTTGGTGGAGCTTTCGTAG
>NZ_JBKQBL010000006.1:84811-86311 GCF_046824975.1 Streptococcus intestinihominis | reverse complement strand
AAACTGTTGTTACAGGTCTTGCTAATGTACAATGGTTGGCAAACGGTCTGAAACTTGCAGGTCAAATGCTTCCAGGTCTTGGATTTGCAATCTTGCTTCGTTACCTTCCTGTTCGTCGTAACCTTCACTACTTAGCACTTGGCTTTGGTTTGACAGCTATGTTGACAGTGCTTTATAGTAATGTTCAAAGCCTTGGTGCTGCAGTGTCTAGCATTGTTGGTTCTGAAGTGTTCACTAAACTTCCAAAAGAACAAGCTATTACTTTTGTTAACAACTTCAAGAGTGTATCTATGATTGGTATTGCCATTATCGGTATCTTCCTTGCAGTACAACACTTCAAAAACAGTCAACGTACAGTCGTAGCTGCTCCAGTAACTGAATCAGAAAGCGGGGAAATTGAAGATGACGAATTCTAAGAACTACAAACTCACTAAAGAGGATTTTAAACAAATCAACAAACGTAGCCTCTTCACCTTCCAATTGGGTTGGAACTACGAACGGATGCAGGCTTCTGGTTACCTTTATATGCTTTTACCTCAGTTGCGTAAAATGTATGGTGATGGCACTCCAGAATTGAAAGAAATGATGAAATTGCATACGCAATTCTTCAATACTTCACCATTCTTCCACACCATTATCACTGGTTTTGACCTTGCTTTGGAAGAAAAAGATGGTGTCAAATCAAAAGACGCGGTCAATGGTATCAAGACAGGTCTTATGGGACCATTCGCTCCTCTTGGGGACTCAATCTTTGGATCACTGGTACCAGCGATTATGGGTTCAATCGCAGCAACTTTGGCTGTTGCAGGAAACCCAGCCGGTATCTTATTGTGGATCGCTGTGGCAGTTGCTTATGATATTTTCCGTTGGAAACAATTGGAATTTGCCTATAAAGAAGGGGTTAACCTCATCAACAACATGCAAAGTACCTTGACAGCTTTGATTGATGCAGCTGCCGTTCTGGGTATCTTCATGGTTGGTGCCTTGATTGCCAGCATGATTGGTGTTGAAGTTTCTTGGACTCCACACATTGGGGACAAAGCGATTGAAATTCAAGACATGCTCAACCTTATCTTCCCACGTTTGGTACCAGCTATCATCACAGGTGTAATCTACTGGTTGCTTGGACGTAAGGGTATGAACTCTACAAAAGCTATCTTGCTCATCATCCTTGCAGCAATCGCATTCTCAGCATTTGGTCACTTCTTCTTTGGAATGGCATAATGGAGTAAGGTATGGCAAAACACCTAGTATTGGTCAGTCATGGTCGCTTCTGTGAAGAGCTAAAAGCCAGCACAGAAATGATTATGGGACCACAAGACAACATTCATGCCGTGGCCCTCTTGCCAGAGGAAGGTCCTGAGGAGTTTACAGCCAAGTTTGAAGCCTGTGTTGCAGACTTTGAGGACTACATCGTCTTTGCGGATCTTTTGGGAGGCACTCCTTGTAATACAGTTAGCCGCCTGATTCTTGAAGGACGTGCGATTGACCTCTATGCAG
>NZ_JBKQBL010000006.1:73765-84757 GCF_046824975.1 Streptococcus intestinihominis | reverse complement strand
GGATGAACTTGCCAATGGTAATTGAATTTATTAATAACAGCCTGGTCGGAGGAGAAGAAGCTTATCCAGCGCGTGCACAAGAAAGCATCGTGAAGGTTAATGATCTTTTATCCAACTTTGATGACGACGAGGATGAGTAAGATACGATAGCGAAAACCGCTTGAACATTCGGAATGGGGCTGGGACAATTGTCTCAGCCTCTTACCGCTTATAAGGCGGGTAGAAAAGAGGAGAAGCATGCTAGATTATACAAAAGAAGAACTGCTTGAACTGGGGGCTGAAATTACGACACGCGAAATTTACCAGCAACCGGAAGTTTGGAAAGAGACCTATCGTCTCTATCAAGAGAAAGCAAAAGAAATCCAAGAGTTTTTGGAGGCTATCGGGAAGCGTCATGGCTACATCAAGGTGATCTTGACAGGCGCAGGGACCTCAGCCTATGTGGGGGACACCTTGGTTCCGTATTTGCAGGAAGTGCACGATGAACGCCATTGGAATTTCCAATCCATTGCGACGACCGATATCGTGGCGCATCCACAAACCTATCTCAAACAAGAAGTGCCGACGGTCTTAGTTTCCTTTGCACGTAGTGGCAACTCACCTGAAAGTGTTGCAACAGTTGAGTTAGCTCAAGACTTGGTCGATGAACTTTATCAGATCACCATTACCTGTGCGGAAGAAGGAAAGCTAGCCCAGCAGGCCCACGGAGATGAGCGTAATCTCTTGCTTCTCCAACCAAAAGAAACCAATGATGCTGGCTTTGCCATGACTTCGAGCTTTACCTCTATGCTCTTGACAGCCCTCTTGGTCTTTGATCCAAGTGAGGAAGAAATCAAGGAAAAACGAGTGGAAGAATTGATTCATCTGTCAGAGCAGGTCTTGGAGAAAGATCGCGATGTCAAGGAAGTTGTAGATCTAGACTTCGAACGCGTCATCTATCTAGGAGCAGGACCTTTCTTTGGGCTAGCTCATGAAGCCCAGCTCAAGATTTTAGAGTTAACAGCCGGTAAAATTGCGACCATGTACGAGAGTCCTGTTGGCTTCCGTCATGGACCGAAATCCCTCATCAATGATCAGACTCTGGTCTTGGTCTTTGGCTCCATTGATCCTTATACACGCCAGTACGATTTGGATTTGGTTGGAGAAGTGGCTGGAGATCAGATTGCCCGTCAGGTCGTCCTCTTGACCGACCAAGCAGCAGGCATTGAACATGTACGAGAAGTGTTGGTAGAAGCATCAGCAGAGTCGCTAGATATCTACCGTGCCTTCCCATACATTATCTATGGTCAATTGATTTCCCTCTTGACTTCGCTCAAGGTTCAAAATCGCCCAGACACGCCATCGCCAACAGGAACGGTCAACCGTGTTGTACAAGGAGTGGTGATTCACCCTTTTCACTAGAATGAATAATCTTGGAGGAGACAACTTGTGAAACACTATCATAAATATCTATTTGGTCAACTGGACGGCCAAGACGTAGAAGCTTATCGCCTCGAAAATGACCTAGGTTATCAATTGTCTGTCATGACCTATGGGGCGACGATCATAGAGTATGTGACGCCTGATAAACAGGATCAATTCGCCAATATTGTGTTGGGCTTTGACAATTTTGATGCCTATGTCGGCAATAGTCCCAAGTATGGAGCCAGCATTGGTCCGGTTGCTGGTCGGATTGCAGGGGCCAGCTTTGAGCTCAATGGTCAAACCTATCACTTAGAAGCCAATAATGGTGCCAACTGCAACCACAGTGGACCGACGGGTTGGGACAGTGCCTTGTTTAGCGTGGAGTCCGTGACAGACCAAGAAATCACCCTGTACACAGAGCGTGCGGATGGTACCGGCGGTTTCCCTGGAAATCTCAAGATCTGGGTGACCTATGGCTTGACGGAAGCAGGGGAGTTGGAAATCAGCTATCGAGTAGAAACGGACCAAGATACTCTAGTTAATCCGACCAACCACAGCTATTTCAACCTATCAGGCAACTTCACTCAGCCGATTAATGACCATGTCTTTCAGATCAACCATCAGGGGCTTTACCCTATCCATCCCGACGGTGTCCCTCTTCACACTGTGGACAAAGAAAGTCCGGTTGTTCAGCATCTCTACCAAGCTATGCTCTTAGAGGATCTCTTTAAGGATTCTGATCCGCAAATCCGCCTGGTAGAAGGCTTGGACCATCCTTTCGCTCTGCCAGAAAGGCATGAGAATGTAGGATTCTTCTATCATCAGCCGTCTGGACGCTTTTTGACCTTCAAGTCAGAAGCCCCCGCCTTGGTGGTGTATTCTGCTAACTTTGTGGATGAAACTGTTTATCTGGAAGGAAAACCAATGGTTCAACACAATGGCTTGGCCTTGGAATTCCAAACCGTACCAGATGCCATTCATAGTGACCAAGCTGAAAAGGTTATCTTGAGAGCGGGTCAAGTCTTCACCAGCAAGACCAGCTACCATGCCATTGTTAAGAAATAGATAAGAAAGAGAGGGTGACAAACAAGGATGTGAAATCTTTGCTTGGGACCTCCTCTTTTTTTGAAAAAAATTTTAAAAATGACTATAAGGAAACTTTAAGCTTCCCGTCGTATACTAATACCATCATCAAAGACCTCCTAACTTTGAATGATAAAACTCCTAAAACTTTTTCATAATAATCTCCCTATAAGAGCCACCAAAACCGGTGGCTTTTTTTTCTACGTACCTTTACGAGCATCAGCGAGTTTAGGTACGTTGACGCAGTTTGAGCGGAGCGAAAACTACGTTCCTTATTATAATGGTGAAAGCAGTCAAATAGGGACGTAGACGAGCTTAGGTACGTTGACGCAGTTCGAACGCTAGTGAGAACTACGATCTTTATTTCTTAGCAAACGTTAGAGAGCTTAGGTACGTAGATGCAGTTTGAGAGGAGCGAAAACTACGACCCTTATTATGGTGAAGTCAGTCCAATAGGGTCGCAGACGGACTACATTCCCTAAAAAGAAACAAGGTAGTTTAAGAGGGGAATCGATTCCCAACACCCAACAATCAATAATTAGTGATATATTGAATAGAATATGATTTTAAATCATCAGAGGCATCATTTTTTGCTATAATAGACTGTATGAGTAGAATTTTAGACAATGAAATCATGGGCGACGAAGAGGCTGTTGAACGGACGTTGCGCCCGCAATTTTTACATGAATATATCGGTCAAGATAAGGTCAAGGACCAGCTGAAAATCTTTATTGAGGCAGCCAAGCTTCGGGATGAAGCGCTGGATCATGTCCTTCTTTTTGGCCCTCCGGGGCTTGGGAAAACCACCATGGCTTTTGTCATTGCCAATGAACTGGGCGTCAATCTCAAGCAGACTTCCGGTCCTGTCATTGAAAAGGCTGGTGACTTAGTAGCCATCCTTAATGACTTAGAGCCGGGCGATGTCCTCTTTATCGATGAGATCCACCGTCTGCCTATGTCAGTCGAAGAAGTGCTATACAGCGCCATGGAAGATTTTTACATCGACATCATGATTGGTGCTGGCGAGACTAGCCGGAGTGTCCACCTGGATCTTCCTCCTTTCACTCTGATTGGGGCTACGACTCGAGCTGGGATGCTGTCCAATCCCTTGCGCGCTCGCTTTGGGATTACCGGCCACATGGAATATTATGAGCAAGATGATCTGACAGAGATTGTCGAGCGGACCGCCGAGATCTTTGAGATGGAGATTACCCACGAGGCTGCCGAAGAGCTTTCTCTTCGTAGTCGGGGGACTCCTCGGATTGCCAACCGTTTGCTGAAGCGGGTGCGTGATTTTGCCCAGATTATGGGCGACGGCTTGATTGACGACACCATTACAGACAAGGCCCTCTCTATGCTGGATGTGGACCATGAAGGACTGGACTATGTCGATCAAAAGATCCTGAGGACCATGATTGAGATGTACGGTGGCGGCCCGGTTGGCCTTGGGACCCTATCGGTCAATATTGCTGAAGAGCGAGAGACCGTAGAAGATATGTATGAGCCTTACCTGATTCAAAAAGGCTTTATCATGCGGACCCGGACAGGGCGCGTGGCGACCCGCAAAGCTTATGAACACCTGGGTTATCCCTACAATGGAGACTAGAAGAAGATGCTGACGGAAGAAGCGATAGTAGAGCAGATCCAAGCGGATCCGGAGATGATGACTGTCTTGACTATTATTCGAGATCTCAACCTGGCAGACGCTTGGTTAGCAGCAGGTGCGGTGCGCAATTTTATCTGGAACCAGCTTTCTGGCAGACCAGGGTTTGACGCGGCGACGGATCTGGATCTGGTCTTTTATGACCCCGCGATCAGCTATGAGGAGACTCTGCAGATCGAGCAGGGATTAAAGAAGACCTATCCTCAGTATGCCTGGGAAGTCAAAAACCAAGTCTACATGCACCAGCATAGCCCGGGGACGGCTCCTTATCATAGTGCCTGTGATGCGGTTTCCAAATACCCCGAGCAGTGTACGGCTCTTGCGGTTCGCTTAAGGAAAGACGATCAGCTAGAGCTTTTTCTCCCCTATGGGACAAGGGATATCGAAGACTTCATCGTTCAGCCGACTCCACATTTTTTAGCCAGTCCTGAGCGTTTGGCGGTTTATACAGAGCGTATGCGGAAGAAAGATTGGAAACGCAAATGGCCAGCCCTTCAGATCATCCTGCCTGAATAAAAAAAGAAAGTCAGCCCACCTCAATGGTGGACAGGCTTTTTTCATCTTGACTCAAAATTATAATTTTAGCAGATTATATTTTTCTCACATTCTGTTATAATAGAAAGGAGGTGCTGTCATGAAAAAAATTGTATTTGTGTGTTTAGGAAATATTTGTCGGAGCCCCATGGCAGAGTTTGTCATGAAGGATTTGACCAACCAGTATGAGATTGAGAGCCGTGCCACTTCTAACTGGGAGCACGGGAACCCTATTCACCAAGGAACTCAAAAGATTTTTCGCAGTCATGGCGTGCCCTATGATGTGTCTAAAACATCCCTTCAAATCAGTGACCAAGATTTTCATACCTTTGATCTGATCTTAGGAATGGATGAGAATAATGTGGCTGACCTCAAACGAATGGCACCGCCTGGAACAGAGCACAAGATTCATCTCTTTGCAGGAGAAAGTGTTCCAGATCCATGGTACACAGGAGATTTCGAAGAGACCTATCGCCGTGTCCTAGCTGGTTGTCAAGAGTGGTTGGAACGATTAGAAGACTAGTTTCGGACTGGCTCCTTAAAGGACTAACCGGCTGAAGATAAAAAGAATGAACAGAGTATGGAAAAAATAAAAGAATTATATGAGACCTATAAGGTCTATGTTACGAGAGAGAATATTGAACGCTTGTCCTTGGTGATTATTGTTCTGTCTGCTTTGTGGGTATTTCTTTCCTCCATTCCTTTCGGAGGTGTGTTGACCCTCGATAAGGGAGCTATTCGCTACGACGGAAGTGTCGTCCGAGGCAAGATGAATGGCCAAGGGACGGTGACTTTTGAGAACGGGGACACCTACAAGGGCAATTTTGTCAATGGGACCTTTAGTGGTTATGGAACCTTTACAGCCAAGGCTGGCTGGAAATATGAAGGTGAATTTGTCAATGGCCAACCAGAAGGCCAGGGAACCTTGACGACAGAACAAAATGTCGTTTATAAGGGAACGTTTAAACAAGGAATTTATCAAAATGCGAATTAAATGGTTTTCATTGGTACGGATAACGGGACTTCTTCTCGTTCTTCTCTACCATTTCTTTCAAAGAGTTTTTCCTGGTGGATTTATTGGAGTCGACATCTTCTTTACTTTCTCAGGATTTTTGATCACGGCTCTGCTGATCGATGAGTTTGCCCGTCATCAAAAGATTGATCTCAAGGGCTTCCTTAGACGACGCTTCTACCGGATTGTCCCTCCTTTAGTCTTTATGGTCTTGCTGGTCATGCCTTTTACCTTCTTGGTCAGACGAGACTTTATTGCTGGGATTGGGACGCAAATTGCAGCCGTTTTTGGCTTTGTGACCAACTTCTATGAGATGTTAAGTGGAGGAAGTTACGAAAGTCAGTTCATCCCCCATCTTTTCATTCATACTTGGAGTTTGGCTCTTGAAGTTCATTACTACGTCCTCTGGGCGCTCTTGGCTTGGTTTTTGGGTAAAAAAGCTAAATCAGTTGGCCAATATAGAGGCTATATCTTCCTATCTTCGACAGGTCTCTTTTTGGTGACTTTCCTGACCTTCTTTGTCGGAGCACTGGTCACCAAGAATTTGTCCAATGTCTACTTTTCTAGTATCGCTCACGTCTTTCCTTTCTTTGTGGGGAGTGCTTTAGCGACAGTGACAGGGATTACAACGACCAGCCCAAATCTTACTCAATTAGTGAAGAAGCTATCTCTACAGAAGACGTTAGCGATTTTAGCGGGTGCTTTTCTAGTTTTATTGGTCTTGACCTTTATCCTTCCCTTTGATAGTGTTTGGACCTATTTATTTGGCTTTTTAGTAGCAACTCTTGCTGCATCTGTGATGATTGTGATGACACGTGTCCTCCATGAAAAGACACCGAATCAGAAAGAACCAGCAGTGATTACCTTTATTGCAGATACCAGTTATGGGGTCTATCTCTTCCACTGGCCATTTTACATTATCTTTTCTCAATTAATGACCAATGGCTGGGCCTCTCTACTAACAGCGCTTGTATCCTTTAGTCTTGCTGCCTTGAGTTTCTATATTATTGAACCAACCTTGGCTGGACGTGAACCGAAGATTTTTGGGATCTCGATGGATCTCAGAAGTTTCACGAAACCACTCTTTTACAGCGCGATTCCCTTGACCTTGCTCATGTTTGGGATTGCACTCTTTGCGCCACGCGTCGGAGCCTTTGATGAAAACCTGATTACCGAAGGACTTCGTCAATCCGACAGCAAGATGCAGATCACGCGTGCCCAAGTTGACAATGCTTCAGCGACTTCCTACAATGTGTCAGATGGCGTGACCATGATCGGAGATTCTGTAAACCTCCGGGCATCAGATTATCTGAAACAAGTACTGCCAGATATCCAATTAGATGCTTTGGTGAGTCGCAATCTGGACTCAGGATTAAAAGTATATGAAACAGATATTGCCAATAGAGTCTTACTCAAGAACGTGGTAATCGCACTTGGAACCAACTCTTCTAATAATTATCAAGAATTGTTGGATAAGTTTGTTCAAGAATTACCAAAAGGACATCGCTTAATCTTTGTGACCCCATATGATGGGCGTGAAGCCAATGATAGCAATAGCGTTACCGTTCAGACTCGACAGTATCAGCTGGAATTGGCTAAAAAATATGACTATGTCTATGTAGCAGACTGGTACCAAGTGGCTGTCGATAATCCAGAGATTTGGGCTGGAACGGATAATGTCCACTTTGGTTTAGAATCAGATGGTTCCATCGATGTTGGAGGAAACCTGTATGCCAACGTCGTGAAAGAAGCAGTTGATCAAGCCAATCAGGGGCCGGTTAAACCGTAAAATTTACTATATGATTTAAGCAATTTTCACTTGAAGAAAATTGCTTTTTTTAGTAAAATTAAGAAAACGCTTACAAAAATTGCGTGAAAATATTTGTTTGTGAAATTGAAGTGCGTTCTCAAAAAATTCCTTCAATTTTTTCTTGAAAATACTCCTGTATAGAAGGAGAAGGAGGGTTCATGGAAAAAAGTTAAAAAAATCTTTGTGAAACTATTTACAAATTTTCTAAAATAGAGTACAATAATATTGTGAAAAAATTAACAAATCGAAATTTCTTACACTATTCTTGAAAGTTTCTGAAAACAGGAAAAAGTTCCGGAAAAGGATAAGGGTTTCAAACATTGGAGGAAAGCATCAAATGGCTGATAAAAAAACTCTCTCACCTGAAGAAAAGAAACTCGCTGCTGAAAAACACGTAGACGAGTTGGTGCAAAAAGCACTTGTTGCGCTTGAAGAAATGCGCAAATTGGATCAGGAGCAAGTAGACTACATTGTGGCGAAAGCATCTGTAGCAGCTCTTGACGCACACGGTGAGCTCGCTCTTCATGCCTATGAAGAAACTGGTCGTGGAGTCTTTGAAGACAAGGCGACTAAGAACTTGTTCGCTTGTGAACACGTAGTAAATAACATGCGTCATACGAAAACAGTTGGTGTCATTTCAGAAGATGACGTCACTGGTTTGACCCTTATTGCTGAGCCAGTCGGAGTTGTCTGCGGGATCACCCCTACAACCAACCCTACTTCAACAGCAATCTTTAAAGCTTTGATTTCCTTGAAGACACGGAACCCTATCGTCTTTGCCTTCCACCCATCAGCTCAAGAATCATCTGCTCATGCGGCACAAATCGTCCGCGATGCAGCGATTAAAGCAGGAGCTCCTGAAAACTGTGTGCAATGGATTACGCAACCATCTATGGAAGCAACCAGTGCCCTTATGAACCACGAAGGAGTTGCGACTATCCTTGCGACCGGTGGGAATGCCATGGTTAAAGCGGCATACTCATGTGGGAAGCCAGCACTTGGGGTAGGTGCCGGAAACGTTCCTGCCTATGTTGAAAAATCAGCTAACATCCGCCAAGCAGCACATGATATCGTTATGTCTAAATCATTTGACAATGGTATGGTTTGTGCGTCTGAACAAGCGGTTATCATCGATAAAGAAATCTACGATGAGTTTGTTGAAGAATTCAAATCTTACCACACTTACTTCGTTAACAAAAAAGAAAAAGCCCTTCTTGAAGAGTTCTGCTTCGGCGTAAAAGCTAACAGCAAGAACTGTGCGGGTGCGAAATTGAATGCGGACATCGTTGGGAAACCAGCGGCATGGATCGCAGAACAAGCTGGCTTCTCAGTTCCAGAAGGAACCAATATCCTTGCGGCAGAATGTAAAGAAGTTGGTGAAAAAGAGCCTTTGACTCGTGAAAAATTGTCACCAGTCATCGCTGTCTTGAAATCTGAAAGCCGTGAAGACGGAATTAACAAAGCTCGCCAAATGGTTGAATTCAACGGTCTTGGTCACTCAGCTGCCATCCATACAGCTGACGAAGAATTGACCAAAGAATTTGGTAAAGCAGTTAAAGCCATTCGTGTGATCTGCAACTCTCCTTCGACTTTCGGTGGTATCGGGGATGTTTACAATGCCTTCTTGCCATCATTGACACTTGGATGTGGTTCTTACGGACGTAACTCTGTTGGGGACAACGTTAGTGCCATCAACCTCTTGAATATCAAAAAAGTCGGACGCCGGAGAAATAACATGCAATGGATGAAACTTCCTTCAAAAACATACTTTGAACGTGATTCAATTGAATACCTACAAAAATGTCGTGACGTTGAACGTGTCATGATCGTTACAGACCACGCTATGGTAGAGCTTGGTTTCCTTGATCGTATCATCGAACAGCTTGACCTTCGTCGCAATAAGGTAGTTTACCAAATCTTTGCAGACGTAGAACCAGATCCAGATATCACAACCGTTGAACGTGGTACAGAGATCATGCGTGCCTTCAAACCAGATACCATCGTCGCTCTCGGTGGTGGATCTCCAATGGATGCGGCTAAAGTAATGTGGCTCTTCTACGAACAACCAGAAGTGGACTTCCGTGACTTGGTTCAAAAATTCATGGATATCCGTAAACGTGCCTTCAAGTTCCCATTGCTTGGTAAGAAGACCAAATTCATCGCCATCCCAACAACGTCTGGTACAGGATCTGAAGTAACACCATTTGCCGTTATCTCTGATAAAGCAAACAACCGTAAATACCCAATCGCAGACTACTCATTGACTCCAACTGTTGCCATCGTAGACCCTGCCTTGGTATTGACTGTTCCAGGATCTGTTGCAGCGGACACTGGTATGGACGTTTTGACTCACGCAACAGAAGCTTATGTATCTCAAATGGCAAGTGATTATACTGATGGTCTTGCTCTTCAAGCCATCAAACTTGTCTTCGAAAACTTGGAAAGCTCAGTGAAGAATGCAGACTTCCACTCACGTGAGAAAATGCATAACGCTTCAACTATTGCTGGTATGGCCTTCGCCAATGCCTTCCTAGGTATTTCTCACTCAATGGCTCACAAGATTGGTGCGCAATTCCACACCATTCACGGACGGACCAATGCGATCTTGCTTCCATACGTTATCCGCTACAACGGTACACGCCCAGCTAAGACAGCAACATGGCCTAAGTACAACTACTACCGTGCAGATGAGAAGTATCAAGACATCGCTCGTATGCTTGGCCTTCCATGCTCTACACCAGAAGAAGCAGTTGAAGCTTACGCGAAAGCTGTTTACGAACTTGGTGAACGTGTAGGTATCGAAATGAACTTCAAAGCACAAGGAATCGATGAAAAAGAATGGAAGAAACATTCTCGTGAATTGGCCTTCCTTGCTTACGAAGATCAATGTTCACCAGCTAACCCACGTCTTCCAATGGTAGACCACATGCAAGAAATCATCGAAGATGCATACTATGGTTACAAAGAACGTCCAGGACGTCGTAAATAAGATGCTAGAGAACAACTGATGTTTATCAGCTATCCCTCGCTCAAAAGAGCGGGGGATTTTTCTTTGTTTTAACGCTAGAAATTGATTTTTGTGATCAAAAAATATCTTTTAAAGAAATCTAATAAATATGTTGCAAGCGCTTACTTTGTATGTTATAATATTCACAAAGTAAAAACTGTAATAAAATGGTTTGATGAAACCAACAAAAAAGGAGTCGCTTATGAAAGCAGCAACATATGTATCCGCAGGAAATCTTCAGTTGATTGATCAACCAAAACCGGTGATCAAGAAACCAACTGATGCGATTGTTCGTTTAGTGAAAACGACCATTTGTGGAACAGACCTCCATATTTTGGGTGGTGATGTTCCAGCTTGTAAAGAAGGGACCATCCTGGGTCACGAAGGAATTGGGATTGTCGAAGAAGTCGGCGATGCGGTTACGAACTTTAAGGTCGGAGACAAGGTTATCATCTCTTGCGTAACAGCTTGTAACACTT
>NZ_JBKQBL010000006.1:63347-73729 GCF_046824975.1 Streptococcus intestinihominis | reverse complement strand
GCTACTACTGTAAGCGTGGTTTGCCTTCCCATTGTGAAGATGGGGGCTGGATCCTTGGCCACTTGATCAATGGTACCCAAGCAGAGTATGTCCATATCCCTCACGCAGACGGCAGTCTTTATCATGCACCAGCTTCTGTAGATGACGAAGCCCTGGTTATGCTCTCTGATATTCTGCCTACTTCCTATGAAATTGGGGTTCTCCCTTCTCACGTGAAACCTGGAGACAACGTTTGTATCGTTGGTGCAGGGCCAATCGGTTTGGCAGCTCTCTTAACCGTACAATTCTTCTCACCAGCTACCATTATCATGGTAGACTTGTCAGAATCTCGTCTCGAAGCTTCTAAGAAGTTTGGAGCTACTCATACCATCTGTTCAAGTGATATTGATGAAATCAAGGCCTTTATCAATGAAGTGACCGATGGTCGTGGTGTCGATATCTCGATGGAATGTGTGGGCTATCCAGCTACCTTCGATGTCTGCCAAAATATTATCTCTGTCGGCGGTCATATTGCCAACGTTGGAGTGCATGGTAAACCAGTTAGCTTCAATCTTGATGACCTTTGGATCAAGAACATTACGCTCAATACTGGTTTGGTCAATGCCAATACAACTGAAATGCTTCTTAACGTCTTGAAATCTGGCAAGATTGATGCGACGAAGTTGGTGACCCACCACTTCAAACTTTCAGAAGCAGAAAAGGCATACGAAATTTTCAAACATGCTGGCGAAAACAATGCCTTGAAAGTCATTATTGATAACGACCTCAGCTAAGAAGTTGGATAGATCCATCACCTAAATAAGATAGAAAAATGAGAGTGGGACAGAAATCGGTAATTCGTCAGAATTCGATTTCGTCGTCCCACCTCTGCACAGTTGAGTAGGGCTGTAAAAGCTGATGAAATCAGCGTAGTAGAGCCCACTCAACCACTGCGTCTTGCTCGACAATCCAAAAATAATTGAGAGGCTAGGACTTTTGTCCCAGCCTCATTTTTTTGCTTAAAAAGATCGTTTAACAATAGAACATCCCAGCTATAGAATGATAGCTGGGATGTATGTACTGTTAAGTGAGATGATAAAGAAGTGTTACTATTTGCCTCGTTTGCGAGCATATTCGTCAAAGGCGCCAGCTAAGGTTCCCATGAGTAGGGGAGTTGCGATTAGTCCAACAGTGATCCATACGGATCCGCCATCTACATGGCTGAGTTCCTGCTCAGACAAGCTTCTAAAACGTGATTCTTCGAGTTTCATGCTTGCTCCTTTCTAGTGCATGATGCCATTGATGATACTACGGCCAAAATCACGTCCAGAATTGTATAAAATATTCCATGTTTGAACGATGAATTTTGCCGAGTCAAAAACGGAGGCTCCTCCATCAATGGTCGCTAGTTCAGCTTCCGTTAGGCAAGTATAATGGATGCTTGTATCCATAGGTGTCCTCCTTAATGTAAGATCGTGTACAGTAAATCAATTGCCTCGTTCAGAATGGTGAAAGTGACCATGAAGGCAATAGCAAATTTAGGAAAGTACCCTTCTACCTGTTTGGGTGTTTTTTTATCAAGAATGCAGTATCCTGTCAAAAGGATGAGGGTGATAAATACCAGACTCATAGGTCTCCTCCTTTACCATTTTCGTGTCATATTACTATGAAATGCATCGATCAGTTTTGTTGTCCCGATATAAGCAGAAGAAAAACCGTAAGCGAAAACTAACAGAAAAGGGAGTCCTCCACCATTAATATCACTTAATTCTTCATGCGTAAGATCTTTAAATTGTACTTGGTCTATCATTGCTTTTCTCCTTCAAATTAATTATTTAAATGCTCCCCAAATGGCAGTTCCGACAGCTGTTACACCACCAGCAATAGAGCCAGATAGGTAGGGATGAGCAAGGATCCAAGCGATCAATGGAATAGCCCCCCCATCAACTTGTGTCAATTCTTCTTCTGTTAAGGGTGTGAATTTTTGTGTGAATTCTGTTGTCATTTACTTTTCCTCTTTCTTTCTTGTTTGTCGCCATCTAGCATCAACTGCTAGATAGATTGTAGCCGCAATGGCTAAATTAATCTGTGGTTGAAACGCAATCAGGTGTGCATCATGTAAAACAGTTAATGCGATGATGATTGCAAAGATTATAGTGTGGATAGGCCATCTCATATTTTAATAATCCTAATTTTTGTTGAGAAGCAAAGCTAGGGTAATTTTCCAATAGAGCTAGCTTGTATGGGTAGCCTTTTATTCATCTTGTGTCAGCTAAGCTGATTAGATGCAACAAGGATAAGGTCAATAGCCAATGCAGTGTTTAGCTTACGTTTCAAGTTTTTGTTTAAAATAAAATCAATGAAAGCAAGATCAATAAAACAAAAGCTTTGGTATTCTTTTTCATGTTTGGTATTCCCTTTCCTTATTTATTTACGGAAGAAGTAATACAAAAACCATGGGATGATAATGGGAGTATAGTACATCTGTGGACCTCCTTTCTTTTTGTTTGGTCACTTATACTATTCGTATAAAAATCTGGAAATGGTAAAAATTTCTTAAAAAATTTTAGAATGTTAGCATCTCTGAAACTAGTTTCAGAGGAATGGAAGAATAGTTTAAAATATGAAACTATTATCAAAATGGCTCCAGAATATTGTAAGCGCTTTAAAAATACTATATAATAACCTTACAAGTACTCGAGTTGACGTAATAAACGAAGGAGATGGAATGTATGTCCAAGATCACAAAAGAAGAATTAATTCAACAGATCAAAGACGGCATTATCGTTTCTTGTCAGGCGCTTCCTCATGAACCTCTCTACACAGAGGCAGGGGGTGTGATTCCTCTCTTGGTCAAAGCAGCTGAGCAAGGAGGAGCGGTTGGAATCCGGGCGAATAGTGTCCGCGATATCAAAGAGATCAAGGAAGTGACAAAGCTTCCGATTATCGGGATCATCAAGAGAGATTATCCTCCTGAAGAACCATTCATTACTGCTACCATGAAAGAAGTAGATGAATTGGCCGAATTAGATATCGCAGTGATTGCCCTGGATTGTACCAAACGTCCGCGTCATGACGGTCTATCGATTGTCGACTTTATCCAGCAAGTGAAGGAGAAATATCCTGATCAACTCTTGATGGCAGATATCAGCACCTTTGAAGAAGGCTTAACAGCTGTCGAAGCAGGGGTTGACTTTGTCGGAACAACCTTATCGGGCTACACAGATTACAGCCCGAAAGTAGACGGACCGGACATTGACTTGATTCGCCAACTTTGCCAAGCGGGTGTCGATGTAATTGCGGAAGGTAAGATCCACTATCCTGCACAAGCCAAAGAAATTCATGACCTGGGTGTCAGAGGGCTTGTGGTAGGGGGAGCCATTACGCGACCTAAAGAAATTACAGAACGCTTCGTTGCGGCTTTAAAATAGAAAAAAGAACAGAAAAAGAGACAAGGAGGAAGCTAGGAAGAGAGAAATCATCCAGTAGAAATGAGAATACTTAACAATCACCGTCCTCAGTGAGGATACACTAAGTAAGAGAAATCTTACCGCAAACGTGAGGAGAAATCACATGAAAATGAAAAAAGTACTGTGCTCGTTGGTAGCTGGTGCAGCGGTGCTAGCACTTGCAGCTTGTGGATCTGGAGGAGGATCTAAGTCTGAATCTTCAAGCGATAACTCTGGTAAAACAGAAATCACTTGGTGGGCCTTTCCAGTCTTTACTCAAGAGAAAGCTGATGATGGTGTAGGAACCTACGAAAAATCAATTATCGAAGCCTTCGAAAAAGCCAATCCAGATATCAAAGTCAAACTAGAAACCATCGACTTCAAATCTGGTCCTGAAAAGATTACGACAGCTATCGAAGCCGGAACTGCTCCAGACGTTCTCTTTGACGCACCAGGGCGGATTATTCAATACGGTAAAAATGGTAAATTGGCTGACTTGAATGATCTCTTTACTGAAGATTTTGTAAAAGATGTCAACAACGACAATATCATCCAAGCTAGCAAGGCCGGCGACACTGCTTACATGTACCCAATCAGTTCAGCACCATTCTACATGGCGATGAACAAGAAGATGTTGGAAGATGCAGGAGTTCTAGACCTTGTCAAAGAAGGCTGGACAACAGACGACTTTGAAAAAGTCTTGAAAGCTTTGAAAGACAAAGGTTACACACCAGGATCACTCTTCAGTAACGGTCAAGGTGGGGACCAAGGTACTCGTGCCTTTATCGCTAACCTTTACGGTGGTTCTGTAACAGATGAAAAAGTAACCAAGTATACAACAGATGATCCAAAATTTGTCAAAGGTTTAGAAAAAGCTTCTAAATGGATTGAAGATGGTTTGATGATGAATGGTTCCCAATTCGACGGTGGAGCAGACATCCAAAACTTCGCTAACGGTCAAACTTCTTACACCATCTTGTGGGCACCTTCACAAAACGGTATCCAAGCTAAATTGTTGGAAGCAAGTAAAGTTGAAGTAGTCGAAGTACCATTCCCATCTGATAGCGGTAAACCAAAATTGGAATACCTTGTCAATGGTTTTGCAGTCTTCAACAACAAGGATGAAAAGAAAGTAGCAGCAGCTAAGAAATTTGTTCAATTCATCGCAGACGACAAAGAATGGGGTCCTAAGAACGTTGTTCGTACAGGTGCCTTCCCAGTTCGTAGTTCATTTGGTAAATTGTATGATGACAAACGGATGGAAACCATCAGTACTTGGACTCAATACTACTCACCATACTACAACACAATCGACGGCTTTGCAGAAATGCGTACACTTTGGTTCCCAATGTTGCAATCTGTTTCAAACGGGGATGAAAAAGCAGAACCAGCTTTGAAGACCTTTACTGAAAAAGCAAACGAAACGATCAAGAAAAAATAGATCATCTATGAAACTCAAATGATCCTTTCATAGAAATAAGAAAGCATAGGCCCCCTCGATTTCTTATCTCCATGTGTAGATTGAAAGAGGGGGCCTTCGTGTTTTCGCTCTCCTAATTATCATATGTAGGAAAGGGCAGTGCTATCCGTTCCACATAGGAATCAAGGAAAAAATAGAAAAAGAACATCAGGAGGTGCCTTATTGTGAAGGTAAACAAAATCCGAATGAGGGAGACGCTGGTTTCCTACGCATTCTTAGCACCCATTTTAATCTTCTTTATTGTCTTTGTATTAGCACCAATGATTATGGGGTTTGTCACTAGTTTCTTTAACTACTCGATGACCTCCTTCAAATTTGTTGGTCTTGAAAATTATTCCCGCATGTTTGCGGATAAGGTCTTTATCAAGTCCTTGATCAATACTGTCATCATCGTTATCGGATCCGTTCCAATCGTAGTATTGTTCTCCTTGTTTGTGGCTTCTCAGACCTACCATCAAAATGCCATTGCGCGTTCCTTCTATCGTTTCGTCTTCTTCCTTCCTGTAGTTACAGGGAGTGTAGCCGTTACAGTGGTATGGAAATGGATCTACGATCCACTATCTGGTATTTTGAACTTCGTCCTTAAATCTGGTCATGTTATCCAACAAAATATTTCTTGGTTGGGAGATAAGAACTGGGCTTTGATGGCCATCATTATCATCTTGTTGACCACCTCTGTTGGTCAACCGATCATCCTCTACATCGCTGCTATGGGAAATATTGATAATTCTCTCGTCGAAGCAGCGCGTGTGGATGGTGCGACAGAACTTCAAGTTTTCTGGAAGATCAAATGGCCAAGCTTATTGCCAACAACTTTGTACATTGCGATCATTACGACCATTAACTCTTTCCAATGTTTCGCCTTGATCCAATTGTTGACATCCGGTGGTCCTAACTACTCAACGAGTACCCTCATGTACTACTTATATGAAAAAGCCTTTAAGCTCTCTGAATACGGTTATGCCAACACCATGGGTGTCTTCCTGGCAGTGATGATTGCCATTATTAGTTTTGCGCAATTCAAGATTCTCGGAAACGACGTAGAATATTAAAGAAAGGAGTCTCAGATGAAATCAACACAAAAGAAACCAATTACTGCCTTTACAGTGATTTCTACCATCGTTTTGCTCCTTTTGACAGTTTTGTTCATTTTCCCATTCTATTGGATTTTGACAGGGGCCTTTAAGTCTCAACCGGATACCATTATGATCCCACCTCAGTGGTGGCCAAAGACACCAACTATGGAAAACTTTCAACAATTGATGGTTCAAAACCCAGCCCTGCAATGGTTGTGGAACAGTGTCTTTATTTCCCTTGCTACCATGCTTTTGGTATGTATGACGTCTTCTTTGGCGGGCTATGTCTTGGCTAAGAAACGTTTCTATGGGCAACGAATTCTCTTTGCTATCTTTATCGCAGCCATGGCCCTTCCAAAACAAGTTGTCTTGGTTCCATTGGTGCGCATTATCAACTTTATGGGAATCCACGATACTCTTGCAGCGGTGATCTTGCCACTGGTTGGATGGCCATTCGGGGTCTTCTTGATGAAACAATTTAGTGAAAACATTCCAACAGAACTCTTAGAATCTGCTAAGATCGATGGTTGTGGAGAGTTACGGACTTTCTGGAGCGTTGCCTTCCCAATTGTCAAGCCAGGATTTGCAGCCCTTGCCATCTTCACCTTCATCAACACCTGGAACGACTACTTTATGCAATTGGTAATGCTGACCTCTCGTCAAAACCTGACTATTTCACTAGGGGTTGCGACCATGCAGGCTGAAATGGCCACCAACTATGGCTTGATCATGGCTGGGGCAGCCCTAGCTGCGGTGCCAATCGTTACAGTCTTCCTAGTCTTCCAAAAATCCTTCACTCAAGGGATTACCATGGGAGCGGTCAAAGGATAAGCCATCTGCTTGGACAAACGATAGTAGTGTACAGATACTTTTTTCTAGGCTGAGAGGAGTAGGGCTCTTGCGATCTCCACACCTCATCGGTGCCCAAGAAGGGGCTAGGGAAGAAATCACTTGTTTTCTTTTCTCGTCCTAAGAAGTGTCGAAAGGAAAAGTGTATGATATTTGATGATTTAAAAAACATCACCTTTTACAAAGGGATCCATCCCAATCTAGATCAGGCCATTGATTTTCTCTATGAGCATCGGAAGGATTCTTTTGAATTGGGGAGATATGATATTGATGGGGATAAGGTCTTTCTCGTCGTTCAAGAAAACACCCTCAATAAAGAAGAAAGCAATCGCTTTGAGCATCACAAAAAATATGCCGATTTGCATCTTTTGGTAGAAGGACATGAGTTTTCGAGTTATGGATCTCGTGTGACAGGTGAGGCGCTCGCCTTTGATGAAGCATCGGACATCGGTTTTGTCCGTTGCCAGGAGTCTTATCCACTTCATCTGGGTTATCATAATTTTGCGATTTTCTTCCCAGGGGAACCTCATCAGCCCAATGGCTATGCGGGTCAAGAAGAAGTCGTTCGAAAACAGTTAGTGAAAATTTTAATCGATTAAGAGAGTCAGAAAGGAGACGGTATGTCACAAAGAGAAACAGGATTGATCAAAACAGTCTTTAATACTGACAATCTGGTGATGCGAATCAGCGAGAAAATAGCGGACTTAGTCACAGTCAATCTTCTTTTTGTGCTGAGCTGTCTGCCGATTGTCACAATCGGGATCGCAAAGATTAGTTTGTATCAAACGGTTTTTGCCATCAAACACCAGCGTCGCCTACCAGTCATTCGGACTTATATCAACGCCTTTCGAGAAAATTGGAAGTTGGGGCTTCAGCTCGGAGGGATAGAGTTGCTCATTTCAGGGATCTGTCTCTTTGACTTGTTCCTCTTTTGGAGTCAGACAGCCTTGCCAATTCAGGTGTTAAAAGCTGTTTGTCTAGGGCTCTTTATCTTCCTAGTTCTGGTCATGCTAGCGGCCTATCCAATTGCGGCGCGTTATCGATTGACTTGGACAGAGTGTCTACAAAAAGCTCTGATTGTATCTGGTTTGTATTTCCCATGGTTCTTCGTTATGGGGGCTCTCTTGTTGCTAGTAGCTATGGTGTTTGTGACTTCTGTCTTAAGCTTTTTACTAGGACTCATGGTCTTCTTCTTGATTGGTTTTTCTAGCATGACCTTCCTACAGGTTGGATTGATGGAAAAGATATTTGCTCGTTTTAAAGAATAAAAAAGAAAAATAGGATTTGGTAAACATTCGTGAAAGGAGAAAAGAATGTCAGATTTAAAAAAATATGAAGGAGTCATCCCGGCTTTTTATGCCTGCTATGATGACCAAGGAGAAATTAGCCCGGAGCGGGTACGTGCGCTGGTAGAATATTTTATCGCGAAAGGTGTGCAGGGCTTGTATGTCAACGGATCTTCTGGCGAATGTATCTACCAGAGCGTAGCCGATCGCAAGCTAGTCTTAGAAGAAGTCATGGCAGTGGCTAAAGGAAAATTGACCATCATCGCTCACGTGGCCTGCAACAATACCAAGGACAGCGTGGAATTGGCACGACATGCAGAAGAGCTAGGAGTAGATGCCATTGCGGCCATTCCGCCAATTTATTTCCGCTTGCCAGAATACAGTGTTGCCCACTACTGGAATGAAATCAGCGCAGCAGCGCCAAACACAGACTTTGTCATCTACAATATCCCGCAATTGGCAGGGGTAGCTTTGACACCGAGTCTGTATACAGAAATGTTGAAAAATCCACGGGTGATTGGGGTGAAGAATTCCTCTATGCCTGTTCAGGATATTCAGACCTTTGCTTCTTTGGGAGGCGATGACCATATCGTCTTTAATGGTCCAGATGAACAATTCTTAGGTGGCCGTCTTATGGGAGCAGGAGCAGGTATTGGAGGCACCTATGGTGCTATGCCAGAGCTCTTCTTGAAACTCAATCAGCTGATTGCTGAGAAAGACTTGGAAACTGCGCGTGCCTTGCAGTTTGCCATCAATGGCATTATTGGAGTCTTGACATCTGCTCATGGCAACATGTATGGCGTCATTAAAGAAGTCTTGCGGATCAATGAAGGTCTAGAACTGGGATCTGTTCGGAGTCCATTAAGTCCAGTAACTGAAGGAGACCAGGAAGTGGTCCAAAAAGCAGCTAGCTTAATCCGTGAAGTCAAGGAACGTTTCCTTTAAAAAAGAGTGTAAATCGGAAAGGAGAGGTGTATGGCCTATTACCTAGCGATTGATATCGGTGGGACCAATATCAAATATGGTCTGGTTGATGAAGCAGAGAATCTGATCGAGTCGCATGAAATGCCGACAGAAGCTGAAAAAGGGGGCCCTGGGATTCTAGGGAAAACCAAGGCTTTAGTAGAATCTTACCTCGAAGAAAATAACATCCTTGGAGTCTGTATTTCGTCAGCTGGGATGGTTGACCCCGATAAGGGGGAAATCTTTTATGCGGGCCCTCAGATTCCCAATTATGCAGGAACTCAGTTCAAAAAAGAAATTGAAGAGACCTATCAAATCCCCTGCGAAATTGAAAATGACGTCAACTGTGCTGGTTTAGCAGAAGTGATGTCAGGGAATGGCCAGGGGGCTCAAGTTGCCGTCTGTTTAACGGTCGGTACTGGCATTGGTGGCTGTCTCTTGATCAATGGGGAGATTTTCCATGGCTTTAGCAATTCTGCCTGCGAGGTAGGTTACCTTCATCTTCAAGATGGCGCCTTCCAAGATTTGGCTTCGACGACAGCTTTGGTTGAATATGTTGCCAAGCAACATGGAGATCCTGTCGAACAATGGAGTGGTCGTCGCATATTCAAGGAAGCGACCCAAGGAAATACCATCTGTATGGCAGGAATCGATCGCATGGTCGACTACCTAGGCAAGGGGCTTGCCAATATTTGTTATGTTGTCAATCCTCAAGTGGTTATTCTTGGTGGTGGAGTTATGGGACAGGAAGCTATTTTGAAACCAAAGATTTCAGCAGCCCTCAAAGACTCCCTCGTTCCAAGCCTAGCAGACAAGACGCAATTGGAGTTTGCGCATCATCAAAATACGGCAGGGATGGTAGGAGCTTACTACCATTTCAAGCAACAACAAGCCAGACGGAATTAAATCAAAAAATGCTCACCACTTAGGTGAGCATTTCAGATTGAAAATAAAGTCTTCTGAAAAACTTTCCTTAGGTGAGTACGGACGTCAGCGAACTTCCAAGAAGTTCCATGACTTAGTTTTGAACCTAAGGTTTCAAAACTCCCGAGTGCCTGAAACACAATGGTTTCAGGCACTTTTCTCACAGCGGAAAGTTTTTAATCTTCTTAAATGACTGTAAATAAAAGTCATTTTTTGAAAAGTATCTAGCTGTTTTATGTAAAACAATAGTTTATCTACTTTCAAAAACGCTCACCTAAGCGGTGAGCATTTTTTGTGGAAAAGAAAAACCAGAATGCAGAGGAAAGGATCCTCAGCTCCTGGTGATAAATCGGAAGATTAGCGTCTACGTGAATCG
>NZ_JBKQBL010000006.1:58513-63303 GCF_046824975.1 Streptococcus intestinihominis | reverse complement strand
TAGCCATTGAGTTTTTTGTTTTCCCAATAGCTATTGAAAATTTTCTCCTTGCGCTCCCGATCCATTTCAAGAAAGTGAGCGTAGATTAAATCAATCGTGGTTAAGAAGGGAAGGGTTGCTGTAATACGGTCAATATAGGTGCTTCCAGGTAGGGGAGCAACTGGTAAAATTTCCGTAAAGTCCTCTTTGATAGCGTCTGGTTGAGCAGTAAGAAGAACGGTTTTTGCTCCCATTTCTTGAGCATCCAGGAGGCTATGGATAATCGAGCGGGTAGTTCCCGATAGAGAGAAGGCAATGACCAGGCAGGATTTATCCAAGATACTGGTCGTCCATGCAAAGCCGTCTTGATCGGTTAAGGCTTCGCAAACAACGCCCAGTCGAAGGAAGCGAAGTTTCATCTCAGAAGCCACCAATCCTGAGCTTCCTTTTCCAAAGAAGTAGACCCGATCTGCTTGAGTGATTAAGTTAGCGACTTCTTTGATTTGCTCGTCTTTTGCTAGGGTTTCTGTAGCCTGAAGGACCTGCTGGTAGCGACGCAAGACATCCTGTGTTAATTCGCCGTGCGGGGATTGTTGCTTTTGAGATTTGGTTTCTTCGTTAAAGTGATATATAAATTCCCGGTAGCCTGTGAAGCCACACTTTTGGGAAAAACGGGTCAAAGCAGCTTTTGATACATGCAAAAGTTCCGTCACTCTAGACGAGGAAAGAGAGTGTTGCTGCGCTTCAGGAGATAAAAAATAGCGGGCAATGTCTAGCTCTAGCTCCGTCATTTCTTCTTGATGGCTCTTAATAATGCTTCGGAGATCACGATCTTGTTTCACAGCAGTCCTCCTTTCAACCGAGGTTACACCCGGAGAAAATCCTATAATATATTTCACAGTATAACATAAAAAACCGGGATATACAAGGAATACGACCAGCGAACGACTGAAAGAAGGAACAGAATCCGCATCTTTTTTGAATCACCTTTGTTAAAAAAATAACCTCTGGAAACAAAGGAAAGACGCTGAAAAAAGTTGATGAAATATGTTATAATTTACACAAGAATTTGTTCCTTCTCATAAAGGAAGAGGTAAGGAGGTGGAGTGATGGCCAACGCAACTCTCGAAATGATGCAAGAGATTGAAATGGCGGCAGAAGCCGTTGTCGCAAGTTACGAGGATCAGGTCCAAGATTTGCGCCAACAGCTAGGTGATCACCTACAGGAGGTAGCAGCATCCTACGACAAAGAAACTGCTAAGCTGGTCGCAGAGCGGGAAGAGTCCTCGAAAGCGACGATTGCTAGCTTGGAAGCAGACCTGGCAGTGACCAGTCAACGCAATGACGAAAAGGTGCAGCAAGCTATGACAGATAAGCGCTCAGCTTTGGTAGACGAAATTGTAGAAAAGGTGGTAGCAACCTATGGCAATTAGTCCAATGCAACACCTTTCTCTGGTTTTGCCCACAAATCTAATGGACGAGCTTCTCTTGTCGCTCCAGTCAGAGGAATCCGTCCAAATCTATGATTTGAGCGAGCAAGAGGATTGGCAAGTTGCCTTTCAGACGAGTGATGGGTCCAAAGGATCAGCTCTAAGAATGGATGAACTAAGACGTCGGGAAGAGCAGTTAGAAAAGGCTATTCAGGCCCTGGAGCCTTTCATTCCTCAGAAGAAGGGATTAGAAAAACTGAAAGAAGCTCCTTTGTCTTTGTCTTTCCAAGAGCTAGAGTCCCATGGACTTATCCGTGATGAGCAACGTCTCTTACAGTCCGTACAAAAACAATTGGCTGTCTTAGCAAAGGCTCGGGATCGCATCCAGCAAGCCCAAGAGGAAATCGCCTCTTTAGAAAAATGGGCTGCCTTGACGACAACACCTGACCAGCTCAAGCGTTTCCGTTATGTTCGTGGTTTAATCGGTACCATTCCGAATAGTGAACAGGATCAGGCGCGACAAGCCTTGCTGGCTCATCCAGATGTAGAGGTCGATGTGGTCTTTAGCTCGGAAACGGAGCATGGGGTGGTAGTCTTGTATAAGTCTGGGGATTTAACAGACCTTCAAGATACGCTGACCAGTTCGCATTTCAAAGAGTTTGATTACCAAGGAGAAACGCTACCAAAAGAACGTTTGGAGCAACTCAAGAGAGAAATCAAAGAACAAGGTGCTGTCGAAGCAGCTACGTTGGAAACGCTCAGTCAAGCCAAGGAAGACCTCAACCAGCTCAAGTATCAACTCGATTATGTCTTGAGTCTAGGAGCCCGGGAAGAGGCCAAAGGCTCTCTTGCCAGTACAGCTCATTTGGTTGCCCTAGAGGGATGGATTGAAACTACTCAACTAGAAGCTTTAAAAGCCAAACTTCAAAAGGAGTTTGGGAACCAAGTCGTCTTGCAGACACGTGAAGTCGCTCAAGAAGAATGGGACCAGGTGCCCATCAAGCTGAAAAACAATGCCTTGGTGGAGCCCTTCGAGTTAGTGACAGAGATGTATGCCTTGCCCAAGTATTACGAGAAAGATCCGACCCCAATCGTCTCCCTCTTCTACTTTGTTTTCTTCGGCATGATGGTAGCAGATATCGGCTATGGTCTCTTGTTGACATTGGCAACTGGCTTTGCTCTAAAAGCTTTCCAGCTTCAGCCGAGCGCAGCAAAAAACCTTCGATTTTTCTGCCTCTTAGGAATCTCGGTAGCCCTTTGGGGAGTCGTCTACGGTTCCTTCTTCGGCTTTGAGATGCCCTTTGCTTTGATCAGTACGACGACCAATGCCATGACTATCTTGATCCTATCGGTTGTCTTTGGTTTCATCACCGTTTTGGTCGGTCTCTTCCTAGGTGGAATGAAAAACGTTCGCCTGAAAGACTATACGGAAGCCTACAACGCAGGCTTTGCCTGGGTCTTGATCTTGTTAGGCTTGATGCTCTTAGCAGTCGGAAACATCCTACCAGGTTTATCCTATCTAGTCCCCATTGGCCAGTGGCTAGCCATTCTCAATGCGATTGGCATTTTGGTCGTGTCCATTGTTAGTGCAAAGAAATTATCAGGACTTGCAGCAGGTCTCTTTAATCTTTACAACGTCAGTGGCTATGTCGGAGACTTGGTCAGCTTTACTCGTTTGATGGCGCTTGGTTTATCAGGGGCCAGTATCGGTTCAGCCTTTAACTTGATTATCAATCTCTTCCCAACCCTGGGACGATTCACCGTCGGCCTTGTCCTCTTTGTCCTCCTCCATGCCATCAACATGTTCCTGTCCTTTTTATCAGGCTATGTGCATGGAGCGCGTTTGATCTTTGTCGAGTTCTTTGGCAAGTTCTACGAGGGTGGTGGCAAGCCCTTCCGACCTCTAAAACCGTCGGAACGCTATGTCAAAACAAAAAAATAATTCAGTAAATCAATCATAAAAAATTTTATAGGAGTATATTCATGGAATCTTTAGCTTCATATTTCTCAACCCATGGGGGTGCCTTCTTTGCAGCACTTGGTGTAGTCATTGCAGTGGCTCTTAGTGGAATGGGTTCAGCCCTCGGTGTTGGTAAGACTGGTCAGGCAGCTGCCGCACTCTTGAAAGAACAGCCAGAAAAATTTGCCCAAGCCTTGATCTTGCAATTGTTGCCAGGTACACAAGGTTTGTACGGTTTCGTTATCGGGATCTTGATTTGGTTGCAAATTAAGCCAGATATGGCTCTTGAAACAGGAGTTGCTTACTTCTTCACAGCCCTTCCAGTAGCGATTGTCGGCTATTTCTCAGCGAAACACCAAGGAAATGTCGCAACTGCTGGGATGCAAATCTTGGCAAAACGCCCAGAAGACATGATGAAAGGGGTTATCCTTGCGGCCATGGTTGAAACCTATGCCATCTTGGCCTTCGTTGTGTCCTTCCTTTTGACTCTTCGCGTCGGCTAATCTAGACACACCTCAGTCAAAGAAGAGGAATGTTCTCTTCGTCTATTATCGGTGGCGAAGAACTCCAAAGGAGGAAATAAAAACAATGACGGATTATTCCCAATTAAAGGATTCCATCCTTGAACAGGCCCATGAAAAAGGCCGGAAATTAGTGGCAGAAGCGACGGCCAAGGTTCAAGCAGAGTCCCAGTTGCAGGAAGCTCGTTTGGTAGAAGAAAAGTTACACCAACGGGCGGTTCAATTGCAGACCATTGAGCGCCGCTTGCAACGTGAAAGCCAACAAATAGAAAATCAAAAGCGCCAATCAACATTGGTCACCAAGCAACGGGTCTTAAAAGAGTTGTTTGCGGATGCCTACCAGAAAATGGCGACTTGGTCACGCCAAGAAGAGCTCGCATTTCTGCATCGCATTCTTCCTCGCTATGCAGATCAAGCAATGCTCTTAACGTTTGGTGCTGTGACGGCAGAAAAAATGACAGATCAAGATCGTCAGGATTTGATAGAGGCCTATCCACAGCTTCAATTAGCAAAAGAAACGCTTGCCCAAGAGGCTGGTTTTGTCCTTTCCTTTGGCAAAGTGGATGCCAGCTACCTCTACCGTGATTTGGTTGATGCTGTGCGGGAGGATCAAAGCTTCCATATGGCAGCCAGCATTTTTAAAGAAGAGAAAAACTAGGAGGGGCTATGAGTGAACGGACGTATTCTCAAGTAAATACCGGGATTAGTGTACGTGAAGCTAGTTTTTTGAGCCCGGCTCAGTTTGATGCCCTTCTGAATAGCTCCGATGCAGAAGCGCGTGCTAATCTCTTGCAAGGGACGGCCTATGCCTTGGAGGCAGATCAACTGCGTCAAGTCCAAGTGGTCGAGCAAGCCTTGATGAAGCACCTTCTGGCAGAGTACGATTGGGCTTATCAGGTA
>NZ_JBKQBL010000006.1:57069-58466 GCF_046824975.1 Streptococcus intestinihominis | reverse complement strand
GCTCCGAACCCTGCGGTGGTCGACCTCTTTGCCCTCAAGTACACCTATCACAATCTCAAGGTCTTCTTGAAAGAGCGAGCAACGGGGCGGGATTTGAACTTCCTATTATTGGATGCAGGTCCCTATTCCTTAGCAGTTCTTGAACAAGTAGCCAAGACCTTTTCTTCAGAGAACTGCCCAGAGTTTATGGCTCAAGAAGTCGCAGCAACCTGGCAGGAATATGTCGACTATCAGGATATTCGGGTTCTGGAGATCGGCATGGATCTGGCTTACTTTGATCATCTCAAATGCTTGGCGAAAGATCTGGACCATCCACTTTTAAAATCCTTGGTCACCTTGACCATTGATTGTTACAATGTCATCACAGTTGAACGAGCCCTCAGTTTGAAAAAGCCGAACAGCTTTATGAAGCAACTCTTGTCCGATGCAGGGACCTTCTCAGCAAGAGAAGTCATCCAGTGCGTCGAGCAGGGCAACCTCATCAGTTGGTTCCAACAAGTCAATCCCTTGCCTTATGATGTGGAATTGACACAGTATGAGGAGCAGATGCGAGCAGGCAGAGTAACTGCTGAGACAGTGGAATACCTGGAGCATGTGCTTAAGTACCGAATATTGGAACAAGCTTCATTTGAGATAGACGGGCCCTTACCTTTAGCTCGCTATCTCTTTGGAAAAGAGCTGGAGGTGAAGAACCTTCGTTTGGTCTTGACGGGTCTGGATAATCAGCTCCCGATTGACAAAATAAAAGAAAGGATGAGACCAATCTATGGCCAGTAAAACGCAAAAAATTGCCGTTGTGGGAAACCGTGATGCCATCCTTCCTTTTCAAATGATTGGCTTTCAGACCTTTCCCGTAGCAGAGGCTCAGGAAACCATCAATACCTTACGTCACTTGAGCCAAGAAGATTTTGGCATCATCTATCTGACGGAGGATATGGCTCAGGAAATCCCAGATACCATTGCCCACTATGATCGCCAAGTAACCCCAGCCGTCATCTTGATCCCTACTCATAAGGGAACGACTGGACTGGGACGGCAACGCATTCGCGATAATGTCGAAAAAGCGGTAGGACAGGATATTTTATGAGAACAAATGAATTTGGTCAAGCGATTGGAGATGCACTGCCGGATTTTACACTGGGGCGCTTGCCAGCTATTGAGCGGATCGAGGGTCGCTATACCGTAATTGAGCGCCTGTCAAAAGAAAAACACGGGGCGGATCTTTATCAGGTCTACGGGCCAGCCTCCCCAGCAGCTATGTGGACCTATCTGTTCAAAGGCCCTGCCCGAAATGAAGAGGAGTGGGACCGCTTATTAGATGATCTCATGGCAGCCCAAGGTCGCTTTTACTATGCGATTGTAGACAAAGATTCAGGCAAGGCTTTGGGGACTTTCTC
>NZ_JBKQBL010000006.1:52502-57031 GCF_046824975.1 Streptococcus intestinihominis | reverse complement strand
TCTCATGCGGATCGATCAAGCTAATCGGGTGATCGAAGTTGGAGCAGTGACCTACTCACCAGCGCTCCAAAAAACACGCATGGCTACGGAAGCCCAGTATCTCTTAGCGGGCTACGTGTTTGAAGATTTAGGCTACCGCCGCTATGAGTGGAAATGCGATGCCTTAAACCAAGCATCTCGCAAAGCAGCTGAGCGCTTAGGATTCACCTATGAAGGCTGTTTCCGTCAGGCTGTTGTTTATAAAGGTCGGACCCGTGATACAGACTGGTTGTCTATCATTGACCAAGAATGGCCAGCTATCAAACAGCGCTTCGAAGCCTGGTTGGATCCAAGCAATTTCGATGCCAATGGTCAACAAAAGCAAGCTCTAAGAGAGATAGCGCAAAAGTAAAACAAAGAAACAAAGGATTCCCAGGAGGAATACATGACTCAAGGAAAAATTATTAAAGTTTCCGGTCCCTTGGTGGTCGCATCAGGGATGCAGGAGGCCAATATCCAAGATATTTGCCGGGTCGGCGATCTTGGTTTGATTGGCGAAATTATTGAGATGCGGCGTGACGAAGCCTCTATCCAAGTATATGAAGAAACGTCTGGAGTCGGTCCAGGAGAACCAGTAGTAACAACCGGAGCTCCCCTCTCTGTCGAGTTAGGACCAGGCTTGATTTCTCAGATGTTTGACGGGATCCAACGTCCCTTGGAACGTTTCCAAGAAGTCACTTCCAGTGACTTCCTTATTCGTGGGGTGCAAGTTCCAAATCTAGACCGTGACACCAAATGGACCTTCGAACCAAGCGTGGCAGAAGGGACAGAGGTAGTTGCCGGAGACATCGTCGGTACCGTTCAAGAGACCAATATGGTGGAACACCGTATTATGGTGCCCTTCGGTGTCAGTGGACGTGTGACCAAGATCGCAGCAGGTTCTTACACAGTAGAAGAGCCGGTTTATGAGATCGAGCAGGCTGATGGTAGCCTCTTTACTGGTACTTTGATGCAAAAATGGCCGGTTCGTCGAGGCCGTCCCTTTGCACAAAAACTGATTCCAGTAGAGCCTTTGGTTACAGGCCAACGGGTCATCGATACCTTCTTCCCTGTGACTAAGGGTGGAGCTGCAGCTGTTCCTGGTCCTTTCGGAGCTGGGAAAACAGTTGTCCAACACCAGGTGGCCAAGTTTGCCAATGTAGACATCGTAATTTACGTAGGTTGTGGGGAACGTGGAAACGAAATGACGGACGTTCTGAATGAATTTCCAGAATTGATCGATCCGACGACCGGTCAATCCATCATGCAACGGACCGTTTTGATTGCCAACACTTCGAACATGCCGGTGGCAGCGCGTGAGGCTTCCATCTACACAGGGATTACTATTGCTGAATACTTCCGTGATATGGGCTATTCCGTTGCCATCATGGCGGACTCTACTTCTCGTTGGGCAGAAGCTCTCCGTGAAATGTCTGGTCGTCTAGAAGAAATGCCAGGGGATGAAGGCTACCCAGCCTATCTTGGTAGCCGGATTGCTGAATATTACGAGCGTGCAGGTCGGGTTAAGACACTCGGAACCACTGCGCGTGAAGGTTCGATTACCGCCATCGGTGCCGTTTCCCCTCCAGGTGGAGACATTTCAGAGCCGGTGACCCAAAATACCCTGCGGATTGTCAAGGTTTTCTGGGGACTAGATGCTCAGTTGGCCCAACGCCGCCACTTCCCAGCCATCAACTGGTTGAGTTCTTATTCTCTTTACCAGGATGAGGTAGGCCAATATATCGATCAGCATGAACAGATTAGCTGGGCAGAAAAAGTGACCCGCGCCATGAACCTGTTGCAAAAAGAGAGTGAATTGCAAGAGATCGTGCGTTTGGTTGGTCTGGATTCCCTGTCTGAAAAAGACCGCTTGACCATGAATGCGGCCAAGATGATCCGTGAAGACTACCTGCAACAAAATGCCTTTGATGAGGTCGATACCTATACTTCCTTTAGCAAGCAGGTGGCTTTGTTGACCAACATTTTGACCTTTGATCAAGAAAGTCAAAAAGCACTAGAATTAGGAGCTTACTTCACAGAAATCATGGAAGGAACTGTAGACCTTCGGGACCGCATTGCCCGGAGCAAGTTCATCCATGAGGACCAGTTGGCCACCATCCAAGCTTTGAAAGAAGAAATCGTAGAAACCCTACACCAAATCGTCGCAAAAGGAGGAGTAGACAATGAGCGTGATTAAAGAATACCGTACTGTCAGCGAAGTTGTTGGCCCCTTGATGATTGTCGATCAGGTCGAAGGGGTTCACTACAATGAACTGGTAGAAATCAAGCTCCATGACGGAACGACCCGTCAGGGACAAGTCCTCGAAGTCCAAGAAGATAAGGCCATGGTCCAGCTTTTTGAAGGATCTAGCGGGATCAACTTGGAAAAAGCCAAGGTCCGCTTTACCGGACGTCCCCTAGAACTCCCTGTGTCTGAAGACATGGTCGGACGCATTTTTAACGGGATGGGCAAACCCATCGATGGTGGTCCAGAGATTATCCCAGAGAAGTACTTGGACATTGATGGCCAAGCCATCAACCCTGTTTCGCGGGACTATCCAGATGAATTTATCCAGACAGGGATCTCAGCCATTGACCATTTGAATACCTTGGTTCGGGGCCAAAAACTCCCAGTATTCTCTGGATCAGGGCTTCCTCACAAAGAATTAGCAGCTCAAATTGCCCGCCAAGCAACTGTGCTTAATTCGGAGGAAAACTTCGCCGTGGTCTTTGCGGCCATGGGAATTACCTTTGAAGAAGCCGAGTTCTTTATGAACGACCTGCGGGAAACAGGTGCGATTGATCGCTCTGTCCTCTTCATCAACCTAGCCAATGACCCAGCTATCGAGCGGATTGCCACTCCTCGGATCGCCTTGACAGCTGCCGAATATTTGGCCTATGAAAAAGACATGCACGTCTTGGTTATCATGACGGATATGACCAACTACTGTGAAGCCCTTCGGGAAGTATCTGCTGCCCGCCGGGAAGTTCCAGGACGTCGGGGCTATCCAGGTTACCTTTATACTAACCTCTCAACCCTCTACGAACGTGCAGGACGCTTGGTTGGAAAGAAGGGATCTGTGACCCAAATTCCGATCCTCTCCATGCCAGAAGATGACATCACCCACCCCATCCCTGACTTGACAGGCTACATCACCGAAGGTCAGATTATCTTGTCCCGCGATCTCTACAATAGTGGTTATCGCCCACCGATCAATGTTCTTCCATCCCTTTCCCGTTTGAAGGACAAGGGTTCTGGTGAAGGTAAGACTCGGAAAGACCATGCAGCGACCATGAACCAGCTCTTTGCGGCCTATGCCCAAGGAAAACAGGCAAAAGAGTTAGCCGTAGTGCTGGGGGAATCCGCCTTGTCCGATACCGACAAGCTTTATGTCAAATTTACGGATCGCTTTGAGAAGGAGTATATCAACCAAGGCTTTACCACCAATCGGACCATTCAAGAAAGTCTGGATCTAGGTTGGGAATTACTTGCTATCTTGCCACGGACCGAGCTCAAGCGGATCAAGGATGACATGATTGACGAATACCTCCCAAAAACTTCTCAGGAAGCACAAGCCTAGGAGTAGAAAGGAGGAAGTCAAATGGCACGATTAAATGTCAAACCCACTCGGATGGAGTTAAACACCCTCAAAGAGCGTCTGAAAACGGCAACCAGAGGACACAAACTTCTCAAGGATAAACGAGACGAGCTCATGCGACGCTTCATCGAGTCGGTCCGTGAAAATGACCGCCTCCGTCAGAAGGTTGAAGCCGCTCTCATTGGGAATATGCAAGAATTTGTCATGGCTAAATGTCTGGAAAATGACCTCATGGTCCAGGAAATCTTTGCAGTTCCGACGCGGGAAGTCAGCCTGCATATCGAGACGGAGAATATCATGAGTGTGCGCGTGCCCAAGATGCATGCCCATATTGATAATCCATATGGAGACGATGAGGGAGACGTGGTATACAGCTATGTGGCTTCCAATAGCCAGATGGACAATACCATTCAAGAAATGGAAGAACTCCTTCCAGACCTGTTGCGCTTAGCAGAGATTGAAAAAACTTGTCAGCTCATGGCCGATGAGATCGAAAAAACGCGTCGTCGGGTCAATGGACTGGAGTATGCGACGATTCCAGACCTCAAGGAAACCATCTACTATATCGAAATGAAACTCGAAGAAGCCGAACGCGCCAACCTGGTCCGAATGATGAAGGTCAAATAAGATACAAAGCCGTTAAGCAACTCAAAGGAAAATAGGGAGCAGGACAGAAGCACTGTTGTATAGAATGCTTCGTTGTCCTGCCCCCACAAGGCTGATTAGGATTTTTCCGAGCTCTTAAAGCGAGAGAAAAATCCAATCAGCTACTGTGCCTTTGAAGTTAGTACTATTACAGTTTGCGTTTTACACACAGCATTTAGGTGTGTTCAATTCATAAGATACAAGCCGTTAAAAACAGCACCCCAAGTGATGTCTACAGGACACGAACTTGGGGTGTTTTTAGCTTTT
>NZ_JBKQBL010000006.1:50097-52460 GCF_046824975.1 Streptococcus intestinihominis | reverse complement strand
ATTCGACTGAAAAATCTTCCAAAATCCCATTGTGCAGGACTCTCAAAGGCTTCTGATACAATGGATTTGTTTGATCATCCAAATAGTACTAACTGTCATTAATTATTAAGAGAATGTAACAAGAAAGGGTTAATGTTACAAATTAGGGTCAGTTAGATTAAAAGAAAAGAAGAGCCATTTTAAAGACAAAAAATGTGGTAGAATATTAAATGTATCTGTCTGGAGATAAATCTCCGATAATAAGAAAACGAGGAAAGAACGTATGAAGAAAGTAAATAAAAAGGCTTTAATTGCTTCGACTGTTGCTATGGCGGTCTTGCCATTTACAACTGGTAAAGCAGAATCAAATGGGGATTGGGTTGCCCGTTCTGTAGATGAAATTCGTGCAGATATTTCAACTTCAGAAAACAAACAAACCTACACTATCAAATATGGGGATACCCTAAGCACGATTGCGGAAGCTTTGAATGTTGACGTAACTGTTTTGGCAAACTTGAACCAAATCAGCAACATTGATTTGATTTTCCCAGGAACTGTCTTGACAACAACTGTCAATGATCAAAACCAAGTGACAGGTGTAGAAATCCAAACTCCTACAGCAGGAAATGCTGATGCAACTGTGACAACTTCTGCTGATTTGACAAACAACCAAATCAAAGTAGACAACCAAACTGTTGCAGTGGGTGATTTGACAAAACCAGTAGCAGATGAAAGCAACCAAGCTGTAGAACTCCCTCAAGCACCTGCAGTTGTAGCAGCAGTGGCAGAGCAAGTATCAGAAAGCTTGCCAACTCCAGTAGCACCAGCTGAAACACCTGCACCAGCAGCTCCAGTAGCAGAGGAAGCACCAGCACCAGTTGTTGAAGAAGCACCTGCGCAACCTGCTACAGCGCCAGCTGAAGTAGCGGCTCCTGTAGAAGCACCAGTTGTTGAGGAAGCACCAGCGGCTCCAGTAGCTGAACCAGCTCCAGTCGTAGAAGTTCCAGCAGAACCAGAAGTTACTGCGGTTGCTTCAACACCACAATATGGTGCACCAGCACCAGTTGTTGATACGACAGCTTCAACTCCTTCAACAGCAACTCCAACTTCAAATGAAGGTCTTCAACCTCAAACAATTAAATTCAAAGAACAAGTGATTAATGAACTTGGCTTGACTGATATCGGTGGTTACCGTCCTGGTGACCCAGAAGATCACGGTAAAGGTCTTGCAATCGACGTTATGGTTCCAGAAAGTTCAGCGATCGGTGATCAAGTAGCTCAATATGCAATCGATCACATGCAAGAAAATGGAATTTCTTACATCATCTGGAAACAACGTTTCTATGCTCCAGTAAATAACATTTATGGACCAGCAAACACTTGGAATGAAATGCCAGACCGTGGTAGCGTAACAGAAAATCACTACGACCACGTACACGTATCATTTTACGAATAATTAACTCACAGCAAAGAGGCTGGGACAAAAGTCCTAGCCTCTCAATTGTCTTTGGATTATCGAGCAAGACGCAGTGGTTGAATGGGCTCTACTACGCTGATTTTATCAGCTTTTACAGCCCTAATCAACTGTGCGGAGGTGGGACGACGAAATCGAATTCTAACGAATTACCGATTTCTGTCCCACTCTCTTTTTTTGTATAAAAAATAGATCCCATTGCTCAATGGGACCTAGTGGATTAAAGGATGATATCAGATTTTTCAACTTGATAGAGAGCCATACTCATAAACAAAGCAACAACAAGAAGAATAAGAATACCAGGTGTCCAAGAGTGGAAGATTTGTTGGCTTGAACCAAATAAGATAGGCCCAAGTGCAGCAAAGACGTATCCTCCTGTTTGAGCTAGTCCAGAGAGCTGAGCAGTTTTCTCAGGAGAGCTAGACTTCATGGAGAAGGTAACCATGAGGTAAGGGAATAAGATACTCGTAAAACTTCCGATCAAGATATTCAGGATCAACCAGTAAATGAAGTTGTCTGTCTTTAGTAACAGCATGGCAATTCCAGTAAAACCAGCTAAAACAGTTGTTATCAGCATGGTGCGACGGTTTCGTTCAGAAAGGCTGGTGGTGAGACTTGGAATGGTCATAGAGAAGGGAAGACTCATCAGGGTGAATACAGATGCTAAAATTCCTGCATTGGCTTGACTGATGCCGGCTTGGGTCGCCATGGTAGGAAGCCAGGTCATAGTGGTATAGAATAAGAGAGATTGTAGACCACAGAAGAGCATGATAGCCCAGACCTTACCATTCTTATACCAGCTAGTCTTATTTTCATTAGAAGAAGAGCTTTTTTTCAAATAATGATTGTGACGAGCATTGGGGACCCAGATCATAAGAGCGACTGCACAGACAACTGTCAGCACCCAGAC
>NZ_JBKQBL010000006.1:23948-50065 GCF_046824975.1 Streptococcus intestinihominis | reverse complement strand
TAGGCCTTGCCAAGAGGTAGCTTGAGTAATAGGAACAGCGACAGAAGAAGCTATTGCAGTAGACAAGCCCATTGCAGTGATATAAAGGGTTGTTAAGAAGCCAAGACGTTTTGGCTCATTGGCTTGGATCAAGCTTGGTAGAAGGACATTGATAAAGGCAATAGCAGCACCAATCAAAAGAGTTCCCACATAGAGGAGTGGAAGATTGATGGTACGTAGAGCAGATCCAATTGTCATCAGGATCAAAACTCCAAGAAAGAGTCGCTCAATCCCAAAGCGTCTCGCCCAGCTAGTAGCAAAAGGAGAGAAAATAGCGAAGGTTAGGAGGGGGAGACTCGTCAAGAGGCCGAGAGAACTCACCTCGACACCAAAGCTAGTAGCAATATCTGATAAGACAGTGGAGAGGGTCGTAAATGGGGCCCGCAAGACCACTCCTAGTAAAAGGATTCCTGGAATGAGAAAACGAGAATGGGTTTGTTTCATAATGTACCTCCTTGTTCGAAAATGAACAGCATCCGTATCATTATAGCACAAGAACTTGGAGGAGGCAAAAGGAATTATCGGGGGGGAAAAGCCCGTAAAATAGCTATTTCGCCTACAAATATAGGAAATAATAGAAAGATAGAGCTGAAAAAATTTTTGAAGGTTTTAAAACTTTCTTCACACATACTTTTTATAGGAGTCTAGTTATCTCCGCTCAAACTGCGTCAACGTCCCTAAACTCGCTGATGCTCGTAAAAAAATAAGGAACGTAGTTTTCACTAGCGTTCGAACTGCATCAATGTACCTAAGCTCACTAACGTTTGCCAAGGTACATAGAAAAAAGCCACCGAATTTGGTGGCCTTTATGGGAGATTATTATGAAAAAGTTTAGGATTTTCTATCAAACAAAGTTAGGAGGTCTTCATTTGATGGTATTAGTATAAATCGGAAAACTTAAAGAAAACTTAAGATAAGTTCCTGTAATTATAAATCAGTCTTAAGACGGATAGTTTGATTTGTAGCTGTCATTCGATCTCATTCTAGGTGAACTTGCATTATTGTCAGAATTGTGAGAAAATAGTCTTCATCAAAGGAGGGAAAGGATAGCGAGATGAGAGAGGATATCAAGATTAACGACCGTGCCTTGGCACTGGAAAAACAATTGATTGAGAAGTTAGAGCTTGTGTTTGATACCGATGTTGAATTGGACGTCTACAACCTCGGTTTGATTTATGAGTTGGATCTGGATGAGGAAGGGACTTGCAAAGTAGTCATGACCTTTACCGATACCGCTTGTGACTGTGCGGAAAGTTTGCCTATCGAAATCGTCGCCCGCCTAAAAGAAATTGACGGTATCGAAGACGTCAAAGTAGAAGTAACCTGGTCGCCTGCTTGGAAAATTACACGAATCAGCCGATACGGGCGCATCGCCCTTGGTCTTCCTCCGAGATAAATCAATAAAACTCACTTTACAAATTCGTAAAGTGAGTTTTTTCATATCTTATTGTTTACCAGACTGTTCCATATTCCAGAAGTCTGTCACGGCACCGCGTGAAGCAGAGGATACCGTGTGGGCATACTTACCGAGAACACCACGGCTATACAGTGGTGGCAAGGTTGTTTCAGCCTTCCGTTTGGCCAACTCTTCGTCTGAGACGTGCATGGTGATTTCTTTGGTATCTTGGTCAACTGTTACCAGATCCCCTGTGTGGAGATAGGCGATTGGGCCACCAACCTGAGCTTCAGGCGCAATGTGACCAACAACGAGACCATAAGTCCCACCTGAGAAGCGACCGTCTGTCAAGAGGGCCACCTTATCTCCTTGGCCTTTCCCGACGATCATAGATGACAAGGACAGCATTTCCGGCATACCAGGACCACCCTTAGGTCCTACGAAACGAACAACAACAACGTCGCCATCCACGATTTCGTCTGAAAGAACGGCTTCAATGGCAGCTTCTTCGGAGTCAAAGACCTTAGCAGGACCCGTGATGTTACGAACTTTCACACCTGATACTTTAGCAACCGCCCCTTCTGGAGCCAAGTTCCCTTTCAAGATGATCAATGGACCATCCGCACGTTTCGGATTTTCAAGTGGCATGATGACTTTTTGACCCGGTGTCAAATCAGCGAAGGCTTCCAAGTTCTCAGCTACTGTTTTACCAGTACATGTGATGCGATCTCCATGAAGGAATCCATTCTTAAGAAGATATTTCATGACGGCAGGTACACCACCGACATTGTAAAGGTCTTGGAAGACGTATTGACCAGAAGGTTTCAAGTCTGCCAAGTGAGGCACGCGCTCTTGGAAATCGTTGAAATCTTCAAGTGTCAAATCAACGTTAGCTGCGTGAGCGATCGCGAGCAAGTGAAGGGTCGCATTTGTTGAACCACCAAGTGCCATTGTGACTGTGATGGCATCTTCAAAGGCTTCACGGGTCAAGATGTCAGATGGCTTCAGTCCCATTTCAAGCATTTTGACAACTGCACGACCTGCTTCTTCGATATCGGCTTTTTTATCAGCGGATTCAGCAGGGTGAGAAGAGGAACCTGGCAAGCTCATACCAAGGACCTCAATCGCTGTCGCCATGGTGTTGGCCGTATACATACCACCACAGCCACCAGGGCCAGGACAGGCATTACATTCTAGTTGCTTCACTTCTTCAGCAGTCATATCACCATGGTTCCATTTCCCGATCCCTTCGAAAACAGAAACCAAGTCGATATCCTTGCCGTTCAGATTACCAGGGGCAATGGTACCACCATAGGCAAAGATCGCTGGGATATCCATATTGGCAATGGCAATCATCGAACCAGGCATGTTCTTATCACAACCCCCGATGGCTACAAAGGCATCCACGTTGTGACCGCCCATAGCAGCTTCGATAGAGTCTGCAATGATATCACGAGACGTCAAGGAGAAGCGCATCCCAGGCGTTCCCATAGCGATCCCATCAGCAACCGTAATGGTTCCGAATTGGACTGGCCAAGCTCCCGCATCTTTTACACCTTCTTTAGCCAATTTTCCAAAATCATGAAGGTGCATGTTACAAGGCGTGTTTTCAGCCCAAGTAGAGATCACCCCTACGATTGGTTTTTCAAAGTTTTCATCTGTCATCCCAGTTGCTCGAAGCATCGCCCGGTTAGGGGATTTGACCATGCTGTCATAGACGCTACTGCGATGGCGTGTATCTAATTCTGTCATCTGATTCCCTCTCATCGTATTTTTTATTATTATAGCACAATTTACGGCCCAACGACAGAAGAAAATTCTTGAATTTTCAGACAATTTAACAGAGTGAGGATGGAGAATAGCAGGATGAAAGAAATTATTTGAAAAAAGTTGTCAAGTAACTTTACTTTACAAAAAAGTTTTGTTATACTGTTAAAGTTGATGAAAATCAAACCTAATTGAATTTATATCTTAAAAGGAGAAAAACGAAATGGCAGTACCTGCACGTCGCACATCAAAAGCGAAGAAAAACAAACGTCGTACGCACTACAAAGTAACAGCTCCATCTGTAAACTTTGACGAAGCAACTGGAGATTACTCACGTTCACACCGTGTATCACTTAAAGGATACTACAAAGGACGTAAGATCGCTAAAGCTGCATCAGCTGAATAATAGAAGGGAGATACCATGCGCGTAAATATTACACTTGAACACAAAGAATCTGGTGAACGCTTGTACCTTACTTCTAAAAACAAACGTAACACTCCAGACCGTCTTCAATTGAAGAAATACTCACCAAAACTTCGCAAACACGTTGTGTTTACAGAGGTGAAATAGGGGTTCACTACACGTCAATAGATGTTAGAAACCTTGATTTTAAGCGATTCTTGAAATTCTAAATTTCACTACATTGCAATATAAATCAACCGAATCACTACCTTTTTCACTACCTTTTTTGAAATAAGAATAATGATTCGGATATATAAAAGAAGAGGAACTTTATTGTGAAGCTCCTCTTTTTGTTATGTGTTCTTTTTCTCACAGATCGTATGACCTGGTTTGACACAGTTGGATTTCAGGTACTTTCAGTTTAGCTTTATATCAACCATCATCAAAATCCAACTATTTTCTTATTTTAAAAAATATGAATAAGTTTGATTGAATGAGGGAATTTCTTTAAATTTTTTCTTAGCACCTATAAGTTAATAATACTATTCTTTAAATTATAGTTTATAATTATCTGATGTTTCAATGACCACAAAACAAAGTACAGCGAATCACTTCCTTTAGTCAAACATATAACTGAACAACATTGTTTATCTTCCTGCACTTTCATATTTTTTCAATCCTTTTCTAAAAATTGTACGACTGATAATAATCAAAAAAACTGTAAAAACTATTTGATAGAAAAATAGGTTCAATGTATCTTTCCCTAAAAATATTAATACTGCAGGATTGGCAATTAATAAATTGGGAACAAATAACATAGTGATCAATCTGTTAATACCTGTAAAAATATTATATGGATACTTAGAAATTCCAATATAATTCAAAAATACATCTACTTTTGAAAATTTAGTTGGGAACCAAAATGAACTAATCGTTATTAGAAACCAAATTGAATAATATATAATACAACCACACATTAAAGAAAGGATATAAAATAATATTTTTAATGAATTTAAATGTACATTTAAATTTCCATAACTTATAAAAATGATCGCAAGACCAAAAAAAGTATTCACGAATTGAACTAAATTAAATGATCTAAAAATATAGAACAACTGAGTATCAAACGGCCTCAATAAAATTTGATCCAAGTTACCACTCAAAATATCTGATTCTAAAATTCCCATACTTCTAATTAACAATCCCATCATAACTCCATCTATAATAGTGTAGGAACCTACCAAAAATAAAATTTGATAATAGTCCCAACCATTAAAAGAGTCTATGTTTAAGAAAATCAATCTAAAAAATACAATAGGTAAACCAATCCACAGTATCGACGAAAATAGACCACAAAAGAAGTCAAAATGAAAATTCATATCAGATTTAAAACCAAAATGAAGTAGCCTAAAAATTACTTTTATTCTAAACATTTTATCCTCCCACATTTGAGAAGTGCTCCACTCCTTTTCTCAATATGAATCTTGATATAATATAAAAAATGATGCACCAAATCAATTGAATACAAATAATTCTCAAATAGTCTATTAATTTATATGTATCATTACTAAACATCTGAAGCGGTTCATATACTAAGTATTTAAAAGGTAATACATCTAAAAACAGACGAAAATTATTTGAAAAAAAACTTAAAGGCAATAATATTCCTGATAAAAACTGAATTACTATTTCTTTAACAGTAAGGACAAAAAATATATTTTCTAACCAAAAAGAAAGCATACCTACACAACATGATATTAAAAACCATAGAACCATAGATAGAATAATTGCAATACTTCCTAAAATAAGAATTTCAATGGTTAATAACTCATTCTTGTAATAAACACTGGAGAATAAAATGACAGGAATGATGATAAATAATAAATGAGCAAGCCTATCTCCAAGCATTTTACAAAAATAATACTTATAAAAAGTAACAGGTTTTATTAATATGCTAAAAAAATTTCCTGAATGAACATCGTCATTGATTTCCCAATCAACTGGATAAAAAACAAAATATGAAAAAATTATAGTCCCCAAATAGTATTGAACCATTGAGGTAAAATCATATCCTGCTATATTTATCTGGTTACTCTGATATATATACGTCCATAAAAATACTGATATCATAATTTGTATACTTGCCTGTAACATTAACAATAGTACACTTGATTTATAGTTCAAAATAGATCGAAATGATATCAGAATAATAGACATTTCTTTTTTCAATTGTGCTCCTTTTTTGTAAAATAGTTTTGTAAAATAATTTCTTCTAAAGAAAGATTTGATATTTCAAAATCTTCTATATCTACAAGCTTATTGATTGATTCTAATGTCTCAAAGACAAAATCTCTAGGTATTTTTAGTATACATTCCGATTTTGTTTGAGAAATGACTACTACTCCTTTAACAGAGCATAACTCTGGTACCAAATCTAATGTCATTTTTATCTTTAAATATTTAAAATCAGAAAATTTAGATAAAATAACATCCATTGACTCCTGCAAAATAATTTTTCCTTTGTCAATGACGATTAATTCGTCACAAACAGACGAAATATCATCCATATCATGACTCGTTAAAATAATAGTAGTATGACATTCTTCATTCATTTTCTTTAAAAATGTTCTGATATCTTTTTTAGACTGTATATCTAACCCTATAGTAGGCTCGTCTAAAAATAATATTTCCGGACTTGTTAAAGATGCCGCGATAAACTCCATTTTCATTTTTTGTCCAAGAGAGAGGGTCCGGACCTGCTGGTAAAGCTGATCTTTTACATTCAACAAATTGCTTAATTCCTGAATTCGTTCTTGTAAAATCGCCGGTTCTACCTCATATAAAGTACCAATCAATTGAAAATAATCCATAGCCGAAACATCTTGAAATAACTGTAATTTATTTCCTACTACTATTGAAATTTTTTTTCTAAAATTTATACTTCTTTTAAATGGAATTTCTCCATTCACTTCTAATTTTCCGGAACTAGGATAAAGAGTCCCAGTCAACATTTTAATCGTTGTGGATTTACCAGCTCCATTACTCCCAATAAAGCCAACTATACTCCCTCTCTTAATCGTAAAACTAATATCTTGAACAGCTCGAATCGTTATTTGATTACGTTTCAAAAATCTCTTGATAAATGGGAGTCTTGAATCAAAATTATAAAAATTTTTAGATAAATTCTGAGCATTAATAACTATTTCACTCATATATCTCTCCTTTCGATAAAATATATTTACTTGTACTTTTTCCATACTTTACCAAAATGCTAAAGATTGAGCTAAAATCTTCGGGATGGGTAAAATAATATTTGTCTTTAAAAAGTTTCTCAAAACCTTCAAGGCGATTATTGAAATCATTAAATTTTGTATTGTCTAGCTGGTTGAATGTCTCTTTAATATCCATAAACTTTCTCCGTGATTCTTTATTTCACTTTATAAATAGAAGAGTGTCTATATATTTATAGATCCTCAAGAACTTGCATTTTATCAAGTATAAGTAGAATAGTATGTAAGGGTTTACATATTCATATCATATGATTATTTAAGGAATCTGTCAATTTTCCACATTATTATATGACAAAATGTATTTTTTAAAAATGCAAAAATCTATGAGCAAGATGTTTGACTTCCTTTTTTAAAGTATATATACTTATATTAACCTTAGAAAAGAAAAAATGTTTGAACAGATATTCAATAATAATTACTTTTTTTAAAATTAAAATTCGAACTTTAAATTTTTATCTTTTTTATATTATTGAGTAACCTAAATTGCCCAATTTGTAAAATTTAGCTAGACAAAAAAAGACATCCAAGAGAAATTTCTTAAATGTCTGTAAACGTTGATATAAGCGTGTTGATTAACGTTTTGATAATTGTGATGCTTTACGAGCTTTCTTAAGACCTGGTTTGGAAAGTATGAATTTCAGTTGGACTAAAAACAGCGTAATATCAAGACTTTTCTCCGCTTTTATAAAAGCGTTTTTCCAATCAAATTCAACTAATTTTATCTAAATGGTGTGGATTTTACCCCCAAAATTACAGAGAATGGAGCTGATAAACACTAAACGTTCACACCATTAGTTAAATGATTTTTTTCATCATTTTTCTTAGATGATAGAACTTCTAATTTATTTCTTATTCAAGCAAAAACAACCTGCTATAAGTAAGAAAGAGGAAGATACAAGAAAAACACGGCGTAAAAACCGATTCAGTTCATTGTCCTCAATCCTTGTCTGCTTCATTTTCTTTTACGAGATCGTTTTGTGAATCTTTTTCAGAGAGTTTTTGATCAATATACTTGTCAATGTTTTCATAAAATTCCTTGGTCGCTTCACTATCTAATGTTGGCGAGTTCTGAACTTGATTCACTTTCAATTGAACAGATTGAATACCGTAAGAGGCTTGTTTTTGGTGGAGTGTTTCTAATTCTTCTTCTGAAATCGGATCTCCAACAACCGTCAAGACCAATTCATTGTTACTTGACTTGTAGACTTGATTAATAACCGTATAATTGGCGAACTCTTTTCCTACAAACTGTTTGATCCCTTCTTTGCGCGCTTGTTCTATTGTCAGAGTAACTGCCGAATAGCTAGCTGGAAGAATCAACAATACAATCAAAGAAATCAAGCCAATTCTCATTTTAATGCTCAGCTCTTTAAATGAAGTTAAAGGAGATTTTCTCATCAAAATTCTTGTTCCAACAATGTTGGCTAGCATGATAAAGACACAGTTGATCAAGAAAAGATAGAGAGCCCCCAATAAAAATCGTACATTCCCATTAGCTAAACCATAGCCAGCAGTACAGATAGGCGGCATCAAAGCTGTAGCAATGCCTACTCCTGGCACGATATTGTTTGCTTCTTTTTTCCTTGAACCGATCACACCAGCAATCCCACCAGCAATAGCAATGAGAACATCCCAAATGGTTGGAGAGGTTCGTGCGATCAACTCGCTACTTGCATAAGACAAGGGAGAAATCCAGAAATACAGAGTCGAGACAAGCAAACTGACCAACACTTGAGTCAATAAAACCTCTAGAGATTGCTTGATTAAACGCGTATCAAAAATAGCTAAACCGAATCCCAGTCCAACAATCGGTGTCATGAGAGGTGAAATTAACATGGCTCCAATAATAACAGCTGTTGAATTCATATTTAGACCGATAGAGGCAATAAAAATTGCACACATCAAAATCGCTGTATCTCTCAATCGAACATGAAGGTCATCGTATAATTTCTCACGGTATTCCCGTGTTGAATAATTGGCAGTCATTTGTCCTCTCCTCTTTCCTTATTTAAATCGGTATAATAATTAATAATAACAGCTGATAAACAGCCAAAAAATATGAGCCCATAAATCGTCAAGAAGACACTGGTAATCCTTCCAATCAAGGTCACAGCTAGGAGATCCCCGTAGCCGACAGTCGTCGAAGTCACAAAAGCATACCAAAGACCGTCTCCGTAATTTGTGATAGCAGGTTCAACTAGGAAAAGCACGCCTCCTGACCCAAAAACAAAGGTCACAAAACTCAGAGCAAACCGAGTAAAACCCGTAACCTGTATAATATGCCATAACATTTTTAAACGTCTCATTTGTTCTCCTTATTCATACTAGCTCCTGACCGAGCCGTTTTTTCCAATAATCAAAGTGAAGATAGGACATGATCTCCATCAGAGAAAGATAGACAAACTGATAGATCTGATTTAAGCTGATTATCAACTGATATTGTTTGAAAAATGACTGGAAGAAAGACCAGATATGACTGTCTTGAATCAGTCCCTTCTTAACATCAGACAGGATATTAGCTAAAGCTCCCAAGGACTGAAACGGTAAATCCTTGACATTTATATAGATCCGGTCCACCACATCATTCAGACTGGTATCTTGGATGGCATGAAATTCTCCAAAGAGAACTCCTGCCGCTCCAAGAGTAGAAACAAATTCCACCAAATAATTTCTGAGGAAATTTTCTCAACCTTTTCCCATAATGTGTTTAGTGCCATCCATAACGATCCCAACCAGAAAAAGGAAAGAAAACAAGCAAAGAAATTTTGCCGTAAATCCCAAAAAGCTTCAAGACTTGGTGTTGTTGGTTTTTCTAACTCTAAAATCAAGATGGTCATAATAATTGCTAGAACAGCATCTGTCAATACAATTAATCTGTCTTTCTTCATCGGATTGCATCCCCTTTCTTTTTTGTAACATTCTATCTTATCGCATAATATTGGATATTCTTTCATAATCCGACTACAAACAAAAATAAACCAAAAAGTCTGTCCCTATTATGCTATATTTAACTCTAGAAGTATTCATCCATCTAATTAATAAATATATCATATTTCACAATAAATGAATACTATCAAAGATTCATCCCCTTTCACTTCATCATTTAGTGTTGCTTAGATTTATCAAAAACAACCAAATTTGTATTAATTTCAAGTATCACCTAGTTACAAAAATTTGGGGTGAACAGAAAAAGCATCCCGTATTTTTGATACGAAATGCTTTCAATAAGTTTAAATAAGTTTTAACGTTTACTAAATTGTGATGCTTTACGAGCTTTTTTCAAGCCTGGTTTGGAAAGTTTGGGTTTCAGTTAGATTAAAAATAGCGTAATATCAAGGCTTTTCAGAACGGGATATACTGTTTAATTTCATAAAATTTGAATCAGTATTTTTTAAACAGGGGAATAGTTTAGGTCTGTAAGAATTAGCTTATACATTTACAAGGTTCATTCTGATCGACTTTATAACTGTCTAAGAAAAAAGCAGAGATTCATACAGTATCTAGATTTTCCAAAAATTCTTTATCATCAAATATTATTAACGAAACCATCCAAACCAAATCCGATGCATTGCTTCAAAAAATTCTTTAGTTGTTTGACTAGCGAGGTCTTTAATTAAAAAATTTTTTCAAATAATTGCCACATTGACACATAAATTCTTGCTTTCTAAATTTAAGTGTGATATATTTATAACATAAAATTTAAATGTTATATATTTATAACATAAAAAAGGAGTCTATCGTGAAAAAAAGTCAAAAAATGCGTGGCCTCATTGCAATGATTGCCGTAGCTCTCTTTATTGATTTTATTGTTTTATTTGGTTCTAATCTTAGTTGGGGGTCCAAGTTAGTTATTACTGGTATTTCAGTGTCAGGTCAAATTATAGCTATATGGAGCTGGCTACATATGAAACCACGGCCTCATAAGATTCAGAAAGGTAAGGAGAAGACTATTTTTGACTTGTCTGCTAAGCTTTACACGATACTTTTTTTTGCAGCAAGCATTTTTTATACAGTAGGGATTTGGGTTGCGACCCCAAGCGAAAGTTCTGGTATTAAAGAATGGATTTTGGGAATTGGTCTCGTTATTGAAGTGATTGTATTTGGTTTTTTCTGTTTGAAAAATGTCAAGGAAACTCCGGACGAACGCTTTTATGCTAATTTAGCCAAGGCAGCTAGCTTGATGTTTGTTTTTATACTAGGCGCACTGATGATTCTAGCAGTTATCATTGGGTATATAGGGTCTCTCACTCTTCACATGGGCCAGATCTTTATTAGCATATCTGCCTTGATTTTCATCTTTGCGGTTGTCTATCTTATCTTGGAACGGAGAGGATAAGCATGGCCAAAGAAAGCAAGATTATTACTAATCTCAAATCTGTTCGTGAGTCCACAGGCATGACCCAGCAGGAGTTAGCCGACCTCATCGGCATGCGACGCGAGACAATTCTGCACCTAGAAAATAACCGTTACAATCCTTCGCTAGAAATGGCTCTTAAAATTGCTCAAGTTTTTAATCTGAAAATAGAAGACCTCTTTGAACTCAGACAGAAAGAGGAAGCATAATTCTTTTCGAGACCTAGTATTAAGTTCATTGATTAATTAGGAATTGAAGCCAAAGGAAAAATCCTTTTTAGTCGTGATAAAGAAGTTATTTCATTGATACCTAACTTACATTGCTTAAAGAGAAATAAAAATGGAACCCCTAGTCATCCAGTCTACTTATCCAAAGACATAAAACCTTCCTCATACAAAGGATAGACCTTTGACTTTCCGAAAAATAAGTATTTTCCTGAATGTTTTGAATTTGAAACGATGAACAAACAAAAACAACCGGAAAAGAAACAGTTCCCAACTAGTTCTTCTCTGGTTGTTTTTTATACTAACGATCTTTCCGACTTAATTGATAAGAGTATATCATAGGGATAAACACAATGGCGAGGATGACCAGCACCAATACATAAGAAAGCGCGAATTGAAGGCCTGCTTCAAGTAGAAGGATTAACCCTCCGAGGACCCACAACTTCCCTGCCAAGCGATGGGTTTTGTGCCAGTTATCTTCACTCTGCAAGGTCCAAGGCAGACGGATTCCAACCGTATGGTTCACTTTTAGCTTCGGCATGTAATTGCCCATGATCACAAAGATGAGGCCTAGCAAAGCCGAAACAAAAACAGATGGATTGGTCGTAGAGCCTAGCGCCTTACTATAGATGAGATAGAAGACACTTAAGGAGACGATTGGAATCAACCAGTAGATCACTTTGACCATTTTCTCATTCATAGTACGGTTCTTAGGATCACGTCCGATCATAAAGGTCACAAACAGATGCACCAAGAGAAGGAAAACAGGAAGACCAAACACAGCAAGTGGTTTTGATTGGAAGTTATTGGCCTGACCGGCAACATTAAAGTGAATCGGGATTTGGTTAGGCAATTGTGACCAAATCATCAGCCCCCAAAGTATGGGGAAAAGTATCACCATAGAAGTCAATAGCAATAGTTTTTTATTCGTTTTCATCAGTAGAGTCTCCTTTCAAATCAACGAGCCAGACCATCAAATCTTCCAAGACAGAAGTATTGAGTTCATAGTAGATAAAATTCTTCTCTTTTTCCTCTCGAATTAAATCTGCCTGCTTGAGGAGGCTTAAATGATGGGAAATGGTCGCTCCTGCTACATCAAAGTGGCCAGCGATATCGCCAGCGGATAATTTCCCTGCCTTTAGCAGCTCTAAGATACTTCTTCTTATCGGATTCGATAAAGCTTTAAATGTTTGCGCAAAATTCATTCTCTATCTTCTCCAATCTATTTAGATTTCTTTCTAAATAGATTCTAGTACTTCCAGATAGATTTGTCAACTCTATTTTGAAAAAAATCGAAATAGGTCTAAATTGGATCTCCTTGTGACCTGCTAGGAAGATGTTGTTGCCAGTAGAAATGTTATTTTAGAAGACACAAAAAACCTCTAGCCATTAGCTAGAGGTTGTGATTTAGTCATCTTTATTGATGTGAGAGTTTACGTTTCAATAAGATAGCACCTGATAGAACAACTGCTCCGAGAACAATGAATCCAGTAGCGGCAACTTCACCTGTACTTGGGAGGACTTTCTTCCGACCTTTACCTTTGCCATCGCCGGTACCTTCAGTTGTTGAAGATGACGGAGTTGGGTTTGGAGTAGTCGTTACTTTAGTAGTAGGTTCTTCGCTTGTGGTAGTTGTTGTTGTTGTTTCACCTGTCGTAGTAGTCGTTGTTGTATCTTCTTTGGTTGTTGTAGTAGTTGAAGATGTGGTCGGTTCTTCAGTTGTAGTCGTAGTTGTCGTTGTTTCACCTGTAGTGGTTGAAGTAGTAGTTGGCTCTTCGGTTGTTGTCGTAGTCGAAGTTGTTGTAGTAGTCGTTGTAGTAGTGGTCGTAGTAGTGGTTGTTTCTTCCTTCGGATTGACGATCGTCTTGGTTACTGAGTGATCGGCTCCGAAATCTTCAGTATTGACTTCTGTATCTGCAGATTTGATGCTGTAGCCTGCAGGTGCTTCTGTTTCAGTTAAGATATACTTATCTTTTAGCAAAGCACTGACAGTAATGTTCCCGTTTTCGTCGGTTACATACTCACCGATGACTTGGTTGTTCGCTTGACGTACGACCTTGAATTTGGCACCTTGAAGAGGTTGGTTGGCATCATCTACTTTGTGAATATTGATGGTAAATACATAGCCAACACCAGAGCCACCAGCGATTTGTACAGCGGCAGCATTGGTTACTTCTTTCACTACTGTATTTTTTCCTTTTAAGATGGCATCATTTTTTAGGAGTTCGCCATCTACAGGCTCGTAGTTGAGCTCAACGTCGTAAGCAATACGATACTGGTCTTTTTCAGTGATATCGCCTAAGTCAACTACAAAGGATTGACCGTCTTCACTAATGGTCACCTTGTGTTGGTCAGTGACATCTGTTCGATCGCTAAAATGCCATTCACCTGCTACAAAGGCAAAGTTCCCTTTTAAGATTTTGATGCTGCCAGGCACATAAGAAGCGTTGGTAAATTTCATGTGATCTTCAATGGTCACGCTATTGATATTTTCTCTGGTCCGGTTGACAGAAATGGTATAGGATACCTTCTTGTGATTGTCTGAATTCACCCAGCTCGTCTTTGTCAAGACTTTGGGATTGCCGTCTCCAACTCCCTTGAAGGTTACTTTTCCGCCGACCTTTACCTCGTTGTTAATGGTAATTTCAATCGGGATTTCTCCTTTTTCAGGGTGCTTCTGGAAATCAATCCGTGCATAGAAGAAGAAGGAGCCGTTTGTGTCAGAGTGTTTTTCAACATAGTCTGTATAGGTGAGGGAGATCGATTTTTTTGCAGCATCTACGGTTGCATGAGCGATGACCTCGTTGGTGTTAATATCTCGAATCTCGAAGCTGTCTGAAGAAATGATAAGGGCATCTGGCACAGTCACGACGGTGGTGTCCCCTGCCTTGACATTTTTTCCAGCTAAATCGTAGGTGGCATTAATTCGGAAAGTAGCCCATTGCTCCAACTCCCAAGTGAGATCTCCACCTTCGTTATTGGTGACGTTGACACTGGTAATCGTGTCCGCAAATTTTCCTGTTACCGAAACAGTCGATGTTTCAGCAGATAATCTATTCAACCCTAAAGTGAATAGGGTGGCTAGTAAACAAAGAACAAATGGGAAAATCCAAAATTTCTTTTTATCCATAATTTTCTTCCTTTTTTCATAAGATGGGTGTTTAATAAACAATCCTACTCTTAGTTCAACTAAGACGAACAGTAGGCTTCCAAAAGATGGAATCGCTATTAAACGACACGGTATTGCGACAGGTTACTCGGTTGTTCGTTACGGTGTTGTTAAGAATAAAATCCTCCCTTTGTTCAAACAATCACAAGATCGTCTTCTTAGATAGATTGTAGCACAAAAAGCACCTTATTTCAACAGTATAACTTTGATTGTTAAAATAAAAATGAGTATAAAATAGATAGGTTAAATAGCTGAAAGGAGAGGGTCTTGAAACAGCTTTCAAAACCCCTTTTTGAAGCAGTAGGTATTGCTTTTTCTCTAAAAAAGCGTATAATCAAATTCATACTATTTAAAGGGAGTCTCTATGAAGAAGAGTTTTATTCATCAGCAAGAAGAAATTTCATTTGTAAAAACAACATTTACTCAATATTTGAAAGACAAACTAGAAGTCGTTGAGGTTCAAGGTCCAATCTTGAGCAAGGTAGGAGATGGGATGCAGGACAACCTATCCGGTGTGGAAAACCCTGTCTCTGTAAAGGTCTTACAAATTCCCAATGAGACCTATGAAGTGGTTCATTCCCTTGCAAAATGGAAGCGTCATACCTTGGCGCGATTTGGCTTTGGGGAAGGGGAGGGTCTCTTCGTCCATATGAAGGCCCTTCGTCCAGATGAAGATTCGCTGGATGCGACCCACTCAGTTTATGTTGACCAATGGGACTGGGAAAAGGTCATTCCAAATGGGAGCCGTAACCTAGCCTACTTGAAGGAAACGGTTGAAAAAATCTACAAGGCCATTCGTCTAACAGAGTTAGCTGTCGAAGCTCGCTATGATATTGAATCAATCCTGCCGAAGCAAATCACCTTTATCCACACAGAAGAGTTGGTAGAGCGTTATCCTGACTTGACGCCGAAAGAACGGGAAAATGCCATCACCAAAGAATATGGAGCTGTCTTTTTGATTGGAATTGGTGGCGTCTTATCAGATGGCAAACCGCACGATGGACGGGCACCAGACTATGACGACTGGACAACAGAAACCGAAAATGGCTACAAGGGCTTAAATGGGGATATCCTTGTTTGGAATGATAACTTAGGGGCGGCATTCGAATTGTCTTCTATGGGGATTCGGGTTGATGAAGACACCCTCAAGCGCCAGGTTGCTATTACAGGAGATCAAGATCGTTTAGAATTGGAATGGCACCGCGCGCTCTTGAATGGACTCTTTCCACTGACTATTGGAGGTGGGATTGGTCAATCACGGATGGCCATGTTCTTGCTTCGTAAGAAACATATCGGAGAAGTTCAAACCAGCGTCTGGCCTCAAGAAGTTCGCGAACAATATGAAAATATCTTATAAGATAGTTGAAAGTAAAGAAACGAAAGAAATCGAGCCTTGCATGTGATGCGGGCTCGATTTTTATGGGCTGGAGAAGTTCCCTTTTTCTATTTCTGATGGGCTTGCCGGCTGATTTTATCGCTTGAGCGCTGTCACGGACTAGAAATTATGATAGAATAAATAGTACAAAGCAAGCAAAGGAGTGGTGTCTATGAAATTACAAAAACCAAAAGGAACCCAAGATATCCTGCCACAGGAATCCGCTAAGTGGCAATATGTAGAAGGATTTGCTCGCGAAACCTTTAAAAAATACAATTACGCAGAGATCCGCACACCGATTTTTGAGCATTACGAGGTCATTAGTCGTTCAGTAGGGGATACAACGGATATCGTAACCAAGGAGATGTACGACTTCTATGATAAGGGTGACCGTCATATCACTTTGCGTCCGGAAGGAACTGCACCAGTGGTCCGCTCCTATGTTGAAAATAAACTCTTTGCACCAGAGGTTCAAAAACCAAGCAAGGTCTATTATATCGGGCCCATGTTCCGCTATGAGCGTCCTCAGGCTGGCCGTTTGCGTCAATTCCACCAGATTGGCGTAGAATGTTTTGGATCTAGCAATCCAGCCACAGACGTTGAGACGATTGCCATGGCTGACCAATTCTTCAAAGAAATTGGCATTGAAAATGTCGTCCTCCACTTGAATACCCTAGGTAGCACAGCCAGTCGGGCAGCTTACCGCCAAGCTTTGATCGACTACCTCCTTCCAATGAAGGATCAACTTTCAAAAGATAGTCAACGTCGTCTAGAAGAAAATCCGCTCCGCGTCTTGGACTCAAAAGAAAAAGAAGACAAGCAAGCGGTTGAGAATGCTCCATCTATCCTAGACTACTTGGACGAAGAAAGCCAGGCACACTTTGATGCCGTACGGGCTATGCTAGACGGTCTCGGAATTGACTATGTCATCGATACCAATATGGTACGTGGCCTAGACTACTACAACCACACTATTTTTGAGTTCGTGACAGAAGTAGATGGGAATGAGTTGACCGTTTGTGCGGGAGGTCGTTACGATGGCTTGGTAGAATATTTTGGTGGACCAGCAACACCAGGTTTTGGTTTTGGGATGGGACTTGAGCGTCTCTTGTTGATCCTCGATAAACAAGGAGTTGAGCTTCCTGTTGAGACGTCATTGGATGTCTACATTGCTGTGTTGGGTTCAGAAGCAGAAGTAGCTGCCTTGGAATTGGTTCAGGCCCTTCGTCGTCAAGGCTTCATCGCAGAACGTGATTACCTAGGCCGTAAGTTGAAGGCTCAGTTCAAGTCAGCTGACGTCTTTGGGGCCAAAACTATCATTGCCTTAGGTGGTAGCGAGGTTGAAAGTGGGCAAATCACCGTCAAAAACAACCAGACTCGCCAGGAAGTGACCACGTCCATCGAAGAAGTAAAAAATGATTTTCAGACTATTTTGAATCAACTATAAAAAGAAAAGACGGATGCCGAGAAGGTGTCAGTCTTTTTGCATGCCCTCTACTTTCCCCTTGTGGAGAAAGCTGACAGCTGGGCCCATTTTTGATATACTAGTAGGGTATGCATGTGCCCTTTAGCACTTGCAAGTCTAGTAAAGGAAAAAACACGGTATGAGTGAAAAAGAAAAAGAATCGCATAAACTTGGCTTGAGTGTCGGGTCCAATTTTCAAGATACTCAAGAGCTACGAAAGGTATTGGAACAATCAATTAGCCGGGAAGAAGAAGTTTTGACGGCTAGTCAACCGGTGGAATCAGAGCAGAACCAGGAAGAGAGCCAGGTTGCTGGAGAAGCGGTGGAAACAGAAGCTTCGACCGGAACTCTAAGTCGCCTATCACAATCTGGTCATCGTCGCAAAGAGAAGGTTGAAGCGAAATCGAAAGACCAAGAGGATGTAGAAGAGACATTAGAAGAGCAAGAAGATGAAAAGTCGTTGGGGCGCTATGCCATTAAGCGACCAGTTCCCTTGTCACTACCAATTGCTCTTAGTGTCCTACTTGGGCTGGTCCATGTAGCCCTTCCTTTTATCAACTTACTGGCGACCAATCAGCAAACCCAGGACTTATATGCCGGTTGGGCAATGTCTCAAGGTCAAGTTCCCTATGGTCATTTCTTTGGGGTCAATGGCTTGCTCTACTACGGGATCAGCGCTTTAGGAAGTTTGCTAGGAGGTCAAGTTCTCCTGGTGGTCTTCCAAATTTTAGCCTACTTTTTTGCTGGGACGAGCCTGTATCGGATGGTCAGAAGCTTAGTTGCAAGTGAAAAAATTGCAGGACAAGTTCAGCTGCTCTTCTACCTTCTTGCTGGAGTGCTTGGCTTTGGTGGGAACTACGCTGTCTTTTATGCCCTGCCCTTCCTATTTGGCTCTATGAATTTCATTCTCGCTTATCTAGAGGGTGAGAAAACAGATGAATCCTTTGTTGCTTATGGCGCAGGAGCCTGTTTGGCCTTTATGATGGTGCCATGGCTGAGTGTGATTTTTTATCTGCTTGCTTTTCTTGGATTGACAGCCTATCATGTGAAGCAAAAGAAATTTGCCCACGGCTTCTATCAATTCCTTGCTGCCCTCTTGGGATTCTCTCTTCTTTTCTATCCCTTAGGCTACATCACCGTGTGGAACGGCTCCTTTGGGTATGCGATTCATCAGACCTTATATAGTCTCCGCTCCCTCCAGTTTGATGCTGGTCACCTATTAGCCAACCTAGTTTATTACTGTTTATTGCTGTTAACGCTTGGTTTCGCTTCAGCTTTCGTCATGTCCTTCCGAAAAGTATCGACAAGCGGTCAACGTGTGATTCGGTTTATGAGTTGGTTTGGTTTTCTGCTAGTTGCCACTGTTGTGGTTGGGACACCAGAGCAAGGGGCCTATCAATTCCTTAGCCTCTTACCTTTTGGTCTCCCCTTGTTCGCTCTTTGGTTTGCGGGAGAAGAGTCCACTTATCAGCGCCGGAAGATGAAGAACAATTCCATCTGGGACCTTTATTTCTCCAGCCAAGCCTTCCTACCGATTTTGGCAATGGCTTATCTAGTTGGCTATCCAGTTGTGAATCAATTGGTTCTCCAAAACAACCTAGCGAGTGAACGAAGTACGATTGCCCACTATATCAAGAGTCATAGTGATTCCAAGGATACCATCTATGCTTGGGATCAGACGGCCCATCTCTATCAGGAAAGTGGTCGCCTGGCATCTTCGTCCCTCCTAACTCCGACGGCCTATCTCAGTCCGAGGGAAAATCGAACCAATCTGATCAATCAGATTAAGCAAGACAAGCCGAAGTTTATTGTGGTCAATAAGGACCTAGATGTAACGTCTGCTCTGCAAAAAGTTTTGACCAAAAATTATGAAAAAGTGAACCAGAAAGGTTCCCAGTATACCTTGTACCAATATAAATAGACTATCAATATCTTGTGGTTTTGAAATGAAATAACATTTTGTTCCACAAGATATTGATTTTTTATTTTTGAGTGATATAATATGGAGTGAATTCTATTTATATAAAAAAGAAAGTGGGCGAGCGCATGATAACGTTACGAGAAGAGCATATCCAAAGTCTCCCCCAACTCTTTGTGGAAAAGAGAGATGGGCGGAAGGTCAAGTTTGATGTCGATAAAATTTACCGTGCTTTGGTCAAAGCGACAGAAGAAGTGACCGGTCTCACTCCGGCCTTGGAAGCGAAATTAGAAACCTTAACAGACCGGATTGTGGCTGAAATTTTGGAACGCTTCCCTCGTGGCGTAAAAATCTACGAGATTCAAAATGTCGTTGAACACGAGTTGCTGCAAGCCAATGAATATGCGATTGCCGAGAGCTATATTACCTATCGCACGCAGCGTGATTTTGAGCGCTCAAAGGCAACGGATATCAACTTTACCATCGGCAAGCTACTCAACAAGGACCAAGCTGTCGTTAATGAAAATGCCAATAAGGACAGCGACGTTTTTAATACCCAGCGCGATTTGACAGCAGGAATTGTCGGCAAGTCTATTGGTCTTAAAATGTTGCCCAAACACGTAGCCAATGCCCACCAAAAAGGGGATATCCACTACCATGATTTGGATTATAGTCCTTACACTCCGATGACCAACTGTTGTTTGATCGATTTTGAAGGCATGCTACGCAATGGTTTTAAGATTGGGAATGCAGAAGTAGAAAGTCCTAAGTCCATCCAAACTGCAACGGCTCAGATCTCGCAAATCATTGCCAATGTAGCCTCTAGCCAGTATGGGGGTTGCTCAGCAGACCGGATCGACGAGGTCTTGGCTCCTTATGCAGAAAAGAATTATCAGAAGCACTTGAAAGATGCAGAGGAGTGGGTTCTCCCTGAAAAACTCGAGGACTATGCTTGGCAGAAAACGAAAAAGGACATCTATGATGCCATGCAGTCCTTGGAGTACGAGATCAATACCCTCTTTACCTCAAATGGGCAAACGCCCTTTACTTCGCTTGGCTTTGGTCTTGGAACCAATCGCTTCGAACGGGAAATTCAAAAGGCCATTCTGGAAATTCGAATCAAGGGACTTGGTTCAGAACACAGGACCGCTATTTTCCCTAAGTTGATTTTCAGTTTAAAAAGAGGCCTCAACTTAGAACCAGGTAGTCCCAACTACGACATCAAGCAGTTGGCCTTGGAATGTGCGACCAAGCGCATGTACCCAGACGTTTTGTCTTATGACAAGATTGTCGAGTTGACGGGTTCCTTCAAGGTGCCCATGGGTTGTCGCTCTTTCCTCCAAGGGTGGAAGGACGAAAATGGCGTTGAAGTCAATTCTGGTCGGATGAACCTAGGGGTTGTGACAGTCAATCTCCCTCGGATTGCCTTGGAGTCAGAAGGGAATAAAGAAAAGTTCTGGGAAATTTTTAATGAACGGATGAACATCGCTGAAGATGCCTTGGTTTACCGGGTGGAACGCACCAAAGAAGCGACACCAGCTAATGCGCCGATTCTCTACCAATATGGGGCTTTCGGGAAACGCTTGGGCAAGTACGATCAGGTAGATCAGCTCTTCCGTCATCGCAGAGCAACTGTTTCTCTTGGCTATATCGGACTCTATGAAGTTGCAACCGTCTTTTATGGTCCAAATTGGGAAGCAAATCCAGAAGCCAAACAATTTACAATCGCCATCATCAAGGATATGAAGAAGCGGGTCGAAGAATGGTCCGACCAGTATGGCTACCACTTCTCGATTTATTCGACGCCGTCAGAAAGCTTGACAGATCGCTTCTGTCGCCTGGATACGGAGAAATTTGGTCAGGTTCCGGATATCACAGACAAGGAATATTACACCAATAGTTTCCACTACGATGTTCGCAAGAACCCAACCCCATTTGAGAAACTGGATTTTGAAAAAGTCTATCCAGAAGCAGGGGCCTCCGGTGGCTTTATCCACTATTGCGAGTATCCAGTGCTCCAACAAAATCCAAAAGCCCTAGAGGCGGTTTGGGATTATGCCTATGACCGGGTCGGTTATCTCGGAACCAATACACCGATTGACCGTTGCTACAAGTGTGACTTCGAAGGGGACTTCACACCAACCGAGCGTGGTTTTACTTGCCCAAACTGTGGCAATAGTGATCCCAAGACAGTAGATGTGGTCAAACGGACCTGCGGCTATCTCGGAAATCCTCAAGCTCGCCCCATGGTCAATGGCCGCCATAAGGAAATAGCTGCACGGGTGAAACACATGAATGGCTCCACGATCAAATCAGCTGGACAGCAAGTGACAGATTAGAAAAGGAAGATTATGGGAAAATACCAATTAGACGATAAAGGCAAGGCCCAGGTTCAACGATTCCACGAAAAGCATTCGACAGGTGGAGTCAATAAAAAAGACCGCGTGGCCAGCCTAAGAGAGAAATTTTTAAAAAAGGCTAAGAAAAAATAAAAGTGAGAGTCCGCTCTCGCTTTTCTCGTATGGGGGGAGGTAAAGATGGAACTACGCAGACCGACTCTAGCAGATAAAGAAACTGTATTAGACATGATGGCAGAGTTTGAAGCGAATCAATCAGCTCACGATGGCGGATTTTGGGATGCTGAGAATTTTGTTTATGAAGAGTGGTTGGAAAGTAATCAGAATCATGAAATGGGGATTAATTTGCCTGAAGGGTGGGTGCCTGATATTCAGTTAGTTGCTTTTTCGAGAGATGGACAAGCCGTAGGGTTTCTCAATCTGAGATTGCGTCTTAGTGACTATTTGCTGGAGGTAGGTGGTCATATTGGCTATAGTATCCGTCCCTCTGCGCGTGGGCAAGGATTGGCAAAAGAGCAGCTGCGGCAAGGATTGCAAGTAGCCAAAAGTAAAAATATCAAACGTGCTTTAGTGACTTGTGATAGTGACAATGCTGCCAGTCGAGCAGTGATTCTGACTAATGGCGGAGCTTTAGAGGATGTTCGAGGCGGGAAAGAGCGCTATTGGATTGATTTAGATTGAGGAAAGTTTATGAAGTTACAACGACCAACTTTAGAAGATAAAGACGCGATTTTAGAGATGATTGCTGAGTTCGATGCTGCAAAATCCTATATGCACGGTGGCATGGGCTCCACTTGGAAGCGAGCAAAGGATTTTGCGGATTGGTTGCGAATCGTAGAGCAGCAGGAGGATACTGAGAATCTGCCAGAAGGCTGGGTTCCTACCATTCAATTTTTATCCTTTGATGAGACTGGCTACCCTCTGGGCTTTTTAGCCCTGCGCTTGTCCTTGAATGACAAATTATTTGTAGAGGGTGGTCACATTGGCTATTCCATCCGGCCCAGTCAACGCAGAAAGGGCTTGGCTAAGTTGCAGCTAGAGCTAGGACTAGCAGAGGCTCGAAAACAAGGACTAGAACGAGTGCTGATTACCTGTGATGAAGACAACGAAGCTAGCCGTCGCACGATTCTATCTGCTGGCGGTGTTTACGAAAATACAATCGACAGAAGTCAGCGCTACTGGATAGAGTTAGATGGGGAGGTGTCATGAACAATCCCAAACCTCAAGAATGGAAAAGTGAGGAGCTGAGTAAGGGGCGAATCATTGACTATAAGGCCTTTAACTTTGTGGATGGCGAAGGCGTCCGCAACTCCCTCTATGTCAGTGGCTGTATGTTTCACTGTGAAGGCTGCTATAATGAAGCAACTTGGTCTTTCAACGCTGGCATTCCCTATACCAAAGAGTTAGAAGAACAGATCATGGCTGATCTGGCCCAACCCTATGTTCAGGGCTTGACCCTGCTTGGGGGTGAACCTTTTCTCAACACTGGCATCCTGCTGCCCTTGGTCAAGCGGGTGAAAAGAGAGTTGCCTGACAAAGATATCTGGTCTTGGACCGGCTACACCTGGGAAGAAATGATGCTGGAAACACCGGACAAACTGGAGCTGCTTTCGCTGATTGATATTCTGGTGGATGGTCGCTATGATAAGAGCAAACGCAACCTCATGTTGCAGTTTCGTGGCTCTTCCAACCAGCGGATCATCGATGTCCAACAGTCCCTCAAAGAAGGAAAAGTCGTCATCTGGGACAAGCTCAATGATGGCAAGGAATCCTATGAACAAGTGAAAAGAGAGTAGCAAGAGTCGGAGGGCAAATAAATTGATGAAGAGAGGTTTTCGTGGTTTTTCAGTTTGCAAGAAGGGGGCTCTTTTTTCAGACAATTTCATTCTCACTGATAAAATTCAGAAGGATTCATGGTATAATGGAATGGATTGTACGAAAGTTAGAGTGATCCAACTCGTACATTTAAGGAACAGAATGAGGAAATTGACATGACATTAGTTTATCAATCAACGCGTGATGCGAAAAATACCGTAACAGCCAGCCAAGCGATTTTGCAAGGTTTGGCAACAGATGGAGGCTTATTTACTCCAGTTAGCTATCCAAAGGTAGATTTGGATTTTGACACATTGAAAGACGCTTCTTACCAAGAAGTAGCTAAGCTTGTCTTGTCAGCTTTCTTGGATGACTTTACAGCAGAAGAGTTGGACTACTGTATCACCAACGCCTATGACAGCAAGTTTGATACGCCAGCCATTGCTCCTCTTGTGAAACTAGATGGCCAATACAACTTGGAATTGTTCCACGGTTCAACCATTGCCTTCAAGGATATGGCCTTGTCTATCTTGCCTTACTTTATGACAACGGCAGCTAAGAAACACGGCTTGGAAAACAAGATTGTCATCTTGACAGCGACGTCTGGAGATACTGGGAAAGCTGCTATGGCAGGTTTTGCGGATGTTCCAGGTACGGAAATTATCGTCTTTTATCCAAAAGATGGTGTCAGCAAGGTCCAAGAGTTGCAAATGACCACTCAAACGGGTGAAAATACCCATGTCATCGCCATTGATGGAAACTTTGACGATGCCCAAACCAATGTGAAACATATGTTCAATGATGTGGCTCTTCGTGAGAAATTGGCAGCCAACAAGCTTCAGTTCTCATCAGCTAACTCTATGAATATCGGTCGTTTGGTCCCACAGATTGTCTATTATGTTTATGCCTACGCTCAGCTTGTTAAAACTGGCGAAATTAATGCTGGTGACAAGGTTAACTTTACTGTTCCAACAGGAAACTTTGGAAATATCTTAGCTGCCTTTTACGCAAAACAAATCGGCCTACCAGTCGGCAAGTTGATCTGTGCTTCAAATGACAACAATGTCTTGACAGACTTCTTTAAAACTCGTGTCTATGACAAGAAGCGTGAATTCAAGGTAACCACTAGTCCATCTATGGATATCTTAGTATCTTCAAACTTGGAGCGTTTGATTTTCCATCTTTTGGGAAATGATGCGGTTAAGACGGCTGAACTCATGACTGCCTTGAATACGCAAGGTCAGTATGAATTGACAGATTTTGATGAAGAAATCCTTGACCTCTTTGCAGCTGAGTATGCGACGGAAGCGGAAACAGCAGCAGAAATTAAGCGTGTTTATGAGTCAGATTCTTATATTGAGGACCCTCATACAGCGGTTGCTTCAGCAGTTTATAAAAAATACCAAGCAGCGACAGGCGATGCGGCCAAGACCGTAATTGCATCAACAGCTAGTCCTTACAAATTCCCAGTGGTTGCGGTGGAAGCTGTAACAGGGAAATCAGGTTTGAGCGACTTTGAAGCCTTGGCTCAATTACATGAAATCTCAGGTGTAGCCTTGCCACCAGCAGTGGATGGTCTCGAAACTGCTCCAGTTCGTCACAAGACAACTGTTGCAGCAACAGATATGCAGGCTGCAGTTGAAGCCTATTTGGGATTGTAAGTGGGAGTCCCAAAATTAGAAAGCAGAAGTCTCTAGGACTTGACTGAATAAATCTCACAATAGTTCTACAAGCAGAACTCAGTTAGGCAACTAGCTGAGTTTCTTTTCATCAGGAGGAAAGTGTGTCACGTCAACAACAAGTAGATCGACAAATTTTAAGAATTGCCCTTCCAGCCATCGGAGAAAACTTTCTCCAAATGCTCATGGGGATGGTAGATAGCTACTTGGTTGCTCAGTTGGGTTTAGTAGCTGTATCGGGTGTATCCGTTGCAGGCAATATCATTACGATTTACCAAGCTATTTTTATCGCTCTTGGAGCAGCGGTCGTGAGTCTCTTATCTAAAAGTATGGGACAAAAAGATCAGAAAGCCATAGCTCGTCAGGCGACTGAATCTATTAAAGTCACGGTTTTATTAAGTTGTATCTTGGGGGTCTTATCCCTCTGCTTTGGCAAGGAATTGATTGCCCTCTTGGGGGTTGAAGCAGCGGTTGCAGAAGCCGGAGGAATTTATTTATCCCTTGTCGGAGGAAGTATTTTGCTTTTAGGTCTGATGACGACCTTGGGAGCCCTAGTCCGTGTGGCCCATAACCCGCGACTACCCATGTATGTCAGTTTGTTGACCAATGTTTTGAATGCTCTATTATCGAGCATCTTGATCTTTGTTTTTGGGCTGGGCATCGCCGGGGCTGCCTTAGGAACGGTTCTCTCTCGCTTATTAGGGGCTTTCTTGCTCTGGCGTCAGGTTCAACTTCCCTTTGCTCCTTTTCGTTGGGGCTTGGATCGAGACTTGCTCTCCCTTGCTTTGCCTGCTGCTGGTGAGCGCCTCATGATGCGAGCAGGGGATATTGTCATCATTGCTATGGTGGCCGTTTTTGGTACTAGA
>NZ_JBKQBL010000006.1:18991-23906 GCF_046824975.1 Streptococcus intestinihominis | reverse complement strand
GCGGTAGCTGGGAATGCTATTGGGGAAGTCTTGACCCAGTTCAACTATATGCCGGTCTTTGGGATTGCGACAGCGACAGTCATGTTGGTCGCCAAAAGTTTGGGACAGAATGATTTACAAGGGATCAAGCAAATCATCAGTAGGAGTTTTTGGATTTCCTTTCTCACCATGCTTCCCCTCGCCCTTACCATCTTCTTGTTTGGAAGTCCTTTGACAGCCCTTTACACTAAGGATCCAGGAGCCCTTGCTGCCTCCTTATCCGTCATTTTGTTCTCTTTACTTGGAACGCCTCTGACAGCTGGGACCGTCATCTATACCGCGGTCTGGCAAGGGTTAGGCAACGCGCGTCTTCCCTTCTATGCGACCACTATCGGCATGTGGGTGATTCGGATTGGCTCAGGTTATCTGATGGGGGTTAGCCTCGGTTGGGGCTTGCCAGGGATTTGGGCTGGTACCCTTTTGGACAATGGATTTCGCTGGATTTTCTTAAAAACACTCTATCATCGGACATGGAAGGAATAAAATGTATGACACGAGCTTTTATTTGGGATTTGGATGGAACTCTTTTGGATTCTTATGAAGCTATTTTAGATGGGATTGCTGAGACTTATGCGCATTACTCTTTGGACTTTGATCGAGAAGCGGTCCATGCCTTTATCCTTCAACAATCCGTCCAGGCACTTCTTGAAGAAGTGGCTAGAGAACATGGTTTGGATGCGGAAGAAATGAATCGTTATCGTGCGTCTAGCCTGCGTGAGAAAAATGCCCAAGTGCATCTGATGTCAGGAGCTAGAGACATTCTAGCTTGGGCCAAAGAGGAAGGGATTGTCCAATTCGTCTATACCCACAAGGGGAAAAATGCTTATCCAATTCTGGAAGATCTAGGGATCTTATCCTATTTCCAAGAGGTTGTCACAACGGACAATGGCTTTCGAAGAAAACCAGATCCAGAAGGAGTCGATTATCTAGTGGATAAGTATCAACTGGATCGGAGTGAGACCTATTATATTGGAGATCGAACCTTGGATGTTGATCTGGCAGACAATGCAAGAATCGGGAGTATTAATTTTTTGGATTACAAGCCGGATGTCAATCATGCGATTCGTCATTTGGATGACATTCGCCTCTATTTTGAAGAAGAAAAAAGTTAACTTATTTAACAAAGCTAGGCTTCTTTGTTGCTGGAATGGCGCTATGAAAAGAATCCGTAAACAATTTGTTTTGGAAATGAAATAATTCCTTAAGAAATCTTTAAGATAAATCCGATATAATAAAACCATAAACAAAGACCTCCTAACTTTGTTTATGAAATCCTAAAACTTTTCTTTTTCATAATAATCTCCCTAAAAGGCCACCAAATCCGGTGGTCTTTTACTTTGCTTTTCTTAGGGCTACGATGGCAAGGGCTCCATCTTCAGTTACCGGTCTGCAGCAAAAAACAACTGCATGCTTTGCGCCTCAGCTTTTAGTTTTCTTAAAGCTTTCTATAAGGAATGGTTTAGGTTTGAGCTGTATACTAAACTCATCCAATAAGAAATGAGGTACAGAAAATGAAAATCTCAGTTAATTATCCAAAACGCTTTAAGAAATTGCCACAACAAGGTTCTTGTTACGGCGAATAAACACTTCTCTTCATTTTTCATAAGAAATTCCTAAAGAAGGCTCTACCCGAAAGGGTAGAGTTTTTATGTACCAGAGACCTTGTGATTCGTGGTATAATAAGCCTATGGAAAAAAAGAACAAATTACTACTCATCGACGGGTCTTCCGTCGCTTTTCGTGCCTTTTTTGCACTTTATAATCAAATCGATCGCTTCAAAAATGCCAATGGGTTGCATACCAATGCGGTCTATGGTTTTAACCTCATGTTGAGCCATCTCTTGGAGCGCATCCAACCAACCCATGTCCTCGTTGCTTTCGATGCAGGCAAGACGACTTTTCGGACGGAGATGTATGCCGACTACAAAGGAGGCCGGGCAAAAACTCCAGATGAGTTCCGTGAGCAGTTTCCTTTCATTCGTGAACAACTGGATCATTTGGGGATCCGCTATTATGAGCTAGCCCAGTATGAGGCAGATGACATCATTGGAACGATAGATAAGATGGCCGAAGCTAGCTCGGTGCCCTTTGATGTCACCATTGTCTCTGGGGATAAGGATTTGATCCAGCTGACAGATGATAATACGGTGGTTGAAATCTCCAAAAAAGGGGTGGCAGAGTTTGAAGAATTCACTCCAGCCTATCTGAAAGAAAAGATGGGACTGACACCAGAGCAGTTTATTGACCTCAAGGCCTTGATGGGAGATAAGTCGGATAATATCCCGGGTGTCACCAAAATCGGAGAAAAGACAGGGATCAAACTACTCCTAGAGTATGGCTCTCTCGATGGCATTTACGAGCATATCGATGAGATGAAGGCCTCTAAGATGAAGGAAAACCTCATCAACGACAAGGAGCAGGCCTACCTATCCAAGACTCTCGCGACCATTGATACCAATGCGCCTATTGAAATTGGCCTGGACGATATCACCTATACGGGCCCCCATCTAGAAAATCTCGCCAAGTTTTATGAGGAGATGGGCTTCAAGCAACTCCGTCAGGCATTAGATCTCAGTGGAGAAGAAGCGGTTCCTGTAGCTATTGACTATGCAGAAGTCGAGCAGGTCACTTCAGATATGCTCACGGAAGATAGTTTCTTCCATTTTGAGATTTTTGGGGACAATTACCATACGGAACCCATCATCGGTTTCGCATGGGGGACCAAAGGTCAGCTCTACGCGAGTACAGATACTGGTCTTTTACAAACACCGATTTTCAAAGAATTTCTCGAAAAAACGCCCCTCAAGGTCTATGACTTTAAGCGGGCCAAGGTCTTGCTCAGCCACTTGGGCATTACTCTTCAAAATCCCGCTTTTGACAGTCGATTGGCTAAGTATCTCTTGTCGACCGTAGAGGACAATGAAATTTCAACCATTGCGAGTCTCTATAGTCAGATTGCGCTACCGTTGGACGAAGTCGTTTATGGCAAGGGAGCCAAAAAAGCTATCCCAGAAAAGGCGGTCCTATTAGAGCATTTGGCACGAAAAGTCGCTGTTCTACTGGATACCGAAGGGCCCATGGTGGAGCAGTTGCAAGCCCATGACCAATTAGATTTGCTCTATGATATGGAGCAACCACTAGCAGCTGTTTTGGCCAAGATGGAAATCGCGGGGATCAAGGTAGAGCGCCAGACCCTAGAAGATATGCAGGTGGAAAACGAGGTGGTCTTGGAACGCTTAACTCAAGAAATCTATGAGCTTGCAGGAGAAGAGTTTAACATCAATTCTCCAAAACAATTGGGGGTCATTCTCTTTGAAAAATTGGAACTCCCTCTTGAATATACGAAGAAGACCAAAACCGGCTATTCAACAGCCGTCGATGTCTTGGAACGCCTAGCTCCAATTGCACCGATTGTATCTAAGATTCTTGAATACCGCCAAATCGCAAAAATCCAGTCTACCTATGTGGTGGGCTTGCAAGAGGCTATCCTAGAGGATGGAAAAATCCATACCCGCTATGTGCAGGATTTGACGCAGACAGGCCGTTTGTCCAGCGTGGATCCCAACTTGCAAAACATTCCTGTCCGTTTGGAACAAGGCCGTCTCATTCGTAAGGCCTTTGTCCCAGAAGAGGAAAATAGTGTCTTGCTCAGTTCGGACTATTCACAGATTGAATTGCGCGTCTTGGCCCATATTTCGGGAGATGAGCATTTGATTGATGCCTTTCAGCATGGGGCAGATATCCATACATCGACTGCTATGCGCGTCTTCAACATTGAAAAACCAGAATATGTAACGCCGAATGACCGGCGGAATGCAAAAGCGGTAAACTTCGGTGTGGTTTATGGAATTTCCGACTTTGGACTGTCTAACAACCTAGGGATCAGTCGAAAAGAAGCCAAGGCCTACATTGAGACTTACTTCGAACGCTACCCTGGCATCAAGGACTATATGGAGAGAGTGGTGCGGGAAGCGCGTGATAAAGGCTATGTGGAGACTCTCTTCAAGCGTCGTCGGGAGATTCCAGATATCAATTCTCGCAACTTCAATGTTCGAGGCTTTGCGGAGCGAACAGCTATCAACTCACCAATCCAAGGATCGGCAGCCGATATCTTGAAAATTGCTATGATCCACTTGGACCAAGCGCTAGAAGCAGGAGCATACAAGACCAAGATGCTCCTTCAGGTGCACGATGAAATCGTTCTGCAAGTACCAAGTGATGAACTGGCAGCGATCAAAGAGCTCGTCAAAGAGACCATGGAATCCGCTATCGAACTTGCGGTACCACTGGAAGCCGATGAGAATGAAGGCAAAACATGGTATGAAGCCAAATAAGATTAAGTTTGTTCAAAACAGAAAGCGGTAGGAAACTTTTCAGTTTCCTACCGCTTTTAACGACAAACACTTGCAATGCCTTCCGTATTGTTATACTATTTAAATAAAGGAAACGCATACAAAAGGAGATTCTTATGGCTTATTCATTTCGCAATCCTAGTGATGGCATTATCAAACATTACCTAGAAACCAGCAAGATCATCGCTGTGGTTGGATTATCTGACCGTGAAGATACGACCAGTCATCGTGTTAGCAAGGAGATGCAAGAGCGGGGCTATCGGATTATTCCTGTCAACCCTCGTGCAGCCGGTGGCCAAATCCTTGGAGAAAGGGTGTACGCTAGCCTGCAGGAAATTCCTTTCCCAGTAGATATCGTCGATGTTTACCGTCGCAGTGAGTTTTTGCCAGATGTAGCGCGTGACTTTATCGAGTCGGATGCGAAGATTTTCTGGGCACAATTGGAGCTGGAAAATCAAGAAGCAGAAGAAATCCTTCGTGGAGCTGGACGAGAAGATATCGTCATGAACCGCTGTATCAAACGCG
>NZ_JBKQBL010000006.1:11383-18954 GCF_046824975.1 Streptococcus intestinihominis | reverse complement strand
AGCACACTCGTTTGGTCTTAGGAGAAGGATAGCCTTTGATTTATCCCAGAACCTCGCGTCTTTCATCCGGTGATTAAACTGATACGGGAGATGAAATAAATACAGACGGATTTCCCTAACAGAGATAAAAGAACCCACCTAGTGCTTTGGAGAATGGCTCCAATCGAAGGTGGGTTTTCTTGTTTTCTTTGTTAATCAAGTGGATTAGACTTTGGTAGATCCGGCGCCTTTTGCTGGAAGCGACTGTCCGCCTGCATCCGTTTTTGAAGGAGGGTATGGTAGAAGATGATTTGGCAACTGGTTGCATAAGGTTTGACATAAAAATTCGCCATTCCTAAAGTGAAAAAAGATAGAATTTGCCAACCAAGCAGGCTCAAATCAAGAACAAGGCGGTGGCTCTTAAAGCCTTTCATCTCTTCCTTACTTTGGCGGAGGATAGACATAGGCCCATCATAGGTTCCTGTCATCAGTCGACTATATAGGATCAACTCGACCAAACTATACTGGTAATAAAAAGGGAGGAAGAGCAGGAGCCCAACCAGAGCCATTAAGAGGCCGGTCGTCATCGTTGGAGCTAACTTTAGAATTGCTTGAACTTCTGGAGTATCCGCTCTAAGGGTAGACGTAGTGGAGGAGGATTCATTGATAGCGAGAACGTGATAGCTGACCACCGTTAAGAGGAGTTGACTCACATAGAGGAGACTCCCCCACAAAGACAGGATCACTTGCTTAATGAATAGCGTCAAAAACGCAGGTGTAAAATACTGGCTCTGAAAGATGGTGAAGATACCAAAGTTCTTTTCTCCCTTGCTAGAGGCAGAAATCAAAAAGCGAAAAGTTGCCCCTAAATAGAGAAAAGACAGGATAAAACCAACAATCGCAGGAAAAATCTGCCGACTTAGAAGAAAGAGTATCCCTTCTCTAAGTTCCATGTGAGCAAGTGTTTCAGTGATGTCTGTCCCTGTCAGCATGTAACTTGCAAGGATTGTCAGGAAAGTTGGTAAGGCAAAGTAGGAGAAGACTTTGGGATGTTGCAATTGCAGCTGACGAGCTTGAGCACGAACCAATTTTATATTCATAATGTCCTCTTTCATGGTAGTAGTACCCTTTATTATAACACAAGTCCGTGACAGAGCTGGTAAAATTTGGTACAATCGTACAGGTGCTCACAGGAGATCCTGTGACAGGAATAAGAAGGCTGGGACTATTTTTCCCAGTACGGAGGTAACCATGACAGATTCACCGATTCAATATCGATTAATCAAAAAAGAAAAGCATACAGGAGCTCGTCTGGGAGAAATTATCACCCCCCACGGGACTTTCCCAACTCCAATGTTTATGCCTGTAGGGACTCAGGCAACCGTTAAGACCCAATCACCAGAAGAACTCAAGGAAATGGGGTCCGGAATTATTTTGGCCAACACCTACCATCTCTGGCTTCGTCCGGGGGATGATCTAGTCGCAAAAGCAGGAGGACTGCACCAGTTCATGAACTGGGACCAGCCCATTTTGACAGATAGTGGAGGCTTCCAGGTCTATTCACTAGCGGATACCCGAAATATCACCGAAGAAGGGGTAACCTTTAAAAACCACCTCAATGGTTCGAAGATGTTCCTCTCCCCAGAAAAGGCCATCTCGATCCAAAATAATCTAGGGAGCGACATCATGATGTCCTTTGACGAATGTCCTCAGTTCTATCAACCCTATGATTATGTGAAGAAATCAATCGAACGGACCAGTCGTTGGGCAGAACGTGGCCTTAAGGCTCATCGTCGCCCTCATGATCAAGGTCTTTTCGGGATTGTTCAAGGGGCTGGATTTGAAGACTTGCGCCGTCAGTCTGCGCGTGATCTTGTTAGCATGGACTTCCCAGGCTATTCTATAGGTGGGTTAGCTGTTGGAGAAAGCCATGAAGAGATGAATGCCGTGCTGGATTTCACAACTCCGCTCTTACCAGAGAACAAGCCTCGCTATCTCATGGGAGTAGGAGCACCAGACAGTCTGATCGATGGCGTTATTCGTGGAGTGGACATGTTTGACTGTGTCTTACCGACGCGGATTGCGCGAAATGGCACCTGTATGACTAGTCAAGGACGTCTGGTGGTGAAAAATGCGCAATTTGCAGAAGACTTTACACCGCTAGACCACGAGTGTGATTGCTACACTTGTAAGAATTACACCCGTGCTTATCTTCGCCACCTCCTCAAGGCAGATGAGACCTTCGGCATTCGCTTGACCAGCTACCACAACCTCTACTTCTTGATCAACCTCATGAAGCAGGTCCGTCAAGCCATCATGGATGACAATCTTTTAGAATTCCGTGAGCATTTCGTCGAAAAATATGGCTATAACAAATCAGGGCGGAATTTCTAGGAAAAGCTAAATAGAAAGAAAAAAGACTACAGCCATCTGAGAATAATAGGAATAACTGATAGACGCAGTGGTTGATTGGTATCTTTGTTCGCTTGTTAAGCTCCAAAGATAACCTAATCAACTGTGCGGGGGCGAGACGATGAACAAATTTGGAAATAAATTTGTTCTGTCTCGCTCCCTTTTTTCTATATATTAGCAACTTTTTTAGCACGCTTTTTCTTTCGAAAACACTTTCATCAAAAAAACGAAAAAAATCTGCTCAAATTCCTTGCATTGGGGCTTTCATTGTGTTAAACTACTATGGTGCTGTGAAAAACAGCTATTAGCTTTGATGCAAGAGGTTGCGACACGCTCGGTTGCATTGCCACGCAACGCGCGTCGGTTTTCTTGTGGAGCTAGCCTATTATCTTAAATAGACGAAAAGGAGAAAAAGATGGCAAACAAAAAAATCCGCATCCGTTTGAAAGCGTACGAACACCGTACACTTGACACAGCGGCTGCAAAAATCGTAGAATCAGCTACTCGTACAGGTGCACAAGTTGCGGGTCCAATCCCACTTCCAACTGAGCGTAGCCTCTACACAATCATTCGTGCGACTCACAAATATAAAGATTCTCGCGAACAATTCGAAATGCGTACACACAAACGTTTGATCGATATCATCAACCCAACTCAAAAAACAGTTGACGCTTTGATGAAATTGGATCTTCCAAGTGGTGTAAACGTAGAAATCAAACTTTAATCTAAAGCTTGATACCTTGAGCATAAAAAACGCTCGTTAAAAACTTTTTGAATAAAAAACTATAGAAAAGGAACTATTTTCTCATGACAAAAGGAATCTTAGGGAAAAAAGTGGGAATGACTCAAATCTTCACTGAAGCTGGCGAATTGATCCCTGTAACAGTTATCGAAGCAACTCCAAACGTTGTTCTTCAAGTGAAAACTGCTGAAACAGATGGTTACAACGCTATCCAAGTTGGTTTCGATGACAAACGCGAAGTATTGAGCAACAAACCTGCTAAAGGACATGTAGCAAAAGCTAACACGGCTCCTAAGCGCTTCATTCGTGAATTCAAAAACGTTGAAGGCTTGGAAGTTGGTGCTGAAATCACAGTTGATACTTTCGAAGCTGGAGACATTGTTGATGTAACTGGTACTTCTAAAGGTAAAGGTTTCCAAGGTGTTATCAAACGCCACGGACAATCACGTGGACCTATGGCTCACGGTTCTCGTTACCACCGTCGTCCAGGTTCTATGGGACCTGTTGCACCTAACCGCGTATTCAAAGGTAAAAACCTTGCAGGACGCATGGGTGGCGATCGTGTAACTATTCAAAACCTTGAAGTTGTACAAGTTGTTCCAGAAAAGAACGTTATCCTTATCAAAGGTAACGTACCAGGTGCTAAGAAATCTCTTATCACTATCAAGTCAGCAGTTAAAGCTGGTAAATAATAAGGAAAGGGGAATACAGTCAAAATGGCAAATGTAACATTATTCGACCAAACTGGTAAACAAGCGGGCGAAGTTGTTCTTAACGATGCGATCTTTGGTATCGAACCAAACCAAGCAGTTGTATTTGATGTGATCATCAGCCAACGTGCTAGCCTTCGTCAAGGAACTCACGCAGTTAAAAACCGCTCAGCTGTTTCAGGTGGCGGACGCAAACCATGGCGTCAAAAAGGAACTGGACGTGCTCGTCAAGGTTCTATCCGCTCTCCACAATGGCGTGGTGGTGGAATCGTCTTCGGACCAACTCCACGTAGCTATGCGTACAAACTTCCTCAAAAAGTTCGTCGCCTTGCACTTAAATCTGTTTACTCAGAAAAAGTTGCTGAAAACAAATTTGTAGCCGTTGATTCTCTTGAATTTACAGCTCCAAAAACTGCTGAATTTGCAAAAGTTCTTGCAGCTTTGAGCATCGATTCTAAAGTCCTTGTTATTCTTGAAGAAGGAAACGAATTCGCAGCTCTTTCAGCTCGTAACCTTCCAAACGTGAAAGTTGCGACTGCTACAACTGCAAGTGTTCTTGACATCGCAAATAGTGACAAACTTCTTGTTACTCAAGCAGCTATCTCTAAAATCGAGGAGGTTCTTGCATAATGAATTTGTATGATGTTATCAAAAAACCTGTTATCACTGAAAAGTCAATGGCTCAACTTGAAGCAGGCAAATATGTATTCGAAGTTGACACTCGCGCTCACAAACTTTTGATCAAACAAGCTGTTGAAGCTGCCTTTGAAGGTGTAAAAGTTGCGAATGTGAACACTGTAAACGTAAAACCAAAAGCTAAACGTGTTGGACGTTACACTGGTTTTACTTCAAAAACTAAAAAAGCTATCATCACGCTTACAGCTGATTCAAAAGCAATCGAGTTGTTCGCTACTGAAGCTGAATAATCTAAGGAGGAAATATCGTGGGAATTCGTGTTTATAAACCAACAACAAACGGTCGCCGTAATATGACTTCTTTGGATTTCGCTGAAATCACAACAAGCACACCAGAGAAATCTTTGCTCGTTTCATTGAAGAGCAAAGCAGGTCGTAACAACAACGGACGTATCACAGTTCGTCACCAAGGTGGTGGACACAAACGTCATTACCGTTTGATTGACTTCAAACGTAACAAAGATAACGTTGAAGCCGTTGTAAAAACAATTGAGTACGATCCAAACCGTTCTGCAAACATCGCTTTGGTACACTACACTGATGGTGTGAAAGCATACATCATCGCTCCAAAAGGCCTTGAAGTTGGTCAACGTATCGTTTCAGGTCCAGAAGCAGATATCAAAGTCGGAAACGCTCTTCCACTTGCTAACATCCCGGTTGGTACTTTGATCCACAACATCGAATTGAAACCAGGTCGTGGTGGAGAATTGGTACGTGCTGCTGGAGCTTCTGCTCAAGTATTGGGTTCTGAAGGTAAATATGTTCTTGTTCGTCTTCAATCAGGCGAAGTTCGTATGATCCTTGGTACTTGTCGTGCTACAGTTGGTGTTGTCGGAAACGAACAACATGGGCTTGTAAACCTTGGTAAAGCTGGTCGTAGCCGTTGGAAAGGTATCCGTCCAACAGTTCGTGGTTCTGTAATGAACCCGAATGATCACCCACACGGTGGTGGTGAAGGTAAAGCACCAGTTGGTCGTAAAGCGCCATCTACTCCATGGGGCAAACCTGCTCTTGGTCTTAAAACTCGTAACAAGAAAGCGAAATCAGACAAACTTATCGTTCGTCGTCGCAACGAGAAATAATTTAGAACTAGTCGCTTAAGCGCTAGATGATCCGCCAGCTCGGTAGCGCTCCTTGTGAGCGCAAGCCGCTGTGGTACTATATTTAAAGGAGAAAATAATAAAATGGGACGCAGTCTTAAAAAAGGACCTTTCGTCGATGAGCATTTGATGAAAAAAGTTGAAGCTCAAGCTAACGACGAAAAGAAAAAAGTTATCAAAACTTGGTCACGTCGTTCAACGATCTTCCCAAGTTTCATTGGTTACACTATCGCAGTTTATGATGGACGTAAACACGTACCTGTTTACATCCAAGAAGACATGGTAGGTCACAAGCTTGGTGAATTTGCACCAACTCGTACTTACAAAGGTCACGCTGCAGATGACAAGAAGACACGTAGAAAATAAGGAGAACATAAATGGCAGAAATTACTTCAGCTAAAGCAATGGCTCGTACAGTGCGTGTTTCACCTCGTAAATCACGTCTTGTTCTTGACAACATCCGTGGTAAAAGCGTAGCCGATGCAGTAGCAATCTTGAAATTCACTCCAAACAAAGCAGCTGAAATCATCTTGAAAGTGTTGAACTCAGCAGTAGCAAACGCTGAAAACAACTTTGGTTTGGAAAAAGCAAACTTGGTAGTATCTGAAGCATTCGCAAACGAAGGACCAACGATGAAACGTTTCCGTCCACGTGCGAAAGGTTCAGCTTCACCAATCAACAAACGCACAAGCCACATCACAGTGGTTGTGACAGAAAAATAAGGAGGTAACATCGTGGGTCAAAAAGTACATCCAATTGGAATGCGTGTCGGCATCATCCGTGATTGGGATGCCAAATGGTATGCTGAAAAAGAATACGCGGATTACCTTCATGAAGATCTTGCAATCCGCAAATTTATTCAAAAAGAATTAGCTGACGCAGCGGTTTCTACTATCGAAATCGAACGCGCAGTAAACAAAGTTAACGTTTCACTTCACACTGCTAAACCAGGTATGGTTATCGGTAAAGGTGGAGCAAACGTCGATGCACTTCGTGCAGCTCTTAATAAATTGACAGGTAAACAAGTTCACATCAACATCATCGAGATCAAACGTCCTGACTTGGATGCTCACCTTGTTGGTGAAGGAATTGCTCGTCAATTGGAGCAACGTGTGGCTTTCCGTCGTGCTCAAAAACAAGCGATTCAACGTACTATGCGCGCTGGAGCTAAAGGAATCAAAACTCAAGTATCAGGTCGTTTGAACGGTGCAGATATCGCCCGTGCTGAAGGATACTCTGAAGGTACAGTTCCACTCCACACACTTCGCGCAGACATCGATTACGCTTGGGAAGAAGCAGATACAACTTACGGTAAACTTGGTGTTAAAGTATGGATCTACCGTGGTGAAGTTCTTCCAGCTCGTAAAGACGCTAAAGGAGGTAAATAACCAATGTTAGTACCTAAACGTGTAAAACACCGTCGCGAATTCCGTGGTAAAATGCGCGGTGAAGCAAAAGGTGGAAAAGAAGTATCATTCGGTGAATACGGTCTTCAGGCTACAACTAGCCACTGGATCACTAACCGCCAAATCGAAGCTGCTCGTATTGCCATGACTCGTTACATGAAACGTGGTGGTAAGGTTTGGATCAAGATCTTCCCACACAAATCATACACCGCTAAAGCTATCGGGGTACGTATGGGATCTGGTAAAGGGGCACCTGAAGGTTGGGTAGCACCAGTTAAACGTGGTAAAGTAATGTTTGAAGTTGCTGGTGTATCTGAAGAGATCGCTCGCGAAGCGCTTCGTCTTGCAAGCCACAAATTACCAGTTAAATGTAAATTCGTAAAACGTGAAGCAAAATAAGGAGAGGTCATGAAACTTACAGAAGTAAAAGAATTTGTTAAAGAACTTCGTGGTCTTTCTCAAGAAGAACTCGCGAAGCGTGAAAATGAATTGAAAAAAGAATTGTTTGAGCTTCGTTTCCAAGCTGC
>NZ_JBKQBL010000006.1:2438-11333 GCF_046824975.1 Streptococcus intestinihominis | reverse complement strand
TGCAGGTCAATTGGAGCAAACTGGACGTTTGAAAGAAGTGAAAAAACAAATCGCTCGTATCAAAACTGTTCAATCAGAAGCTAAATAATAGACTAGGGAAGGAGAATTTCAATGGAACGCAATAATCGTAAAGTTCTTGTTGGACGCGTTGTGTCTGACAAAATGGACAAAACAATCACAGTTGTAGTTGAAACTAAACGTAACCACCCAGTCTATGGTAAACGTATCAACTATTCTAAAAAATACAAAGCACATGATGAAAACAACGTTGCCAAAGAAGGCGATATCGTTCGTATCATGGAAACTCGTCCGCTTTCAGCTACAAAACGCTTCCGTCTTGTAGAAGTTGTTGAAGAAGCGGTTATCATCTAATCAAACCTGAAAGGAGAAAACTGAAATGATTCAAACAGAAACTCGTTTGAAAGTCGCAGACAACAGCGGTGCTCGCGAAATCTTGACTATCAAAGTTCTTGGTGGTTCAGGACGTAAATTTGCAAACATCGGTGATGTTATTGTGGCATCTGTAAAACAAGCTACTCCTGGTGGTGCGGTTAAAAAAGGTGACGTTGTAAAAGCTGTTATCGTTCGTACTAAATCAGGTGCTCGTCGTAAAGATGGTTCATACATCAAATTCGATGAAAATGCTGCAGTGATCATCCGTGAAGACAAAACTCCTCGCGGAACTCGTATCTTTGGCCCAGTCGCTCGTGAATTGCGTGACGGTGGTTTCATGAAGATCGTATCACTTGCTCCAGAAGTACTTTAATTTTAAAAATCACAAACACAGTCCCCTGGCTCATTGGCCAGGGTGCCCATCGGGCGTAAGAATAAAAGGAGAATAAAATGTTTGTAAAAACTGGCGACAAAGTTCGTGTAATTGCTGGTAAAGACAAAGGTGTTGAAGCTAAAGTCGTTGCTGCTCTTCCAAAAGTAAATAAAGTTGTTGTTGAAGGTGTAAACCTTGTTAAAAAACACCAACGTCCAAATAACGAAAACCCTCAAGGTGCTATCATCGAAAAAGAAGCTCCAATCCATGTATCAAACGTTCAAGTCTTGGACAAGAACGGTGTTGCTGGACGAGTTGGCTACAAATTCGTAGACGGCAAAAAAGTTCGTTATAACAAAAAATCAGGCGAAGTGCTTGACTAATCACGAAGGAAAGGAGAAGTATAATGGCTAATCGTTTAAAAGAAAAATACCTTAATGAAGTAGTTCCAGCTTTGACTGAACAATTTAACTACTCATCAGTTATGGCAGTGCCAAAAGTTGATAAGATCGTTTTGAACATGGGTGTTGGAGATGCTGTTTCTAACGCTAAAAACCTTGAGAAAGCTGCTGAAGAATTGGCATTGATCTCAGGTCAAAAACCACTTATCACAAAAGCTAAAAAATCAATCGCCGGCTTCCGTCTTCGTGAAGGTGTAGCGATCGGTGCGAAAGTAACTCTTCGTGGCGAACGTATGTACGAATTCTTGGACAAATTGGTTTCAGTTTCACTTCCACGTGTTCGTGACTTCCATGGTGTTCCAACAAAATCATTTGACGGACGCGGAAACTACACACTTGGTGTGAAAGAACAATTGATCTTCCCAGAAATCAACTTTGATGATGTTGATAAAACTCGTGGTTTGGATATCGTAATCGTAACTACTGCGAACACAGACGAAGAATCACGTGCATTGCTTACTGGCCTTGGTATGCCGTTTGCAAAATAATATAGGAGGTAAAACTAATGGCTAAAAAATCTATGATTGCTAAGAACAAACGCCCAGCGAAGTTCTCTACTCAAGCATACACTCGCTGTGAACGTTGTGGACGTCCACACTCAGTTTACCGCAAGTTTAAACTTTGCCGTGTTTGCTTCCGTGAATTGGCATACAAAGGACAAATCCCTGGTGTCACTAAAGCATCTTGGTAATAGCATGATACAAAGAGCGTGACAACCTCAGCAAAAATAGGAGATTTGATGCAGGAGCGATGCTCCAAGACAAATCTATCTTTTTTGCCCAGGTTGTAGCTCGTGTTCAAATGAGAAATCCTCATTTGTATGTATCTAAACTTTCTGAGCCCAGCTCAATCATTAACTAGCAAGTGAAACATTCAAACTACTAGTAAGAGGAGAAATATAAAATGGTTATGACTGACCCAATCGCAGACTTCCTAACTCGTATTCGTAACGCTAACCAAGCAAAACACGAAGTACTTGAAGTACCTGCATCAAACATCAAAAAAGGGATTGCTGAAATCCTTAAACGCGAAGGTTTTGTAAAAAATGTTGAAGTAATCGAAGATGACAAACAAGGTATCATCCGCGTGTTCTTGAAATACGGAGCAAACGGTGAAAAGGTTATCACAAACTTAAAACGTGTTTCTAAACCAGGTTTGCGTGTTTACAAAAAACGTGAAGATCTTCCAAAAGTTCTTAACGGACTTGGAATTGCTATCCTTTCAACTTCTGAAGGTTTGCTTACTGATAAAGAAGCACGCCAAAAGAACGTTGGTGGGGAAGTTATCGCTTACGTTTGGTAATATTTAGCTCCCAATTTCGTTGTGACTCTTCGTTATTGTCTCTTGCCTAACCCAAAGTTATGTCTGCGAGACAATGCCTCGATTCACTTAGAAATTGAGACCTAAACATTAACTTTTAAATCAAAAAGATTTAAACCCCGTGAAAACTGGCCTTCAAAGGCCTGACAATTTAACAGGAGAATAAAAACATGTCACGTATTGGTAATAAAGTTATCGTGTTGCCTGCTGGTGTTGAACTCACTAACAATGGCAACGTTGTAACTGTAAAAGGACCTAAAGGAGAACTTACTCGTGAGTTCTCAAAGGATATTGAAATCCGTGTGGAAGGTACTGAAGTAACTCTTCACCGTCCAAACGATTCAAAAGAAATGAAAACAATCCACGGAACTACTCGTGCCCTTTTGAACAACATGGTTGTTGGTGTTTCAGAAGGATTCAAGAAAGAACTTGAAATGCGCGGGGTTGGTTACCGTGCACAACTTCAAGGAAACAAACTTGTCTTGGCTGTAGGTAAATCTCATCCAGACGAAGTTGAAGCTCCAGAAGGAATTACTTTTGAACTTCCAAACCCAACGACTATCGTTATCAGCGGAATTTCAAAAGAAGTAGTTGGTCAAACAGCTGCTTACGTACGTAGCCTTCGTTCACCAGAACCTTACAAAGGTAAAGGGATCCGTTACGTTGGTGAATTCGTTCGCCGTAAAGAAGGTAAAACAGGTAAATAATGTAGTTTGGTTGTTTTTCAACCAATCTTCATCTTACCAACTCAGTGCTTAGCACATGATTTTAAAATTAAGAGGTGAAAATTGTGATTTCGAAACCAGATAAAAATAAAATCCGTCAAAAACGCCACCGTCGCGTTCGCGGAAAACTCTCTGGAACTGCTGATCGCCCACGTTTGAACGTATTCCGTTCTAATACAGGCATCTACGCTCAAGTAATTGATGACGTAGCGGGTGTAACGCTCGCAAGCGCTTCAACTCTTGACAAAGAAGTTTCAAAAGGAACTAAAACTGAACAAGCCGTTGTTGTCGGCAAACTTGTTGCTGAACGTGCAGTTGCTAAAGGTATTTCTGAAGTGGTGTTCGACCGCGGTGGATATCTATATCACGGACGTGTTAAAGCTTTGGCTGATGCAGCTCGTGAAAACGGATTGAAATTCTAATAGGAGGACACTAGAAAATGGCATTTAAAGACAATGCAGTTGAACTTGAAGAACGCGTAGTTGCCATCAACCGTGTTACAAAAGTTGTTAAAGGTGGACGTCGTCTTCGCTTTGCAGCTCTTGTAGTTGTTGGTGACCGTAACGGACGTGTTGGTTTTGGTACAGGTAAAGCTCAAGAAGTACCAGAAGCAATCCGTAAAGCAGTAGAAGATGCTAAGAAAAACTTGATTGAAGTTCCTATGGTTGGAACAACAATTCCTCACGAAGTAACATCAGTATTTGGTGGAGCTCGTGTATTGTTGAAACCAGCTATCGAAGGGGCTGGGGTTGCTGCAGGTGGTGCAGTTCGTGCCGTTGTTGAATTGGCAGGTATTGCAGATGTAACATCTAAATCACTTGGATCAAACACTCCAATCAACATTGTTCGTGCAACAGTGGAAGGTTTAGCTCAATTGAAACGCGCTGAAGAAGTTGCTGCCCTTCGTGGTATTTCAGTTTCTGACTTGGCTTAAGAAAGGAGATTCAAATGGCTCAAATTAAAATTACTTTGACTAAGTCTCCAATCGGACGCATCCCGTCACAACGTAAAACTGTTGTAGCACTTGGACTTGGCAAATTGAACAGCTCTGTTATTAAAGAAGATAACCCAGCAGTACGTGGTATGATCACTGCAGTATCTCACTTGGTAACAGTTGAAGAAGTAAAATAATCTATTTTGAAATAGAACAAGGTTTTCAGGGGTATGAGAATTTTCTCATCCCCTAAAACTAAATATAAGTATAGGCGAGTTTGTAGTCGGGACACCTTTTCCTGATTACATGCGTTAGCAATTTACAAAAGAGGAGAAAATAATAATGAAACTTCATGAATTACAACCTGCTGCAGGTTCACGTAAAGTCCGCAACCGTGTTGGTCGTGGTACTTCATCTGGTAATGGTAAAACTTCTGGCCGTGGTCAAAAAGGTCAAAAAGCTCGTAGCGGTGGCGGTGTACGTCTTGGTTTTGAAGGTGGACAAACTCCATTGTTCCGTCGTCTTCCAAAACGTGGATTTACAAACATCAACGCTAAAGAATATGCGATTGTAAACCTTGATCAGTTGAACGTCTTCGAAGATGGTGCTGAAGTAACACCAGTTGTACTTGTTGAAGCAGGTATTGTAAAAGCTGAAAAATCAGGAATTAAAATTCTTGGTAACGGAGAATTGACTAAGAAATTGTCTGTTAAGGCAGCTAAATTCTCTAAATCAGCTGAAGAAGCTATCACTGCTAAAGGTGGTTCAGTAGAAGTCATCTAAGAGGGGTGACCTATGTTCTTTAAATTATTAAAAGATGCATTTAAGGTTAAACAAGTACGATCAAAAATTTTATTTACTATTTTTATCATACTTGTCTTCCGAATTGGGACCACGATTACGGTTCCTGGTGTGAATGCGAAGATCCTTAACAACTTACAAGATGTTTCCTTCTTGAATATGATGAGCTTGGTGTCAGGGAATGCCATGAGAAACTTCTCTGTCTTCGCCCTCGGGGTGAGTCCTTACATCACGGCTTCCATCGTAGTTCAGCTCCTTCAAATGGATTTGCTTCCAAAGTTTGTTGAGTGGGGGAAACAAGGAGAAGTTGGGCGGAGAAAGTTAAATCAGGCAACACGCTATATTGCCTTGGTTCTAGCTTTCGTTCAATCCATTGGAATTACAGCTACTTTCCATACTTTGTCACAAGCTAAATTAGTATCGACACCGAACGTTGAAACCTACATCTTAATTGGTGCAATTTTAACGACAGGTTCGATGATTGTGACCTGGTTGGGAGAACAGATTTCAGACAAAGGATACGGAAACGGTGTTTCTATGATCATCTTTGCGGGGATTGTTTCTTCCATCCCAGAAATGATCAAAGGTGTTTATGAAGATTCATTTGTCAACGTCCGTTCTGGACAATTGAACAATTCACTAATTTTCGTAGGTGTGTTAATCTTAGCGATTTTAGTGATTATCTACTTCACAACCTTTGTGGAACAAGCACAGTATAAAATTCCAATTCAATACACAAAGATTGCACAAGGAGCACCATCTAGTTCATATCTTCCATTGAAGGTAAACCCAGCTGGAGTTATTCCTGTCATCTTTGCTAGTTCGATCACAGCTGCGCCGGCAGCAATTTTCCAGGTCATTAGTGCCATGGGTTACAATGCTGGATGGGTTCGAACAGCACAATCTATGTTAGCAACCAATACACCAACAGGTGTAGCAATGTATGCTTTGCTAATCATTTTGTTTACTTTCTTCTACACATTTGTACAGATTAACCCAGAAAAAACTGCGGAAAATCTACAAAAGAGTGGTGCCTACATTCCAGGTGTACGTCCTGGTAAGGGAACAGAAGACTACATGTCACGTCTTCTTAGACGGTTGGCTACGGTTGGTTCTCTCTTCCTTGGATTCATCACCATTATTCCAATTCTTGCCCGGGATGTCTTTGGTTTAACAGATACAGTTGCTCTCGGAGGAACTAGTCTCTTGATCATCATCTCAACTGGTATTGAAGGAATGAAACAATTAGAAGGTTACTTATTGAAACGCAAATACATTGGTTTCATGGATACAACAGAATAGAATTAGGTTGACATTGTCAACCTTCTATTTTGTTTTTGAATAAGTTTGTTAGATCGTAACAGACTTATTTAAAAACAAAATAAGGAGCAAATGATTATGAATCTATTAATCATGGGATTGCCTGGAGCAGGTAAGGGGACACAAGCGGCTAAGATTGTCGAACAATTTCAAGTTGCACATATCTCAACTGGGGATATGTTCCGTGCTGCAATGGCCAATCAAACCGAAATGGGTGTGTTGGCAAAATCATTCATCGATAAAGGTGAATTGGTGCCGGATGATGTGACAAACGGGATTGTAAAAGAACGTTTGGCTCAAGACGATATTAAGGAAAAAGGATTCCTCTTAGATGGTTTCCCTCGTACAATTGAACAAGCACATGCTTTGGATCAAATCTTGGTCGACCTTGGTCTTGAACTTGAGGGAGTGATCAACATCGAAGTAGATCCATCTTGCCTTCTTGAACGCTTGAGTGGACGTATTATTCACCGTGAAACAGGTGAAACCTACCATAAGGTATTCAATCCACCAGCTGATTACAAGGAAGAAGACTATTACCAACGTGAGGACGATAAACCAGAAACGGTTAAACGTCGCTTGGATGTGAATATTGCTCAAGGTGAGCCAATTCTTGCTCATTATCGTGCAAAAGGGTTAGTCCATGATATCGAAGGAAATCAAGACATTAACGACGTCTTTAAAGATATCCAAAAAGTCTTGGAGAATTTGAAATAAAAACGTTTTAGTCACTTGCAATAATTGACAACAAGTGATACAATGAATTAGTCTGACTTATAATTGTTACCTCTGTGCTCAGAGGAATGAATCGAAATTTATGGAGGTACTTTTGCGTGGCAAAAGACGATGTGATTGAAGTAGAAGGCAAAGTAGTCGATACGATGCCGAATGCTATGTTTACGGTTGAACTTGAAAATGGACATCAGATTTTAGCAACAGTTTCTGGTAAAATTCGTAAAAACTATATTCGTATTTTAGCGGGAGATCGTGTTACAGTGGAGATGAGTCCGTACGATTTGACACGTGGACGTATCACATACCGCTTTAAATAATCGAAAAACTTGGAGGGATAAAAATGAAAGTAAGACCATCGGTCAAACCAATTTGCGAATACTGTAAAGTAATTCGTCGTAATGGTCGTGTTATGGTAATTTGCCCAGCAAATCCAAAACACAAACAACGTCAAGGATAAGATAGAAAGGAGAAAACATGGCTCGTATTGCTGGAGTTGACATTCCAAATGACAAACGTGTAGTAATTTCATTGACTTATGTATACGGTATCGGACTTCCAACATCTAAGAAAATTCTTGCTGCTGCAGGCGTTTCTGAAGATATTCGTGTTCGCGACCTTACACCAGATCAAGAAGATGCTATCCGTCGTGAAGTTGACGCAATTAAAGTAGAAGGTGACCTTCGTCGTGAAGTGAACTTGAACATTAAACGTTTGATGGAAATCGGTTCATACCGTGGTATCCGTCACCGTCGTGGACTTCCTGTTCGTGGACAAAACACTAAAAACAATGCTCGCACTCGTAAAGGTAAAGCTGTTGCGATTGCTGGTAAGAAAAAATAAGAAAATAAAATAAGGAGGTAAAAATCTTGGCTAAACCAACACGTAAACGTCGTGTGAAAAAGAATATCGAATCAGGTATTGCTCATATTCACGCAACATTTAATAACACAATTGTTATGATTACTGATGTGCATGGTAACGCAATTGCATGGTCATCTGCAGGTGCTCTTGGTTTCAAAGGTTCTCGTAAATCTACACCATTTGCTGCACAAATGGCATCAGAAGCTGCTGCAAAATCAGCTCAAGAACATGGTCTTAAATCAGTAGAAGTTACTGTTAAAGGTCCTGGTTCTGGTCGTGAGTCTGCTATTCGTGCTCTTGCTGCTGCTGGTCTTGAAGTTACTGCAATCCGCGATGTGACTCCTGTGCCACACAATGGTGCTCGTCCTCCAAAACGTCGCCGTGTATAATCATCAACAATTACACAGCTTTTCGTTTCAGAGGGAGTATAGCAAATGATTGAGTTTGAAAAACCAAATATAACAAAAATTGATGAAAATAAAGATTACGGTGTATTTGTAGTAGAACCACTTGAACGTGGTTATGGTACAACACTAGGGAACTCTCTTCGTCGCGTATTATTAGCTTCACTTCCAGGTGCTGCTGTTACTTCAATTAACATTGAAGGTGTATTGCACGAATTTGATACAGTTCCAGGTGTCCGTGAAGACGTTATGCAAATCATTCTTAACGTTAAAGGGATCGCTGTAAAATCTTACGTCCAAGACGAAAAGATTATTGAACTTGATGTAGAAGGTCCTGCAGAAGTGACTGCTGGAGATATTCTTACAGATAGTGATATTGAAATTGTAAACCCTGATCATTATCTTTTCACAATCGGTGAAGGATCAAGCTTCAAAGCGACTTTGACTGTAAACAGCGGTCGTGGTTATGTTCCAGCTGATCAAAATAAAAAAGATGATGCACCAGTAGGAACACTTGCTGTAGATTCAATCTATACGCCAGTGACAAAAGTTAATTACCAAGTTGAAC
>NZ_JBKQBL010000006.1:0-2399 GCF_046824975.1 Streptococcus intestinihominis | reverse complement strand
CAGCTCGCGTTGGTAGCAACGATGGTTTTGACAAACTAACCCTTGAAATCTTAACAAATGGAACAATTATTCCAGAAGATGCTTTAGGTTTATCTGCTCGTATTTTGACAGAACACCTTAACCTCTTTACGAACTTAACAGAAATCGCGATTGCGACAGATGTTATGAAGGAAGTAGATACAGCATCAGATGATCGAGTACTAGAACGTACCATCGAAGAATTGGATCTTTCTGTTCGTTCATATAACTGTTTGAAACGTGCCGGTATCAATACTGTGTATGATTTGACAGAAAAATCTGAACCAGAAATGATGAAGGTTCGTAACCTTGGACGTAAGAGTCTCGAAGAAGTTAAAGTTAAGCTTGCCGATTTAGGCCTTGGGCTAAAAAACGATAAATAGAGGAGGAATACATGGCTTACCGTAAACTAGGACGCACTAGCTCGCAACGTAAAGCAATACTTCGTGATTTGACTACAGATCTTATCATCAATGAAGCAATCGTAACAACTGAAGCACGTGCAAAAGAAATCCGTAAATCAGTTGAAAAAATGATTACTTTAGGTAAACGTGGTGACTTGCATGCACGTCGTCAAGCAGCTGCTTACGTACGTAACGAAGTTGCATCACAAAACTTTGATGAAGAAACTGGTAAATATTCAGAAACAACTGCACTTCAAAAATTGTTCTCTGAACTTGCACCACGTTATGCTGAGCGCAATGGTGGATATACTCGTATCCTTAAAACTGAACCACGCCGTGGGGATGCTGCGCCAATGGCAATTATCGAATTAGTATAAAATCATCAATTTTGTTGAGTGTTATGATGTTGGAAGAACTGAATGGTTCTTCTTAGTCTAGCTCTGGTCTGCCGCTAGGATTTATCCTAGCGGTAACACTCATCATATTGAGGTAAATGGTAGACGCTTGTTTACGAAATTGCTTTAATTTAAAACAATTTCGTAAGCAGGCGTTTTTTTGATATAATAGAAGAGTTATGACAGTAAAAGAAAAATCAAAAGCACTCGCCCAGCAATTATTGGCAAAGCGTTACCTTGCCTCGCTGAAAAATAATCCAGAGCAGTACATTGGGGTTGAACTCGAATTTCCAATCGTAAATACAATGGGGAATAAAACGGATGTACTGGTTACAAAGGCTCTTTTTAGGTATCTACAAGAAGTTGAAGAGTTTATTGCGATTAAACAAGATGAAGATGGGAATCCAGTCCAGTTACAACATAAAATAAACAAAGATCAAATTGTATTTGAGTTATCTTACAATACCATTGAATTTGCTTTTGAAAAGACTAAAACCATCCAAGAAGTCGAAAGACGGTTGCAACACTATTTAGGAATCATTCAACCATTCTTAAGAGAGAGGCAGCATCAAATAGAAGGAAAAGGCATCCATCCTTATTGGAGAATAAATGAAAATCAACCTGTAAAAATTGATCGTTATAAAATGCTGATTCAATTCTTACAACTGTCTGGACAAGATCCTAACCATCGATTCCATGATTATCCAGACTATGGAACCTTTATTTGTGGCAATCAAGTACAATTAGATGTTTCAAGAACGAATTACTTGGAAATAATTAATGCGATGAATAAGGTAGAGCCAGCAAAAGCATATCTGTTTGCTAATTCCATTTTCGATGGAGAAGACTGGGATACGAAGATCTCAAGAGATATTTTCTGGGAAGATTCCATGCATGGCTATTATCAGGAAAATGTTGGTGTAAATCCTAAAGAGTTTATAAATGAAAAGGACTTTCTAGAATATTTAGCGAAGACAGCCTTGTTTTATGTTTATCGTGAGAATGAAATCTTATATTTCGAACCTATTAGAGTAGAGGATTATCTCGCAAAAGAAAAAATAGTAGCCTATCGCTTAGATAGATCTAGACAAGAAATAAAACCGCAAGAAGAGGACCTAAAGAATCATAGAAGCTACCATTTTCAAGATTTAACAACAAGAGGAACCATCGAATATAGAAGTGTTTGTACTCAACCATTAAATAAAACATTTGCACCAATTGCATTTCATGTCGGATTGCATCATAATATCAAAGAATTAGACGAGTATTTAGCTCAAAATATAGTTTTTGATTTTAGTAAAGAAAATCCGAAAGAATTAAGAAGGCAATATTCGAAAAAACAGTTAACTGAAAGTGAATTGGTGAAAATTAAACAATATTCGTTAGATCTGTTAAAAATATCAAAAAGAGGATTGATGGATCGTGGAAACCAAGAAGAGGTTTATATCGAAGAAATCATAAAAGAGCTTGGGAAATGCTGATTTAACAGCATTTCCTTTTTTAAAATCAAAAAAACAACAAAAAATTTAAAAAAATAGAAAAAAGATATTGACAAGTTTTCATGGTCGTGATATACTAATAT
>NZ_JBKQBL010000005.1:109785-120912 GCF_046824975.1 Streptococcus intestinihominis | reverse complement strand
GTCATGGAACTTCGTAGAAGTTCGCTGACGTCCGTACTCACCTAAGGAAAGTTTCTAGGAAAACTATTTCTTCAATCTGACATGCTCTTAATCAAAGGGCATTTTTTTCTATGTAAAGTTGTTGGGCAATCAGATGATTGATCTGGATGTCTTGGTCTTTGATCTGGAGCTGATAGAGGCCAGTGTAATCGTCGTAGCCTTTGAAGAGAATGTCATCTCCAATGGTCAGTTGGATCTGGTCTAAAAAATTCAGCAATTCAAAGCTATCCTGGACTCTTTGCAAACGATAGGTTCCCAGTTCGCTGACATCACTCAAACGGTCCTGGTAAGCCTCAATGAGAAGTTGTCCTTTAGGTGGAATGGTTCCTCCGTGGGGGCAGGTCTTGGGAGTGTCTAACATTTGGTCAAGTTTATCTATAAAGCGGTCGGAGACAGTATGCTCGAGCACTTCAGCTTCTTCATGGACTTCTTCGGCCGTATAGCCAAGTTTTTTGAGCAAGAACACTTCGATCAAGCGGTGCTTGCGAAAGAGATCAGAAACCGTTTGGAGGCCGAGCTCGGTGAGCAGATAGCCGTGGGTCTTGTCCTTGATGAGGAGATTCTCCGAGATCATGCGTTTGACCATCTCAGTCACGGCTGGAGGCGAAACCTGCATCCGGGCCGCAATCTCTTTGTTACTAATTTTTTCATGTTGCGTGCCGATTTCATAGATGCACTTGAGGTAATCTTCTTTATTTGGTGTCATAGGGTCCTCTTTTCTTCGCTCCTTTTAGTATATCAAAAAAAGCGCAAAATGGCTTGGCCAGTGGATAGGAATTGTCTGGGAGGGTGAAAGATGATAGTATAGAAGCATAAACCAAAAGCAATGTGGAAAGGAGGGTGCAAATGCAGCGATTGGAATTGGAAAAACTGGGCTGGACGACCAGAGGTCTCAGCTATTTAGAAGAACGACTGCAGTCTTGCGAAGATGAAGCAAGAAGGCAAGACTGTTACCGCTCTGTCTTCGTCTTTGCCAGCCCTCTTTTCCAAGAGATGTGGCAGAGAGAACTGCAAGGGTTGACGGAAAGCCGTGCCCAGGCCCTCTTAAGAGGGGTCATGCACCTCTGTCTCATGCCACGGGATTTATCGGGGACCTGTGAGGAGACCGCCTTCTTACTGAAGCGGTTCTGGCCAGATTGCCCCCCTCATTCACCTTTTTGGTCTTCTTTTTCAAGAGTGGTCCAAGTAGCATTTGCCCAGGATCCATTGGCTAGCAAAGAGGGAGACCAGCTCTTAAAACGCCAGGTCCACCAGTTCCGCTATCTGCTCTCTGCCTATCAGACCCAGTGGATTCGGGAGCATTATGCCAAAACTGGACAGACGGATGAAGAGGCGCTACAAGCTTACTTGCAGGAGACAAAAAGAATTAAAATCGATGCTTATGCAGCGGCTCGTCTCCATAATAAGGTCTATGTGGATCAAGACGGACAGCTCGCCTTCCCATCTCGTGCTCAGGCCCAGTTGAATTTTAAGGTCTTACTCAACTTCCATACAGAGTATATCCTGGATCAGGGTGGCCAGTTTCTCAATGAAGTGGATCCGAATCAGATTTCTGAAAATGGCATTGTCAATGGAGCCAGTTTCAACTATGGCTTAGCCAAGGGCCGGACCCATAAGGACTTGGATATTGATCCTGTTAAACTTTGGGATCCGCCATTTCGCAAGCAGGTTCTCTATCAGCAAGGTGTTCGCTATCTAGCTCCGAGGAATGATCGCAGTATTGAAGGCTACTGGAGTCGGAAGGGAACCTTTGCACAAGGAGGCAAGAGCTATAAGCAACAAGTAGCAAAGCGCGTGCGGAGTTTCCTCAGAGGCATCCCACGCTTACGCTGGCGACTTTTACTCAAGAATGGGCTCCATCGGATTTTATAGTAGTCCTCTTTTGGATTGAAGAAAAAGGACTCTTAGAAACTCACTTAAGGAAAGTTTCTGAACAGATTTTATAGATAAAGTAAAAAGAGGTCGCAGACCTCTTTTTCGTTTAATCAAGTGCTTTGACGGCTTCGATTGCAGCGTCGTAATTGGGCTCACTGTTGATGTTGTCGAGGTATTCGACGTAAGTGACCTTGTTGTCCGCATCTAGGACCAAGACAGCGCGTGCGAGTAAGTGCCATTCATTGATCAAGAGGCCATAGGCTTTTCCGAAGGAATGGTCGAAGTAGTCTGAGAGCATGATGGCATTTTCGATCCCTTCAGCAGCACACCATTTGCCTTGGGCGAAAGGAAGATCAACGGAAACCGTCAAGACGACAGTGTCTTCCATGTCAGAGAGGGCCTGGTTGAAGTGACGTGTTTGAGTAGAACAGATACCTGTGTCAATAGATGGGATCACACTAAGAACTTTTTTCTTCCCAGCAAAATCAGCCAAAGATTTTTTCTCCAAGTTAGGAGTGGTCAGTGAAAAATCATGAGCAGTATCGCCAACTTGAAGTTGAGATCCGGTAAAGGTAACAGGGTTTCCTAAAAATGTTGTCATAGCAAAGACTCCTTTTTTCTTTTCATTGTACATCAATGAAGGGGGAAGAGCCACTGATTTGTTTGAGAATCTAATGAGTTTGAAACCTTATTTGTTCAAACCTTCTGCGATTTTCTCCAAATTCCATTTCATCATGCTGTAGTAGCTGTCGCCTTCTTCGCCTTCTTTGGCAATCGAGTCAGTAAAGATCTTTGCAAAGATAGGGATATTGCTATCCTTAGACACAGTTTTCATAGGACGCTCATCGACACTGGATTCGACAAAGAGGGACGGTACTTTGGTTTGACGCAATTTCTCTAGCAGCGTTTTGATTTGTTCAGGTGTCCCTTCTTCTTCAGTGTTGATTTCCCAGATATAGGCAGATGGGACGCCGTAGGCTTTGGAGAAGTACTTGAAGCAACCTTCGCTGGTTACGATCATCTTCTTGTCTGCTGGGATGTTATTGAATGCTTGCTTGGCTTCTTGGTCTAGCTTACTGAGTTTTTCAGTGTAGGCTGCTAGATTTTTTTCGTAGAAGTCCTTATTTTTTGGATCTTTGGCGATTAATTGTTTGGCAATGTTTTTAGCGTAGATAATCCCGTTTTCGAGATTGAGCCAAGCGTGAGGGTCTTCTTTTCCAGCTTGGTTTTGGCCTTCCAGGTAGATGACCTCTACGCCATCGCTGGCAGCGAAATAGTCCTTGTTTTCTACTTTATTGGCATTTTTGACCAATTTGGTAAACCAAGCATTGCCGCCGGTTTCGAGGTTGATGCCGTTGTAGAAGATGAGGTCTGCTTGTGAAGTTTTTTTGACATCTTCTGGGAGCGGTTCGTACTCGTGGGGATCTTGACCGACAGGTACAATACTGTGTAGCTCGATTTTATCCCCAGCGATATTTTTGGTGATATCGGCAAGGATGGAGTTGGTGGTAACCACCTTCAATTTATCGGATGAGGACTTGGAAGAAGTGCCTTTGCTGCAGGCCAACAGGCCGAATAAGAGCGCTACAAAGAGGGCGAGGACAGAAGCGATTTTTTTCATGTGTTTCTCCTTTAATGAGGTGAAAGAGCGTGCTTATTCTTTCTCTGCTTAGGAGCGATAAAGAAGCTGATGAGAAAGAAGATGGCAGAAGTGAGGACGATACAAGACCCGACGGCGATGTTGAAGCTATAGCCAATAAAGAGTCCCAGGATGGAGGCAAGAGCACCTAATCCGGATGAAAGGAGCATCATGGACCAGAGGCTGTTGGCATAGAGATAGGCCGTCGCAGCGGGTGTGATGAGCATGGCGACGATGAGAATGGTCCCGACACTCTGCATAGCAGTGACAGAAACCAAGGTCAAGAGCACCATGAGAAGGTAGTGATAGACCTTGACCCGGACGCCCATGGACTGAGCCAGAACGGGGTCAAAAGATGTGAGCAGTAAGGGTCGAAAGAGCAGGCAAATCACCAGCAAGACCGCCACCCCAATACCGATAGTCATCCACATATCCTGGTCTTGCACGGCCAAGATATTCCCAAAGAGGATGTGGAAAAGGTCGGTGGAACTTTTAGCGATTCCGATCAGAATGACTCCTAAGGCGAGGAAAGAAGAAAAGGTAATCCCAATCGCCGTGTCGCTCTTGATGATGGAGTTGCTCTTGATATAGGTGATGAGGATGGAAGCTAAAAGCCCGAAGGTAATGGCGCCAATAAAGAAATTGATGCCCAGGATAAAGGAAAGGGCCACACCTGGAAGGACCGCGTGTGAGATGGCATCTCCCATGAGAGACATGCCTCGCAAAATGATGAAACATCCGACTGCACCAGCGACGATCCCGATGGCAATAGCTGTAATGAGAGCGTTTTGGAGGAAATGAAATTGTTGTAATCCATCGATAAATTCTGCAATCATCTGATTTCACCTCCTATAAAAAGTTCATGGCCGTAGGCTGCATGCAGATTCTCCTTGGAAAAGGTTTCCTCTGTTTTCCCAAAAGCAATCAGCTTGCGGTGAAGGAGGAGGACCTGGTCAAAGTAAGCTGGGACCTTGCTGAGGTCGTGATGGACGATCAGAATGGTCTTGCCTTCTTTTTTCAAGGTCTGGAGGGTCTGCATGATGATGTCTTCGCTGACAGAGTCAATCCCTGCGAAGGGCTCATCCAAAAAGATGACATCTGCTTCTTGGACCAAGCAGCGGGCGATCAGGACCCGTTGGAATTGCCCTCCTGAAAGCTGGCCGATCTGGCGATCCGCTAGATCAAGAAGATTGACAAGTTTCAAGGCATTTTCCACCTTTTGGAGATCCTCTTTGCTTTTTCTCTTGAAGATCGAAAGATGGGGATAGAGACCCAGTGAGACACACTCCCGCACCGTGATGGGGAAGTGGAAATCAATAGCGGATTTCTGTTCGACGTAGGCCACTCGTTGAAGAACTTGGCCGAGGTCTTTTTGATCGAGCTGGACCTTTCCCGAATGAGGGAGAAGTCCTAGCATGGCCTTGATCAGGGTTGATTTCCCAGCTCCGTTGGGCCCAAGAATTCCTAGGATGGTTGGCCCCTGGATGGTGAGGGAAAGATCTTCCAAGGCCAGTGTTTGCTGGTAGGCAACACTTAGATGTTCAATTTGAATCATGATTTTGCTCCTTTACCATTAATATACATAAATAAAAAAATTAAGTCAAGTTAATTTTTAAAATAATTTAGGTTAAATCTCTTGTGATCATTGAAAAATAGACCTATTTTTGATAAGGTTATTAGAAAAGAATGAAAGCGAGAAGATCATGGTACGTTTACAAGATGATTTTTATGATTACGTCAACGGGGAATGGGCTGAGACAGCAGTGATTCCTGATGATAAACCGTCAACTGGTGGTTTTATGGACTTGATCCAAGACATCGAAAACTTGATGTTGGATATTACCGGAAAATGGCAACGGGGAGAAGAGCTGCCTGAAGACAGCATTCTGCAAAACTTTGTCAAATACCATAAAATGGTGGCAGATTTTGATGCGCGGGAAGCAGCTGGTGTCGCTCCAGCTATGCCTTTGATCAATGAAATTAAGGCCTTGTCTTCTTTTGAAGACTATACCAGCAAGTTAGGCACCTATGAACTAGCTGGCAAACCAAATCTCTTGCCATTTAGCGTATCACCAGACTTTATGAATGCCCAAATGAATGTCTTATGGGGAGAAGCACTCGGTTTGATCTTGCCTGATACGACCTACTATGAAGAAGGCAATGAAAAAGGCCCAGAGTTATTGGCTGTTTGGCGTCAAATGGTTGAAAAGCTCTTGGCAAAATTTGATTTCTCAGAGGAAGAAATCAAAGATATCCTGGATAAGGTGATTGCGGCCGATGCAGAATTGGCCAAATATGTCTTGTCAAACGAAGAAAAATCAGAGTACAACAAACTCTACCATCCATATGAGTGGGCAGATTTCAAGGCCTTGGTTCCAGAATTGCCACTCGATACCTTCTTTACAGAAGTGATCGGGCAAACGCCAGATACTATCATTGTTCCAGAAGAGCGCTTCTGGAAGGAATTTGCACCAACATTCTACTCAGCAGCTAACTGGGAAACCCTTCATGCCAAGTTGAAACTTGGTGCAGCTCTTTCTTGGACGTCTTTCTTGACTGAAGAAATCCGTGTCTTATCTGGAGAGTATAGCCGTACGATTACAGGGACACCAGAAGCACGTCCGAAAGAAAAAGCCGCTTTGGCTTTGGCAGAAGGACCTTATAGCCAAGCACTTGGCCTTTGGTATGCAGGAGAAAAATTCTCACCAGAAGCGAAAGCAGACGTAGAGCATAAAGTAGCGACCATGATTGAGGTCTATAAGGATCGCTTAGAAAAAGCGGACTGGCTCGCTCCTGAGACTCGCGAAAAAGCCATTGTCAAACTCAATGTCATCACACCACATATCGGTTACCCTGAAAAGTTACCTGAAACATACGCCAAAAAGATCATCGACGAGAGCAAGACCTTGGTGGAAAATGCTCAAAAATTGGCTCAAATTTCCATCGAGCATGTCTGGAGTAAGTGGAACCAACCAGTCGATCGGAGCGAATGGCACATGCCAGCTAATATGGTCAATGCTTACTATGATCCGCAACAAAACCAAATCGTCTTCCCAGCAGCGATTCTCCAAGCACCTTTCTATGACCTTCACCAATCATCATCAGCCAACTACGGCGGAATCGGTGCGGTCATTGCCCATGAAATCTCCCACGCCTTTGACACCAATGGAGCATCCTTTGACGAGCACGGTAGCTTGAAAGACTGGTGGAAGCCAGAAGATTACGAAGCCTTTACCGCTCGCACACAAAAAGTTATCGATCAGTTCGAAGGCCAAGACTCCTACGGTGCCAAGATCAACGGGAAATTGACCGTTTCTGAAAACGTGGCAGACCTCGGCGGTATCGCTGCAGCCCTTGAAGCGGCTAAGAAAGAGGAAGATTTCTCAGCAGAAGAATTCTTCACCAACTTTGCTCGCATCTGGCGCATGAAAGCTCGGACTGAGTACATGCAACTCCTCGCAAGTGTCGATGTCCACGCACCAGGAAAACTCCGTACCAATGTTCAATTACCAAACTTTGACGAATTCTTTGAAACCTTTGATGTCAAAGAAGGTGACGGCATGTGGCGCGCACCAGAGGATCGTGTGATTATTTGGTAAATCAAGATACAAAGCCCGAAAATAAGCGATAAGAAAATAGGAGATTGACGGTGTGGGCCATGCTCACCAGGCAATCTCTCTTTTTCTCGACGCTTTTAGGGCGAGTTCAATTTTGTGATAGTGATTTATCATTTTTTCAAAGGAAGTAGTCTCGACTTCAGTTAGGCGATTGATTGATTTTCTCGATGCTCGTGAAAGAATAAGAAATCCCCAAAGCCAAGTTTCAATCTACTGAAACTATCTTTGGGGATTTTTGAGTGGATTAGAAATAACAGTGAATGTCATGATCTAAAAAAACTTGCTGGTAGTCATATAAATCTTCTGGATGCAGGGCTTTTATTCCTTCCATTTCATAGCGACGTCCTAAAAGCTTGTATTTGTTTTCTCCAAACTGGTGAAATGGGAGAAGTTGTACTTCATCGATATCGAGAGAATTAAAAAGAGAAGCAAATTCTTCAGCATCATTTAAAGAGTCGTTGAAATTAGGGATGACTGGGATACGTAAAACGATTGTTTTGTTTTGAGCAAAGGCATAATGAATATTTTTAATAATCAGATGATTGTTGACTCCGACAACCTTCTTATGTTTAAGTGTATTGTAATGTTTAAGGTCTGTATAAATAAAATCAACATACTGAATGAGATCGACAAATTTCTCATGTTCAACAAAAGCTGTCGTTTCGATTGCAGTATGAAGTCCAACTTCTTTCGCAGCTTTTAAGATTGCTTTGGCAAATTCAAATTGAGCGAAGATTTCTCCACCAGACAGGGTAAGGCCACCACCAGATTCTTCGTAGAAGTCAACGTCTTTTAAGACATCATCTATGATTTCTGTAACTGTTTTTTCTTCTCCTGTGATGGTTTCCTTTTTAGTAACAGCATCCAACATTTTTTCAGGATTTGCACGCTGGGATTCAGGATTGGAGCACCATGGACAACGCAGGGGACATCCTTTTAGAAATACAGTAGTTCGGATTCCAGGGCCATCATGGATACTAAAGTGTTGGATATTAAAGATTATGCCACGATTTTGTTCCATATTTTTGCTCTCCTATCAATCTAGTAAGTCCATTATACATTATTTAAGAAACTAATTCAATTACGAACGAAAGTTTATTTTGTTTTGAATTCACTCGAAAATTTGCTAAAATAGAGAAGAGGTAAAAACAATGCAACGTTTAGATGAAATATTGAAATTAGTATCGGAATTTGAAAAGATTGATGTTAATAGCTTGTCTGAGAAATTACAAGTCTCTAAAGTGACCATTCGAAAGGATTTGGACAAGCTAGAATCCAAAGGATTATTGCATAGAGAACACGGCTATGCTGTTTTAAATAGTGGAGATGATATCAATGTTCGATTGTCCTTTCAATATGATACCAAGAAAAGAATAGCCAGGGAAGCTGCTAAATTAATTAAGGATAACGACACGGTTTTGATTGAATCGGGCTCTACATGTGCCTTGCTAGCAGAAGAAATTTGCCAAACAAAAAAGAATGTCAAGATTGTGACAAATTCTTACTTTATTGCAGATTATATTCAGGAATATGATTCTTGTAAAATCATCCTACTTGGTGGTGAATTTCAAAAAGAATCGAGAGTGACTGTAGGTCCGCTTTTGAAAGAATTAATCCGCTCGTTTAGAGTTCCCTTTGCTTTTGTAGGGGTAGACGGATATGATGACGAACTTGGCTTTACTGGGAAAGATATGATGAGAAGTGAAGTTGTTCAAGCTATGTCTGATGTTTCTAAAGAAGTGATTGTCTTAACAGATTCAAGTAAATTTGGGAAATGTGGAACTGTCAGACGATTTGCACTTTCACAAGTTTCGAGAGTCATAACAGATAAGAATATATCTCAAGAAGCGAAAGAAAAACTTGAGGATTCGCAAACGATTTTAACCTTAGTATAAGAAGGAGAAGCCAATTGAAAGATGAACGGAAAAAGTTACTTGCTAAATTAGCCTATCTATACTATGTTGAAGACAAAAGTCAATCGCAAATCGCAGCAGAAACTGGAATCTACCGTACAACTGTCAGCAGAATGCTAGCAGAGGCCAAGAAAGAGGGCGTAGTAAAAATTGAAATCGAAAACTTTGATACTCGCCTCTTCCATTTAGAAAATTATATCAAACAAAAATATGGCTTAAAAGCTATTGAGATTATACCGAATCTAGTTGATGAGCCTCGAGAAAGCCTTGAAAAGCGACTGGCGCAAGCAAGTGCGGTCATGCTTCGTAATTTGATTGAAGATGGAATGACAGTCGGATTTTCATGGGGCAAGTCTCTCAGATTAATGGTAGAACAAGTTGGAACGAAGCGCTTGGATGGTGTTCAGTTTTATCCCCTAGCTGGAGGTCCCAGTCATATTCATGCTCGCTACCATGTCAATACGCTGATCTACAGTATGGCGAGTAAATTTCATGGGGAATGTCATTTTATAAACGCGAGTGTCATTCAAGAAAATTCTGAGGTGACGGAAGGCATCTTATCTTCTAAGTATTTTGAGGACTTGAAAGCTAGTTGGCGTTGTTTGGATGTTGTGGCTGTAGGGATTGGTGGCTATGCAGATAGCAAGAATCCTCAGTGGTTTGATATGCTGACATCGAATGATTTTAAGAAATTGGAGTCAGAACATGCTGTAGGAGAAGTATGCTGTCGTTTCTTTGATCAAGAAGGTATCCCAGTTTATACTGAATTACAGGAAAGAACAATATCAATCACATTAGAGGAATTGAGAAAGGTACCAAACACCATCTCTTTGGCCTACGGTGATCAGAAAGCAAAAGCAATTTTATCGGTTTTGAAAGCCAACTATATCAATCATTTAGTCACAGATGAAGCAACGATCTTAAAAGTCTTAGAATTAGATGGTGATCAGCAATTTACTAAAAAATAGGACAGCAAGGATGCAGTCCTTATTTTTTTTAGTTGAATAGCACAAATGTGCAAAAATCAAAAACAACAATCAAATGTTGCGGTTTTTATTGACCGGCAAAAATATAAATGGTATATTGACAATAGAAAAAGCGCTTTCAGTAGATTGACAAAGGAGTGTAGTGCACATGGAAATAATTGTTGCAGACCAAATTATTATGGGATTGATTTTAAATGCGGGTGATGCTAAACAGCATATTTACCAAGCTTTATCATATGCTAAGGAGGGCGATTTTACATCTTCTGAAGGCGAAATTGCAAAAGCAGATGCAGCATTGCTAGAAGCGCATAACCTGCAAACACAATTTTTAGCCCAGGAAGCAGGTGGGACAAAGACAGATATTACAGCTCTGTTTGTGCACTCACAAGATCACTTAATGACTTCAATCACAGAGATTAACTTGATTAAAGAAATGATTGACTTACGTAAAGAACTTTCAGCGAAACAATAAGGAGGAAAAGAAGATGAAAATTGGATTGTTTTGTGCAGCAGGATTTTCAACAGGAATGTTGGTAAATAATATGAAGGTGGCGGCTAAGGAATTAGGGATTGATGCTGAGATCGATGCCTATTCTCAAGCGAAATTAGCAGATTTTGCCCCAGAAATAGATGTCGCTTTGTTAGGGCCTCAAGTAGCTTATACTTTGGATAAATCAAAAGCGATTTGTGAGGCAAACCACATCCCTATTGCTGTCATTCCTATGGCAGATTATGGAATGCTAGATGGTAAGAAAGTATTAAACCTAGCCCTAGAATTGCTAGGAGAAAAGTAAGGAGGCTTCCCATGTCTAATTTTAATTCTCAGAAAATTATCGCTCCAATCATGCGTTTTGTAAACATGAAAGGTATTATTGCTCTTAAAGATGGGATGTTAGCGATCCTTCCATTAACAGTAGTTGGTAGTTTGTTTCTGATTATTGGGCAATTACCATTTGAAGGGCTTAATCAAGCCATTGCTAGTGTGTTTGGGGATAATTGGATCGAACCTTTTATGCAGGTGTATTCTGGAACATTCGCTATCATGGGGCTAATTTCTT
>NZ_JBKQBL010000005.1:105813-109748 GCF_046824975.1 Streptococcus intestinihominis | reverse complement strand
GCTTCTCCATTGGGTATTCTTATGCTAAAAACAGTGGAGTAGAACCCTTGCCAGCGGGAGTTTTGTCCCTGTCTTCATTCTTTATCTTGTTAAAATCTTCTTATGTACCAGCTAAGGGAGAACCGATTGGCGATGCCATTGCAAAAGTATGGTTTGGTGGTCAAGGGATTATCGGTGCCATTATTATTGGTCTGGTAGTTGGTGCAATTTATACAGTGTTTATCCAAAGACATATTGTTATAAAAATGCCAGAACAAGTACCTCAAGCTATTGCCAAACAATTTGAAGCGATGATTCCTGCTTTCGTGATTTTCTTACTATCAATGATTGTGTACATCGTATCAAAAGTAGTGACAAACGGCGGTACCTTCATTGAAATGATTTATGATGTCATTCAGGTTCCTTTACAAGGTTTAACAGGATCACTTTACGGAGCGATTGGGATTGCCTTCTTTATTTCATTCCTATGGTGGTTTGGTGTGCATGGACAATCAGTTGTCAACGGTGTAGTAACAGCTTTATTACTTTCCAACCTAGATGCCAATAAATCCATGTTGGCAGCTGGAAAGCTATCTGTTGAAAATGGTGCACACATTGTCACCCAACAATTTTTAGATAGTTTCCTTATTTTGTCTGGATCAGGTATAACCTTTGGGTTGGTTGTTGCCATGTTATTTGCTGCTAAATCAAAACAGTATAAGGCACTCGGAAAAGTTGCAGCTTTTCCTGCAATCTTCAATGTTAATGAGCCGGTCGTATTCGGTTTCCCAATAGTAATGAACCCAGTGATGTTCCTTCCATTCATTATCGTTCCAATTTTAGCAGCGATAATTGTTTATACTTCAATTGCTATTGGATTTATGCACCCATTCTCAGGTGTGACCCTTCCTTGGAGTACACCAGCCATTATTTCTGGATTTATGGTTGGAGGTTGGCAAGGTGCTTTCGTTCAAGTGCTTGTTCTTGTGACCTCGACCGTCGTATATTTCCCATTCTTCAAATTCCAAGATAATCTTGCCTATAACAATGAATTACAAGCTGAAAAATAGTGCCTTTATCAGGAATGCACAGATGTGCGACTAGAATAGAATTTATATGTATAATTCATAATTCATTGAAATTCGTAAAATTTAATGCTACTATAGTTACGAAAGAAAATAAAATAATTTCAAAAGAAAGGTTTTGAAAAAATGAAACAAGTAGAAGTAGCAAGTACAAGCATTAAAACAGAATATTTTGGAAGCCTCACTGAACGCATGAATAAGTATCGTGAAGATGTCTTAAACAAGAAGCCTTACATCGATGCTGAACGTGCTGTTCTTGCAACTAAAGCATATGATCGTTATAAGGAACAACCAAATGTTCTTAAACGTGCCTATATGTTGAAAGAGATTCTTGAAAATATGACAATCTATATTGAGGATGAATCCATGATCGCTGGGAACCAAGCGTCCTCTAATAAAGATGCTCCAATTTTCCCAGAATATACTTTAGAGTTCGTTCTTAAGGAATTGGATCTTTTTGAAAAGCGGGATGGTGATGTCTTCTATATTACGGAAGAAACGAAAGAACAACTCCGTAGTATCGCACCATTCTGGGAAAATAATAACTTACGTGCAAGAGCTGGAGCTCTTCTACCTGAAGAAGTTTCTGTCTATATGGAAACAGGATTCTTCGGTATGGAAGGGAAGATGAATTCAGGAGATGCCCACTTAGCAGTAAATTATCAAAAATTATTGCAATATGGTTTGAAAGGTTTTGAAGAAAGAGCCCGTCAAGCTAAGGCAGCTCTTGATCTAACGGATCCAGCTAGTATTGACAAGTACCATTTTTATGATTCTATCTTTATCGTAGTTGATGCTGTTAAGACCTATGCTCAACGATTTGTGGAACTTGCTAAACAACTTGCTGAAACAGCAACTCCTGAACGTAAGAAGGAATTGCTTGAAATTGCAGAGATTTGCTCGAAAGTTCCATACGAGCCTGCAAGTACATTTGCAGAGGCTGTTCAGTCTGTTTGGTTTATCCAATGTATTCTTCAGATTGAATCAAATGGACACTCACTTTCATATGGCCGTTTTGACCAATATATGTATCCATACGTTAAAGCTGATTTGGAAAGTGGACGGGAAACTGAAGAGAGTATTGTTGAACGCTTGACCAACCTTTGGATTAAGACTATTACAATTAACAAAGTACGTAGTCAAGCACATACCTTCTCATCTGCAGGTAGTCCGCTTTATCAAAACGTTACGATTGGTGGTCAAACGCGTGATAAGAAAGATGCCGTTAACCCATTGTCTTATTTAGTGTTGAAGTCTGTTGCTCAAACTCACCTTCCTCAACCAAACTTAACTGTTCGTTACCATGCTGGTTTGGATGCCCGCTTCATGAACGAATGTATTGAAGTTATGAAGCTCGGATTCGGTATGCCTGCTTTCAATAATGATGAGATCATTATTCCATCCTTTATTTCAAAAGGTGTTCTTGAAGAAGATGCTTATGATTACAGTGCAATTGGTTGTGTAGAAACAGCTGTTCCAGGTAAATGGGGATATCGCTGTACAGGTATGAGTTATATGAACTTCCCTAAAGTTTTGCTCATCACGATGAATGATGGAATCGATCCTGCTTCTGGCAAGCGCTTTGCACCAAGCTTCGGCCATTTTAAAGACATGAAGAGCTTCGATGAATTGCAGACTGCTTGGGACAAGACTTTGCGTCACTTAACCCGCATGAGTGTGATCGTAGAAAACTCGATCGACCTATCTCTTGAAAGAGAAGTGCCAGATATCCTCTGTTCAGCTTTGACAGATGACTGTATTGGACGTGGAAAACACCTAAAAGAAGGTGGAGCTGTCTACGATTATATTTCTGGTTTACAAGTGGGTATTGCAAACTTATCCGATTCACTTGCAGCAATCAAGAAACTGGTATTCGAAGAAGGACGCTTAACGCCACAAGAGCTATGGCATGCTCTGGAAACCGATTACGAGGGCGAACGTGGAAAAGAAATCCAAGAGATGCTTATCCATGATGCACCGAAGTATGGAAACGATGATGACTATGCAGACAGCTTAGTTCGAGAAGCATACGATATTTATGTGGATGAAATTGCTAAATATCCAAATACTCGCTATGGACGTGGGCCAATCGGTGGTATCCGTTACTCAGGTACATCTTCTATTTCAGCCAATGTAGGACAAGGTCGTGGAACATTAGCTACTCCGGACGGTCGTAATGCTGGAACTCCACTAGCAGAAGGATGCTCTCCATCCCACAATATGGACCAACATGGCCCAACATCTGTTCTAAAATCTGTTTCTAAATTGCCAACAGATGAAATTGTTGGTGGTGTTTTACTGAACCAAAAAGTAAACCCACAAACTTTAGCCAAAGAAGAAGATAAATTAAAACTTATTGCTTTACTCCGTACGTTCTTTAATCGTCTACATGGATACCATATTCAATACAATGTGGTTTCTAGAGAAACGTTGTTAGATGCTCAAAAACATCCGGAAAAACACCGTGACTTAATTGTACGTGTTGCAGGCTACTCAGCTTTCTTCAATGTACTATCAAGAGCTACACAAGATGATATTATTGGACGGACAGAGCATACTCTATAGTAAAGAGGTATGTATATGGAATTTATGCTTGATACTTTAAATTTAGATGAGATAAAAAAATGGGCACGAGTGTTACCCCTTGCTGGGGTAACTTCGAACCCAACAATTGCAAAAAAAGAAGGGGACATTGATTTTTTTGATCGTATCCATAAGGTGCGAGAAATCATTGGGGGCTCTCCTTCCATCCATGTTCAAGTTGTCGCAAAAGATTATGAAGGAATTTTGAAAGATGCGGCTAAAATTCGCGAACAATGCGATGAAAACACCTATATTAAAGTCCCAGTAACACCTGAAGGACTTGCTGCA
>NZ_JBKQBL010000005.1:96787-105762 GCF_046824975.1 Streptococcus intestinihominis | reverse complement strand
ATTAAAGTGTTAAAAGCAGAGGGTTACAAAATTACTGCAACAGCAATCTATACTGTTTTTCAAGGGCTGTTAGCGATTGAGGCAGGAGCCGACTATTTAGCACCTTATTACAATCGTATGGAAAACTTAAACATTGATTCAGCTCAGGTTATTTCTCAGTTAGCGAGTGCCATAGAGCGTGATCATTCATCAAGCAAAATTCTAGCAGCTTCCTTTAAAAATGTGGCTCAAGTTAATCGAGCATTTAAAGAAGGAACACAAGCAATTACGGCAGGGGCAGATGTATTTGAAGCAGCTTTTGGAATGCCTTCTATTGCAAAAGCAGTAGATGACTTCGAAGCAGATTGGTCAGCCGTTCATCATAAGAATACAATTTGATAAAGGAGGAGTGTATGAGAAATTTTGCAAGCCCATCTCGTTACATTCAAGGGGAAAATGCTTTATTTGAAAATGCAAAACCTATTTTAGAACTGGGGAGTCATCCTGTTTTACTCTGTGATTCAGTGGTCTATGATATCGTAGGGGAACGTTTTGAAAAGTATCTCCTTCGGTATGGCTTTACAGTCTTGCCAGTATTCTTCAATGGTGAAGCTTCTGATAATGAAATCAATCGTGTGGTCAGTCTGGCAGAAGAAAATGGCTGTGACTTAGTCATCGGACTTGGTGGAGGAAAGACCATCGATAGTGCAAAAGCCATTGCCGATCTTCTAAAATCACCAGTTGTCATTGCTCCGACCATTGCCTCTACAGATGCTCCGGTTTCAGCCTTGTCAGTTATCTATACGGATGAAGGTGCTTTTGCTCGCTATATATTCTATTCTAAAAACCCAGAATTGGTCTTGGTGGATAGCAAAGTCATCTCTCAAGCACCAAAACGTTTGCTCGCTTCTGGTATCGCAGATGGATTAGCGACTTGGGTTGAAGCGCGTGCAGTGATGCAAGCTAACGGAAAAACCATGCTAGGCAAACACCAAACTTTAGCTGGTGTCGCGATTGCGCAACGTTGTGAAGAAATCTTATTTGCAGACGGACTTCAAGCCATGGCTGCTTGTGAAGCCAAAGTGGTAACGCCTGCTCTTGAAAACATCATTGAAGCCAATACCCTTCTCAGCGGGATTGGATTTGAAAGTGGTGGCTTGGCAGCAGCTCATGCCATCCATAATGGCTTTACAGCCCTTACTGGAGACATCCACCATTTGACACACGGTGAAAAAGTAGCCTACGGAACGCTAGTTCAATTGTTCTTGGAAAACCGTCCAAAAGAAGAATTGAACAAATACATTCGTTTCTATCAACAAATCGGTATGCCAACGACTCTGAAAGAAATGCATCTTGAAAATGCAAGCTACGAAGATCTTCTCAAGGTTGGCCAACAAGCCACCATTGAAGGAGAAACCATCCATCAAATGCCATTCAAGGTACAAGCATCTGATATTGCTCAAGCCATTGTAGCAGTGGATGCTTATGTCAACTCCTTAGGTTGATCAAAGAAATATAGAAACCATCGTCTGATGACGATGGTTTTTTATGATTGGTCGTTTCGTTTAATTTGGAGGTGTATCCTTCTGAATGAATAGCTTTCCCTCCCACATAGCTGAAAAATGCAACCGTTTAGAAGAATGAAAAGGAGAATGTTCCAATCTTTGATAGACTCAGGAGGTAGCGTTACAAATACAAATTGGAGGAAACGAAATGACAGAATGTAGTCAAAAAGAATTGGAACAGATTGTAGGAGGTGGGGGTTCTCGCCCAAGTCTTAGCTCAGGTCAGTCTGATAAGATTGAGATTGGACGTCCTGGATTTGTGAAGCGACCACCGCTCGCTCGTATTTAAGACATGATAGAGTTCTAGGATGAAGTGTTCTGAGAGTTAGATCTTAAGGCAGATTGGAACTCGGTAGAAAGGATTAAATGAAAGGGTAAATGCAATGAGTAAGACAGACAGATTGTTTCAACTGGCGACACTTGGGATTCTCTGTATCAATTTTGCGCTTTTTAACGTGGGGCTTCCAACGGATTTAGTGAGCCATCTATCGGATGCTTCTTATTATAGTTTGCTCCTCTTGTTGATCGGATTGATTGGGGGAGTAGCCGTGATGCTCTTGGTAAAGAGTCGTCGCTGGGACTTGTATGGGAAATTTACCTTTAAAGCGTCCTATTTGGCGGTTTTTGTGCTTGTTTTTCTTGCTCACTTTTTATGGGATATGTTTTCTGCTACGGTATTTCCGCCCACTAAGAATTCCATAGCCCTTGCAGAAGTATCTAGTGGTTTGTCAGGCTGGGCCTTGGTGTTGATACGTTATGTCTATGCCTGCTTGCTGGCTCCTATTGTGGAGGAACTAGTCTTTCGTGATTTGGTCATGACGGCTTTGGCACCTTATCAGAAGTATAAGCTGGATATGCTGGTGTCTGCTTCCTTGTTCAGTCTCTCGCATGTCTGGCAGTATGGCTGGGATTTGCCAAGCTTTATCGTTTACTTAGTACCAGGCTTGCTATTTTGTGCGGTCCTGCGCTATACCAAATCGATCTACTGGACCATCCTTCAGCATGCCTCTTGGAATAGCTTCCTTACCCTCGTATCCCTCCTGGTCAGTGGGATGTAAGCAAGGGGAGCTAGTGGCAGAGAGCTTTATCCATCATCAAAGAGAGAGTGGGTCAGAAATCGGTAATTCATTAGAATTCGATTTCGTCGTCCCACCTCCGCACAGTTGAGTAGGGCTGTAAAAGCTGATGAAATCAGCGTAGTAGAGCCCACTCAACCACTGCGTCTTGCTCGACAATCCAAAAATAATTGAGTGGCTAGGACTTTTGTCCCAGCCTCTTTTTGTATGGAATCAAAACCGCTATTTTCCTAAACTTTTGAAATATTATACAGTTAAGCGTTTACATTTTTCCATAAAGTGCTATAATTTAATATGAAGAATAACATTTTATACAGAGGTGATCCATATGAAAAAAGGGAAGCTACTCTTAGCCACCGGCGCTCTGCTTTTGTCTGTAAGCGCACTGGTAGCCTGCTCACAAGGAGGGAAATCTTCAAGTTCGGACAACCAGGTCTTTAGTTATGTCTATACTCAAGATCCGGATACTTTGGATTATTCACTTTCTAATAAACGGTCGACTTCAGAATTTACAGGTAATGCTGTGGATGGTTTGTTAGAAGTTGACAAATATGGCAACTTAATCCCATCTCTTGCTAAGGATTGGACTGTTTCAAAAGATGGTCTGACCTATACCTATAAACTTCGTAAAGGGGTTAAATGGGTGACCGCTGAAGGGGAAGAATTCGGAGAAGTTAAGGCCCAAGACTTTGTAACGGGGCTTCAGCACGCAGCGGACAAGAAATCTTCGGCCCTCTATCTCGTCCAACAATCTATCAAAGGGTTGGATGATTATGTCTCAGGGAAAACCAAAGACTTCTCAACAGTTGGTATCAAAGCTGTCGATGACTATACTGTTCAATACACCTTGAACCAACCAGAAAGTTTCTGGAATTCAAAAACCACCATGGGCATTTTGATGCCAGTCAATAAAGAATTCTTAGATTCTAAGGGAGATGACTACGGTCAAGGTACGAACCCTTCTAGTATTCTTTATTGTGGTCCTTATTTGATCAAAGCTATCACCTCTAAATCTGTTGTGACGCTTGAAAAGAACCCAACCTATTGGGATGCGGATAATGTAAAAATTTCTAAGGTTAAGCTGACCTATTATGATGGACAAGATTCAGAATCTTTGATCCGTGGATTTGATAACGGAGACTATACCTTTGCCCGTGTCTTCCCAAATGGCTCTAACTATAAGAGTGTAGAGAAGAAACACAAAGATGACATTGTCTTCAGTGACCAAGGATCCTCTACTTATAACTTATCTTTCAACATTGACCGTCAAGCTTATGAGATTACGACGAAGACGACAGATGCTCAAAAGAGCTCAACCAAGAAAGCAATCTTGAATAAAGACTTCCGTCAAGCCATTATGTTTGCCTTCAACCGCAAGGCCTATGTAGCGCAAGCCAATGGGGAAGCATCTGCAGACAAGGTCATCCGCAACACCTTCACTCCTCCAAACTTTGTTCAAATTGATGGCAAAGATTTCGGTGAGTCTGTAGAGAAAAACTTAGAAGAATATGGTGATGAATGGAAAGGTGTTTCTGTCGAAGATGGAAAAGATACCCTTTACAATCCAACCAAGGCCAAGGAAGAGTTTGCCAAGGCTAAAGAAGCACTTCAAGGCCAAGGGGTAGAGTTCCCGATTCATTTGGACCTCCCTGTTTCATCAACCTATACAGAAGGAGTCAAGCAAGCTCAATCCTTTAAACAGTCGATTGAATCTACCCTAGGAGCAGAAAATGTCGTCATCGACTTGAACATGGTATCTGAGGACGATCTTAATCGAGTGACCTACTTTGCTGAAAATGCTTCCCAACAAGACTGGGATTTGAACAACAACTTGGGTTGGGGACCAGACTATACGGATCCATCTTCTTACCTAGATATCACAAGCTCTAAGAATGGTGAAAATGCAAATTCTTACTTCGGATTTGATGCGGGTACTAATAACGCAGCTGCTAAAGAAGCTGGTTTTGACGAATACGATCAATTGATCGAAGACGCGCACAATGAAACCAAAGATGTCAACGATCGCTATGCAAAATATGCCAAGGCTCAGGCTTGGTTGACAGATAGCGCCCTCTTGATTCCAATTCACTCAGATGGTGCATCTCCAGGTGTTCGAAAGACAGTTCCATACACAGCTGCCTTTGCTTGGACAGGACACAAGGGTCAAACCTTCAACTACAAGTATCTGGAATTGCAAGACAAAGTCTTGACAACCAAGGAGTACGATGAAGCGCGTGAACAATGGAAGAAAGAAAAAGAAGAATCCAATAAGAAAGCTCAAAAAGAACTAGAAAGTCACGTAGAAGACTAGGAACTTTAAGAGTGATTGTATACTGAACAGGGAAGAGAGTGGGACAGAAATCGGTCATTGGTTAGCATTCGATTTCGTCGTCCCGCCTCCGCACAGTTGAGTAGGGCTGTAAAAGCTGATGAAATCAGCGTAGTAGAGCCCACTCAACCACTGCGTCTTGCTCGACAATCCAAAGACGATTGAGAGGCTAGGACTTTTGTCCCAGCCTCTTTTTGGTGGATAGAACCTTTAAAAATCCCCTAAAAATGGTATAATAGGAGCATCACGAAAATTGGAGAGACAGCATGAGTTTTTACAATCATAAAGAAATCGAGCCTAAGTGGCAGAAACACTGGGCTGATCATCATACCTTTAAGACAGGAACTGACGCCTCAAAACCTAAGTTTTATGCGCTTGACATGTTTCCTTACCCATCTGGAGCGGGTCTTCACGTAGGGCACCCAGAAGGCTACACAGCGACAGATATCCTTAGCCGTTTCAAACGTGCCCAAGGATACAACGTCCTTCACCCAATGGGCTGGGATGCTTTTGGTTTGCCTGCAGAGCAATACGCCATGGATACAGGGAATGACCCAGCGGAATTTACAGCGGAAAACATTGCCAACTTCAAACGCCAAATCAATGCCCTTGGCTTCTCTTACGACTGGGACCGTGAAGTCAACACAACGGATCCGAACTACTACAAATGGACGCAATGGATTTTCACCAAGCTTTATGAAAAAGGCTTGGCCTATGAAGCGGAAGTGCCAGTAAACTGGGTTGAGGAACTAGGAACAGCTATCGCCAACGAAGAAGTCCTCCCTGACGGAACCTCTGAGCGTGGTGGCTATCCAGTTGTCCGCAAACCAATGCGCCAATGGATGCTCAAAATCACTGCCTATGCGGAACGCTTGCTCAATGACTTGGATGACCTGGATTGGCCAGAGTCTATCAAGGACATGCAACGCAACTGGATTGGGAAATCAACTGGTGCCAATGTCACTTTCAAGGTGAAAGGAACAGACAAGGAATTCACCGTCTTTACGACTCGTCCAGATACCCTTTTCGGTGCGACTTTCACTGTCTTAGCTCCTGAGCATGAGTTAGTAGATGCCATCACAAGTCCAGAACAAGCAGAGGCTGTAGCTGACTACAAACACCAAGCAAGCCTCAAGTCAGACTTGGCTCGTACAGACCTTGCCAAGGAAAAAACAGGGGTTTGGACTGGTGCTTATGCCATAAACCCTGTCAATGGCAAGGAAATTCCAATCTGGATTGCCGACTACGTTCTGTCTAGCTATGGAACTGGTGCTGTTATGGCTGTACCTGCTCATGACCAACGTGACTGGGAATTTGCTAAACAATTCGGCCTTCCAATCGTAGAAGTCTTGGAAGGTGGAAACGTAGCAGAAGCTGCTTACACAGAGGATGGCCTTCACGTCAACTCTGACTTCTTGAACGGACTCAACAAAGAAGAAGCGATTGCCAAGATTGTGGCTTGGTTGGAAGAAAAAGGCTTTGGTCAAGAGAAGGTGACTTACCGTCTCCGCGACTGGCTCTTTAGCCGTCAACGTTATTGGGGTGAACCAATCCCAATCATTCATTGGGAAGATGGAACTTCAACAGCTGTTCCAGAAAGTGAACTCCCACTTGTCTTGCCAGTAACCAAGGACATCCGCCCTTCAGGTACTGGTGAAAGCCCATTGGCTAACTTGACAGACTGGCTTGAAGTGACTCGTGAGGATGGTGTCAAAGGTCGTCGTGAGACCAATACGATGCCACAATGGGCAGGTTCAAGCTGGTACTACCTCCGCTATATCGATCCACACAACACTGAGAAATTGGCTGACGAGGATCTCCTCAAACAATGGTTGCCAGTCGATATCTACGTGGGTGGGGCAGAACACGCCGTGCTCCACTTGCTTTACGCTCGTTTCTGGCATAAATTCCTCTATGATATCGGTGTTGTTCCAACCAAAGAGCCATTCCAAAAACTCTTTAACCAAGGAATGATTTTGGGAACAAGCTACCGTGACCACCGTGGCGCTCTTGTGGCAACTGACAAGGTTGAAAAACGTGACGGTTCCTTCTTCCATGTGGAAACAGGGGAAGAGTTGGAGCAAGCACCAGCTAAGATGTCTAAATCCCTCAAGAACGTTGTCAATCCAGACGATGTGGTGGAACAATACGGTGCGGATACCCTTCGTGTCTATGAAATGTTCATGGGACCACTTGATGCTTCCATCGCTTGGTCTGAAGAAGGATTGGAAGGAAGCCGTAAATTCCTCGATCGTGTGTACCGTTTGATCACAAGTAAAGAAACCGTTGCGGAAAACAATGGCGCTCTAGACAAGGTTTACAACGAAACTGTTAAGGCTGTCACTGAGCAAATCGAGTCGATGAAATTCAACACAGCCATTGCTCAACTCATGGTCTTTGTCAATGCGGCCAACAAGGAAGACAAACTCTATGTAGACTACGCCAAAGGCTTTATCCAATTGATTGCCCCATTTGCGCCTCACTTGGCAGAAGAACTCTGGCAAACAGTCGCAGCAACCGGTGAGTCTATCTCTTACGTGGCTTGGCCAACATGGGACGAAAGCAAATTGATTGAAGACGAAATCGAAATCGTCGTTCAAATCAAAGGTAAAGTCCGTGCTAAACTCATGGTTGCAAAAGACCTTTCACGCGAAGAATTGCAAGAAGTTGCTCTCTCTGACGAAAAAGTCAAAGCAGAGATTGATGGCAAAGAAATCGTAAAATTGATTAGTGTACCGAACAAGCTTGTCAACATTGTTGTGAAATAAAAAATGAATCCTTCAGAGTTCAGCTCTGGAGGATTTTTTAGGCTCAGCTTGACAATAAATAGTATTTTTGTTAATATCATTAACAAAAGAGAGGCGCTATGAATAAGAAAGAACTGTATAAGTTTAATAATCGTTTTAACAGCTTTGCTTTAGCTTTTGAACAGTTGAAAAAAGCTCAGCATAGGAACAGTATTGATAAATCAATCACTATTAATGAAGTCCATTTGATCGATCTAATAGGTCGCAATCAGCCTGTGAATCTAGTGAAATTATCTGAGTTACTTGAAGTATCTAGGAGTGCCATTACTCAGAGTGTTAGACGTTTAACCAAGAAAGACCTCGTTACTTTTGAATTTGCACCGGATAATGAAAAAAATAAATATCTGATATTATCCAAAAAAGGTGTTGAAGTTTTTAATATCCATAAAGAGCAGCAAGAACATATTGAAAAGGCCATTTTTTCAGTTTTAAGAAACTATAGTGAGGAGGATCTTCAAATGGTTATTAAACTGATGGATGATGTTGAACAGGTATGGCAAGAATTGCCGTGGTAAAAATCACGGTAATTTTAAAACTATATTGTTAATTATATTAACAAAAAGAGGAAGATATGAATATACAAATTGAACTGATCTCAGAGTCTGATTTAGCAGACGAATCTTTTAATATTGTCATCGATGGCTTAAAACCAAGTGAAACCTATCGAGTCGAAATGTATTTATCTGATTATTATTGTATCAATGCTCCTATGCTTTTAGCTCATAATGTTTTATGGAAATCAACAGCGACTTTTGTATCAGATAAGAATGGTATTATTGATATTTCACAAACTCCATCTTGTTCTGGCTCTTATGAAGATATTGCAACAATGGGGTTATTCTTTAATGCCAAGCCCTTAACCAATAGGAAAAAGAAACTTCCAAACTCTCTTTCTAAAATTCCCTTATTAGATCACTTTTTTGTGGAAATCAAAATTATACAAGGTAATACTGTCGTCGCAGAGAGAACTTTCACAAGACATTACATGAGTTCGCAAATTAGTCATCAAGATATTTACAGGAAACATTTTCAAGGGAGACTATTTTATGATAAAAAGGCAATAAAAGCACCAGCATTGATTATTGTGAGCGGTAGTGAAGGAAGGATTGAAAAGGCACAGAATATAGCTCAGCTTCTATCTTCTAGAGGTTATATTTGCCTAGCAGTTGCCTACTTTGGTTTAGAGGGGTTGCCAAAACATTTGGAACGTATTCCTTTA
>NZ_JBKQBL010000005.1:92349-96736 GCF_046824975.1 Streptococcus intestinihominis | reverse complement strand
GAGTGCCTTGTGGAAGCAAAGGATTATCTACGTCAGCATCATCAAGTAGATAGTGAAAGAATTGGAATCTATGGACGTTCTAAGGGAGCAGAGTTAGTTTTAGCTGAGGAGAGCATTTTTAATGACGTTCAATGTTTGGTACTAAATTCACCCTCTGATGTGGTGTATGAAGGGATAAAAGGGAAATGGAACTCCCATACTTCTTCTTGGACGTATTTGCAAAAGGAACTTACCTATCAAAAGTTTCGACTGAGAGATTATCTGTTTAGCAAACTTTTTAGAAAACCTATCCCTAAAGATCGTTCTGCTAAGATAGATATCGTTCAAATGCATTCACCAATCTTATTGCTCGGAAGTACTGTTGATGAAATATGGGATGCCTCGTCAGCAATTGATGATATTGTCTCAGATTATAAAGGACACCACATTACATTTAAAAAATATCATGAAACAGGTCACATGTTGACAGTGGCTTATCAACCAAATCACCGTTATCGAAAAGATTGGCGTTTATTGATGAGAGAGAGTAAGGATTCTTGGCTAGCTACGATTCATTTTTTTGATAGGCATTTGAAGAAGAAATAAAAATAGATTATAAATATGCTATAATAGTTCCAACTAAGATAAAAACACAGTTCTGGTTGGTAGTCCAGACGTAGGCAAGCCTATCAGTAACCTTCCTCCTTGGTTGTCCATTCTTAGGGATAAATTTAAGGAGGTGCTGTCGTGGAAACAATTTCAATTGGATTGACAGTTTATTTTGAAGATGGATTTTGGCATGGTTTGTTCGAACAAGTGTATCGAGAAACTTATCAAGTTTGTCGTGTGACATTTGGTAAGGAGCCAAAAGATGATGAAATTCTAGAGATTTTACAGACTCAGTTTACTCAATTATCTTTTAGTCCAGAAACTACAGTTAAGCAACATGTAAAAATCAAGAATCCTAAACGATTACAGCGAATTGTGAGGAAACAAGTAAAACAAAAAGTTTCTTCCAAGTCGAAAGAACTATTGCAGTTGCAGTATGAGGAAAGGAAAAAGATTTCAAAACATCAATCTAGTGTCCAAAAGCAATTGCTCAAACAAGAGAAATTTGAACGCAAACAGCAAAAACGAAGAGACAAGCATAAAGGACATTAACCTTTATCTCTTTCATCAAAAAAGCTTCGGTAGGAAGAACCCTACCGAGGCTTTTTAACATGACAAAAACGATTGTTGAATATCTGGATGATGTTCCCAATCCGCTCGATCGTAGCTTCCAGTAATGGTGTGCTCTTCAGAAAAGAGCAGAACTCGTTCCACAATGGGAGCGATTTGCTCGAAATGGTGGGAGGAAATGACAATCGTTTTTCCTGCTGTTTTGAGTTTTTGGAGCAAGGAGACAATCAGCTTCTGGTATTTGGGGGAGAGGCCGTTAAGGCTCATCAAATCGCAACGATTTCAGCTAGGCCAACACCGCCCTTTGTGTTTTCTAATTCTTCAGTTGTTAAAAGTTGTAAATTGTTCATTGCTTTTCTCCTTTCTGATTCCCCGATATGCAATGATGAGGATCCAAATAACAAGAATCCCAGAAAGTAAATCACTCACTCCATAAGTTTCAAATGGGAGTGTGAGATAGTGAAGGTCGTGTAAGATTTGTAGAACTGCTAAAAAGATTCTAGAAAAAAGTAAAGTAGATATCGTGATGATATGGAATATGCGTCTTTTTTTCATCGTTCTTACCTATGGACGATTAGCTAGATATCCTAGTCCTGCTCCTGCAGCAAAAACGAGTCCAATACTACTGACAGCAGCTGTAGCAATTTTCCATGTAGCTATCCCTGCGATTACAGCTGGGATAAATCCACCTTGAATAGTGGCTAGTTCATGATCTGATAGTATGTCATCAGAATGAATAGAAATTGTGTTCATCTATCTTCTCCTTTCTTTGAAGAAAATTGTTTTTTCACCTGTATTATTCGTAAAAATTCTAGAAAATCTCTTATTATTTTCAAAATTATGAAAAAAGTTGAAAGTCACCTTTGGAGTATGATAAAATAAGGAATTATACTAGTTATGAAGAGATTGGAGAATTAGCGATGAAGAAACCAGTGATTGGGATTACGGGCAATCAACGCCCTTTCCGTGAAGAAGATGGAATGTACCTCAGTTATACACCGACAGGCTTTGTCCAGGGGGTTCAAGAAGCGGGGGGCATCCCCCTCATCCTTCCGATTGGAGACCCAGCAACGGCTGAGCACTATATTTCCTTGATTGACAAGCTGATCATCACAGGTGGTCAGCATGTTTCTCCTCAGTTTTATGGAGCAGAGAAGGAGATTGTTAGTGATGATTACTTGCTCGAGCGTGACCTTTTCGAGTTGGCCTTGATCAAGGAAGCAGTAGCTGCTAAGAAGCCCATCTTTACGGTTTGCCGAGGCATGCAGCTCTACAATGTAGCCATGGGCGGGACACTTTACCAAGATATCGACCATCACTGGCAGGAAAATCCTGCCAGCGAAGCTAGTCATTCAATCGAAACAGTTGAAGGGACTATTTTGCGGGACTTATTCGGAGAAGTTGGTCAGATCAATTCCTACCACCATCAAGCGATCAAGGATCTAGCCCCTCATCTAGAAGTGATTGCTGTTAGTCCTGAAGATCAGATCATCGAAGCGGTGCAATCATCCCACGGGACAGCCTTTCTCGGGGTTCAGTGGCATCCAGAACTGCGTTATCAGATAAGTGAAGGAGACAAGGCTCTCTTTGATTATGTCGTTAATAAACTATAATGGAAACAAAACACGTTAGAAATCGGGTCTTCTGATAGCTAGCGTTTTTTTTCTATAATCTGCGTAAAAATGACTGAAAATAGTCTCTAGGAAGAGGGCTGAAAGGGAGTATAATAGAGAGGAAGACAATGAGAGAGGATAAACACATGATCAACTTTCCACAAGATTTTTTATGGGGGACTTCGACATCTGGTCCTCAGACAGAAGGGCGCTTTGCCGGAGATGGTAAGGAGGACAACCTCTGGGACTACTGGTATCAGGTAGAGCCTCATCGCTTTCGTTTCCAAGAAGGACCCGGCTTAACTTCGACCTTTTATGAAAATTGGGAAGAAGACATTGAGCTTCTAGTCGAGACCGGGCATACTGCCTTTCGGACTTCTATCCAATGGTCTCGGATTTTCCCTAAAGGACGTGGAGAAGTCAATCCAGTAGGGGTGGCTTTTTACCGCCAAGTGTTTGAACGCATCAAGTCCAAAGGCATTCATTTGATGGTCAATCTTTATCACTTTGATCTTCCTTTTGCCTTGCAAGAACAAGGAGATGGCTGGGAAAATAAGGAGACGGTCTACGCCTATCACGACTATGCTCGTTTCTGCTTTGAAACCTATGGGGACTTGGTTGATCAGTGGATCACCTTTAATGAACCCATTGTTCCTGTAGAGTTTGGTTACTTTTATGATGCCCATTACCCACATAAGGTAGATGCGGCTGCAGCGGTCAAAGTTGCCTACCATACTCAGTTGGCAAGTAGCCTTGCTGTTCAGGTCTGTCATGAGGTGGATCCAAACTATCGAATCGGAGTGGTCTTGAACTTGACGCCAGCCTATCCGCGGAGTCAGCATCCAGCAGACGTCAAGGCGGCACGAATCGCTGAGCTCTTCCAAGCCAAATCCTTCCTCGATCCGTCTGTTCTTGGGACTTACCCACCAGAGTTGGTAGAGATTTTGCGGGAGCGTGCTCTTTTGCCAGAAGTGGATCCAAGTGACTTGGAGCTAATCAAAGAACATACAGTTGACTTCTTAGGAGTCAATTATTACCAACCAATGCGGGTCTCTGCGCCTCGTTATGCGCCAAACCCAGAGTCTCCTATGCTAGTTGAGCAGTTCTACGAACCTTATGTCATGCCAGGAAGAAAGATCAATCCACATAGAGGTTGGGAAATCTATGAGCAGGGCTTGTACGATATTGCGCAAAATATCAAAGAAAATTACGGGAACATCGAATGGCTCCTAACAGAGAATGGAATGGGAGTTGAAGGGGAAGAAAAGTTCCGTCAAAACGGAGAAATCCAAGATGACTACCGGATTGACTTCGTCAAAGACCACCTGCGTGAATTGCACCGGGCTATCCAAGATGGGGCCAACTGTAAGGGCTACCTCATGTGGACCTTTATCGACTGCTGGTCTTGGCTCAATGGCTATAAAAACCGCTACGGCCTTGTCGAATTAGACCTAGCCACTCAAGAAAGACGCCTGAAAAAATCCGGCCATTGGTTCCGTGAATTGAGCCAGCAGAATGGATTTGAAGAATAGGTTTTTGAGGATTCTGTTATCTAAGTACGATAGGCCGTTCATTTCAGTAAATGACTGACTAGTTTTATTTTCGGAAGTGTGGAA
>NZ_JBKQBL010000005.1:90385-92295 GCF_046824975.1 Streptococcus intestinihominis | reverse complement strand
CTCCATCAGATGCATATGTTTCTGACGGCATTCTTCATTTCCGATTTTTCATTTAGTGCTGGAAAAGGTTAAAAACCCTTCAACTTTAATATGTGCTATAATAAAACCAGAAGAAAAGGAGCTTGTATGATGGATTTTAAAACAGAACTAGGACAAAAAGTACAAACTCTACGTGAAAGTAAGGGATTAAGTAGACAAGCAATCTGTGGTATTGAGGACCTATTAACGACGCGCCAACTCCAGCGAATTGAAAAGGGGCAGTCTTTGCCAACGATTGCAACAGCGAAGTATATCGCTGATCAACTAGGTGTTTCCCTAGATACGTTAACGAATCAAACTAGTTTAGAATTGCCTGCAGAATATCTGAATTTGAAGTATCAACTACGGACTTTATATCATTATGGAGATCAAGATCGTCTTCATCGGCATGAAGAAATTATTGAGGATATTTACGAGAACTATTTTGATAATCTGCCAGAGGAAGAAAAACTGTCTGTCCAGGTCGCCCAAGCTACGGTTGATATGATTGGATCTAAAAATCCTTCTTTTGATCAAGGTTTATTAGATGAGTATCTAGAGCAAGCCATGAAGAAAAAAGAGTTAAGTCTCAACGATGTGGAGATTATCAAATTGCGCTTGCTTTCTTTGGCTTTGGGAGCCTTTGATCAAGATGAATTTATACACTTAGTAGAGAAAATCCTACTTGCGATAGATTATTTCCCCTTATCAGAATTGGAAATGCTACAAAACACTCTTATCTCAGCTGCAGGTGTGTTAGCCCATTATGGGATATACGAGAGGTTGCCAGACATTGTTAAAGCTTTAAATGATATTATGACAAAGAGACATGATTTTCAGGATAATATTTTTGTTTATGCTTTAAATTGGAAAGTTGCTTTATTTATAGAAGATGACTTAGAAAAAGCAAAAAATGATTATCAAAAAGTATGCTTGATGGCTGATTTATTATCTGAGGATCTGGTGAAGAGAAACATGCAAGAAGAATGGAAAGAGGACCTTGCAAAAAAAGGTCTAAACTACACTGAGGTGTAGAGAAGTGTTCATCTTTTCATCAATTGTCCTCAAAAAATATAAAATAAACATTGAACACCTGTGAATCTTCACAGGTGTTTTTTGGTGAAAAAGATGCTTAGACTGGACATGAATGTCCTCACGTTAGAAGATAGAAATTGGATATACTGAGAGTACAAGGAAAGAAAAAAGGATCTTGGTGTCAGAAAATGGAAATTAGATTACACAATGTAAAGAAAAGCTATGGTTCCTTTGAGGCTTTGAAAGGAATTGATTTAGTTCTTGAGGAAGGTAAATTTTATGGACTTCTTGGTCCAAATGGTGCAGGGAAAACAACGCTTTTTAATTTGTTGATTCAGAATTTCAAGCCAAGTTCAGGAGAGATTTTTTGGGAAGTAGATGGAAAATCCTTGTCAACGAAAGATTTTTATCGACATATCGGTATTGTATTTCAAAGCAATCGTCTAGATGATCATTTAACGGTAGAGGAAAACCTGATTTCTCGAGGAGCCTTGTATGGATTATCAAAATCACAAGTACAAAAGCGTATTACAGATCTGCGATCCTATTTGGATGTGGCTACTCTTAAAAAGAAAAACTATGGCAGTTTATCAGGAGGACAAAAACGAAAAGTAGATATTGCCCGAGCTTTATTGCCACAACCGTCTTTGCTCTTGTTAGATGAGCCAACAACTGGTTTAGATCCACAATCTCGTCATGATTTATGGGAAGCGATTAATTATCTGAACAAAAAAGAAAATATGACAGTCGTTCTAATTACACACTATTTAGAAGAGATGGCTGCTTGTGATGTCTTAAATGTCTTAATTGAAGGGAACTTGTACTATTCAGGAGATATTGCCAATTTTATTAAACAG
>NZ_JBKQBL010000005.1:75094-90343 GCF_046824975.1 Streptococcus intestinihominis | reverse complement strand
CATTCAACCACTAACCTGAATCTTACGTTAAAACCTGGTAAACCAGTCAATTCGTTATCTGTCTCTAAGTTTGCTAATAAGTGTCAGATCCTTTCGGAGGCAGAAGTCGTATGTAAGGATGTTTCCGTTGAAGAGATGATGGAAATTATTGCAGAAAATCAAGGAAAATCAATTATTGAAACATTCAATGTAGAATATTCAAATTTAGAAGCAGCTTATTTGAACTTGCTAAGATCTAAAGGAGGAGAAGGGAATGCTTGAATTAATCTCTAGAAATCGGAAAGTCTATACAAGAGATCGCTTAGCTTTCTTTATGTCCTTCTTATCGGTCATCATCTTGATCTTGGTTTATCAAGTCTTTTTAGGACAAATTCAGATTGATGCCATCAAGGAGGCTTTGAATCGTGATACCGCCTCTACGGACACCATCCAGATGGTCAATTATTGGTTGATCTCAGGTTTAACTACCATTATTTCAATGACCAGTACTCTTGGTGCATTTGGAGTGATGGTTTCGGATAGAGAAAAGAAATTGAGTGAGGACTTTAAAGTCAGTCCAGTTTCTAACTTTAAAATTGAACTATCGTATGCGGTCTTTGCGATTTTATTTGGGATTATTATGACTCTGTTCTCTTGTATCTTTGCAATTGGTATGTTTAATGGTTTTAGTGCTCTTCTTGACTATTCTATGATGGACTACTTATCTATTTTAGGAGTTGTCACAATGGGAACGGTGTTATCTGCAACTATTATTTTGCCAATCCTAGCTTTTATTCGAACCAGTTCAGCATTTACAACTTTGAGTACAATAGTTGGAACTTTTATCGGATTCATTTCAGGTGTTTATCTTTCGATTGGATCCGTAGGAGGAAGCTTGCAACAGGTCATGACCTGGTTCCCTCTTACACAGGTAAATGCGCTCTTGAAACAGATTTTAATGAAAGATGCAATCAATAAAGTCTTTGATAAAGCGCCAACTTCAATAGTAACTAATTATAAAGAGTCTTATGGAGTCATCTTGAAGAATGCGAGTGGGGAACATCTATCTAGTCAGTCCATGTTTGCCTATATTTTCATTATTATAGTTGTTTTGCTGGGAGTTGATTTGATGATTAAAAAGATCAAAAAATGAAGTAAAACTTATGCAATTATTGGATAGGCATTTAGATCAGTTGGCATCAATGACAATCTTAAAATAAGCCAATCATCCCAACCTATCACTAAAAAAGTTGGTAGGTTTTTCTTAATCCTTTCTTAACTAGACCAATTTTTGATATTTTGAAGGTTGACAAACAGAAAAAAGCATTGTATACTGACTCCGCTGATAATTTTTCTATCGAATCAGACTAGACCAATTTTATAAATTGGCTAAGAAAATAAGGGAACTCAAGTACGTATACCTATTTTCTTTCATTTTTATAGAAGGAGAAAGCACAGCTTGTCTGTGTCGTATATACTATGTGTGGAATTGTTGGTGTTGTTGGAAATACAAATGCAACGGATATTTTGATTCAAGGGCTTGAAAAGCTCGAATACCGTGGTTATGATTCTGCGGGGATTTTTGTCCTTGGTGGTGCTGAGAACCATTTGGTGAAAGCGGTTGGTCGTATTGCAGAATTGTCTGCCAAGACAGCTGGAGTAGAGGGAACAACTGGTATCGGACATACTCGTTGGGCCACTCACGGGAAACCAACAGAAGATAATGCTCACCCGCACCGCTCTGAGACAGGACGTTTTGTCTTGGTGCACAATGGTGTGATTGAAAACTATCTCGAAATCAAAGAAGAATACCTGGCAGGTCACCACTTCAAGGGACAAACGGATACTGAAATCGCAGTGCACTTGATTGGAAAATTTGCGGAAGAAAAGAGCTTGTCAGTACTTGAAGCTTTCAAAAAAGCCCTTCACATCATCCGTGGATCTTATGCCTTTGCCTTGATTGACTCTGAAAATCCAGATGTCATCTACGTGGCCAAGAACAAATCACCACTTTTGATTGGTCTTGGAGAAGGCTATAACATGGTCTGCTCAGATGCTATGGCCATGATTCGTGAAACCAACCAATATATGGAGATCCATGACCAAGAGTTGGTAATTGTGAAAGCTGATAGCGTTGAAGTGCAAGACTACGATGGCAACAGCCGTGAGCGTGCTAGCTATACTGCTGAGCTTGACTTGTCTGATATCGGAAAGGGAACCTATCCTTACTACATGCTCAAAGAAATTGATGAGCAACCAACAGTGATGCGTAAGCTCATCCAAGCCTACACAGATGAGGCTGGTCAAGTAGTGGTAGACCCAGCCATCATCAAGGCTGTTCAAGACGCTGACCGCATCTACATCCTTGCAGCTGGAACATCTTATCATGCAGGATTTGCTTCTAAGAAGATGTTGGAAGAATTGACAGATACACCAGTTGAACTGGGTATCTCCTCTGAGTGGGGTTATGGGATGCCACTTCTCAGCCAGAAGCCACTTTTCATCTTTATCAGTCAATCTGGTGAAACAGCTGATAGCCGTCAGGTTTTAGTTAAGGCCAATGAAATGGGGATTCCAAGCTTGACAGTGACAAATGTGCCAGGATCAACTCTGTCACGTGAAGCCAACCATACTATGTTGCTTCATGCAGGTCCTGAAATTGCCGTAGCATCAACTAAGGCTTATACAGCCCAAATCGCAGCCCTTGCTTTCCTTGCAAAAGCGGTTGGTGAAGCAAATGGCAATGAAAAAGCCAAAGCTTTCGATTTGGTTCATGAGTTGTCTATCGTGGCTCAGTCTATCGAGTCAACCCTTTCAGAAAAAGAATTGATTGATGCTAAGGTTCGTGACCTTCTTGAAACAACACGCAACGCCTTTTACATCGGACGTGGTCAAGATTATTATGTAGCCATGGAAGCCAGTCTCAAGCTCAAAGAGATTTCTTACATCCAATGTGAAGGTTTTGCGGCTGGAGAGCTCAAGCACGGAACCATTGCCTTGATTGAGGATGGAACACCTGTTTTGGCCCTCTTGTCTGACCCAATTCTTGCCAACCACACTCGTGGAAATATCCAAGAAGTGGCAGCGCGTGGCGCTAAGGTTCTTACCATCGCAGAAGAAAATGTTGCTAAAGATACAGACGACATCGTCCTTACAACGGTCCACCCTTACCTCTCACCAATCTCAATGGTGGTACCAACCCAATTGATCGCTTACTTTGCAACCCTTCACCGTGGACTCGACGTGGATAAACCACGGAACCTTGCTAAGTCCGTAACAGTAGAATAAAAATGAAAAGAAGATAGGATCAAGTCCTAGCTTCTTTTTCTTTTATCAGAGGCTGGGTTAAAAAACAGTGAGTTAGAAAACCCATGAAAGCAGGAGCTCCATGGGCTATTTGTTTGATGGCGGTAAGACATACTCTTGGATAGCTTGCGCTACACCGTGTTCTTGGTTGCTGGTAGTGACAACTTGAGCTTCCTTTTGGACGGCTTCAGGAGCATTTCCCATGGCAACTCCAAGTCCAGCCAGACGAATCATAGGGAGGTCATTGAAGTGATCTCCGATGGTCATGACCTGTTCCAAAGGGACCTGGTAATAAGCAGCCAGTTCAAGGACAGCATCTCTTTTTGAGACGGACTTGGCGGTGACTTCTAGGTAGTTTTCTTTTGAAAGGTAAAAGGCAGTCTGCGGAAATTCTTGCGGATCCAGCTTCTGATAAAGTTCTTGAATATTCTGAGTCTCTCCAATCAAGAGCAATTTATGTAGATGGAGAGTATCATCAGAGAGGGTCTGAGAAAGTGGTTGTATCTGGGGAGTTTCACCCGTAATAGCAGCCTCAACGTGGGTCCACTGGTCCTCTCTGGAGTTGAACCAGACTGCCCCGCTATAACAATTAATTGAAATGCTGGGATCTAGTTCGTCTACACGATGGAGGAAGGTGCGGATCTCATCTTTGTCCAGGCTGTGCTCAAACAAAATCTCTTCTCCCTTGACGATGAGAGCCCCATTGTAGCAAGCGATAGGTTCCTGATGGACGCCCAAGCTTCTTGCGATAGGAGCAATCCCGATAGGAGAACGAGCCGATGCCAAGATAAAAGGAATCTTTTTTTCTTGGAGCTGGGGGATGAGTTCGATGAGGTCGGGATCGACCTGATGCTGCTGATCCAGAATAGTTCCGTCAATATCACTGACAATTAAACGAATGGAAGACATAGGCACCTCCTTTTTCTTTAGTATATCATATTTTAGGAGGGAAGGATGTGCAGTATCATTAGGAAGTTACGGAAGGGATGGTTTCTTTTCTAGATGCTAAAAAACCATAGCTGAAAGAAGCTATGGCTGTGACCTTATCGAGGTTTTATTTCAATAACGCTCAGTTATAATAGTTGTTGGTTTAGAGAATACCCGTTAATTTTCGCCTTAATATGAACGTTTTAGTCTTAGGAAATATCGTTCCCATTGAATGGATTAAAAGCAGAATCTATCGATGGACTCACTTCAGTTAGTTTAAAATATGGGCTCGGATTTGCAATATCTTTTCCCATAAAGTCTCCTGAGTAGATGAGGATATCGAAATATGTATTTCGCCCTTCACTTGAAGCAATGTCAGCGATGTAGCCATCAAATTCCAACACTTGTCCTTTATATTTATTAACGAATTCGTTGATTTTATCTGGATCTTCAGTTTGTAGAATTGTTGCAAATTCTGTGTTGTTTTCAGCAGTGAGAATAGAAGGAGTACTAGGAGGAGCGCTAGAGGAACTACTAGCACTGGAAGAACTGGACAGCGTTTCTGAACTGCTTGTTTTGGAACTTTCTGAAGAGCTGCTATCAGTTTTTATACTAGATGATGTAGGATCAGTAGTTTGTTTCATGACTTTTGAACTATGGGTTGCTTGTTTGGCGGATTTTGATGTATCATCCTTAGGACCAAAGAGGATGAGTAAGCCTGTTATTACAATAAGGAAGATGGCACCAGCGATACTTCCAATAAGTTGTAGCTTTTTCAACTGATCTCGTTTCCGTATCTCCTCACTAGATAGTGGAGTGATAGAAACCTCGGCTTCTTTAGAAAATAATCCGAATATGCCTCCACTTCCTTCTTCAAGGATTTTGATTGTAGCATCTTCTTTTTTGACATTTAAATCTTTAAGACCTTTTGTAATAGCTTCTTCAATATCTTTCCCTTTATAAATCCCCATGATGATATCCTTAATTATTAATTTTATAATTATTTTACCTAGATTCAATCAAAAAGTAAACAATATTTTTAAAAAATTATGTAAAAAGTGTTGACAAAAACTTTTTTTGGGTTTATAATAATTTATGTAAACAAAAAGAGGTTGAGGAAATCTCAAAAGTTTACAGGATCAATAGTGGAAAGGAGATGGTAAGATGCTATTTCCAAAATATAGAAAACTAATTGATAAAAGAAGAAATACAAGATGCTAGCCCTTGAGGCTATTCATTTAAAATCAAAACAAAATTATGTAAACAGAATTAAAGTAGCCAATTCAGCTACTCATTTTCAAGAACAAATTAAAATTATGTAAATTAGAGGTAAACAATATGAATAACAACTTTAACAATATGGATGATCTTTTCAATCAACTAATGGGAAATATGGGTGGTTTTCGTTCTGAAAGCCGTCGCTACATGATCAATGGTCGTGAAGTAACACCTGAAGAATTCGCTATTTACCGTCAAACGGGTCAACTTCCAACCGAAGGAAGTGGGCCAGTGCAACAGCAACAAGGCAAAGGCATGAAACAAGATGGGATCCTTGCGAAGCTCGGCCGCAACTTGACTGAAGAAGCCCGTGAAGGAAAATTGGATCCAGTTATCGGACGCAACAAAGAAATTCAAGAAACTGCTGAAATCTTGTCTCGTCGTACCAAGAATAACCCTGTCCTTGTAGGGGATGCAGGTGTTGGTAAGACAGCTGTTGTAGAAGGCTTGGCCCAAGCTATCGTGAATGGTGACGTTCCAGCAGCCATCAAGAACAAAGAAATTATTTCGATCGATATTTCTGGTCTAGAAGCTGGTACGCAATACCGTGGTAGCTTCGAAGAAAATATTCAAAACTTGGTCAACGAAGTTAAAGAAGCTGGAAACATTATCCTCTTCTTTGATGAAATCCATCAAATCCTTGGTGCGGGTAGCACAGGGGATGGGCAAGGATCTAAAGGTCTTGCGGATATCTTGAAACCAGCTCTTTCACGTGGGGAATTGACCGTGATTGGGGCAACCACTCAAGATGAATACCGCAACACCATCTTGAAAAATGCCGCTCTTGCACGTCGTTTCAACGAAGTCAAGGTCAATGCTCCATCTGCTGAAGATACCTTCAAGATCCTCCAAGGCATTCGTGAATTGTATCAACAACACCACAATGTTGTCTTGCCAGATGAAGTCTTGAAAGCAGCGGTTGATTATTCTGTTCAATACATTCCACAACGTAGCTTGCCGGATAAGGCCATCGACTTGGTCGATGTGACAGCTGCTCACTTGGCAGCTCAACACCCAGTGACAGATGTCCATGCTGTGGAACATGAAATTGAAGAAGAAAAAGCTAAACAAGAAGCTGCAGCTGCCAAGGAAGATTACGAAGCAGCCCTTAATGCAAAAGTTCGGATCGAAGAACTCGAAAAACAAATTGCCAATCATACAGAAGATCACAAGGTGACTGCAACTGTCAATGATGTGGCTGAGTCTGTTGAACGGATGACTGGTATTCCAGTATCACAAATGGGGGCAACCGATATCGAACGCTTGAAAGATATGGGTCACCGTTTGCAAACCAAAGTTATCGGTCAAGACAAGGCTGTTGAAGCCGTTGCCAAAGCGATCCGTCGGAACCGTGCAGGTTTTGATGAAGGAAACCGTCCAATCGGTAGCTTCCTCTTTGTAGGTCCTACTGGCGTTGGTAAGACTGAGTTGGCAAAACAATTAGCGCTTGATATGTTCGGAACTAAAGATGCTATCATCCGTTTGGACATGTCAGAATACAGCGACCGTACAGCCGTATCTAAATTGATTGGTACAACTGCAGGTTATGTTGGTTACGATGACAACAACAATACCTTGACAGAACGCGTCCGTCGCAATCCATACTCTATCGTCCTTCTTGACGAGATTGAAAAGGCGGATCCTCAAGTGATCACCCTTCTCCTTCAAGTATTGGATGATGGTCGTTTGACAGACGGTCAAGGAAACACCGTCAACTTCAAAAATACCGTAATCATCGCTACTTCAAATGCTGGCTTTGGTTACGAAGCCAACTTGACAGAAGATGCGGACAAACCAGAACTCATGGATCGTTTGAAACCATTCTTCCGTCCAGAATTCTTGAACCGTTTCAACGCTGTCATTGAATTCTCACACTTGAGCAAGGAAGACCTTTCTAAGATTGTTGACTTGATGTTAGTAGAAGTGAACAAAACTCTTGCGAAGAAAGACATTGACTTGACAGTGAGCGATGCTGCCAAAGAATACATGACTGAAGAAGGCTATGATGAAGTCATGGGCGTACGTCCACTCCGTCGGGTGGTTGAACAACAAATCCGTGACAAGGTGACCGACTTCCACTTGGATCACCTTGATGCTAAACACTTGTTAGCGGATATGGAAGATGGAGAATTGGTTATTAAAGAGAATACAAACTCAGAAGAATAACTAGGACATCTAGCACCATAAACGAGAGAAAATCAGTTTGAAAAAGAAGGCTAAGAAGAAATTCTTAGCCTTTTTTATGTCAATAAAAGAAAAATATATAAGGTATAGTTTTATCGTTTTTTTTCCCAGAAAGTGAAAAATGATAAAAAATAGGTATGTTTTTTCATGAATTGATGCTAAATACAGCGTGAAAATGCCTTAGAAAGCGTCTGTAAGCAAGATTTCCATATAAATGAACAAATAAATTATATAATATATAAAAGACTAAATTTAAGGGGATAGGATGATTTTATGAAAAATCCAATTGATATTTATTCGACAAAAGATTATAAGAAAGTTGAAGCTGTCGTTCAATTGATGGTGGATGGAAAGGTGACAAGTTATAGAGTAGCAACTGAGACAGATATTAGTAAGATGAGTCTAGCTACCTTGACAAAAGGAACCAGTAAAATTAAAAACATTACCTATCAAACAGCGATGTTGTTGATTGAATGGTATGATAAAAATCATGAAAAATATGGAATCACAATCGATTAGCAAAAACCTATTTTTTATGGTTTTTTCTTTTTGTAAAAAAGAAAGCACTAGAAAAGCTGTCTGGATCGAATTGTGGCTGGACACCTCCATCCATGGACTTATTTTTTTGAAAATCAAGGGTTCGTATTGAAAATACCTATAAAATTTGCTATAGTAGAGCATATATGATTTAAAAAGGAGAAATGGGATGCAAAGTGGTACAACCTTGCTATTTATGCTTGCGCTAATGGTCGGAATGATGTTCTTCATGAGCCGTAGCCAAAAGAAACAATACCAAAAACGGATGGAAAGCTTGAACAAGCTTCAAAAAGGGTATGAAGTGATTACCATCGGTGGTTTGTATGGAACAGTTGATGAAGTAGACACTGAACGTAAAACCGTTGTCTTGGATGTGGATGGCGTATACCTCACATTTGAATTGACAGCTATTAAAACAGTTTTGCCAGTTTCAGAAGGAGTGACAGCTGGTGCAGTTGAAGGTGCTGGTGACTCAGATTCTATCATCGACGGTGAATAATAAGAAAGAGCGATCAAAGGGTCGCTTTTTTCATTTTTAGCTAGATGCCCCCTAGAAAAGGGACTAGACTGCCATTTTAAGCGGATTTATGATATAATGAAGCGATAAAAACAGTGAAATAGGTAGAAAAACATGTTTCGTTTTAAAAAGAAAGAAAAATTAAGCGTTCCCCTAGAAGTGCCCAAGCACATTGGAATCATCATGGATGGGAACGGTCGTTGGGCCAAAAAACGGATGCAACCTCGTGTCTTTGGCCACAAGGCTGGCATGGAGGCTCTGCAAGAAGTAACCATCGCAGCTAAGGAAATGGGAGTGCAAGCCCTAACGGTCTATGCTTTCTCAACTGAAAACTGGACGCGTCCTCAACAGGAAGTGACTTTTATCATGAATCTTCCAATTGAATTTTACGATCGCTTTGTTCCAGAACTTCATAGAAATAATGTGAAGATCCAGATGATTGGCGAGGTTTCTCGTCTTCCGAAGGAAACCTTAGAGGCTCTGGAAAAGGCAGAGGCGTTAACTCACTCCAATACAGGCTTGATTTTGAATTTTGCCTTGAACTATGGAGGACGGGCGGAACTGACCCAAGCAGTCAAACAAATCGCCCAGGAAGTTCTCGATGCGCACTTAAATCCGGGTGATATTTCAGAAGAGACCATTGCCAATTATTTGTATACCAGTAGTCTACCCAAGGACTTGCGAGATCCTGATCTGATTATTCGGACGAGTGGCGAGCTTCGCTTGAGTAACTTTTTGCCTTGGCAAGCAGCCTACAGTGAGCTTTACTTTACCGATGTGATGTGGCCTGACTTTGGAGAAAAGGCCTTGCATGATGCAATAGAAGAATACAGCCATCGTCATCGACGTTTTGGTGGTGTATAGGAGAGAAATAGATGAGAAAAGATATACAGAAGCGAGTGATTTTTGGAGGAATCGCCCTAGCATTCTTTATCCCAGTTGTCCTTATGGGAGGCCTTGTGTTCCAGATTGTAGTGGGACTTATCGCTATGTTGGGTGTTCATGAATTGTTGAAGATGAAAGGTCTGCAGACTGAAACCATCGAAGGAGCTTTGGCCATGCTAGCAGCTCTTGTGTTGGCGCTGCCCTTAGAGAGTTACCTTCCCTTCTTACCAGCAGGTGGCAATTTTATCGCCTATGGCCTTTTGGTCTTATTATTGATGGGGACGACTGTCTTGACGCAAGGCTACACCTATGACGAGGTTGTCTATCCGATTGCTTCAAGTTTTTATGTTGGCTTTGGCTTCCATGCCTTGATTCAAGCACGCTTAGCAGGCGTAGATAAAATTCTCTTGGCCCTCTTTATTGTTTGGGCTACGGATTCAGGGGCCTACTTTATTGGGAGCCAGTTCGGTAAGAAAAAACTCTTGCCAAGAGTATCACCCAACAAGACTGTTGAAGGAAGTCTAGGTGGGATCGCTTGTGCTGTCGTCGTGACGATGATCTTTATGATGCTAGATCGCACCGTTGCGGGCTCTTACGGTTGGGTGACCATGATTCTCTTTACCATTCTTTTCAGTATAGCAGCTCAGTTTGGTGACCTAGTCGAAAGTGCCATCAAGCGCCATTTTGGAGTGAAAGACTCTGGCCGTTTTATTCCTGGTCACGGTGGTGTCTTGGATCGATTTGATAGCTTGATTTTTGTTTTCCCACTGATGCTATTCTTTGGTCTGTTTTAAACAGAAGTCATCCCATCATCAGTTAAAACGAAGGAGCGTGTATGCAATTTATTGCCTTTATTATCATTTTTGGCGTCATTGTCCTGGTACATGAGTTCGGCCATTTCTATTTTGCGAAGAAATCAGGCATCCTTGTTCGCGAGTTTGCGATTGGGATGGGGCCCAAGATTTTTGCCCATGTAGGCAAGGACGGAACAGCCTATACCATTCGAATCCTTCCGCTGGGCGGCTATGTTCGAATGGCAGGATGGGGAGAAGACACGACAGAGATTAAGACAGGAACGCCTGTCAGTCTGACTTTGAACCCTGAGGGAACTGTTGTTCGGATCAACCTTTCTGGAAAAAATATCGACCAGACAGCTCTCCCCATGAATGTCACAGATTTTGATTTTGAGGATAAACTTGAAATCACAGGAATCGTCATTGAAGAGACCAAGACCTATCCTGTCCACCATGATGCAACCATCGTTGAGGAAGATGGGACAGAAGTACGGATTGCCCCTCTGGATGTGCAGTATCAAAATGCTAGTATCTGGGGACGACTGATTACTAACTTTGCTGGTCCCATGAACAACTTTATCCTGAGTATTGTTGTGTACTCGCTCCTGGCCTTTATGCAGGGAGGAGCAGTGGACTACTACAGCAACCATGTTCGAGTTGTTCCTCAAGGAGTAGTGGCTAAGGCTGGTCTAAAAGACAATGACCAGATTGTTCAGATCAATGAATACAAGGTTTCCAACTGGGATGAATTGACAGATTCAGTCCAGTTGGAAACCCGTAACCAAGGAAAAAATCCAGAAGTAACGATCACCTATGAACGAGACGGGAAGACTCAAAAAGTGACGGTCCAACCAGAAGAAGATGGTGGACGCTATTATATCGGTGTGATTAATGCCGTTAAGACCGGCTTTTTCGATAAGCTTCTCTCAGGTGTGACAGATACTTGGTACACAGCAAGTCGTATCTTAACGGCCTTGAAGGATATTATCTTCCACTTTAGTTTGAACAAGTTGGGTGGTCCGGTAGCGATCTACAAAGCGAGTTCGCAAGCAGCGGAGCTAGGACTTCCAGCTATCCTGTCCCTGATGGCCATGTTGTCCATCAATATCGGAATCTTTAACTTGATCCCCATTCCGGCCTTGGATGGTGGAAAAATCTTGATCAATCTGATCGAGCTGGTTCGTCGGAAACCACTTAAGCAGGAGGTAGAGACCTACTTGACCCTTGCTGGAGTAGCGGTCATGGTTATCTTGATGATTGCCGTTACTTGGAACGATATTATGAAATTATTTTTGAAATAGAAAAGGAATGAATCTGAATGAAACAAAGTAAAATGCTTATTCCAACACTTCGCGAAATGCCAAGTGATGCGCAGGTCATCAGCCACGCTTTGATGCTCCGTGCTGGTTATGTTCGTCAAGTCTCTGCAGGTGTTTATTCTTACCTGCCATTGGCTAACCGTGTGATCGAAAAAGCTAAGAAGATCATGCGTCAAGAATTTGACAAGATTGGTGCAGTTGAGATGTTGGCTCCTGCTCTTCTCAGTGCGGACCTTTGGCGTGAATCTGGCCGTTATGAAACTTACGGTGAAGACTTGTATAAACTAAAAAATCGTGAGAAGTCAGACTTTATCTTGGGTCCAACTCACGAAGAAACTTTCACAGCAATTGTCCGTGATTCTGTCAAGTCTTACAAGCAATTGCCACTGAACTTGTACCAAATCCAGCCTAAGTACCGTGATGAAAAACGTCCACGTAATGGACTTCTTCGTACGCGTGAATTCATCATGAAAGATGGTTATAGCTTCCACGCTAACTACTATAGCTTGGATGTAACTTATGATGAGTACAAGGCGGCCTACGAGCGTATCTTCACTCGCAGTGGTTTGGACTTCAAGGCGATCATCGGTGATGGTGGTGCCATGGGTGGTAAGGATAGCCAAGAATTTATGGCCATTACTCCTTCGCGTACAGACCTTGACCGTTGGGTGGTGTTAGACAAGTCTGTTGCATCATTTGACGAGATTCCTGCAGAAGTACAAGAAGAAATCAAGGCAGAATTGCTCAAATGGATGGTTTCTGGTGAAGACACCATTGCCTACTCAAGCGAGTCAAGCTATGCAGCTAACTTGGAAATGGCAACTAACGCCTACAAACCAAGCAACCGTGTTGTGACGGAAGAAGAAGTAGCTCGCGTGGAAACACCAGGTGTCAAATCGATTGATGAAGTGGCTGCTTTCTTGAATGTCTCTGAAGAGCAAACCATCAAGACCTTGGTTTATATCGCAGATGAGGAGCCAGTTGTGGCCCTACTCGTTGGCAATGACCAACTCAACGAAGTTAAGTTGAAAAACCACCTTGGAGCGGACTTCTTGGAACCTGCAACTGAGGCGGAAGTGAAAGAATTGTTGGGAGCGGACTTTGGATCTCTTGGCCCAGTTAATCTTCCTGAAAATGTTAAGATTATTGCTGACCGCAAGGTGCAAGATAGCCGCAATGCTGTTGTGGGGGCTAACGAAGATGGCTACCACTTGACGGGTGTCAACCCAGGTCGTGACTTCACTGCGGAATATGTCGATATCCGTGAAGTGCGTGAGGGTGAGATTTCTCCAGACGGACAAGGCGTTCTCAATTTTGCGCGTGGGATTGAGATTGGTCACATCTTTAAACTGGGTACTCGTTACTCAGCAAGTATGGGAGCAGATGTCTTGGACGAAAATGGCCGTGCTGTACCAATCATTATGGGTTGCTACGGTATCGGTGTCAGTCGTCTTCTTTCAGCCGTTATGGAGCAACACGCTCGCCTCTTTGTTAACAAGACGCCTAAAGGTGAATTCCGTTACGCTTGGGGCATCAACTTCCCTAAAGAATTAGCGCCATTTGATGTACACTTGATTCCAGTCAATGTCAAAGACGAAGCTTCTCTTGAATTGACAAGTAAGATCGAAGATCAATTGATCAAGGCCGGTTACGAAGTCTTGGTAGACGATCGCAACGAACGTGCCGGTGTTAAATTTAGCGATAGTGACTTGATTGGTTTGCCAATCCGCATCACTGTTGGGAAGAAAGCAGCTGACGGTGTCGTAGAAGTGAAAATCAAAGCTTCAGGTGACACGATTGAAGTACATGCAGACAACCTGCTTGAAACTCTTTCTATTTTAAATAAATAAGCAATGGTAGAAGGCTAGGATTCTCAACATCCTAGCCTTCTTTTTTGTAAGCTGATCCAGCTAGCTGAAAGGATCTTCTTATAGTCGAAAAGTTAGGCGAATTATGATAAAATAAAGGCTAGTAATTCGTCAGGGAGAAATCATGTCAACTAGCTTTGAAATCTTAATGAATCAGTTGGGAATGCCTTTAGAAATGCGTGAATCAGACGCTTTTAAAGGGGCTGAAATCCAAGAGGTCATCGTCCATAAGCTCAGTCGTGTTTGGGAATTTCGTTTTGTTTTTGCCGAAATTCTTCCCATCACGATTTTTCAGGAGCTCAAAAACCACTTGGCTGAGGAGTTTTCAAAGACAGGAAATCGAGCGGAGTTTGAGATTCATGTGAAGAATCCAACTTTTAGTGAGGAGCTCTTGCAAGCCTATTATCAGGAGGCTTTTGAAGATGGTCCCTGTGCGAGTCAGGGCTTTAAGAGCATGTATCAGCACCTACAAGTCCGCTCTCAAGGAGAAGAGTTGATCATTAGTGGCCCTTCATCTGTGGATACGGAGCACCACCGGAAAAACCATCTGCCTAATCTTGCTAGTCAATTGACCAAGTTTGGTTTTCCTTATTTCCAATGTCGGGTTGAGGCGGATGACCAGTTGACAGAAGAACTCCATCAAGCCTTCGAGGCTGAGAAGGATCAAATCTTCCAAGTAGCTAATGAAGAAACCTTGCGGGCCATGGAGTCCTTGTCTCAAATGGCCCCACCACCAGCAGAGGAAAAACCAGCCTTTGATTTCAAGGCCAAAAAGGCTGCGGCCAAGCCTAAGCTGGATAAGGCAGAAGTCACTCCTATGATTGATATCACGACAGAAGAGAACCGCATTGTCTTTGAAGGAGTGGTCTTTGATGTTGAGCACAAGGTGACGCGGACAGGTCGGGTCTTGATCAATTTCAAGATGACCGACTATACCTCCAGTTTTTCGCTCCAAAAATGGGCTAAAAACGAAGAAGAAGCTCAGAAGTTTGATATGATCAAGAAAAATTCTTGGTTGCGGGTCCGTGGGAATATTGAGGTCAATAACTTCACACGCGATTTGACCATGAATGTCCAGGATGTCCAAGAAGTGGTCCACTATGAGCGTAAGGATCTGATGCCAGAAGGCGAGCGTCGGGTCGAGTTCCATGCCCATACCAATATGTCAACCATGGATGCCCTACCTGAAGTCGAGGAGTTAGTCGCAACAGCAGCCAAATGGGGTCACAAAGCAGTGGCTATCACAGACCATGGAAATGTGCAGTCCTTCCCTCATGGCTATAAGGCAGCTAAAAAGGCTGGTATCCAACTCATCTATGGGATGGAAGCCAATATCGTCGAGGACCGTGTGCCGATTACCTACAATGAAGTTGATCTAGATCTTCATGAAGCAACCTATGTGGTTTTTGACGTGGAAACGACTGGACTCTCAGCGATTTACAATGATTTGATTCAGGTTGCCGCTTCTAAAATGCACAAGGGCAATATCATCGCTGAATTCGATGAGTTCATCAATCCAGGTCATCCTATCTCTGCCTTTACAACGGATCTGACAGGTATTACCGATGACCATGTTCGCAATGCCAAACCTTTGAAACAGGTCTTGGAGGAGTTCCAGGAATTCTGTCAGGATGCGGTGTTGGTTGCCCACAATG
>NZ_JBKQBL010000005.1:65024-75042 GCF_046824975.1 Streptococcus intestinihominis | reverse complement strand
CCACCTTTGACGTGGGCTTCATGAATGCCAACTATGAGCGTCATGGCCTTCCAAAAATCACTCAGCCAGTGATTGATACGTTAGAGTTCGCGCGTAATCTTTATCCAGAGTACAAGCGTCATGGTTTGGGCCCTTTGACCAAGCGGTTTGGGGTTGCCTTGGAGCACCACCACATGGCCAACTATGATGCGGAAGCGACGGGTCGCTTGCTCTTTATCTTTATCAAGGATGTCGCAGAAAAACATGGCGTGACCAATCTAGCCAAGCTGAATGTGGATCTAATTAGTCCAGATTCCTACAAAAAAGCTCGGGTCAAACACGCGACCATCTATGTCAAGAACCAGACTGGCTTGAAAAACATGTTCAAATTGGTCTCTCTTTCCAATACTCAATATTTTGAGGGTGTTCCTCGGATTCCGCGGACAGTTTTAGATGCCCATCGAGAAGGCTTGATCCTGGGATCGGCTTGTTCTGAAGGAGAGGTCTTTGACGCGGTCGTTTCTCAAGGAGTTGACGCAGCAGTCGAAGTAGCCAAGTATTATGACTTTATTGAGGTGATGCCTCCAGCCATCTATGCGCCCCTCATTGCCAAAGAGCAGGTCAAAGACATGGAGGAGCTCCAGACCATCATCAAGAGCTTGATTGAGGTGGGAGATCGCCTTGGCAAACCGGTCCTCGCGACAGGAAATGTCCACTATCTTGAGCCTGAGGAAGAGATTTATCGGGAAATTATTGTCCGCAGTCTTGGGCAAGGGGCTATGATCAACCGGACTATCGGTCATGGAGAAAATGCTCAACCAGCACCCCTGCCAAAAGCTCATTTCCGTACAACCAATGAAATGCTGGATGAATTTGCCTTCCTAGGGGAAGACTTGGCGCGAAAATTGGTCATTGAAAATACCAACGCACTGGCAGAAATCTTTGAACCTGTTGAAGTGGTCAAGGGTGACCTCTATACGCCATTTATCGACAAGGCCGAAGAGACAGTTGCCGAATTGACCTATCAGAAGGCCTTTGAAATCTATGGTAATCCGCTGCCTGATATTGTTGATTTACGGATTGAAAAGGAATTGACCTCTATCCTGGGGAATGGCTTCGCCGTGATCTATCTGGCTTCCCAACTCTTGGTGCATCGTTCCAATGAACGGGGCTACCTGGTTGGTTCACGGGGATCCGTCGGATCCAGTTTCGTAGCGACCATGATTGGAATTACCGAGGTTAATCCTCTATCGCCTCACTATGTCTGTGGTCAGTGCCAGTACAGTGAGTTTATCACGGATGGTTCCTATGGTTCCGGATTTGATATGCCTAATAAGGACTGTCCTAACTGTGGGCACAAGCTCAGCAAAAATGGACAGGACATTCCTTTCGAGACCTTCCTTGGTTTTGATGGGGACAAGGTACCCGATATCGATTTGAACTTTTCAGGGGAGGACCAGCCGAGTGCCCACTTGGATGTCCGGGATATCTTTGGGGAAGAATATGCCTTCCGGGCAGGGACAGTAGGTACTGTTGCAGCCAAGACGGCCTATGGCTTTGTCAAGGGCTATGAGCGAGATTATGGCAAGTACTACCGGGATGCAGAGGTGGAACGCCTAGCCCAAGGAGCCGCTGGGGTCAAACGGACGACTGGTCAGCACCCAGGGGGAATCGTTGTTATTCCAAACTATATGGACGTCTATGACTTCACTCCTGTGCAGTACCCAGCAGATGATGTGACAGCTGAATGGCAGACCACCCACTTTAACTTCCACGATATCGATGAGAACGTCCTCAAGCTCGATGTCCTGGGACACGATGATCCGACCATGATTCGCAAGCTCCAAGATTTGTCAGGCATTGATCCAAATGATATTCCTATGGATGATCCAGGGGTCATGGCCCTCTTCTCAGGGACCGATATCCTAGGAGTCACACCGGAGCAAATCGGTACCTCAACCGGTATGCTAGGGATCCCAGAGTTTGGGACCAACTTCGTTCGAGGCATGGTGGATGAAACCCATCCGACGACCTTTGCAGAGTTGCTTCAGCTTTCTGGTTTGTCTCACGGTACCGACGTATGGTTGGGAAATGCCCAAGACTTGATCAAGGCAGGAATTGCCGACCTATCAACCGTTATCGGATGTCGGGACGACATTATGGTTTACCTCATGCACGCAGGACTCGAACCCAAGATGGCCTTTACCATCATGGAGCGGGTGCGGAAAGGCATGTGGCTTAAGATTTCTGAAGAAGAGCGCAATGGCTATATCGCAGCAATGAAAGCCAATAATGTACCAGAATGGTACATCGAGTCTTGTGGAAAAATCAAGTACATGTTCCCCAAAGCCCATGCGGCAGCCTACGTTATGATGGCCTTACGGGTAGCTTACTTCAAAGTGCACCATCCTCTCTACTATTACTGTGCTTACTTCTCTATTCGGGCTAAGGCTTTTGATATCAAGACCATGGGTGCAGGCCTAGAAGCCGTGAAAGCGCGGATGAAGGAGATTGCTGAAAAACGTAAGAACAACGAAGCTTCCAATGTGGAAATCGACCTCTACACCACTCTTGAAATTGTCAATGAGATGTGGGAGCGTGGCTTCAAGTTTGGGAAACTAGATCTCTACCGCAGTGATGCGACGGAATTCATCATCGATGGAGACACCCTTATCCCACCATTTGTCGCCATGGATGGATTGGGAGAAAACGTAGCCAAGCAGATTGTACGAGCTCGCAAAGAAGGAGAATTCCTTTCTAAAACAGAGTTGCGCAAACGTGGAGGCGTCTCCTCAACCTTGGTAGAAAAGATGGACGAGATGGGAATCCTTGGTAATATGCCAGAAGACAACCAGCTCAGTCTCTTTGATGATTTGTTTTGATGGATAAATGATTTTTATTCAAAAGAATTAGCCACTCTTAACTACAGATTCATATGAATTTGTAGTTTTTTTAAAAATACAATAAAGGCGGATGAAATGGGTATTCAATTTACTTCAAAAAAGGTTGGAGAGCTATTGAAAGAAGGGAATTTGCGGATTCCTTCTTATCAAAAACCTTATAAGTGGAACAGAAAGCATATTCGTAATCTTTTTTATGATTTACGAGATGCTATGGGGAAAAAGGAATATCAGATTGGTTCCGTTATCTTACATGAAAATGATGGATACGATATTGTCGATGGACAGCAACGGCTAATTTCTATTTCCTTGTTTCTTCATTTATTAGATGATTTAGAGAATTATAAGGGTGCTAAGCAACTGCTGAGTGCTGCTGTATTTGGAGAGCTATCTTGCTATCATGCGAGTGAAAATTATAATGAGTGGAAAAATTTGACTCAATTGGTTGGTGAAAATGAGGCACAAGATATTTGCAACTTTTTATTAGAGAATTGTGCTGTCTCTGTGATTACTATGCCACAGGAACGATTATCTGAAGCCTTTCAGTTATTTGATTCTCAGAATAATCGTGGTAAATCTTTAGAACCTCATGATTTGCTCAAAGCCTATCATCTTCGCAAGGAAGATACCGAAGATGAAAGAATTGTGGAAAAGTGGGAGCAATTTGTAGAAGATAAAGATTTAAGTCTCAAAGAGTTATTTGATAAACATCTTTTTCGTATGAGGCGTTGGTCTAGGGGAGAAACAGGATTAACAAACAAGCGTTATGGTTCTTATCTCCGTTTTACAGAGGATTTTATTGACGATTTTAAAGGCGTTGATTTGAACCAGAATTTTCCATACCTAGAATTATACCGTCATATTGAAAACTTCCCTATGTCAATAACCATGCCAATCATTGATGGAAGTGAATTTTTTAAGTATATTGAATCTGTCCATCAAACGATTAAAGATCATATAGATGTTTTGAATAAACAGTTAGGAATTTCTAATGATACTAAGAGGACAGAAAATAGTTCAGATTATCCAGAAGGTATGTCGAAAATTTACAATAGTTCAAAAGGACGCTATATCAAGTGTCATAATTTGTTTCTAAATATTTGCTTGCTTTTTGCAGAGAGATTTGGAAAAGAAGAGCTATCAAAAGAAATAGTAGAGACCTTGTTTATTTGGGCTTACTACCCGCGTGTAAAGTCTCGTGCTATATATGATGCTACAGTAGGAAACTATGCTGCTGGTGGAAGGTTTAGACAAAAAGAGGTTCAAAAATTATTTCAACTTTTATCTCATGCTGTCACTCCGAATGATTTCATGGTCAAGATAGATAGAGAGTTATTTGAAAATTATACTGTGGACAAGATTATAGAAGAGGAAAAAGATAAATGGTAGAAACACATATAAGCTTATCAGTTAATCGTTTGTTAAATGAAGATACCTATGCTATCCCTCTTTATCAGAGAAATTTTGCCTGGACTTATGATGAAATTGAGCAGTTATTGAACGACGTAGCAGATGCTTTTCAAGAAAATAGAGACAATTACTATAATTACTATATTGGAACATTAGTCGTTAATAAAGAGAATGACCTTTTCAAAATCATAGATGGGCAACAACGGACAACAGCCCTTAATTTGATTGCCTTAGCTTTGAAGCATGAGTTTGGTTTTGATAGATTGAAAGCTGTCAATCTTACCTTTCCAGCTAGGAAGAAATCAAATGAGAATATTCAAAAACTATTTACTAAGCAAAAAATCTCTGAGGACGATGAAAATGAATTAACTAGAGGTTACGGGCATGCTAAAGATGCCTTGAAAAAAGTGCTAGGAGAGCGTCAATTGGATCCTCAGTCTTTCGTTGACTATCTTTTTGATAATGTCATCATTTTTCGAAGTATACTTCCTAAAGATTTAGATTTGAATCTTTATTTTGAACGTTTTAACTCTCGAGGTGAACAACTAGAAGCTCATGAAATTCTTAAGGCGCAAATGATGGCTAAATTCGGTACAGATCAAGAAATGGCTCAAAAGTTCGCAAGAATTTGGGATGCCTGTGCAGAGTTTGATAAACCGGTATTAAAAGCTTTTCAAATCCGAAGCAGACCAAATAATACTGATGAAGAGGGAGAGAAAATTTTTGGAGAAAAATTTAATACCTTCAAATTGGAAAGTGTATTTGAGAAAATAAGTGTAAAAAAAATTGAGCAACGGAGTTTACTAGATGCAATTACTCAGACAAAATATGAAAGCAGTAGCTTAGTAAATTATGGAGCAGATATTTCAAATTATACGACTGTAATTGATTTTCCAACGTTTTTGCTTCAAGTTTTTTTTATCATGGAAGGAAGTAATGAAACTACATTTGATGATAAAAAATTATTGAAAATTTTTGAAATTGAACGACGAGATAGAGAATGGGTCCAACAATTTGGGCAACTACTTCTGACTATGAAGCATATATTTGATACGCTTATCGTAAAAAATGTCCAATTAGAAAATGAAACAGAATGGCAAATAAAACGAGGTCAGTATGAGACATATCAACGAAATGAAAATGGAGGATGGAAATATGTTCGAATTAATTTTCAAAAAAACACTTTTGACAATTTACATAAAAATATTATCCACCTCCAATCCATGTTTGCTGTGACCTTTACTGCCAATCGTGATAGTCGTTGGTTATATGAGATCTTACAATTTCTCTACAAGCATATTGAAGAGTTAAATCAAGCAGAATTTGCTAGTCTGTTTAAGGATTTTCTTGAGAAAATGGCTGTGAGATATGCTGAGGGAAGATTGTTCACCGAGGAAGATATTATTAAGAAATATGGTGACATTCCTGTTTATGCATTTAATTTTATTGATTACATCTTATGGAAAAATCGTGAAGAGTTAGGAAGGAAGTATAAAGGTGTTAAATTTGATCATTTCAAATTTGCTTATCGTCGTTCCATAGAGCATTGGTTCCCACAACATCCAAATAGTGATGAAAAAATTGAGAAAATGGATGATCAATTCTTACACTCTTTTGGGAACCTTTGTATCATTACAGATAGTCAAAATTCAAAATTTGGAAATTTAGTCCCGAGTGCAAAATATAAACAGTGGGAAGGAATTTTTGATCGTCAGAGTCTAAAGTTACAAATAATGGCTAATATAACAGAAAAAACTAAATGGGAATCATATCAAATAAAAGGACTTGAAAAAGAAATTTTACCTATGGTCAAAAGATTCATAGAAAGTAAGTCATAAGAATTGCCTTGATCATTAATTTAAAAAGGCTATTGTATATCCAATAGATTTACAGTAGCCTTCTTTTTTGTTATAATAATTAATAGAAAGAAGGTGAGAATATGTCAAAGACGAGCATGAGTATTCGTTTGGATAGTGAGGTTAAGGAGCAGGCCCAACTAGTGTTTAATCATTTAGGGATGGATATGACAACAGCCATCAACATTTTCCTCCGTCAGGCTATTCAATATCAGGGTCTACCGTTTGATGTAAAGATAGATGAAAACAGGAAATTGCTTCAAGTGGTCACGGATGTAGAGCAAAATCGGAATATGAGTCGGTCTTTTGAATCTGTCTCAGACTTGATGGAGGACTTGCGTGCTTAAGATTCGCTATCATAAACAGTTTAAAAAAGATTTTAAGTTGGCAATGAAGCGTGGATTGAAGGCAGATTTGTTAGAAGAAGTCTTGCATTTTCTGATTCAAGAAAAAGAACTTCCTATCAGATATCGTGACCATCAACTGACAAACTCCAAGCATTTTCAAGATGTTCGTGAGTGTCATATTCAGCCGGATTGGCTGTTGGTGTATAAAGTGGACAAGGATGAATTGATTTTAAACTTACTGAGGACAGGAAGTCATAGTGATTTGTTTTAATGGATTCAACAATCCTCGCTCAGTTTGAGGTTGGCTAATGATAGAAAAGAAAAAAAGAGCAGCACCCTGGAAGTCGGGGAAAGTCATTTCCATTCGCCTACGGAATGGTGTCTATGTCTTAGCACAAATGGTGCGAGAGCCCTATCTGGTATTTTTTAACTATTTCAAGGAGGAAAATAGCTGGAAGGGAGTGACCTTGAAAGAGGAGAATATTCTCTTTTGTAAAGCAGTCACTCGTCAGTTTCTACGCTATAGTCCTGTAACGATTATCAAAGATCTTGACCCTCTCTTAGATTATCGGTTACCCAAAGAATGGATTTATAGCCATATGGGAGGGCATCCGATTACGGTTTTGGTGAAGGGACGGGAGCGCCAAGTAGCTGGTTTTGGTCATCGGCTTTCCTTGGTTCAGGCGGATAAGGATAGTGGCCAACCAGAGGATAATCCTCTAATGGGACTCTTCCAAGCCTATATCCTACCAAATATCCAAGAGCAAGATTGGGAGCGGGTCGGTCAGGCTGAGCTCATGTCACTTGAAGTCTTTCCGACACTCAATGAACGTCTTTATCTCTGCTTTCTCTACGGGAAAAATGTGAATCCAGAGCTAGATATCTCTTTGGGAAAGCCTCTGCCCGATGATTATGAAACTTATCTCGATATTCTTACCAACAGCCCAGAGGCAAGACGCCTTTATCTAGGTGAAGAGGATGCTAAGAAAGGAATAGAACGATGAGAGTAAAAATATTTGCAGAAGATAAACCTGCTCAAAAAACATTTAGCTATCAATTAGAGCTAGATACCGATACAATTTTAAAAGTCACTGGCCTGGTCTGCTCCACTGTCGTGGTAGCAAACCTCTTGTCACTCTTAAAGGATTAATATAGAAAAGGATTGAACATGGTTTTACCAAATTTTAAAGAAAACTTAGAAAAATACGCTAAATTGTTAGTTGCAAACGGCATCAACGTGCAACCTGGCCATACCTTGGCTTTGAACATCGATGTGGAGCAAAGAGAATTGGCCCACTTGATTGTGAAGGAGGCCTATGCCTTGGGGGCGCATGAAGTTATCATCCAATGGGCAGATGATTTCACTACCCGGGAGAAATTCCTCCATGCACCGATGGATCGCTTGGACAACGTGCCTGACTACAAGATTGCAGAGATGAACTACCTCTTGGAACACAAGGCCAGTCGCTTAGGTGTGCGCTCGTCTGATCCAGGTGCCTTAAATGGTGTCGAGCCAGAGAAGCTTTCTGCTTCTGCTAAGGCTTTGGGCATGGCTATGAAACCAATGCGCATCGCTACTCAATCCAACAAGGTCAGCTGGACCGTTGCTGCTGCAGCAGGTTTAGAATGGGCGAAAAAGGTCTTCCCAAATGCGGCTAGTGATGAAGAAGCAGTGGATCTCCTGTGGGATCAGATCTTCAAGACCTGTCGGGTATACGAAGAAGATCCAGTCAAAGCTTGGGAAGAGCATGCAGCTATTCTCAAGAGCAAGGCAGATACCCTTAATAAGGAACAATTCTCAGCCCTTCATTACACAGCACCAGGAACTGATTTGACCCTTGGCTTGCCGAAGAACCACGTCTGGGAATCTGCGGGGGCTATCAATGCCCAGGGCGAAGGCTTCTTGCCAAACATGCCGACAGAAGAGGTCTTCACAGCTCCTGACTTCCGTCGTGCAGAAGGATATGTAACGTCTACAAAACCGCTTAGCTACAATGGGAACATCATCGAAGGCATCAAAGTGACCTTTGAAAATGGAGAAATCGTAGACATCACAGCTGAAAAAGGTGATCAAGTCATGAAAGATTTGGTCTTCAAAAACAAGGGAGCGCGTGCCTTAGGTGAATGTGCCCTTGTCCCAGACCCAAGTCCAATTTCCCAATCAGGCATTACCTTCTTTAACACCCTCTTTGATGAAAATGCCTCTAACCACTTGGCCATCGGAGCAGCCTATGCAACCAGTGTAGAAGGCGGCGCAGAGTTCACAGAAGAAGAACTCGAAGCAGCTGGCCTCAACCGCTCAGACGTCCATGTCGACTTCATGATCGGCTCAAGCCAAATGAATATCGACGGTATCCGAGAAGACGGCACCCGCGTCCCAGTCTTCCGCAACGGAGATTGGGCAATATAGGGAGCAAAACAGAAATCAGTAACTCGAAGAGTTTGATTTCGTAGTTTTGCCCCCGCACAGTTGATTAGGAAGTACGAGTACCGCAGGTAGGAGTAGTTCCAATCAACCACTGCGCCAAGAGACAGAAATCAGTAACTCGAAGAGTTTGATTTCTTCCTCGCTTTTTGGTTTTAAGGCTCGGGCAAAAAAGATCCACAGGACCTTTTTAGTGCCCCCGCACAGTTGATTAGGAAGGGGCCTTGCTCCGCAATCCCTATTCGCCGCCTCAAAACAGTGTTTTGAGCAATCAACCCCTGCGCCAAGAGACAGAAATCGGTAGACGCAGTCTCGATTTCTTCCTCGCTTTTCGATTTTGAGGCTCGGGCAAAAAAGGTCCACAGGACCTTTTTAGTACCCCCGCCCAGTTGATTAGGAAGGGGCCTTGCTCCGCAATCCCTATCCACCACCTCAAAACAGTGTTTTGGGCCATCAACCACTGTGCTAAGAGACGGAAATGAGCTATTTAGAGCCTTTGTTTTTCAAGAATAAAAATAAAGAGTTTGGTTTTAACGACTAAGCTCTTTTTTGTGTCAGCTAGTTTTAATGAAATATAGGGATAAAATTTTATAGCTTCTTCTCTTAATTAAAGAACCTTTCAAAGAAGCCTTGACGAGGGCCTGCTTTCTAGATAGACTGGAAGTAAGCGTTTACACACAACAAATTTTAGGAGGTCCTGATGAAATCACATCAACCACGTTATGCTATTCGCAAGTATGCTGTAGGAGTTGCTTCGGTACTGGTTGGCTTTTTTGCCAGCGGTCAAGTCGTAGCAGCAGATACGCCGAGTGTTACAGAAAGCCCTGCAACGACTCTTCCGACACAGCCAAGTGAAGGAGACTTGCCTCAGTCTGCTACCGAGGAAGCTGCTCAGCCGGTAGTAGAAAAACCAATTGTTCCTGCTCCAATCGTCGATCAAAGTCAACCAACCCTACCTGATCGGGAATTGCGCGCATCCGATCTTGATCGCTTGATTCGTGAAGAAGCGATCTCTGTTACAGAAGCTGATGGGACAGCTCAACCGGTTCCAGTAACAGCAGCGACTGAAACACCCGCTAAAGATCCAGAGCAAGAAGAAAA
>NZ_JBKQBL010000005.1:61778-64984 GCF_046824975.1 Streptococcus intestinihominis | reverse complement strand
ATTGGCCAAGAAAAAGGTCATCTCTATTGATGCGGGACGCAAATACTTCTCGCCTGATCAAATCAAGGAAATCATTGATGAAGCCAGCAAGATAGGTTATACCGATTTGCATCTCTTAGTGGGAAATGACGGCTTGCGCTTTGTCCTTGATGACATGTCCTTGCAAGTAGGAGACTCGTCCTACTCAAGTCAAGCGGTCAAAGAGGCTGTAGAAAAAGGAACCAAAGCCTACTATGATGATCCAAATGGAACAGCCTTGACTCAGGCTCAAATGGATGAGATTTTGGCTTATGCCAAATCCAAGAAAATAGGGGTCATTCCAACGATTAATAGCCCAGGGCACATGGATGCGATTTTGACAGCTATGGAGCAATTGGGAATCGAAAACCCTCACTTTAATTACTTTGGTACGAAAAAGTCAGAACGGACTGTCGATTTAGACAACCAAAAAGCTCTAGATTTCACTAAAGCCTTGGTGGACAAGTATGCGGCTTATTTCAGTGGCAAGACAGAAATCTTTAACATCGGCTTGGACGAATATGCCAATGATGCAACAGATGCCCATGGTTGGCAGGTCCTTCAAGCTAGCAAGCATTGGCCAGATGAAGGCTATCCAGATAAAGGCTACGAAAAATTCATCCAATATGCCAATGATCTAGCGGCTATTGTGAAAAAACACAAGATGAAACCAATGGCCTTCAACGACGGTATCTACTACAATGGCGATACCTCCTACGGAACCTTTGATAAGGATATCATTGTATCCTACTGGACAGGTGGATGGAACGGCTATGATGTGGCTTCGTCAAAATTCCTATCTGAACTAGGCCATCAAATTCTTAACACCAATGATGCTTGGTATTATGTCCTCGGCCGGGACAAGGCTGGATCTGGTTGGTATAATCTGGATCAAGGACTCGAAGGGATTTCCAAGTCAGCGATTGATGTTGTTCAAAAAAATGATGGGGCTAAGGTTCCATTTATCGGTGGGATGGTAGCTGCCTGGGCAGATACACCATCTGCAACCTACAAAAAAGAGCTACTCTTCAAGCTCATGCACGCTTTTGCGGATAAGAATGCGGACTACTTTGTAGCAGATCCTGAAGTCGTTGAAAAAGCTCTGGCGGAAGCTCCAACTGATTTGGACCACTACACACCGGAATCCCTAGTAGCCTTTACAGCAGCAAAAAAGGCGCTGGAAGGAGTAGGAGCAGAGACGACTCGAGCAGAAGCTAAGGAACTAATTGCTTCTCTCAAAGCCGCTCAAGAGTCCTTAGTCTATACAGAAAGCTATGCCAAAGAGTTGGCAGACAAGGAAGCTGCTGAAAAACTAGCTAAGAGCAAGGTGATTTCCATTGACGCAGGACGCAAATACTTCTCATTGGATCAGCTGAAACGAATCGTGGACAAGGCCAGTGAGCTAGGCTACTCTGACTTGCACCTCCTTGTCGGAAACGATGGCATGCGCTTCGTCCTCGATGATATGACGGTGGAAGCCAATGGCAAGACTTATGCCAGCGATGACGTGAAACAGGCCCTTCTCGAAGGAACCAAGGCCTACTATGACGATCCAAATGGTCAAGCCTTGACCCAAGCAGAAATGGACGAATTGTTAGCTTATGCGACTTCTAAAGGAATTGGCTTGATCCCAGCAGTCAATAGTCCAGGTCATATGGATGCTATCTTGGTAGCGATGGAAAAACTAGGTATCGAACATCCGCAAGCGACCTTTGATACGGTTTCCAAGACAACCATGGATCTGACCAACGAAAAAGCAGTCAATTTCACCAAGGCCCTCATTGGCAAGTACATGGATTATTTCAAAGGCAAGTCTAAGATCTTTAACTACGGAACAGACGAATACGCCAATGATGCTACCAATGCCCAAGGCTGGTACTACCTCAAATGGTATGAGCTTTATGGTAAATTTGCGGACTATTCCAATAGTCTGGCAGCCATGGCCCGTGAAAAAGGCTTGCAACCAATGGCCTTTAACGATGGCTTCTACTATGGAGACGAAGATGATGTTTCCTTTGACAAGGACGTCTTGATTTCTTACTGGTCTAAAGGATGGTGGGGCTATAACCTCGCATCACCACAGTACCTAGCAGACAAGGGCTACAAATTCCTCAATACAAACGGGGACTGGTACTATGTTTTGGGCCACAGAGGAGATCAAAGCTATCCACTCGATAAAGCTCTTCAACATTCAGAAACCGTTCCATTTGAACAATTAGCTTCAACCAAATACCCTGATGTGAAATTACCAGTGTCCGGAAGTATGTTGGGAATTTGGGCAGATGAACCAGCTAATGAATACAAGGAAGAAGAAGTCTTCCAGGTCATGGAAGCATTTGCCAACCACAATAAGGACTACTTCAAAGCTGACTATACAGCCCTTCGTGTGGCTCTTGCCAATGTTCCAACCGATCTTTCCATCTACACTGAGGAATCTCGTTCAGCTCTTGCAACGGTGCTAGATCAGTTAAATTGGAAGATCAGTCGTGCTCATCAAGAAAAAGTGGCAGAGCAGGTTGAACAGGTAACTCAAGCTCTCAGTCAATTGAAACCAATCACCCAAGTGGGAAGCCAAGCAGAAAATGATGTCAGAGCCTTGGTAGAAGACAAACCAAGCTTGGAAGTCATTGAAAAAGAACTAGATTTTGAAGTTGTCGAACGGACCAATCCAGAACTAGCCAAGGGTGAACGAAAAGTGGTTCAAACAGGTGTCAAAGGCCAGCAACGTGAATTTGTTGCGGTCTCTGCCCTTGATGAAAGTCGCCAAGTGCTAGGGACAGAAGTATCGAAAGAAGCTGTTGCTGAGATTGTGGAAGTGGGAACCAAGGAGGCAGAAGTAATCACTCCGACTCCAGGTATACAGGATCGACCAAGTCCTCAACCAGACTTACCTCAAGTTGATCAAGGAGGTCATCATCAAGTAAGACCAGTAACTCCTGAAGTGAAGCCACTTGTGAACGCTCAACCAGCTCCAGTCGCTTCAGAACAAAAAACAGTAGAAGAGGCTAAGCTAACACCGATGCAAGATCAAACACCGTCTAGTCATCAGCTTCCTGAGACTGGACAAGAATCTGTCCTAGGTTTGGCCTTGCTTGGAGCGATCTTAGGAGCAACTGGGATGAGTATCAAAGGACGGAAAGAAGACTAATCAGCCCCCCGATTGAACTAAGTCTTTCTATTTTCCAGAC
>NZ_JBKQBL010000005.1:42826-61738 GCF_046824975.1 Streptococcus intestinihominis | reverse complement strand
ATGGAAAAGGAAAGACTTGGTTCTTTTTTTGTCTCGGAAACTGTACCCGGACAGTTCTCTCTTTTCTGCCTTGTTCAGCTTGGATGAACTTGATAAAATAAAAACATGACACGATACAAAGCAACTATTTCTTACGATGGAACTCTATTTGCAGGTTTCCAACGACAACCGCATGCCCGTAGTGTGCAAGAAGAAATCGAGAAGACCTTGATGCGTCTCAATCAAGGAAATCCTGTGACCATCCATGGAGCAGGCCGGACGGATGCAGGTGTCCATGCCCTTGGACAGGTCATCCATTTTGATCTCCCTCAAGCGCGGGATGAGGAGAAGCTTCGCTTTGCCCTCGATACCCAAACCCCAGAGGATATTGACTTTATCCGGGTGGAGCAAGTAGCAGATGACTTTCATTCACGCTACCGGAAGCACAGCAAGACCTATGAATTTATCGTGGATTATGGTCGTCCCAAGAACCCCATGATGCGCCACTATGCCACCCACTACCCCTATCATTTGGATGTGGCCAAGATGCAAGCAGCCATCCGAAAGTTGGAGGGAACCCATGATTTCACCGGTTTTACAGCTTCGGGTACCAGTGTGGAAGACAAGGTTCGCACGATTACAGAGGCTCGCTTGGACGAGGATGCAGAACATCATCGCCTTATCTTTACCTTTTCGGGCAATGGCTTTCTCTACAAGCAAATCCGCAATATGGTGGGGACCTTGTTGAAGATTGGAAATGATCGGATGCCGATAGAGCAAATCGATCTGATTTTAGAAAAGAAGGACCGCAATCTAGCAGGTCCTACAGCAGCGCCAAATGGCTTATATTTAAAGGAGATCCGTTATGAGTAATGAATTGATTCTAGCTATTTCAGGAAATGATATTTTTAGTGGGGGAGGCCTTCACGCTGACCTGGCCACCTATACAACCAACAAACAACATGGCTTTGTAGCGGTGACTTGTTTGACCGCTATGACCGAGCATGGTTTTGAAGTGATTCCGGTCGATCCGACGACCTTTGCCCAACAGCTCCACTCTCTCAAAGATGTTCCTTTTTCTGCTATTAAACTCGGCCTCTTGCCAAATGTCCAAGTGGCAGACTTAGCCTTGGATTATGTCAAAGCTCATGCCGGTATCCCTGTGGTACTAGACCCTGTCTTGGTCTGCAAGGAAACCCATGACGTGGAAGTGTCAGCCCTTCGAGACGAATTGATCAAGTTCTTCCCTTATGTGACCATCATCACGCCAAACTTACCAGAAGCTGAGATCTTGACTCAAAGCAAGATTCAATCGCTCGACGATATGAAGGAGGCGGCGCGCAAGCTCCATGAATTGGGAGCAGCGACTGTCGTGGTCAAAGGGGGCAACCGCCTTAACAAGGAAAAAGCCATCGATGTCTTTTATGACGGCCAAGACTTTACGGTCTTCGAAGAAGACGTTTTAGAAAAGAATAATACAGGAGCTGGTTGTACCTTTGCCTCTAGCATAGCAAGCCAGTTAGTCCAAGGGAAGGCAACCTTAGAAGCTGTCAAAGCCTCTAAAGACTTTGTCTACCAAGCCATTCAAAAATCAGATCAATATGGAGTAGTTCAATATGACCAATAAACGGACCCAAGTAATCGCGCATTTAGCCATTTTAACCGCCTTGACAGTTGTGCTAGGCTATTATACCAAGTTGCCAACTCCTACCGGGATGGTGACCTTGCTGGATCTAGGCGTCTACTTTACCGCCTTTTATTTGGGGCGCAAAGAAGGAGCAGTGGTCGGTGGTCTTGGTGCCTTTCTCTTAGACCTCCTCTCTGGCTATCCTCAATGGATGTTCTTTAGTCTCTTGTTCCACGGGGCTCAAGGCTATTTTGCTGGCCTTAAAGGAAAAGCCCGTTACATCGGTCTGCTTTTAGGAACGGTTATCATGGTAGGTGGCTATGCCCTAGCATCAGCGCTCTTTTTAGGAAATACCTGGGTAGCGGCCATTGAAGAGATTCCTCATAATCTGGTTCAAAACTTCGTTGGGATGACTCTGGGATATGCTCTGTATCATTTCTTACCAAAGAAGGGAAATTAGAAGATGGAGTTAGAGCAATTAAAAAGAGAAACCCAGGAGATTTTGCTGGATCTTTTATCCAAGGCTAATCTGCGTCAGGGGCAAATTCTTGTACTAGGACTATCAACTAGTGAAGTGGCTGGTGGCAGTATTGGTAAGAACTCAAGCCTGGAGATTGGGCAAGCCATTGTGAAAACCATCTTGGATACCCTGACTCCCAAAGGGATTTACTTAGCTGTCCAAGGATGTGAGCATCTTAACCGAGCCTTGGTGGTCGAACGCGAACTGGCAGAAAAGAAAGACTTAGAAATCGTCAATGTACTGCCGAGCCTCCATGCGGGGGGTGCCGGTCAGTTGGCTGCCTTTGGTTATATGAAAGACCCTGTCGAAGTGGAATACATCACAGCCCAGGCTGGTTTGGATATCGGGGATACTTCTATAGGGATGCATGTCAAGCATGTGCAAGTACCCGTTCGCCCTGTCTTGAAAGAACTAGGTGGCGCGCATGTGACAGCTCTAGCCAGTCGTCCCAAGTTGATCGGTGGGGCGCGTGCTACTTATCAAGAAGATCCGCTTCGGAAGTCCTAATAGGAAGGAAACTAGTTCAGGCATGGACTAGTTTTTTTATTCCGGGACAGTTTTTGAGATAGGAAAGAGATTTTTAGTCTTTTGGTCTCCAGAAACGCCAATAAAATTCCTCTAAAAAGAAGCAGTTTCCACAAAACCAAGATGCCCAAAAACTTGCATTTTCGAAGTTTTATGGTAAAATTATTAGGAATGACTATATTATTTTAAGGAGAGACAGAATGTCTGTATTATTTGAAAACAAAGAAACAAACCGCGGAGTATTGACTTTCACTATCAGTCAAGACCAAATTAAACCAGCTTTAGACCGCGTGTTTGAGTCTGTTAAGAAAAACTTGAACGTACCAGGATTCCGTAAAGGTCACCTTCCACGTCCGATCTTCAACCAACGTTTTGGTGAAGAATCACTTTATCAAGATGCTTTGAACGATCTTCTTCCAGCAGCTTATGAAGCAGCAGTAAAAGAAGCAGGTCTTGAAGTGGTTGCTCAACCAACTTTTGATGTTGTATCAATGGAAAAAGGTCAAGATTGGACATTGACAGCAAATGTTGTTACAAAACCAGAAGTAAAATTGGGTGCTTACAAAGACCTTGAAGTATCTGTAGAAGTTTCTAAAGAAGTAACAGATGAAGATGTAGATGCACGTATCGAACGCGAACGTAACAACTTGGCTGAATTGGTAATCAAAGAAGGACCAGCAGCTGAAGGTGATACTGTTGTGATCGACTTTGTAGGTTCTGTTGACGGTGTTGAGTTTGACGGAGGAAAAGGAGATAACTTCTCACTTGGCCTTGGTTCAGGTCAATTCATCCCAGGTTTCGAAGACCAATTGGTTGGACACTCAGCTGGTGAAACAGTTGATGTCATCGTAACTTTCCCAGAAAACTACCAAGCAACTGACCTTGCAGGTAAAGAAGCAAAATTCGTGACAACCATCCACGAAGTAAAAGCAAAAGAAGTACCAGCTCTTGACGATGAATTGGCAAAAGACATCGACGAAGAAGTTGAAACTCTTGCTGAATTGAAAGAAAAATACCGCAAAGAGTTGGCTGAAGCGAAAGAAGAAGCTTACAAAGATGCAGTTGAGTCAGCAGCAATTGACCTTGCAGTTGAAAACGCAGAAATCATTGACCTTCCAGAAGAAATGATCCACGAAGAAGTACACCGTGCTGTCAATGAATTCCTTGGAAACATGCAACGTCAAGGAATCTCTCCAGACATGTACTTCCAAATCACTGGTACAACTCAAGAAGATCTTCACAAACAATATGAAGCAGATGCAGCAGCACGTACTAAGACAAACCTTGTCGTAGAAGCAGTTGCTAAAGCAGAAGGCTTCGAAGCAACTGACGAAGAAGTAACTGCAGAAATCGAACAATTGGCAGCAGACTACAACATGCCAGTTGAACAAGTTCGTAGCTTGCTTTCACCAGAAATGTTGAAACACGATATTGCTGTGAAGAAAGCTGTTGAAGTGATCACAAGCACTGCAAAAGTAAAATAAAAAAGACGATCTTCCATCTTGATGGAAACAAGTCATAAGAAGAAAAGCTGAGACCATGTGTCCCGGCTTTTCTCTTCTTATTGGCACGGAATTTTCCTTTGACGAAAGGGGAAAATTATCGTACAATAGAGTGTAACGATAAATGATGTATTCTAGGGGTATCCTCTTTTTTAATGAAAAAGAGTGTTGCCTTGAGATAAAAATGAAGGAGATCTACCTTGGAATTAGAAGTATTTGCTGGACAAGAAAAAAGTGAACTTTCAATGATTGAAGTAGCCCGTGCGATCTTAGAGTCACGTGGCCGTGATCATGAAATGTATTTCAATGACCTGGTCAATGAAATTCAAAACTACCTCGAAAAATCAAACAGTGAAATTCGTGAAGCTCTTCCATTATTCTATACGGAATTGAATGTGGATGGAAGCTTTATCCCACTAGGAGACAACAAATGGGGACTTCGCTCATGGTATGCGATCGATGAGGTAGATGAAGAAATCATCGCTCTTGAAGAAACAGATGAAGACGAAGAGCCTAAGAAACGTAAGAAAAAACGTGTCAACGCCTTTATGGACGGAGACGAAGACGCGATCGATTACAATGCGGATGATCCAGAAGACGAAGATGTCTACGAAGCAGATCCAGCGCTTACTTACGATGATGAAAACCCAGAAGATGAGAAGGATGAAGTAGAAGCCTATGACGCTGAAATCAATGAAATCTCACCAGACGAGTTGGATGAAGAAGTTGAGTTAAGTGACGAAGAAGACGAAGAAGAGTCTTACGAAGACGAAGAATAATCCAAAAAACAAGGAATTCGTTCCTTGTTTTTTCTTTGCTTGAATGATGGTTCAAGGAGGAGTATAATAAGGGTGTAAGCCTGACGTAGTGCAGAAGGAGGAAGCGCATTTGGACTGGATACTTGATCAAAGTTTGGTGGACTTAGGGATTGAGATAGTTGTAATCGGAGTGGCCAAACAGGTGGATCCACATGCTCCCTTATCTGCAACTTTTCTAGCTAAAAAGAAGGAGAAGGAAGCCTGGGCCTTAAATTGTGATCTCAGCTCGGTGAAAGAGGAGGCAGTTGTACAAGGCTATATGGACTTGTTGAAGGAAGTGGGGCGTAGTGTCAAAAAGAACCCGCCAACTATTCTCGCTTTGATTAAGAATATCCAAAGTCGAGGTTTCCTACCGACGATCAATAGTGTGATTGATATCTATAATGTTGAATGTCTTCGTTCCTTTTTAGCCATTGGAGGGCATGATCTGGATAAAATCCAGGGACCCATTGAGTTTACGATTAGTCAAAGAGAGGATACCTTTTTGCCCATCTTATCAACAGAAAAGCATGTTAGTGAAACCGATCCGGTCTACCGAGATCAAGAGGGTATTATGGCCTGGCTAGATGTGAGAGATGGTGAGGGCTATAAGATGGAGGAGACTACCCGCAATGCCCTCTTTATCATCCAGGGGAATCGAGCGACCTCTGTAGAGATGCGATTGGAAGCACTAGATCGAATCAGGGAAGATTTGGCCTCTTGCATGCCCGATTTAGAATTTGAAAAATATCTGGTTACCCCCAGTGAGACAATTCCAATCCCTTAAAGAAGAACTCCTATATTAGGGATGAGTCCTCATCTGAACATAAGAGAGATGTGAAGTAGCCGACGCTCTTCTTGACTTGTGAAAATCTGCAACCTTTGAAAAAAGTTTGAAAAAAATCTTGACAAGAATGTAGAAGATTGATATACTAGTAAGGTACTCAATCGCGGGGATGGCGGAATTGGCAGACGCGCAGGACTAAGGATCCTGTGACCGCTTTAGGTCGTGAGGGTTCAAGTCCCTCTCTCCGCATCGGATAATCAAGACAGCTTCGGCTGTCTTTTTTTGTTTTTCAAAACTTTATGATAGAATAGGTGTGAGATGAGGTGTGAATATGAAGAAGAACTATCTGGTTTTGATCAATGGGGTCCTAGCGCTCGTAGGAAGTGCCATTAATTTTTTTGCTCCAGTCATGATTTTGGCCATGGGGCTCGCTGCACATGAAGATTTCGGAAGTGCCTTGATGGCTTTAATTAGCTGGAACTTCTTTGTCTGTATTCTAGCCATCGCTTCTAGGTGGCTCCTAAAAGATGAAAAGAGGATTCGTAAGTGGATTTCCAATCTTTTTCTGGTAGCGGGTCTCATTCTTTTACTTGCGAATCTCCTTATTTTGTCTTGGAGCTTTCCGTATCTTGAAAGTCCCTTGATGTGGCTATTTGGAAACATCTTTGGGAAAGTTCATGAATTTACTTATTTTTTCTATTCTCAATGGGTCGCAGGAGGATTCCTAGTGATTTCCGGGATTGCATTTTTAGTTTCATTAAAAAATTTTAAAGCAGAGGATTAAAAAGAGGGAGCTTGGGCTCCCTTCTTTTGCGTTTCTATGGGCTGTAGAAGTCTTGGGAAAGTAAGCATTCCTCCTCATTTATCATAAGAAAGCGCTTAAAGCTACAAGAAAAGCTAGCATTTTCAATGAAAAAGTGATAAAATAAACAATGTAAGTGGTTTAACCACAAAAAATAAGAGGAGGCCTACAACTAATGGCAATCGTTTCAGCAGAAAAATTTGTCCAAGCAGCTCGTGACAATGGTTACGCAGTTGGTGGATTTAACACAAACAACCTTGAGTGGACTCAAGCTATCTTGCGTGCAGCAGAAGCTAAAAAAGCTCCAGTTTTGATTCAAACTTCTATGGGTGCTGCTAAATACATGGGTGGTTACAAAGTAGCTCGCAACATGATCGCTAACCTTGTTGAAGCAATGGGTATCACTGTACCAGTTGCAATCCACCTTGACCATGGTCATTACGAAGATGCTCTTGAGTGTATCGAAGTTGGTTACACTTCAATCATGTTCGACGGATCACACCTTCCAGTTGAAGAAAACCTTAAATTGGCGAAAGAAGTTGTAGAAAAAGCTCACGCTAAAGGTATCTCAGTTGAAGCTGAAGTTGGTACAATCGGTGGTGAAGAAGACGGTATCGTTGGTAAAGGTGAATTGGCACCAATCGAAGATGCTAAAGCAATGGTTGCTACAGGAATCGACTTCTTGGCAGCAGGTATTGGTAACATCCACGGTCCATACCCAGCAAACTGGGAAGGTCTTGACCTTGACCACTTGAAGAAATTGACAGAAGCTCTTCCAGGATTCCCAATCGTATTGCACGGTGGTTCAGGTATCCCTGATGAGCAAATCCAAGCAGCTATCAAACTTGGTGTTGCGAAAGTTAACGTTAACACTGAGTGCCAAATCGCATTCGCTAACGCAACTCGTCAATTCGTACGTGAATACGATGCAAACGAAGCAGAATACGACAAGAAGAAACTCTTCGACCCACGTAAATTCTTGAAACCAGGATTCGAAGCAATCACAGCTTCAGTTGAAGAACGTATCGACGTATTTGGTAGCGAAAACAAAGCTTAATCTTGCTTGAAACGTTATTAACCAGAGGTTTATCCGTAAGGATAAGCCTTTTTGATTTCTCTTTTTCTAAAAAATGTTTGTTTCAAACAAATAATGATTGCGATTCTGACAATTTAAGGTTATAATAAACAAAAACGAAGCAAGTAGGTAGGAAATGAAAAAACAGGAAAGACTGAATGAGATTATCAATCTGGTCAATAAGGCTGGAACCGTTTATGTTCAAGACATCATGGAAAGTATGCAGGTGTCGGATATGACGGTCCGTCGGGATTTGATTGAATTGGAAAAGCAAGGTCTCCTTATTCGGGTTCGAAATGGAGCCAAAAGTAACCAATTCCTCCCTTCACGGGAACTGCCCCATGAAGAGAAGTTGCTAAAGAATATTCTGGCTAAGCGTGAAGTAGCAAAGAAAGCTAGCGAGCTGATAAAAGAAGGCGAGAGTATTTTCCTTGGGCCGGGGACCTCTGTTGAGGTTCTTTCCGAAGCCATTAATAATAAGGAACTGCGCGTGGTGACAAATTGTCTACCGATTTTCCAAGAGTTGTTAAAGAAGAAAAGTGATACCTTTAAGGTAATCCTCTTAGGAGGGGAGCTTCGAGAAACCAGTCAAGCTTTTGTCGGCGAGATAACGAACACTCTCATGGAAAGAATGTACTTCCACAAGATGTTTTTTAGTGGGAATGGTATTGTGGATGGACGCGTTCTGACCTCTTCTTTTGAAGAAGCCTATACGCAAAAGTTAGCCTTAGAACGTTCTTCTGAAGCTTACCTACTGATTGACTCCTCCAAGATTGGCAAGGAAGACTTTACCTCTATCTGTTCCTTGAAAAAAGTAACTGCGGTGATAACGGACGATGCATCTGAGAAAGCACATGAAGAATTAGAGGAATATACACGTGTGATTGTATAAATAATAAACTGAAAAAGAGAGAATGATTCTCTCTTTTTTGTTTATTACAAACAATTTAGGGCTAAAAAATAATAAAAAATAAAGAAAAATGAAAAAAGCAAACAAAAAACAGTTGACAACAAACAAAATTAGCGCTATACTGTGTTTGTGAATAACAAAACGAAGTCGAATGAAGAAAGAGGAGAACTTTCTTTGTTGACGGAAATGCAAAAAGGAGAAGCATATGGCAATTGTAGTTGGTGCGGATGCAGCAGGTATCCGCTTAAAAGAAGTAGTCAAAGAATATTTGGAAGCAGAAGGTTTCCAAGTCGTGGACGTGACAGAAGAAGGGCAAGACTTTGTCGATGTGACCTTAGCTGTTGCAAAAGAAGTGAAACAAGCAGAAGATAATCTGGGTATTGTTATTGACGCTTACGGAGCTGGTCCATTTATGGTCGCAACTAAAATTAAAGGAATGGTTGCCGCAGAAGTTTCAGATGAACGCTCTGCCTACATGACCCGTGGCCACAACAATTCTCGTATGATCACTATGGGTGCTCAAATCGTAGGTGACCAATTGGCGAAGAATATTGCCAAAGGTTTTGTGAATGGTAAGTATGACGGTGGTCGCCACCAAATCCGTGTCGATATGCTCAACAAGATGTGCTAAGGAGGAGCGAAAAATGAAAATTGCAATTGGATGTGACCATATTGTTACAACTGAAAAAATGGCTGTTTCTGAATTTTTGAAATCAAAAGGTTATGAAGTCCTTGACTTCGGAACCTATGACCACGCGCGTACCCATTACCCAATTTTTGGGAAAAAAGTCGGAGAAGCAGTCGCTAGTGGTCAAGCTGATCTTGGAGTATGTATCTGTGGTACTGGTGTTGGAATTAACAATGCTGTTAACAAGGTTCCTGGAATTCGTTCAGCCTTGGTTCGCGATATGACAACGGCTCTTTATGCGAAAGAAGAGTTGAATGCCAATGTGATTGGTTTTGGTGGGAAAGTAACTGGTGAGTTGCTCATGTGTGATATCATTGAAGCCTTCATCCATGCGGAATACAAACCAAGTGAAGAAAACAAGAAATTGATTGCCAAGATTCAACATTTGGAAACCCATAATGATCACCAAGAGGATGCAGACTTCTTTACAGAATTCCTTGAAAAATGGGATCGTGGTGAATACCACGACTAAGAGGTGAGTCTATGATTTTAACGGTAACCATGAACCCTTCAATCGACATTTCCTATCCGTTAGAAACCTTACACTTGGATACGGTCAATCGAGTTGACAAGGTAAGCAAAACCGCAGGAGGGAAGGGTCTCAATGTCACACGGGTCCTTGCAGAGATTGGAGATCCTGTCTCGGCAACTGGTCTGATTGGTGGTTCAACAGGCCAATTTATCTTGGACCACCTGGATCAGGAAATCGGCAAAGAATTCTTTGAAATTCAAGGGGAGACCCGGAATTGTATTGCGATCCTTCACGAAGGACAACAAACTGAAATCCTGGAAAAAGGTCCGTCTGTTTCTGAAGAAGAAGGGCAAGCCTTTCTTGATCACTATGAAACCTTGCTTCCAGATGTAGCAGTCGTTGCTATCTCAGGTAGTTTACCAGCTAGCTTGCCACTTGATTATTATTCTCAATTGGTCGAGCGCGCTAAGAAGGCAGGAAAACCAGTCGTTCTGGACTGCTCAGGCGCTTCCCTAGAAAAAGCACTAGTAGCTCCCGTTCAACCAACAGTGATTAAACCCAATAATGAAGAGTTGTCTCAACTCTTAGGCTACGAAGTGACTACGGATTTAGATCAATTAAAAGAGGTCCTTCAATCTGACTTATTTAAAGGAATCGAATGGGTCATCGTCTCCCTAGGAGCTGACGGTGCCTTTGCCAAACATGGTGATGTCTTCTATAAAGTGGATATTCCAAAAATTGAAGTGGTTAATCCAGTGGGATCTGGTGATTCGACAGTTGCTGGGATTGCCTCAGCTCTCTATCATCAGGAAGACGACCAAGCACTTTTAACCAAAGCCAATGTCCTTGGCATGTTGAATGCTCAAGAAGCAACGACAGGCCATATCAATATTCATCGCTATGATGATTTGTATCAACAGATAAATGTAAAAGAGGTATAAGATGGTATTAACAGAACAAAAACGCAACTATTTAGAAAAATTGAGCACCAAAGAGGGTGTGATCTCAGCCTTAGCCTTTGACCAACGTGGTGCCTTGAAACGCCTCATGGCTCAGTACCAAGACACAGAACCAACAGTGGCTCAAATGGAAGAATTGAAGGTCTTGGTGGCTGAAGAATTGACGCCATTCGCATCTTCTATGCTCTTGGACCCTGAGTATGGACTTCCAGCAACCAAGGTCTTGGATGCAGAAGCAGGTCTCTTGTTGGCTTATGAAAAAACCGGCTACGACACTTCTAGCACTAAACGTCTGCCAGACTGCCTCACCCTTTGGTCAGCTAAACGCATCAAAGAACAGGGTGCAGATGCAGTGAAATTCTTGCTCTATTATGATGTGGATAGTGCAGATGAACTTAACCAAGAAAAACAAGCCTACATTGAACGCATCGGTTCAGAATGTGCAGCAGAAGAAATTCCATTCTTCCTTGAAATCTTGGCCTATGATGAAACTATTGCGGATGCCGGTTCTGTAGAATATGCGAAAGTAAAACCTCGCAAGGTTATCGAAGCTATGAAAGTCTTCTCAGACCCACGCTTCAACATCGATGTTTTGAAAGTAGAAGTGCCAGTTAACGTCAAATACGTTGAAGGTTTTGGCGATGGAGAAATTGTTCATAGCCGTGAAGAAGCTGCCGCCTTCTTTAAAGAACAAGAAGCAGCAACCAACCTTCCATACATCTACTTGAGTGCCGGTGTCTCTGCAAAACTCTTCCAAGAAACCCTTGTTTTTGCCCATGAAGCAGGAGCGAACTTCAACGGGGTCCTTTGTGGTCGTGCAACTTGGGCTGGATCTGTAGAAGCCTACATCAAGAATGGGGAAGAGGCAGCTCGTGAATGGCTCCGTACAGAAGGTCGTCGCAACATTGAAGAGCTCAACCAAGTCTTAGACCAAGTCGCAACTTCTTGGAAAGAGCGTATTTAACAGTGTAGACCATTCCTTTAACGACGGGCGTTCGAATTTCCTTGAAGAGCCCAGAGAAGACAGCTATAAACAGCTATTTGTTAGGAAAAAACAAAAAAGTTAAAAAGTTGTTAAGAAAGGGTTTACAAAAACAAAAGTGTGTGCTATACTTAATCCATAAGTGAATACAAGGTGAGTGTTAGTAAGTTAGATTACGCATGATCACAGATGAATTAGGGAAGACTCTCTCTAATCTCATTTGTGATCATTTTTTATACCTCAAACCTTGAATAAACTAGTAAGGAGAGTACCATGTATCGGATTTTAAATCCACTCAATCACAATGTTGCTCTGGTGAGAAATGACAAAGGGGAAGAACTGATTGTCATTGGAAAAGGAATTGTTTTTGGGAAAAAGAAGGGTGACCTAGTTCCAAAAGAAAAGGTAGAAAAACTCTTTCGGATGAAAACAGAGGAATCCAGAGAGAACTTTATGACCCTGCTAAAAGACGTTCCTTTAGACTTCATCACAGTGACCTACGAGATGATTGATTACTTGAGCAAAAAGTATCACTACCCTGTTCAAGAATATATCTATGTGACCTTGACCGACCACATGTTTTGCTCTTACCAGGCAGTGACTCAAGGCAGGTATAAGGAAAGTAATCTTTTGGATATCTCAGAAAACTATCCAGTGGCTTTTGAGATTGCTAAAGAGGCAGTTGATATTTATCGTGATAAGCTCACGACTAGCTTCCCCGAAGATGAGGTCACTCGTATCGCCTATCACTTCATCAACGCAGAAGGTGAAAATGAAGTAGAAGTCGTAGATTCCATGGACCAACGCAAAGAAATCTTAAAAGGCGTGGAAGAGGTTCTGAATAGTTATTCAATCAAACGGACTGAAGCCAACAACAATTTTTATGATCGCTTCATGATTCATCTCAACTACTTCTTGGATTACCTAGATCGCAATCGCGATGATAATCAATCGCTTTTAGATATGGAGGAACATATCAAAAGTTCTTATCCATTAGCTTTTGAGATTGGTTCCAAGATTTATGATGTAATTTCTAGGGAGACCGGGGTTGACTTGTACAAGAGTGAACGGGTCTATCTGGTCTTACACATTCAACGCTTATTGTAACAACTTTTAAATATTAAGAAATTCAAATTGGAGGAATTGGTCATGACCAAAGAAGAAATGACATTACTAGGTTTCGAAATCGTTGCGTATGCAGGGGATGCTCGCTCTAAACTCTTGGAAGCCCTTAAGGCGGCTGAAAAGGGTGAATTCGCTCAGGCTGAAAGCTTGGTAGAAGAAGCAGGAAGCTGTATCGCAGAGGCTCACAAATCTCAAACAACTATGCTAGCGCAAGAAGCAGCAGGAGAAGACCTCCCCTACAGCATTACCATGATGCATGGGCAGGACCACTTAATGACAACAATCCTATTAAAAGATGTGATTCATCATCTCATTGAACTATACAAAAGAGGAGCAAAATAATGCATAAATTAATTGAATTGATTGAGAAAGGAAAACCTTTCTTCGAGAAGATTTCTCGCAATAAATATTTGCGTGCCATCCGTGATGGGTTTATCGCAGGGATGCCAGTCATCTTATTCTCATCTATCTTTATCTTGATTGCCTATGTTCCAAATGCGTGGGGCTTCCATTGGTCAAAAGAAATTGAGAATTTCTTGATGACACCTTATAGCTATTCGATGGGAATTCTGGCTTTCTTCGTAGGTGGAACCACAGCCAAAGCTTTGACAGATTCTGTCAACCGTGATTTACCTGCAACAAACCAGATCAACTTCTTGTCAACCATGTTGGCATCTATGGTTGGTTTCCTTCTAATGGCAGCTGAACCTGCTAAGGAAGGTGGTTTTCTGACTGCTTTCATGGGAACAAAAGGTCTTTTGACAGCCTTTATCGCAGCCTTTGTCACTGTTAATGTTTATAAGGTCTGCGTGAAAAATAATGTGACTATTCGCATGCCAGACGAAGTTCCACCAAATATCTCTCAAGTATTTAAAGACTTGATCCCATTCACTGTATCTGTTGTTCTCCTTTATGGACTTGAATTGATTGTGAAGGGAAGTCTGGGTGTAACAGTAGCTGAATCTATTGGTACTCTCCTTGCACCTCTCTTCTCAGCAGCAGATGGCTATCTTGGAATCACGCTTATTTTTGGTGCGTATGCTTTCTTCTGGTTTGTGGGAATCCACGGCCCTTCTATCGTAGAGCCTGCGATTGCAGCGATCACTTACGCAAATATCGATGCCAACTTGGCTCTGTCTCAAGCTGGTCAACATGCAGATAAGGTTATTACTTCTGGTACTCAAATGTTTATCGTTACCATGGGTGGAACTGGAGCAACCTTGATTGTTCCCTTCCTATTCATGTGGTTGTGTAAATCAGAACGGAACCGTGCAATCGGACGTGCTTCTGTTGTTCCTACATTCTTCGGTGTAAACGAACCAATCTTGTTTGGTGCACCTATCGTATTGAATCCGATCTTCTTTATTCCATTCATTTTTGCACCAATTGCCAACGTTTGGATCTTCAAATTCTTTGTTGATACCTTGGGAATGAACTCCTTCACGGCTAACCTTCCATGGGTTACTCCTGGACCTTTGGGGATTGTCCTTGGTACAAACTTCCAAGTTCTCTCCTTCATCCTTGCAGCTCTTCTAGTAGTAGTAGACGTGGTTATTTACTACCCATTTGTGAAGGTTTACGATGAGCAAATTCTTGAAGAAGAGCGCTCTGGTAAAGCAAATGATGATTTGAAAGAAAAAGTCGCTGCAAACTTTAACACTGCTAAAGCAGACGCTATTCTTGAAAAAGCAGGTGTTGAAGATGCACCAGCTGAAAATACCATTACTGAAGAAACAAACGTCCTCGTTCTTTGTGCGGGTGGAGGAACAAGTGGTCTTCTTGCCAATGCTTTGAATAAAGCCGCAGAAGAGTATAAAGTTCCAGTTAAAGCGGCAGCCGGTGGCTACGGTGCTCACCGTGAAATGTTGCCAGAATTTGACCTTGTTATCTTGGCGCCTCAGGTTGCTTCCAACTTCGAAGATATGAAGGCTGAAACAGATAAACTAGGCATCAAATTGGCGAAGACAGAAGGTGCTCAGTACATTAAATTGACACGCGATGGACAAGGTGCTCTAGCCTTTGTTCAAGCTCAATTTGAAGAATAAGAACGAATAAGTGAGATGGAGATGGATGGCTCACTAACTCCTCTCCCCTCACTTTTCATTATATCCAATCAAGAAATAGGTAAAAAAATGACAAAAACACTTCCTAAAGATTTTATTTTTGGTGGGGCAACGGCTGCCTATCAAGCAGAAGGAGCTACCCATACTGACGGAAAAGGACCAGTTGCTTGGGACAAATACTTAGCTGATAACTATTGGTATACAGCAGAACCAGCAAGCGATTTCTACCATAAATATCCAGTAGACTTACAGTTGGCTGAAGAATATGGCGTAAACGGAATTCGTATTTCTATTGCTTGGTCACGTATTTTCCCAACTGGCTATGGTGAAGTAAATCAGAAAGGGGTTGAATTCTACCACAATCTATTTGCGGAATGTCATAAACGTCATGTAGAACCATTTGTAACTCTTCACCACTTTGATACACCTGAAGCGCTTCACTCAAACGGAGACTTCTTGAATCGTGAAAATATCGAACACTTCGTAGATTATGCAGCCTTCTGTTTTGAAGAATTCCCAGAAGTCAACTATTGGACAACCTTTAATGAAATTGGCCCAATCGGTGATGGTCAATACTTAGTAGGAAAATTCCCTCCAGGGATTCAGTATGACCTTGCCAAAGTTTTCCAATCACACCACAATATGATGGTTTCGCATGCTCGAGCTGTGAAATTGTATAAAGACAAAGGGTATGAAGGTGAAATTGGAGTTGTGCACGCTCTTCCAACTAAGTATCCTTTGGATCCAGAAAATCCAGCAGACGTTCGGGCGGCTGAATTGGAAGATATCATCCATAACAAGTTTATTCTAGATGCAACCTACCTTGGACACTATTCCGATAAAACCATGGAAGGTGTAAACCACATTCTTTCAGTTAATGGTGGTGAGTTGGATCTTCGAGACGAAGACTTTGTAGTGCTTGAAGCAGCAAAAGACTTGAACGACTTCCTTGGAATCAACTACTACATGAGTGATTGGATGGAAGCATTTGATGGTGAAACTGAAATCATCCACAATGGTAAAGGGGAAAAAGGAAGCTCTAAGTACCAAATTAAAGGTGTTGGTCGTCGTGTAGCTCCTGACTATGTACCTCGCACTGACTGGGATTGGATCATCTATCCGCAAGGCTTGTATGACCAAATCATGCGTGTCAAGAAAGATTATCCAAACTACAAGAAGATCTACATCACTGAAAACGGACTTGGATACAAAGATGAATTTGTGGACAACACTGTTTACGATGATGGCCGAATTGATTATGTGAAGCAACACTTGGAGGTCTTGTCTGATGCGATTGCAGATGGGGCAAACGTCAAAGGTTACTTCATCTGGTCCCTCATGGATGTCTTCTCTTGGTCAAATGGTTACGAAAAACGCTATGGTCTCTTCTATGTAGACTTTGAAACGCAAGAACGTTATCCTAAGAAATCTGCACATTGGTACAAGAAAGTAGCAGAAAGCCAAGTGATTGAATAAAGAAATAAACCATATAAGAAGGTTTATCCGTAAGGATAAGCCTTTTTTGTTGGTATTGGAGGTGATTATTTATCTCTTTTATAATTGCAACAAAGATTTCTAAGTCGTATTGCTAAAATACTCTAAAACTTGTACAATAACGCTATGAAAAAATTTAAACAGTGGAGTTGGATCCTTTGTGGCTTTCTTATCCTCTTTTTAGGTGCTACATTTATGTTTCACCAAGTCAGTTTGCAAAAAGAAAGGAAGCTACTCACACCCATAGGTAAACAGGTTACGGTCAATGGCCATCAAATGAATGTCTCGATTACTGGAGAAGGGCCTGAAACAATCGTGTTACTTTCAGGTGCTGGCATCGCCTCCCCTATCCTAGACTTTAAGAATCTATCGGATCCCCTATCCAAAAAATACAAGGTGGTCGTGGTAGAGCGAGCGGGATATGGTTTTAGCGAAGATAGTGATCAATCAAGAGATGTAATGGAGGTCCTTGATGAGACCCGTCAAGCCTTATCGCAAGCTCATGTTTCAGGTCCTTATGTGATTATTTCGCATTCTATGGCTAGTTTAGAGAGTCTTGCTTGGCAAGAGAAATATCCGAATGAAGTGAAGGCTTTGATTGGCCTGGATTGGGCTTTGCCAGCGAGTTATGAAAATTTAAAGGATAATCAGGCCTTGCTTACTGTGGCTTATTGGAGCAGTAAGATTGGCTTATTACGCTATTTCCCTGAGTCCTTTTATATAAAAAATCCAACTCTGACTGAAACTGAACGACAACAATATAAATTACTAGCATATAAGCAGTTGATGTCACAAGCCATGCTTCATGAATCCCGTTTGGCAAAGGAAAATGCCAAGAAAGTTCCATCTAGCATTAATCCGAAAATTCCAGCCTTACTCCTGGTTTCTAACGGTGAAGGCACGACCTTTAGCCAATCAGAGTGGCAACGTTATGCAGAGAGATTTGCAAGCGACCAGTCTAACGTTCAAGTCGACTATATGGATGCGCCTCACGACCTCTATCATTATCAAAGCGATGCTATTGTTTCTCGTATTAAAAAATTTTTAGAGAATAATTGAGGGCTTAAAAATCCATTGAGACTGATGATAATAATTAAATGCTGAAGGATTAACAGTAGAATCGTTAATTTTCTCGATTAAAAAAATTCTTTTTCTTAACAATAAGCCTGCCCCTAAGGGCAGGTTTTTTGGTGTCTTAAGGAAACTATTTAACAGAATTTTTGATTAAAAGTTTCATTTTAAGAGAGAAATTTCTAATTTCATAATCAATAAGCAAACGCTTGCATTCCTTTTTTTATTAGATTATAATAGGTTGGTATAAAGCCTTCTGTAATAATATTGAGAAAGTGTAGAAAGTAAGGATTTAGAATATTTGTAGTCAAAAATACAATGTTGCTTCTTACGATAGGGAGATAGATATGGCAATGATAGAAGTGCAACATCTTCAGAAAAATTTTGTGAAGACAGTTAAGGAGCCGGGGTTAAAGGGAGCCTTGCGCTCCTTTATTCATCCTGAAAAGCAGACATTTGAAGCGGTCAAGGATTTAACTTTTGAAGTTCCAAAAGGGCAGATTTTAGGATTTATCGGGGCAAATGGTGCTGGGAAGTCAACCACCATCAAAATGCTGACAGGAATTTTGAAGCCCACATCTGGCTTTTGTCGGATTAACGGCAAGATTCCCCAGGATAATCGCCAAGATTATGTCAAGGACATTGGAGTCGTTTTCGGACAACGCACCCAGCTATGGTGGGATTTGGCTCTGCAAGAGACCTACACGGTCTTGAAAGAGATCTATGATGTACCGGACTCGCTTTTCCATAAGCGCATGGACTTTTTGAATGAAGTTTTGGATTTGAAGGAATTTATCAAGGATCCTGTGCGGACTCTTTCACTAGGTCAACGGATGCGGGCGGATATTGCGGCTTCCTTGCTTCACAATCCCAAAGTTCTCTTTTTAGATGAGCCGACTATTGGTTTGGATGTGTCGGTCAAGGACAACATTCGTCGGGCCATTACTCAGATTAATCAGGAGGAAGAGACAACTATTCTCTTGACTACTCATGATTTGAGTGATATTGAGCAACTCTGTGATCGGATTTTTATGATTGATAAGGGGCAAGAGATTTTTGATGGAACGGTTAGCCAGCTCAAGGAGACCTTTGGAAAGATGAAGACTCTCTCCTTTGACCTGACGCCAGGTCAAAATCATCTAGTCTCTCATTATGAGGGCTTGCCTGATATGTCCATTGATAGACAAGGAAATACTCTCAATATTGAATTCGATAGTTCCCACTACCAGTCGGCTAATATTATCAAGCAAACCTTATCTGATTTTGAAGTTCGTGATTTGAAGATGGTAGATACAGATATTGAAGATATTATCCGTCGCTTCTATCGAAAGGAGCTCTAAGATGGTCAAATTGTGGAGACGTTATAAACCCTTTATCAATGCAGGGATTCAGGAGTTGATTAGCTATCGAGTTAACTTTATTCTCTATCGGATTGGTGATGTCATGGGGGCTTTTGTCGCTTTCTATCTCTGGAAGGCTGTCTTTGACTCCTCCCAGGAGCCTTTGATTCAGGGCTTCAGTATGGCGGATATCA
>NZ_JBKQBL010000005.1:30651-42784 GCF_046824975.1 Streptococcus intestinihominis | reverse complement strand
CCCTCTACATCATCATGAGTTTTGTGACCAATCTTTTGACCAGGTCTGATAGCTCCTTTACGATTGGTGATGAGGTAAAAGATGGCTCTATTATCATGCGCTTGCTGAGACCAGTCCATTTTTCGACCTCTTATCTTTTCACCGAGCTTGGTTCCAAGTGGTTGATTTTTATCTCTGTTGGACTGCCATTTTTAAGTGTCATTGTTTTGATGAAAATCTTATCTGGTCAAGGGATTGTAGAAGTGCTGGGATTAACTGTCCTTTATCTCTTTAGCTTGACTCTGGCTTATCTGATTAACTTTTTCTTTAATATCTGTTTTGGTTTTTCAGCCTTTGTGTTTAAAAATTTATGGGGTTCCAATCTACTCAAGACTTCCATAGTGGCCTTTATGTCTGGCAGTTTGATTCCCTTGACGTTTTTTCCAAAGGTGGTTTCAGATATTCTCTCCTTCTTGCCATTTTCATCCTTGATTTACACTCCGGTTATGATCATTGTTGGGAAATACGATGCCAGTCAGATTCTTCAAGCACTTTTGCTTCAGCTTTTCTGGCTTATAGTGATGGTGGGCTTGTCTCAGTTGATTTGGAAACGAGTCCAGTCATTTATCACCATTCAGGGAGGTTAGTATGAAAAAATATCAACGCATGCATCTGATTTTTATTAGACAATACATCAAGCAAATCATGGAATACAAAGTTGATTTTGTGGTTGGTGTGTTGGGAGTCTTTCTGACTCAAGGCCTAAACCTCTTGTTTCTCAATGTACTCTTTCAACACATCCCCTCGCTAGAAGGTTGGACCTTTCAAGAGATTGCCTTTATCTATGGATTTTCCTTAATTCCAAAGGGATTAGATCACCTCTTTTTTGACAATCTCTGGGCACTAGGTCAACGCTTAGTTCGAAAAGGGGAGTTTGACAAGTATCTGACTCGTCCTATCAATCCTCTCTTTCACATCCTCGTTGAGACCTTTCAGATTGATGCCTTGGGTGAACTTTTGGTCGGTGGAATTTTACTAGCGACAACGGCGACTAGCATTGCTTGGACTCTTCCAAAATTCCTGATTTTTCTAGTTTGTATTCCTTTTGCGACCTTGATTTATACTTCCTTGAAAATTGCAACAGCCAGTATCGCTTTTTGGACCAAGCAGTCAGGTGCCATGATTTACATTTTCTATATGTTTAATGATTTTGCCAAGTACCCGATTTCCATTTACAATTCGCTCCTTCGTTGGTTAATTAGCTTTATTGTACCTTTCGCCTTTACGGCCTACTATCCTGCCAGCTATTTCTTGCAGGGCAAGGATGGACTCTTTAATATTGGTGGTTTGCTTTTGATTTCTATTATCTTCTTTTGCATCTCTCTGAAACTCTGGGATAGGGGATTAGATGCATACGAAAGTGCAGGTTCGTAAGAGCTAAAGTAAGACTAAAATCAAGAAAGGAACTTATGATGCTTGTTATTAAAGAAGTTAAGGATGAAGAGCAAAAAATGGCAGTTGTCGCTGAGGTTTTAAAAAATTAGAGATTTTTCCTCAACTATGGGATCTTAAAAATCCTTGTCAGATTTTGATTAAAAAGATCAACTAAAAGTGCTTGACATCCGCTATCAGAGTGCTATACTGAGAAGGTAATCGCCGAATTAGCTCAGTTGGTAGAGCAACGCACTCGTAACGCGTAGGTCACAGGTTCGATCCCTGCATTCGGCATCAAATGATACAAGACAAAGCCCCTTGTGACGGGCTTTTTTTGATGTCGTATTACTTTTTGTATCAAAATTTGTACCAAATGATTCTAAAAGTTTTCAAACTCATCTTTGCTTTTCTCAATCGTCATGGACTGGAATGGTTTCATGAAGGAGGGGAACCATCCCCTAAATATGGATAGTTCATCTGGCCTATTCATGTTCATGTAACCAGATAGTCCGATAATTTGACCGCTTATCCAAATTTCCTTGTCACCCTTGCCTCTGTTTGTTATAGTAGGTTTATCAAAAGAAGCTAGTCTTCTGATAACATTATAAAAAGAGGTAGTATCATGAAAAAATTAATTGGTTTTGGATTTATCCTTGCAGCTATTGCCGTCATCACCTTTAGTATGGTTGGTTATCCGAAAATAGATGCCAATCTTTGGCCCTTGGTTCCAGTTGTCTTGTTTGCTTTCTTTACGCTTGAAAATGCACTCAAGAAAGACTACAAGTCCAGCTTGATTTGTGCCATCATTGGTTTTATCATTGCCAATGCCATCTATGACCTTCTTCCGATTTCAAATGGGGTCGTGATTACTGCGGGTGTCTTGGCTTGTCTTGGTCTCGGTTTTCTCTTTCCAGACGCACCAAAAGAAAAATAATGCTTCCAATTCTATTCGCTTCAGGGGCTTGGTATGAAGAGATTTCTTCAGACCGAGTCCTTTTTAGCTGTCTGAAAGTACCACTTAGGGGCTGAAAAGAACCACTTACCGAAAAGGTCTTGTAAGATTTTGAACAGCTGTTATAATGTTACTAACAAAGGTTAAGAAAGGAGTCCTATGAAAGTTCGCATCGAATTAGATCCTGAGATGGATGAGCCAGAAATGATCATTCGGGCTCCTCGATTGACGGAGGATGTCGCCCGCTTACAACAGTTGATCTTGGAGCAAAAAATGACGCCCTTGACCTTTTACAAGGATCGAAGCGAGTACTTTGTAGATGTGTCAGAAATTCTCTTCTTTGAAACAGATGGTGAAAAGATCTATGGGCATACCAGAGAAGAGGCATATGAGGTCCGTCAAAAACTCTACGAATTGGAAGAAATCTTGCCGATTGCTTTCTGTCGCATCTCCAAGTCGACCATCGTTAATACCAAGCAGATTTATGCTATCGAAAAATCTTTTTCAGGAACCAGTACAGTAAACTTTTATCAAACCCATAAGCAGGTACACGTGTCCCGACACTATTATCAACTCTTAAAAGAACGGTTAAAGGAAATGAGGTAACAAAATGAAAAAAAAATTAATTGGGATTTTCTTAATCCTCCTAGCAGCCTTGGTGCTCTTACAAGGCTATTTTGTAAAATGGGAGATCAGTATTTGGACGCTGGCTTGGGTTGTCTTGCTCGCAGTCCTCTCCCTCTCTAGTTTCTTGAAGCGCCACTTTGGTTGGGGCTTCCTATATGGGATTTTGGCCCTCTTCTCCCTTAACGGCCAATACCATTTTATTCCAGTATCCAATTCGGTGGTCATCTTTTCTTCTATTTTAGCGGTGATCGGTCTCAATATTCTCTTCAAGCCTTCCAAAAAAGCAAAAGCTACTTGGAACTCATACTCAGCAGGAACATCTTCCCAAACTGCTGGCAATGACATCGATGTTTCCTTCTCTACAGTGACCAAGTATTTGAATGATCAGAATTTTACGGGTGGGAGTGCGGATGTGAGCTTAGGAGAAGCTTCTATCTATTTTGACAATTGCCGGATCGAAGGACCCTCAGCTCAGTTTGCGGTGGATGTTTCCCTTGGAAGTTTGAGTCTCTATGTCCCGAGCGACTGGCGGGTTCATGTCAATGTAGAAAGTTCTCTGTCAGCCATCCAACACCAGGAAAATCCTAGCAATTTAACCAGCAAAGACTTTTACATCGTCGGAGAGGTCTCACTGGGGAATCTAGAAATCATCTATGTAGGTGAGAATAACTTTTCATAAGCCGATCTAAGAAAAACTTATTCAAAGGTCTTGCCAAGAGAAAGTTTTTTTGGTAATATAGTACGGTATGTGGTGCTAGCACATCCGTAATATTAGATCTAATAGGAGGCAAAACAGAATGGCTAAAGTATGTTATTTTACTGGTCGTAAGACTGTATCAGGAAACAACCGTTCACACGCGATGAACCAAACCAAACGTGCCGTAAAACCAAACCTTCAAAAAGTAACTGTCCTTATCGATGGTAAACCTAAAAAAGTTTGGGCTTCAGCTCGTGCATTGAAATCTGGTAAAGTAGAACGCGTTTAATAAAGAAAGAAGGCTGGGCATAAAGTGTCCAGCCTTCGCTTTTGATAGGAATAGTAGCATGACGCAGTGGTTGATTGGAACTACTCATGTTTGAAACATTCGTACTTCCTAATCAACTGCGCGGGGGTGGGAAAATTGAAAAGGTTTGGGGAACCTTTTCAACTTTTTTTATTTTACGAAGTTCTTTCCCACTCCCTTTTCTTTTTTCTTCATTTTTTCTCTTTTTGGACATTTGTATCAACCGATAGGAGAAAGGTGTATCCCTTTTACACGCGCCCTCTTTTATGGTAAAATAGAATATAAAATACTTTTGAGGTAGAAATTATGACAGTAAAAATCAATACAAAAGATGGTCAAATTGAATTGACCGATGATGTCATCGCAACTGTTGTAGGCGGTGCAGCCACTGAAATTTTTGGAGTGGTTGGAATGGCTAGCAAAAACGCGATTAAAGATAATTTCCAAGCTCTCTTAGGTAAGGAAAACTACTCTAAGGGTGTCGTTGTGAAAACAGCGGAAGCAGGAAGTATTGCGGTTGATGTTTACACTGTTTTGAGCTATGGTACAAAGATTAGCGAAGTCTCAAAAAATATTCAAGAGCGTGTCAAATTCAGTTTAGAAAATCAACTTGGAATCACAACGGATACAGTCAACGTCTATATCCAAAACATTAAAATTGTGGGAGAATAATCGTGTCTAAAATTACAACTAGTTTATTTCAAGAAATGGTCCAAGCAGGGGCTACTCGCTTAAATAAACAAGCCGAGTATGTCAATTCATTGAACGTTTTTCCTGTACCAGACGGTGATACTGGAACCAATATGGGAATGACCATTGAAAATGGTGCAAAAGAAGTAGCCGATCGCTCTGCTTCAACTGTTGGTGAAGCAGCAAATATCTTTGCGAAGGGGCTTTTGATGGGAGCGCGTGGAAACTCAGGAGTGATTACTTCTCAGTTGTTCCGCGGATTTTCTCAAAGCGTCAAAGACAAGGATGAATTGGATGGGGCAGCTCTTGCGGCAGCCTTCCAAGCAGGAGTTGAAGTAGCCTATAAAGCGGTTATGAAGCCTGTAGAAGGAACCATCTTGACCGTTTCTCGCGGTGCTGCCATCGGTGCTAAGAAAAAAGCAGAATCAACCAATGATGCAGTAGAAGTCATGCGTGCAACCCTTGAAGGAGCTAAAACAGCTCTTGCCAAGACACCAGATATGCTTCCAGTATTGAAGGAAGTCGGTGTGGTGGACTCTGGTGGTCAAGGTTTGGTCTTCATCTATGAAGGATTCCTATCAGCTTTGACAGGAGAATTCATCGCTTCTGAAGAATTTGTGGCGACTCCGGCAACCATGTCAGAAATGATCAACGCAGAGCACCACAAGTCCGTAGCAGGTCATGTGGCAACCGAAGATATCACCTTTGGTTACTGTACAGAGATTATGGTCGCTTTGAAACAAGGTCCAACCTATGTCAAAGACTTTGACTACGACGAATTCCGTAACTATTTGAACAATCTTGGGGATTCTCTATTAGTCGTCAACGATGATGAAATCGTCAAAGTTCACGTCCATACAGAAGATCCAGGTCTTGTTATGCAAGAAGGATTGAAATATGGTAGCTTGGTCAAAGTAAAAGTGGACAACATGCGCAACCAGCACGAAGCACAAGTTGAAAAAGAAGAACGTCAAGCGAAACCAGCTGAAGCAAAAGAATATGCCATCATTGCAGTCGTTGCGGGGGACGGATTAGCGGATATCTTCAAAGCGCAAGGAGTGGATTACATTATCTCTGGCGGTCAAACCATGAACCCATCAACAGAAGACTTTGTCAAAGCTGTTGAAGAGTTGAATGCGCGCAACATCATTATCTTGCCAAACAACAAGAACATCTTGATGGCGGCTCAATCTGCAGCAGAAGTCATTGAGCAACCAGCAGCAGTTGTTGAGACAAAGACTATCCCTCAAGGCTTGACCAGTCTTCTTGCTTTTGATGAGAGCAAGTCGATCGAAGAAAACTACGAACGCATGAGCGCTTCATTGGAAGATGTTGTGTCTGGTAGTGTGACGACAGCTGTTCGTGATACCACTATTGATGGTCTTGAAATCCATGAAAACGACAATCTTGGAATGGTTGATGGTAAGATCGTCGTTTCCAATCCAGATATGATGGAAACCTTGACAGCAACCTTTGACAAGATGTTGGACGAAGATAGTGAAATTGTCACGATTTATATCGGTGAAGATGGTAAAGAAGAAGTAGCCAATGACTTGGCTCAAAACTTGATGGCCAAATATGAGGACGTCGAAGTCGAAATTCATCAAGGAAATCAACCAGTTTACCCATATTTGTTTAGCGTTGAATAATCAAAAAATTTCAAAAATAGCAGGAAAAAGAGCCAAAAAATGATTTTTTGGCCCTTTTTTTGATAAAAAAAGCTTTATGAAAGCGATTAGATAGGTGTTTTTAGACAATTTTTGTTTGATATGTTATACTTTAGAAAAATAGAAATAGGAGAAAAAGCAAATGAAAAAGGTAATCTGCTTTTTAGGAGCTTTGCTTTTTGTGATGACGGGGTGTGCTACTAAGTCTCAGTCCACAGAAACATCAAAAAGCTCAACCACTACTTCGATAGAAAAAAGTGAAACTGTTACTAGTGAGGCAAAGGAAGAAACCAAGGTTCTCACTGCAGAAATCAATGGCAATCAACATCGCTACACCATCACGACAAAAGGTGATAAGGTTCAGAAATTAAAGTTAGATGTTTTATCGGCCCTACCAGAAAAAATTGCCACTAACTCAGCTAATCTAAGTCCTGAAGAGATGACAAAAATTATCAATGAAGGTTTGCAGTCAGATTCAGAATACAAGGCTCTGAAAGACACAGCTGGCTTCAGTATCGAATATAAGGTCACTCCAGAGAAAAAATTAGCCTCAACAGTCTCTGTTGATATGGAAACCATTGATTGGGACAAGGTTAAAGATCTATCTTACTTTAAAAATCTTGGTATCGGTGACCTGAAAGACATCAAGGCATCGACCGTTTTCACAGGATTAAAACTCCATGGTTTCAAAGAAGAAACCCCAGCACCATAGGCTCGGACTCTTGTCCGGCCTTTTTTTATTTCCCATGACATTTGTCATGTGAGCCAGTGACAAAATCATCTAGTGGCCTGTTATTCCTTTCGCTATAATATAGTCAGAAAGTAAGAGGTAAGGAAAAATGAAACAATGGTTCTATAAAGTGTTTACGTTAACAGTGGTTGGGATGGTCGTCTATTTGATCTTTTCAAAGGATGATAGTCTCTATTACCATTTCCCTTGGGAATTATTTGCTGGGATTGGCATCATGAGCTGGGCGGTCCAAGAAGGATTGAAGATGATCAAGGCTGTTAAAAAGGAGATGGAGCAATGAAAAAGAAACTTGAAATTGGATTGGTAGCTGTTTTGTGTTTGCTCCTTTGGGCAACTGAGATAATGACGGGCTGGTTTTCTGCCCATTTTCCTAGCTGGTTTTTCCAAACGGTTTGGGGAGTGACCTTGGTCGTCTATGTCATCATTCCAGCTGGCCAAACCTGGTTGAAAGGAGAGTCTTATGAGTGTCATTAGAGTAGAGAACTTGAACAAAAGTATCAGAGGGAAGGTGATCCTAGAAGATCTTTCTTTCACAGTTGAGAGAGGGGACTGCCTGGCTTTGATTGGACCAAACGGAGCTGGGAAAACAACCTTGATGGATTGCCTCCTAGGAGATAGGAAGGTAACTTCTGGAATCATTAAAATAGAAGGAAAAGCTCCTGGTCATCCTCAGTTAAAGGATAGTGTCTCTTATCTCCCTCAAGAGAATGCCATCGTGCAAAAGCTAACCGTGCAGGAACTGATCAGTTTCTTTCGCTCCATTTATCCCAACCCTTTAACGGTCAATGACATCGATGATTTATTGCGTTTTACTCCAGAACAAAAGAAGCAATTAGCCAGTAAGCTGTCTGGTGGGCAAAAGCGTCTTTTATCCTTTGTGTTGACCTTGATTGGTCGTCCCAGTCTTCTGTTTCTGGATGAGCCAACGGCTGCCATGGATACGTCCACTCGCCAACGCTTTTGGGAGATCGTCGGGCATTTAAAGGACCAAGGTGTGACTATAGTCTATTCTTCCCATTACATCGAGGAAGTAGAGCATACAGCTGACCGGATCCTGGTCTTGCACCAGGGACGTTTGCTTCGAGATACGACGCCACTAGCTATGAGAAGTGAAGAGGTAGAAAAACATTTTACCCTGCCTTTGCGATACCAAGCTCTAGTGGCAGGGATGGACGGAGTTGGTCAAGTGACGGTCAAACCCGATGCCCTTCAGGTTGTGACAGGCGATGCCAATCGTTTGTGGAGGCGATTGCAGGAAGAAGGATGTTCGATCCAAGAGATCGAAGTGACCAATAGAAGTTTATTGGATTCTATTTTTGAAAATACAAAGGAAGTAGGTAGAGAAGATGAAACGCATGAAAGCTCTCGGCGTGGTTGAGTGGCATTTGACTAGACGCCAAGCCATTTATTACTTGTTATCAATTGGGATGCCCACGGCCTTTTATCTCTTTTTTTCAGGGATGTACCAGGAAACGCCAGGAGCACCTGCTCACTTTATGAGGGATTATCTCCTTTCTATGACGGCATTTTCTATGATGTCTACGGCTATCTTTTCTTTTCCAACAGTTCTTGAAACCGATCGACTCAATAATTGGCAAAAGGTCTTGCGCCATACCCCGGTATCTATGGTAGAATATTATCTAATAAAGGTTGTGGGTCTCTTTGTCGATTTTCTTCTATCGATTGGAGTTGTCTTTACTGTTGGCCATGTGGTGCGCCATGTGAATATGTCCCTACAAGATTGGATTTTGTCGGCCTTTATTCTCATCCTAGGAAGCCTAGCGTTTGTGGCTCTCGGTCTGGTTTTGACCTTGCTTCCTTCTAGTCAATTGATGTCTGTTGTGGGCAATCTCCTTTACATGGGGTTGGCTGTCATGGGTGGCCTTTGGATGCCGATTAGTCTCTTTCCAGAATGGATGCAAGCTATTGGCAAATGCCTGCCAACCTATCAATTGATGGAACTGATTAAGACTTTTTTAAACAAGGGACAGATTCATGTTCTTGCTAGTGTCTATTTAACCTTGTTTACCCTGGTCTTGTTTACCCTTGTCATTGTTTATCGTCGTCATTCTGAGGTTCGTTCATGATTGAAAAACTCAAGCGTATCCATTATATGTTTTACGCTAGCCTAGTCTTTATGGGCTTTCCCTTTATCTCTATTTTATTAGGGGAGGTCCCCTACTGGCACTTCTTTTTAGCCCTCTTGTTTATTGCTTCCTATCTAGGAGTCTTGATTACTGAAAACAAAAAGCTGACCTGGATTTGTTGGCTATACCTCCTAGCCTATGTAGCAGGAAATACTCTTTTTATTAACGCCAACTATTTTTGGTTTTATTTCTTCATCAGCAACCTATTGGTCTATCACTTTGAGATTCGCAATTTTCGCTCTCCCTATCTTTGGACAGTTTTTCTATCGCAATTCCTGCTTTTTGGGGTCATCTTTTTCAAACAGAGTGCGATGGAGTATGAATGGGTATTTTTAATCATTATTTTCTTTTTTACCCATGCCATGACCTATGGCATGATCCGGATTCAGATGGTGGAAGAGCTGAAAGCTGACCATGCCAAGCAAAACGCTCAAATCAATCTCTTGCTGGCAGAAAACGAGCGCCATCGGATTGGCCGCGATCTGCATGATAGTCTAGGCCACACCTTTGCCATGCTCAGTGTCAAGGCAGACCTGGCTGATCAGTTCTTAGCATTGGGTCAAGTTGAGAAGGCGCAGGAGCAGGTGCAAGAGATTCAAGCCATCAGTCAAGAGTCCATGCACCAAGTCCGAGAGATTGTGGAGAACTTGAAGCAGCGAACCCTGGCAAGAGAGCTAGAAACTGTCCAGCAAATGCTAGAAGTGGCGCAAGTCAAAGTAGAAATTCAGAATGAGCTCGATACAGCCAGCATCTCGCCGATCCTAGAGTCTGCTCTAGCCATGGTGTCTCTGGAATTGGCCACTAATATGATCAAACATGCCAAAGCAACGCAAGCCTTTCTCTCTTATCGCTCTACCGAGACAGGTGTAGAAATGATCGCAGAAGACAATGGCATCGGCTTTAGTAAAGTTTCCGATAAGGATCTGCACTCAATCCGCGAACGGATTGCCTTATTGGGAGGAGAGTTAGAGATTAGTCGTCGTCACAAGCCAACCCGCATAGAAATACGAATCCCCTATCAAGAAAGGAAATAAGATGCGCTTATTAGTTGCTGAAGACCAAAGTATGTTGCGCGATGCCCTCTGCCAGCTCTTGCTTTTGCAAGAGGATGTAGAAGAAGTCTTGCAGGCTGGAGACGGGCAAGAAGCTATTCGCTTACTCGAAACCCATCCAGTCGATATTGCTATTTTAGATATTGAAATGCCCATCAAAACAGGGCTAGAAGTGTTGGAATGGGCCAAAAGTCAACAACCCCAGCTCAAGGTTGTCATCGTTACCACCTTTAAGCGGCCAGGTTACTTTGAGCGGGCCCTCAAGGCAGGAGTCGATGCCTATGTTCTAAAAGAACGCCGCATCACGGACTTGATGGGGACCCTGCATACCGTTTTGGCAGGCCAAAAAGAATATTCTCCTGAATTAATGGAGGGAATCTTGACCCATCCCAATCCTCTAAGTTCTCAGGAGCAAGCAGTCCTAAAAGAAGTCGCCAAAGGAGCTTCCAACCAAGAAATTGCTGATCGGTTATTTCTCTCTAACGGGACCATCCGCAATTATATGTCAGCCATTCTGACCAAGTTGGATGCAGAGAACCGGACCGAGGCAGCAAAGATTGCCCAAGAAAGGGGCTGGCTATAAGGAAGAAAAGAGAGTGGGACAGAAATCGGTAATTCGTTAGAATTCGATTTCGTCGTCCCACCTCCGCACAGTTGAGTAGGGCTGTAAAAGCTGATGGAATCAGCGTAGTAGAGCCCAGTCAACCACTGCGTCTTGCTCGACAATCCAAAGACAATTGAGAGTAGCTAGGTCAAAATGAACAACCCTCTCTATGTAGCATACCATGATGAGGAATGGGGACAACCTCTCCATGATGACCAAGAGCTTTTTGAATTGTTTTGCATGGAGACTTATCAGGCTGGTCTTTCTTGGGAAACGGTACTCAATAAAACGCCAAGCCTTTCGTGAGGCTTTTCATGGTTACCAAATTCAACCTGTTGCAGACATGACAGATGAAGAACTAGAATCTTTGTTAGATAATCCAGCTATCATTCGTCATCGCGCTAAAATTTTTGCGACGCGCACCAACTCTCAGGTCTTTCTAAAAATCCAGAAGGAATATGGTTCTTTTGACACCTATCTTTGGTCTTTTGTTGATGGAAAAACCATAGTCAATGATATCCCGGACTACAGTCAAGCACCAGCGAAAACAGCCTTGTCTGAGACATTATCTAAGGATCTCAAAAAACGAGACTTTAAGTTTACTGGACCAGTCGCTGTCTTGTCCTATCTGCAGGCTGCAGGTCTGGTTGATGACCATGAAAATGATTGTGAATGGAAAGGTCTTAAATAATGTCTAACAAAAATAAGGGAATTCTGATTTTTGCGATTCTCTATACAGTTCTCTTTGTGTTTGGTGGCGATAAATTGCTGGCTTCTGTGATGCCATCTGCCATTGCGAATTATCTAAAATATCTAGTCTATGTAGTATTAGCTCTATATGGCTCTCTCTTGTTCAAAGATAGATTGATTCAACAATGGAATGAGATTAGAAAAACTAAAAGAGAATTCTTTTTGGGAGTTTTAAAAGGTTGGCTCTTTCTTTTCCTCATGACCATTCTCTTTGAATCTCTATCGTCAATATTAAGGCAGTTTTTGGGACTAGACGGACAAAGTCTAAATCAGTCGAATCTTCAAAGCACCTTTCAAGAACAACCACTACTGATAGCGGTTTTTGCCTGCATCATTGGACCTTTGATGGAAGAACTCTTATTCCGTCAAATTCTATTGAGATATTTGAGAAAAAGTCTGCCTACTTGGCTGAGTCTCTTTATAGTCGCACTTACCTTTGCTTTAATCCATATGCACAGTTTGTCTTTGTCAGAGTG
>NZ_JBKQBL010000005.1:27633-30608 GCF_046824975.1 Streptococcus intestinihominis | reverse complement strand
GGTCGGTGCAGTCGGATACCTAGGTGGGGGCCTTGCCTTTTCTATCATTTATGTGAAAGAAAAGGAGAATATCTACTATCCCCTACTTGTTCACATGTTAGGCAACAGCCTAGCCTTGATCATTGTAGCTATCGGTAGTATGTGATGAAAATGCTAGTAACGATACTGAAAAAGAGGCTGGGACAAAAGCCCCTTATCTCCAAAAAAAGCAACGGTTCTGCAATTGGGAATCTCTAGCTTTTTTGTGACTGAGAACTTTTTGTCCCAGACTCCTTTTTTGATTGGATTGTTCTTTTTTCAGGAGAAATCTCATTATTCGGATTTGGATAGAAAATTCAGAAAATTTGTGATTTTTCCTTGAAATATTTTCCAAAAATGGTATGATAGTAGCATGCTCATTTGATAATCAAAGAAACAGAAAGGAGAGACATGGAGAAAATTACCTTAGAAACTGCAAAGACAGGTTCAGAGCTTGTGCTAGAAACGCTTCGGGATCTTGGGATTGATACCATTTTTGGGTACCCGGGTGGAGCCGTTTTGCCCCTTTACGATGCTATTTATAGTTTTAAAGGGATCAAACACATTCTTGGCCGACATGAACAAGGCTGCTTGCATGAGGCTGAAGGCTATGCTAAATCAACTGGGAAGCTGGGTGTGGCCGTCGTCACAAGTGGACCTGGAGCAACCAATGCCATTACAGGGATTGCGGATGCCATGAGTGATAGTGTTCCTCTTCTTGTGTTTACTGGTCAGGTCAACCGTTCTGGGATCGGGAAGGATGCCTTCCAAGAGGCAGATATTGTTGGGATTACCATGCCAATCACCAAGTACAATTACCAAGTACGAGAGACAGCAGATATTCCACGGATTATTACTGAAGCGGTCCATATTGCGACAACTGGTCGTCCAGGTCCTGTCGTCATTGACCTTCCAAAAGATGTCTCTGCCTTAGAAACAGATTATATATTCAACCCAGCAGTCAACATTCCAAGTTACCAGCCGACCATTGAGCCAAATGAATTGCAGATTAAGAAAATCTTGAAGCAATTGGGCAAGGCTAAGAAACCAGTCCTTTTGGCTGGGGGTGGCGTTAGCTATGCGGAAGCGGCAGAAGAATTGGTAGCCCTAGCAGAACGCTACCAGATCCCTGTAGTGACTAGCCTTTTAGGTCAGGGAACGATTGCGACAAACCATCCTCTCTTCCTTGGAATGGGTGGGATGCACGGTTCCTTTGCGGCCAACATTGCCATGACCGAAGCGGATTTCATGATCAGTATTGGCTGTCGTTTCGATGACCGTCTGACAGGAAATCCAAAGACCTTTGCGAAGAATGCCAAAGTCGCTCATATTGATATTGACCCAGCAGAGATTGGGAAGATTATTGCAGTCGATATTCCCGTTGTTGGCGATGCGAAGAAAGCTCTACAACAGTTGTTGGCAGAGCCAGTCGTTCACAACAATACGGAGAAATGGATCGAGAAGGTCACAAAAGATAAGAACCGGGTTCGTTCTTACGATAAGAAAGAACGCGTGGTCCAACCCCAAGCAGTTATTGAACGCGTGGGTGAGTTGACCAAGGGGGATGCCATCGTCGTGACAGACGTTGGCCAACACCAAATGTGGGCAGCTCAGTACTACCCATATCAAAACGAACGGCAATTAGTGACTTCTGGTGGTTTAGGGACTATGGGATTCGGTGTACCAGCTGCAATTGGTGCTAAGATTGCCAATCCAGACAAAGAAGTCGTGCTCTTTGTCGGAGATGGTGGCTTCCAGATGACCAACCAAGAATTGGCAATCTTGAATGTTTACAAGATTCCGATCAAGGTCATCATGCTCAACAACCATTCACTTGGGATGGTTCGGCAGTGGCAAGAAGCCTTCTATGATGGACGAACATCAGAGTCCGTCTTTGAAACCTTGCCAGACTTCCAATTGATGGCGCAAGCCTACGGGATTAAGAACTACAAATTTGACAATCCCGAGACCCTCGAGAAGGATTTGGAAGTCATTACCGAAGATGTACCAATGTTCATCGAGATTGACATTTCTCGGAAAGAACACGTTCTACCAATGGTACCAGCTGGTAAGAGCAATCATGAGATGTTGGGGGTGAAGTTTAATGCGTAGAATGTTAACAGCCAAACTTCAAAACCGGTCTGGGGTTCTCAATCGCTTTACCGGTGTCTTGTCTAGACGACAAGTCAACATTGAGAGCATCTCAGTGGGAGCGACAGAAAATCCGAATGTATCACGGATTACCATCATCATCGATGTTGCATCTCATGATGAAGTCGAACAAATCATCAAGCAACTCAATCGCCAGGTCGATGTGATTCGCGTCCGAGACATTACAGATAAACCTCACCTAGAGCGTGAAGTTATTCTGATCAAGGTCTCTGCACCAGCAGAGAAACGGGCAGAATTGCTGGCTATTATCCAGCCCTTCCGCGCAACTGTGGTTGACGTGGCTCCAAGCTCCATCACCGTGCAGATGACAGGAAATGCAGAGAAGAACGAAGCTCTCTTGCGTGTTATTCGTCCTTATGGGATTAAGAATGTTGCACGGACGGGTGCAACTGGCTTTACCCGCGATTAAAGCCCACCATTCAAAATAGTTACTACCGCCTAAGAGGCAATAAATAATAGAAAAGAGAGAAAAAAACTATGGCAGTTCAAATGGAATACGAAAAAGATGTAAAAGTAGCAGCACTTGACGGTAAAAAAATCGCCGTGATCGGTTATGGCTCACAAGGTCATGCCCACGCTCAAAACTTGCGTGACTCAGGTCATGATGTGATCATCGGTGTACGTCCAGGTAAATCTTTTGACAAAGCAAAAGAAGATGGTTTTGATACTTACACAGTGGCAGAAGCAACTAAATTGGCTGACGTTATCATGATCTTGGCTCCAGACGAAATCCAACAAGAATTGTACGAAGCAGAAATTGCTCCAAACTTGGAAGCTGGTAATGC
>NZ_JBKQBL010000005.1:19561-27587 GCF_046824975.1 Streptococcus intestinihominis | reverse complement strand
TGTTGGATTTGCACATGGTTTCAACATCCACTTCGAATTCATCAAAGTTCCTGCAGATGTTGATGTCTTCATGTGTGCGCCTAAAGGACCTGGTCACTTGGTACGCCGTACGTATGAAGAAGGATTTGGTGTTCCTGCACTTTACGCTGTCTACCAAGATGCTACAGGAAATGCTAAAGATATCGCCATGGACTGGTGTAAAGGTGTTGGTTCAGCCCGCGTTGGTCTTTTGGAAACAACATACAAAGAAGAAACTGAAGAAGATTTGTTTGGTGAACAAGCCGTTCTCTGTGGTGGTTTGACTGCCCTTATCGAAGCAGGTTTTGAAGTCTTGACGGAAGCTGGATACGCTCCAGAATTGGCTTACTTTGAAGTACTTCACGAAATGAAACTTATCGTTGACTTGATCTACGAAGGTGGATTCAAGAAAATGCGTCAATCAATCTCTAACACTGCTGAATACGGTGACTACGTGTCAGGTCCACGTGTCATCACTGAGCAAGTGAAAGAAAACATGAAAGCCGTTCTTGCGGATATCCAAAATGGTAAATTCGCCAACGACTTTGTGAACGACTACAAAGCTGGTCGTCCAAAATTGACTGCTTACCGTGAACAAGCGGCTAACCTTGAAATCGAAAAAGTTGGTGCTGAATTGCGTAAAGCAATGCCATTCGTTGGAAAAAATGACGACGACGCCTTTAAAATCTATAACTAATGAGGTGATGGTGAAGTTGGGAGAAATCCCAACTTCTTTTTCATCAATAGCAGAGATGGATTAGAAGGTATTTTCAACCATTTAGCAGAATCTGTATGAAGAGACGTGCCATATCGAACATTTTGGGTGATTTTTCTGAAAATTTGGAAAACACGCTGAAATTTTTGCAGTCTTTTGATATAATTAGATGAAATAAGGAGAAGAAGAGGAAGACTATGATAACATCGAAAGATATCATAAAAGCCCACAAGGTCTTAAAGGGCGTGGTTGTTGAGACTCCCTTAGATTATGATCATTATTTATCCGAAAAGTATGGAGCGAAAATCTACTTAAAGAAGGAAAATGCGCAGCGGGTTCGTTCCTTTAAGATTCGTGGAGCCTACTACGCGATTTCTCAGTTGAATGAGAAAGAGAGAGAGCGAGGAGTAGTCTGTGCCTCGGCGGGCAATCACGCTCAAGGAGTTGCCTACACCTGCCGGGAAATGAAAATCCCAGCGACCATCTTTATGCCGATTACGACACCTCAGCAAAAGATTAGCCAGGTTCGTTTCTTTGGTGGAGAGTATGTGACCATTAAATTAGTAGGAGATACTTTTGATGCTTCTTCTAAGGCGGCGCAGGAATATACCGAGCTTAAAAACTGTACCTTCATTGATCCATTTGATGATGCCAATGTCCAAGCAGGTCAAGGAACTGTAGCCTACGAAATTCTAGAGGAAGCTAAGAAAGAATCCATTGCCTTCGATGCGGTGTTAGTACCAGTTGGTGGGGGAGGCCTCATCGCCGGAGTATCCACCTATATCAAGGAACAAGCGCCGGAAATCGAGGTTATTGGGATCGAAGCAGATGGGGCTCGGTCGATGAAGGCAGCCTTTGAAGCTGGAGGCCCGGTAAAACTCAAACAGATTGATAAATTTGCGGATGGGATTGCTGTTCAAAAGGTAGGCCAGTTGACTTATGAGGCAACGAAAAAAAATGTTGAGACCTTGATTGGCGTCAACGAAGGCTTGATCTCTGAGACCTTGATTGATCTTTATTCTAAGCAAGGCTTGGTTGCAGAACCAGCTGGAGCTGCCAGTGTAGCGGCTTTAGAAGTGTTGAGAGAGTATATCAAAGGGAAGACCATTTGCTGTGTGATTTCTGGGGGGAACAATGATATTAACCGGATGCCAGAGATGGAAGAGCGAGCTTTGATCTATGATGGTATTAAACACTACTTCATCGTCAACTTCCCGCAACGTCCAGGAGCTCTTCGAGAATTTGTAAATGATATCTTAGGACCAAATGACGATATCACGCGGTTTGAGTACATCAAACGAGCAAGTAAGGGGACTGGCCCAGTCTTGATTGGGGTTGCTTTGGCAGATAAGCATGACTATGCAGGTCTGATCAATCGGATTGAACAATTTGACCCTTCTTTCATTAACCTAAATGGAAATGAAACCCTCTATAACATGTTGGTATGATGGCTTCTTTAACAAAGAGTCACTTAAAAAAGTAATAAAATATAAAGGAGAATCAGGAAATGATTTGGATTTTTCTATTGGCTATTCTAGTAGTTGGAGCTACTGTATTCATTAGCTCACTCTATGTGGTGAAACAACAATCTGTTGCAATTATTGAGCGTTTTGGACGCTATCAAAAGATCAGCAATAGTGGGATTCATGTCCGTGCACCATTTGGTATCGATAAAATTGCTGCGCGTGTGCAATTGCGTCTCTTGCAAAGCGAGATTGTGGTCGAAACTAAGACACAAGATAACGTATTCGTTACTATGAATGTCGCGACACAATACCGTGTAAATGAAAACAATGTAACGGATGCTTACTACAAATTGATGCGTCCAGAAGCTCAGATCAAATCTTACATCGAAGATGCTCTGCGCTCATCTGTTCCAAAGTTGACCTTGGATGAATTGTTTGAGAAAAAGGATGAAATCGCCCTTGAGGTTCAAAAACAAGTAGCTGAAGAAATGTCAACCTACGGGTATATCATTGTAAAAACCTTGATTACCAAGGTTGAACCAGATGCTGAAGTCAAGCAGTCAATGAATGAGATCAACGCTGCTCAACGGAAACGTGTGGCTGCTCAAGAATTGGCTGAAGCGGACAAGATTAAGATTGTTACTGCAGCCGAAGCGGAAGCTGAAAAAGATCGCCTTCACGGGGTCGGGATTGCAGAGCAACGGAAGGCCATTGTAGATGGTTTAGCAGATTCTATCAAGGAATTGAAAGACACCAATGTGAATTTGACAGAAGAACAGATTATGTCGATTCTTTTGACCAACCAATATTTGGATACTTTGAATAACTTTGCAGAAAAACAAGGAACCAATACCCTCTTCTTACCAGCTAATCCTGATGGCGTAGAGAGCATTCGCACCCAAATCCTCTCAGCTTTAAAAGCTAAATAACAAAATATCTGACTTTTTTAAAATTGTTCGTATTTTCAGCTATTATGGTTGACAAAATATGCAAAAAATTTTATATTAGTATTGGAAATAATAATATAGGAGAAGAATCATGGCTAAATCGAACTTCGAAAAAGTGGAATCAGTTGTTGGTTGGGTACGTGATAAAAAGATCACTGGCTATCGTATCAGTAAAGAAACGAACGCCCGTGAAATGTCTATCATTGCACTTGCGCAAGGTCGTGCAAAAGTGAAAAACATTTCGTTTGAAACTGCGCTTGGCTTGATCGATTTTTATGATAAGAATCATCAAAAATTCGAAAATTAAACTTAGATATAAAAAAGAAGGGAAAAAGCTTCCCTTCTTTTTATATAGTATAAATCAGGATATCGTAGGAAAGTATCACTAGCTTACTTCATATCTATCAAAGGATTTCAACAAGTTTATGTGTGGAATCGTGCTTTCAATTGATGGTATTTAAAAACTCCCTCATCGGAAGGATTTCCAGTGAGGGAGTTTGTTTTAGTTTAAGAAACGTTGTAAGAATTCTTTCGTTCGTTCTTCTTTTGGATTGGTAAAGATTTCTTTCGGATCACCTTGTTCAGCGATGACCCCCTTGTCCATAAAGATAACACGACTTGAGACGTCTCGTGCAAATTCCATTTCGTGGGTGACCACGATCATGGTTAAGCCTTCTTTGGCTAAGTCTTGCATAATTTTAAGAACTTCTCCGACCATTTCAGGGTCCAGAGCAGAGGTTGGCTCATCGAAGAGAATAGCATCCGGATCCATAGAGAGGGCCCGAGCGATAGCGACCCGTTGTTTTTGTCCTCCTGAAAGTTGTTTTGGACGAGCAGCCCAATAAGGTTCTCCCATACCAACTTTCTCTAAATTCGCTTTAGCAATCTTCTCAGCCGTTTCTCTGTCCCGTTTTAGGACAGTTGTCTGAGCGACAATGGTGTTTTCTAAGACATTTAAGTTTTCAAATAGGTTGAAGCTTTGGAAAACCATGCCCAATTTTTCCCGATAGTGGGTGAGATCATAGTCAGGATCAAGAACGTTTTGCCCCCGGTAGAGGATTTCTCCATCAGTCGGTGTTTCTAAGAGATTGATGGAGCGAAGGAAGGTAGATTTCCCACTACCAGAGCTCCCAATGATAGAGATCACTTCGCCCTTCTCAACAGAAAGAGAGATGTCCTTCAAAACTTCGTTTTGACCGTAGGATTTTTTTAAGTGTTTGATTTCAAGTATTTTTTCTGCCATTATTTCACCTCTTTGACTTGCATTTGATTGGCACCTGTTGTATAGGTATCAGAATCTAAGCGACGTTCGATGTAACGTAGGATACGGGTGATAGTGAAAGTCAGGATAAAGTAAATAACCGCAATAATCGTAAAGGTTGGGAAGTATTGGTAGTTTTGAGTTGCGACCGTATTTCCTGTAAAGTAAAGTTCGACCACGGAGATAACATTCAAGACAGATGTGTCCTTGATGTTGATGACAAATTCATTCCCTGTCGCTGGCAAGATATTCCGAACGACCTGAGGAAGGACGACCTTGCGCATGGTTTGTCCATGGGTCATTCCTAGAGCAGTCGCTGCTTCAAACTGACCAGTATCCACTGCCAAGATTCCTCCACGAACAATCTCACTCATATAAGCCCCTGTATTGATCGAAACAATAAAGATGGCGGCCCAGGTACGATCCAAGGAAATATTGAAGGCTTGGGCCGAACCGTAGAAAATAACCATGGATTGAACGATCATCGGAGTTCCACGGAAGATCTCAATGTAGACATTGAGGAACCAACCAAAGAATGATTGCAAGGCAGCGACGGCCTTGTTCTTAGACATAGGCGCAGTCCGGAAGACACCGATTAACAAACCGATAATCAACCCAGCGATGGTTCCCGTCATGGAGATGAGGAGAGTCATACCAGTTCCGCGTAAGAACTGTGGGCCATTATCTTTCAAAATCTTCATCATTTGGCTGAAGAAAGTCTGCTCATCATCGCTAGCATCGCTGGAAGCTGGTTGCTTCTTGATCATATCATCCATGAGTTTGACTTGGTCTTCTGATGAAATATTAGCTAGTGCCGCATTGACTTGGTCAAGTCTAGCGTCACCCTTCTTCATCCCGATAGCGATGGTCGCATCTTCTTCCCCAACTTCAAATCCTTTTTTGAATTGGATCATCTTAAATTTTGAATTAGCGGACTCAGCTGTCAAGGCTTCTGGACGCTCAGAAACATAGGCATCGATAACACCAGATTCTAAAGCTTGGCGCATTTGAGCAAAGTCTCCCATTGCAGTTTCTTGTTTTGCACCCTTGAGTTGGGAGATGAGCGAGTAGAGGTAGACCCCTTGTTGAGAGGTGACCTTGGCATCCTTAAAGTCATCTAAACTAGTGGCATTCGCATAGTTTCCATCTTTGCGAACTAGCATGACTGGCTCACTAGTATAGTAGCTATTAGAAAAGGCAACCTCTTTTTTGCGCTCAGCAGTAGGACTCATCCCGGCGATGATCATATCGATTTTCCCAGAAGTGAGGGCTGGAATTAGTCCGTTCCAAGATGTTTTTACGATCAGAGTTTTTTTACCTAGTCCCTCAGCAACTTTTTTGGCGATTTGAACATCGTACCCGTTGGCATATTGGTTGGTGCCATCAATCTTTACGGCTCCATTTGAATCATCTTCTTGAGTCCAGTTGAAAGGAGCATACGCAGCCTCCATTCCAATCCGGAGATACTCATCTGCTTTGACAATATGGCTCATTCCCAGACACAAAAGTAGTCCGGTAAAGAGAGCATAAATTGTTTTTTTCATGTAGTCTCCTCTTCCTTTATAAATAGTATCATCTTATTGTACAGGAAATTGGTCTACTTTTCAAACCTGATAACCTTTTCATGAAAAAATGCTATAATAAACCAAAGGAGTATAGGGGAAATGAAAAAAATTCTGTATGTTCTATTGGCAGTGATGGCCTGTCTATTTATAACAGGTTTTGTAAAAGCGGATGGTCCTTCCTATGAGGTTCAGTCTTATCGGGGGACTCTTACCTTGGAAACTTGGGATGATGCTACCTATGAGGAAGAATTGGTCTATCATTTTACAACTTCCTATAATGGTCAATATGTCACCTTAGGAAGTGCTGGTAAAATGCCTCAAGGTTTTGAAATAGTAATTCCTCCTTTGGTGGAAGTGGAAGGTAGAACCTTGTCGCAAGAACCAGAAGTTCATAATTTAGGCGATGGTTATCAGGTAAAGATTTATAACGGTGGAAGTGCAGGGGATACTGTCAAGATAAAGGTTACCTGGCGCTTAAAAAACCTGCTCTATGTTCACCAAGATATCCTATTATTGAACTGGAAACCAATCAGTGATGGGGATCAAGAGGTCAAAAAAGTAGAGTTACAGGTTATCCCGAAATTTGCTACAGCTGCCTCGAAATCGGAACTGAATATCCATACGGCTTATATGGGGGCTGAGGCAACTGTTCAGAAAGAAGAAGCAAACTATAAGGCTACTCTAGAGAATCTGAAACGAAAAGAAGGTGTTGAAATTTATGCTTACTGGCGGAAATCGGATGTAGCTTCCTTTGGGGAATCCTATCGCGATACAGGCTTGATGGAGGAGTCCAACTATCATCGGACGGAAGCAGGAATTGTTCAAAAACGGACCTGGATTCGCCTATTTATGAAGGTCCTACTCCCAATCCTTATTCTGTTCATCCTTCTTCTTGCTATTTATTATCGTCATCGATTCATGCAATCTGTGACTTCTACCAGAGTTTTCCCAAAAAATAGCCGCTTGTATGAGATTCCAAATGACGTTGCGCCTCTACTAATGGCCTCGATTGTATACTCTACAGAGCTAGATGAGATTTCTCCAACCAAAAAACATGCTCGGGGCGCCTTTAAATTTGATCAGTTGGTGCAAGCTACCTTACTTGATTTGATTGATCGAAAAAATATCATCTGTGAGCAATACGACACTCATACAGTTTTAACGATTCAAAATGAAGATACATTGGATGAATTTGAGCGAGAGTTTCTTAGACTTGCATTCGGTTCTCAAAAATATTGTAGAACAGATGACTTGTTTTCAGATTATGAAATTTCAGATTCTCTCTATAAATATGCCTCTAAGAAAGATCAAGATGAGATTCGTGAGCGAGGAAAACAAGCGCAAAATCGGATTGATGCAGCGATTTCTCGTGTCTCTCAAGCTGTTCAGCAGAAGATCCAAACATTTACCCTTCCTTCTTATTATCGTCCCTTAGAGGCTGGGGAGGAAAGTGCAGGACGTAAAAGTCTCTTCTTTGGATGGGCTGCATGGAGCATTGCCTTGGTAGCTGGTTTAGTAGCTTATTTTGTCTTAAACTGGCTCTCTATCTTTTGCGTGATGTATGTGTTGGTGATGTGGATCCTTCCGGCAACCTTCCAAGGGAAGTTCATCCTCTATCAACGGGATGGGGTCCCAACAGAGCTCGGAGCTGAGCAACGCTATTATTGGGATAGCTTCCGTAATATGTTGCGGGATATCGCTCATTTGGAAGAAGCAGAAATTCAATCGCTGGTTTTATGGAATCGCTTATTAGTCTATGCTACTCTGTTTGGTTTTGCAGATCAAGTAAGCAAAGTGATGAAGCTTCGTCAAATCCACTTAGAGAACCCAAGTATGGATGCCTATGTCTACACTCCGTTTCGTAGTAATCTAATCCATTCCAGCCGTCTCTTATCTAATTATGGAACGACCGCTACAACCGCTAGTCATTTTACAGTATCTTCAGGCGGTAGTTCTGGGGGTGGTTTCTCTGGAGGCGGTGGAGGCGGTGGCTTCGGTGCTTTTTAGAGTGACAAATGTGCCGTCTAGCCAATCTTGTGTTTACAATTTCATAG
>NZ_JBKQBL010000005.1:14722-19465 GCF_046824975.1 Streptococcus intestinihominis | reverse complement strand
CCTCTCAATTGTCTTTGGATTGTCGAGCAAGACGCAGTGGTTGAGTGGGCTCTACTAGGCTGATTTTATCAGCTTTTACAGCCCTACTCAACTGTGCGGAGGTGGGACGACGAAATCGAATTCTAACGAATGACCGATTTCTGTCCCACTCTCTTTTAGTCTAAGCATCCTTGCAAGCGCATCTGGTTCTATGGCTAGAAATGTGTTATAATATAGCAAATGCAAGTTTAGGAGAAAAAGATGTTTATCATTGAACTGATAAAAGCGATTCTTTTTGGAATTGTTGAAGGAGTCACAGAGTGGCTTCCAATCTCAAGTACAGGTCATTTGATTTTGATTCAAGACTTTATCCAGTTTAAGGATCAAAACCCTGCCTTTATGGAGATGTTTAATGTCGTTATTCAGCTAGGTGCCATTATGGCTGTCGTTGTGATTTACTTCGACAAGCTGTATCCATTTAAGCCTGGAAAATCGAAAAAAGAGGTAAGACGGACTTGGCAATTGTGGGCCAAGGTTGCTGTGGCGACTCTACCGCTGCTCTTTGTCTTTAAATTGGATGATTGGTTTGAAGCTCATTTTCATAACTCTTTTTCTGTAGCCATCATGCTGATTACCTATGGTTGGGCCTTTATTTATCTTGAAAAACGGGAGCAAGTAGAGCCGGAAGTGACGGAATTACACAAGTTGCCTTATAAGACAGCTCTCTATATTGGATTGTTCCAAGTCTTGTCGCTTTTCCCAGGAACCAGTCGGTCAGGTGCAACAATTGTAGGTGGTTTAGTCAATGGAGTTAGTCGCTCAGTTGTGACAGAATTCACCTTTTATCTGGGGATTCCTGCCATGTTTGGGGCTAGTCTATTAAAGGTCGCTAAGTTTGTCTTGGGAGGAAATGCTTTAAGCTTCAGCCAAGGAACAATCCTTTTAGTTGCTATGGCGGTAGCCTTCGGTGTTAGTATGGTAGCGATTCGCTTCTTGACAGACTATGTCAAAACTCATGACTTCACAGTCTTTGGGAAATATCGGATTGTTCTGGGAGCGATTTTGCTCGTCTACGCAGTGATTAAAATCTTTATCTAATAATAAAATTGGAGTGCTTCTTCCTTTTCTTCAAACTGCTATGTTTGCGGGTGAGGAAGTGCTCTTTTGTTTAAGTCTTGTTTCCTATCTAAGGAGGGGGTCATGTTTTGAAAAATATGTCCCTTTTTAGTATAATAGAAAGACTAATAGTATGAGGTGCAGTCATGAAGATGAAGCAAATCAGTGATTCAACCATTAAAATCACGATTCAATTAGAGGACTTAGAAGAACGGGGCATGGAAATGGCCGATTTTTTGGTGCCTCAAGAAAAAACAGAAGAATTTTTCTATACCATCTTAGATGAATTAGAAATGCCAGAAAGTTTCTTAGACAGTGGTATGTTAAGTTTCCGAGTGACCCCTAAGCCAGATAAACTCGATGTTTTTGTGACCAAATCAAAAATTGATCAGCATTTAAATTTTGAAGATTTTTCCGACTTGCCTGATATGGAAGAATTGTCGCAAATGTCTCCGGACGAATTTATCAAAACCTTGGAAAAAACCATCTCTGAAAAGAGTAAGGGAGACGGCGATGCGATCCGTCATTTAGAAACTGAGGAATTGGCTGACGAAAATCAGCTTTCAGAAGAAGATACATCGAATCATCCAGTAGATACACGGTATATTTATTATATCCTCCAGTTTTCTCAGTTAGAAGAAGTGATTCGGTTTACAAAAACAGTTCATTATGCTGTTGAGACTTCTGAACTTTATAAAATGGACGGGATGTACTATTTAACCATCCTGATCGATTTGGAAGGGTGTCCGCAGGATTATCCAGGTTGGCTTTTGGCAACCATGCGTGAATATGCGGAAGATACAGATACTACTAGAGCTGTCCTTCAGGAACATGGCCATCTCTTGCTTGTCTCAGATGCTATTCACGAACTTCAAAAGGTTAATTTGGTATGATTACTTTTCCGTTACAATTTATCCTGGTCCTGATTGCAACTTTTTTGATCAGTTTGATTCTAACTCCCTTTGTGAGGTTATTGGCGTTTAAAATAGATGCCGTAGACTATCCAAATGCGCGTCGGATCAATAAGAAACCCATGCCCAGCGCTGGTGGTTTAGCTATTATTCTTGCTTTTACCATTGCAACCGTCATTTTGTTGCCGATGATTACAAAGGGGCATGTAGCTAAGACATCTTATCTGACCTATACCGTACCAGTTGTCGTTGGAGGATGGATTATTGGACTGACTGGTTTAGTCGATGACATAAAAGAATTATCACCGCGGTTAAAGATGCTGGGGATTTTCCTAGGAGCTAGTGTGATCTGGTTTTTTACAGATTTTCGCTTAAATGATTTCAAGATACCTTTCGGGGGACCATTTCTTCATTTCGATCCTTGGTTATCGTATATTTTAACAGTTATTTGGATCATTTCTATTACCAATGCAGTCAACCTAATTGATGGTTTGGATGGCCTGGTCAGTGGAGTTTCGATTATTTCCTTGGTGACGATGGGGATTGTTTCTCATTTCTTTCTCCCAGTGCCCAATCTCTTTTTGACCATGACGATTTTTGTCTTAGTCATGGCCATTGCTGGTTTCTTCCCCTTTAATTATCATCCAGCGATTCTTTATTTAGGAGATACAGGAGCCCTCTTCATTGGTTTTATGATCGCTGTTTTGTCCTTGCAAGGTCTTAAGAATGCAACAGCTGTTGCGGTTGTTACGCCGATGATTATCTTGGGAGTTCCAATTACGGATACCTTTTTAGCAATTGTCCGTCGGACTCTCTCTGGTCAGAAGTTTTATGCACCAGATCGGAATCACTTGCACCATCGTTTACTTTCTTTGGGCTTAACGCATCGCGGAACCGTTTTGGTTATCTATGGAATTTCGATGATTTTTGCTATGATCTCTCTGCTGTTGAATATCTCTACTCGTATTGGCGGAGTTCTTCTTGTCATTGGTTTGGTATTAGGGGTTGAGCTCTTAGCGGAATTGATTGGAGTCCTAGGCCCTCACCATAGTCCGCTCCTCAATTGCTTACGCTATATAGGAAATTCTGCCTATCGAGAGGAAGTTCGACAAAAAAGAAAAAACAAGACTAAATAAGAACGATTCTAAACACCAGAAAAGCCTTTTAGGCTTTTTTTTGTTATACTAGATAAGACAAAACTCTATAGCAGAAAGGAATACAAATGTCAGTATTAGAGATTAAAGATCTTCATGTAGAAATTGAAGGCAAGGAAATTTTGAAAGGCGTGAACTTGACCCTTAGAACAGGAGAAATCGCAGCCATTATGGGTCCTAACGGAACAGGGAAATCAACCCTATCTGCAGCCATTATGGGGAATCCAAACTATGAAGTTACCAAAGGTGAAATTCTATTTGATGGAGTAAATATCCTTGAGTTGGAAGTGGATGAGCGTGCTCGTATGGGACTTTTCCTTGCTATGCAATATCCATCAGAAATTCCAGGAATTACCAATGCTGAATTCCTTCGTGCAGCTATGAATGCTGGAAAAGAAGAAGACGAAAAAATTTCTGTTCGTGATTTTATCACAAAATTGGATGAAAAAATGGAACTTCTCAACATGAAGGAAGAAATGGCAGAGCGTTATTTGAATGAAGGCTTCTCAGGTGGTGAGAAGAAACGCAATGAAATTCTGCAATTGTTGATGTTGGAACCGAAGTTTGCCCTTCTTGATGAGATTGACTCTGGTTTAGATATTGATGCCCTTAAAGTGGTTTCAAAAGGGGTCAATGAAATGCGTGGTGAAGGTTTCGGTGCTATGATCATTACCCACTACCAACGTCTCCTAAACTATATTACTCCTGATGTGGTTCACGTGATGATGGAAGGTCGTGTGGTCCTTTCAGGTGGTCCTGAACTTGCTGTGCGTTTGGAACGTGAAGGATACGCGAAATTAGCAGAAGAGTTAGGTTACGACTACAAAGAAGAACTCTAATCTTGTGTCAAAAACTGAACAGGATCTTTGAGGAGGAGTAAATGACCAAAGAAAATATCAAACTTTTTTCAGAAATGCATGCAGAGCCTCAATGGTTGCAAGATTTGCGCCAGAAGGCTTTTGATAAAATGGATGACTTAGAACTACCCGTGATTGAACGTGTGAAATTTCATCGTTGGAATCTTGGGGATGGAACGATTACAGAAAGTGAACCTCTCACTGCTGTGCCAGACTTCACTGCGATTGACAATCAATTAAAATTGGTTCAGTATGGGACCCATACAGTATTTGAACAGATTCCAGTTGACTTGGCGAACCAGGGCGTTGTCTTCACAGATTTTCACTCAGCCTTGGAAGAAATTCCAGAGGTCATAAAAGAATTTTTCATGTCATCTGTTAAATACGATGATGACAAGTTAGCGGCTTACCACACAGCTTATTTCAATAGTGGAGCTGTTCTCTATATTCCTGATAATGTAGAAATTGCGGAGCCAATCGAGGGTGTATTCTACCAAGATAGTGATAGCGATGTGCCATTTAACAAGCACATCCTGATTATCTCTGGTAAAAACAGTAAGATTAGCTATCTGGAACGCTTAGAATCGCGTGGAGAGGGTAGTGCCAAAGCGACTGCTAATATTACAGTTGAAGTGATTGCTCGTTCTGGAGCGCAAGTGAAGTTTGCAGCGATTGATCGCCTTGGTGAGAATGTTACGGCCTACATTAGCCGCCGTGGCAAACTAG
>NZ_JBKQBL010000005.1:12223-14691 GCF_046824975.1 Streptococcus intestinihominis | reverse complement strand
GCAAGGATGCCAGCATTGACTGGGCTATCGGTGTCATGAACGAGGGAAATGTCGTTGCTGATTTTGATAGTGACTTGATAGGAAATGGAAGCCATGCAGACCTTAAGGTTGTAGCCTTATCTAGTGGGCGTCAAATTCAAGGGATTGATACCCGTGTAACCAACTATGGTTGCAATTCAGTAGGGAATATTTTGCAACATGGTGTCATTCTTGAAAAGGCAACCTTGACCTTCAACGGGATTGGCCACATTATCAAGGGAGCTAAGGGAGCGGATGCCCAACAAGAAAGCCGTGTGTTAATGCTTTCTGATCAAGCACGTTCTGATGCCAATCCAATTCTTTTGATTGATGAAAACGATGTGACAGCAGGTCACGCGGCTTCTATCGGTCAAGTTGACCCTGAAGATATGTATTATTTGATGAGCCGTGGCTTGGATCAAGCAACTGCAGAACGCCTAGTGGTTCGTGGCTTCCTTGGATCAGTGATTGTGGAAATTCCAGTTAAAGAAGTTCGTGAAGAAATGATCCAAACCATTGAAGATAAATTATTAAAGAGATAAAGATGATAGATGTCGAAAAGATTCGGAAAGATTTCCCGATTTTAGATCAAATTGTGAATGATGAGCCACTTGTCTATTTGGATAATGCAGCGACGACACAAAAACCAAAAGCTGTCTTAGAAGCTGTGAATCGATATTACCAAGAGGATAATGCCAATGTTCACCGCGGGGTTCATACCTTGGCCGAACGGGCGACCGCGTCCTATGAAGCAGCAAGAGAAACGGTCCGTCGTTTTATAAACGCTTCCTCGACCAAAGAGGTCTTGTTTACGAGAGGGACTACGACAGGTTTGAACTGGATTGGGCGGTTTGCAGAGGAAATCCTCGAAGAGGGGGATGAGGTCCTCATCTCTATTATGGAACACCATTCCAACATCCTTCCTTGGCAGGAAGCTTGTCGGAAGACAGGGGCAAAGTTGGTCTATGCCTACTTGAAAGACGGTGGTCTGGATCTAGAGGATTTCCGAGAAAAATTGACAGATCGAACCAAATTTGTTTCCATTACCCATGCTTCTAACGTACTCGGGGTAATTAATCCTATCCAGGAACTCGCTCAATTGGCTCATGAAAAAGGAGCCATTATGGTAGTGGATGGGGCCCAATCAGTCCCTCATATGAAAATTGATGTTCAAAAGCTAGATGCAGACTTCTTTGTCTTTTCCGGGCATAAAATGGCTGGACCGACAGGGATTGGAGTCTTGTATGGAAAAGAGCACTATCTCAACCAAATGTCACCTGTTGAATTTGGTGGGGAAATGATTGACTTTGTCTATGAACAATCCGCAACTTGGAAGGAACTCCCTTGGAAATTCGAAGCAGGGACTCCAAATATGGCTGGTGCTATTGGTTTAGCTGCGGCGATTGATTATTTGGATGCCATTGGCATGGATGCCATTGAGCATCACGAGCAAGACTTGATTGCCTACGTCTTTCCTAAACTTCAAGCGATTGAAGGCTTGAAAATCTATGGCTCCCAAGATTTAGCGAAACGCTCTGGGGTGATTTCCTTCAACTTAGGGGATCTGCATCCTCATGATCTTGCGACTGCCTTGGATTATGAAGGGGTTGCCGTTCGGGCAGGCCACCATTGTGCTCAACCTTTGATCCAGTATTTGGAGGTTCCAGCGACTGCTCGAGCTAGCTTTTATCTCTACAATACAAAGGAAGACTGTGATAAGTTTGTAGAAGCGCTGATAAAAACAAAGGAGTTTTTCAATGGCACTTTCTAAATTAGATAGCCTCTATATGGCTGTAGTAGCTGACCATTCAAAAAATCCCCATCACCATGGAAAGATTGAAGGGGTTGAACAAATCAACTTAAACAATCCAACCTGTGGCGATGTGATTAGTTTGTCTGTTCAGTTTGATGATGAAGGAGTAATCAAAGACATTGCCTTTGTCAACTCAGGTTGTACGATTTCGACGGCTTCTGCTAGTATGATGACGGACGTTGTCCTAGGAAAATCCAAAGAAGAAGTGCTAGAGTTGGCGACTATTTTTTCAGAAATGGTCCAAGGCAAAGAAGATGCCCGTCAAGACCAGTTGGGAGATGCAGCCTTTTTAGCTGGGGTTGCTAAATTTCCACAACGGATCAAGTGCTCGACCCTGGCTTGGAATGCTCTCAAAAAAGCAATCGATGCTCAAGCCTAATGATGAATAAAAGTGATGAAGATTCAAGTCTGTTTTTTAACCGAGCTTCTGGTGAGAAATGATATCAACATTCGGCTGCTGATGGTCCAGGCTAGAAAAAGTAATCACATGTAAAGAGCGCTAAAAAGAAAATGAAAGGAAAGATATGACAGAAGAAAGAGTAGAACCAAAACCAATTGATCTTGGTGAATATAAATTTGGCTTTCACGATGATGTAGACCCAATCTTGTCAACAGGAAAAGGGTTGAATGAATCGGT
>NZ_JBKQBL010000005.1:1976-12179 GCF_046824975.1 Streptococcus intestinihominis | reverse complement strand
TATTCGCGAGTTGTCTGCTGCGAAAAATGAGCCAGAATGGATGCTTGAGTTCCGTTTGAAGTCTTATGAAGTATTTAAAAAAATGCCGATGCAAACTTGGGGAGCGGACTTGTCAGATATTGATTTTGATGATTTGATTTATTATCAAAAACCATCTGATAAACCTGCACGTAGCTGGGATGAAGTGCCTGAAAAAATTAAGGAAACGTTTGAACGGATTGGTATTCCAGAAGCAGAGCGTGCTTACCTAGCCGGAGCAGCTGCTCAGTATGAGTCTGAAGTAGTTTACCATAACATGAAGGAAGAATTCCAAAAGCTCGGAATCATTTTTACCGATACAGATTCGGCTTTGAAGGAATACCCAGACTTGTTTAAGCAATACTTTGCTAAGTTGGTACCTCCAACGGATAATAAGTTGGCAGCCCTCAACTCAGCTGTTTGGTCAGGTGGGACCTTTATCTATGTACCGAAGGGTGTTAAGGTCGATGTTCCTTTGCAGACCTACTTCCGGATCAACAATGAAAATACAGGTCAGTTTGAGAGAACTTTGATTATTGTTGACGAAGGCGCTAGCGTCCACTATGTAGAAGGATGTACAGCACCGACTTATTCAAGCAATAGCCTGCACGCAGCCATTGTCGAAATTTTTGCCTTGGATGGCGCTTATATGCGTTACACGACCATCCAAAACTGGTCCGACAATGTCTATAACTTGGTAACCAAAAGGGCCAAAGCAACCAAAGATGCGACAGTTGAATGGATCGATGGAAACCTCGGAGCTAAAACGACCATGAAATACCCGTCTGTTTATCTGGATGGAGAAGGCGCGCGTGGGACTATGCTTTCTATCGCCTTTGCAAATGCGGGGCAACACCAAGATACAGGTGCTAAAATGATCCATAATGCTCCACATACCAGCTCTTCAATCGTCTCAAAATCCATCGCGAAAGGTGGAGGAAAGGTTGACTACCGTGGACAAGTGACCTTCAATAAAGATTCAGCGAAATCTGTCAGTCACATTGAGTGTGATACCATTATTATGGATGACTTGTCTGCATCAGATACCATTCCATTTAATGAAATCCATAACTCGCAAGTTGCTTTGGAGCACGAAGCTAAGGTTTCTAAGATTTCTGAAGAGCAACTCTATTACCTCATGAGCCGTGGCTTGTCAGAATCAGAAGCGACTGAGATGATTGTCATGGGATTTGTAGAGCCTTTCACTAAAGAACTTCCAATGGAATATGCAGTTGAGCTCAACCGCTTGATTAGCTATGAAATGGAAGGATCTGTCGGTTAAGGGGATAAAAGGAGAAGCAAATGGGATTCTTAAAAAAATTATTTGGTAATGTTGAAAAAGCGAATAAGGGCGAAATTCCTGTTGAGGAAATTGTTCCACCCTTTACAATTGATCTAGCAGAAGAAGCAGATGATTATTGGAGACAGATGGAACAAAATCTCTTGATCAATGCTGTGAAGGCTGTTGGCGGTCCTGATAAAGCGGATCGTGCCTTTATGCTAGTGAATTTTAAGCCGGGTCAAGAAACATTTGATTTGTATTATCAAATCGATGGGAAATTAATTTCTTGGCAAGAATTGGATCCAGAACTTGTAGAAAAAATCCGCCTTCAACTCTTGCCTCAAGCACCAGCAGTAGCCCATGCAGTCAATGAAAATTACGAAGCTGCCAATGTTCCTGTGATTAGTTATGCCATGCTTCAATTAGAAACGGCGACCATGGCTTGGTTTGGTCGGAAGCTAACAACAGCTACACCTGAAGCTAGCTTATCTTTTGGAGAATTGGTAGCAGGTTGGCGTGCGGTGATTGAACAAGAAATCCCGACTCATCCAATAGACAGCGATACTGCTTTTCCTTATTTCGAAGTTCGATAGAAGTTCTGTTGACAGGAATAAAATAAACAAAAAAAGAGGGTGACCTCTTTTTTTGTTTATGAGCATTTATAGTTTTTCGTTGACGTAGCGAACGAATTGATTCCACCACACCTTTAAGAAGAAACTTTTTTGGATATTTTCTCCGCTCACCATTTCCATACTAGGGGCTTTACCTTCGATATACCCTCGACCGATGGGTTCTGGATCAGTGTAGGTAAGGGTTCCGAGAGAAGTACCTTTCTTTATAGGAGCGCTAAATGAAGATTGGCTACTTTTAAAGGTGATTTTAGCTTCTGCTTGGCTTCCCTGTCGTTCGATCACGATGAAGTCATCCTTGGCAACAGCAGTGGCGTTTGTTTTCTTGCCATCGTGAACCGTTGATTTACTGTTGTTGTATGCTTCGCCTTTGCTGACAATGAGGCTTGGAACGAAGTTTTGGCTCACATAATTCATCAGGTTGGCTGTTGCAACAAATCGTGCGTAAGGGTCACCATCGATTGCCTCAACACCAATGACAACGGTAATCATTCGAATTCCATTTTGATTAGTAGAAGCGACAAATGAGATCCCTCCTTTTTCGGAATTTCCAGTTTTTAGACCATCCACCCCAGCTCGATAGTTGGGCATGTTTTCCAGCATATAGTTGCTACTCTCCAATTGAATTCCAGCAAATTCTGCATGGGAGAGGGAGGTGATTTTTGTAACTTCAGGAAAGTCTTCTAGAAGATGTTTTGCTATGACTGCCACATCATAAGCGCTCAGCTTATTTTCGGTATTTTTCTTTTTATTTTCCTCATCCCCATCAATGATAGATTGGTTCAATCCACTAGCATTCACAATCGTCGCATCTGTAATTCCCCAATCTTTGAGCTTTGCTTTCATGAGGAGGACGAATTTTTCTTCGCTACCAGCTACTTTTTCAGCTAAGGCGATGGCGGCACTATTGGCGTTTGATACGAGGAGAGCAGTGAGCAAGTCCTTAACCTTGTATTTACGGGCTTCCATGGGAACGTTGCTGATTCCTTCAACAGCTGTCAGTTGATAGGCTTTATCAGAAATATCCACATCATCAGTTAAAGAGATTTTTCCTTGCCGAATGGCTTCGTAAACGAGATAAGTGGTCAAAAGGTTGCTGATTCCGCCAACCTCTTTTTTCTCATCACTATTTTTTTCGTAGAGTATTTTACCTGTTGTCCCATCAATCGCAATAGCATGCTGGGCTCCAAGGTCTAGGTCCTCCGCTTTTACAGGAGACGTACTGAGAAGCGCAAGCATTAGACAAAGAAGTAAGGTGATTATTTTTTTCACGTTTGAATCCTCGATTGTTTATTGTCTCTACTATTGTATCATAAAAGAAGGCAATTGCTCTAATCCTATTTTGCTCTCTTAGGACTCAAAGGTCATAGGCAAATTTGAAAGATAGTTGGTAAAATGGAAGAAATAGTGTATAATGGTAGAAAACCTAACATAAGGAGATAGTGATGAAAGTAAATAAACGGTTCGTACTGGCCGGTGTTTCTCTAGCCAGCGCTCTTCTATTGACAGCCTGCGGTGGTGGAAGCAGCAATCAATCTACTTATTCTTATATTTATTCAACAGATCCAAATACATTGGACTACATTGCATCGACTCGTACAACGACGTCTGATATTACAAGTAACCTTGTTGATGGTTTGTTAGAAAATGATAAATATGGAAATTTAATCCCAAGTTTGGCAGAAGACTGGACAGTTTCAGAAGATGGCTTGGTCTATACCTATAAACTTCGAAAAGATGCTAAATGGTACACCAGTGAAGGGGAAGAGTATGGTGCTGTAACAGCTCACGATTTTGTGACAGGGGTCAAACATGCTGTGGAATCAAAATCAGAAGGTCTCTTCTTAATCCAAAACTCCATTAAAGGTTTGGATGCCTATGCCAAGGGTGAAACAACAGATTTCAAGACAGTTGGCGTGAAAGCCCTAGATGATTACACCGTTCAATATACCTTGGAACGTCCAGAAAGCTTTTGGAATTCTAAGACGACATCAGGTGTCCTTTTCCCAGTTAACGCAGCGTTCTTAGAATCTCAAGGAAAAGACTTTGGTTCTTTAAAACCAAGTAGTATTCTCTATAACGGTCCCTATTATTTGAAGAATTTAACTTCAAAATCTCAAATTGAACTTGTAAAAAATAAAGAATACTATGATGAAAAGAATGTTCATATTGATAATGTGAAGTTGACTTACAATGACGGATCAGATCCAGAATCAGTCATCAAGAAATTTGAGAATGGACAATATTCATTTGCGACGGTAATGCCAAATAGCTCCACTTATAAGAGTGTGAAAAAGAAATTTGGTGATAATATTGTTTATGGTGTTCAATATGGTACATCTTACTATCTAGGCTTCAACATCGATCGTCAGAAGTATAACCATACAGCCAAAACGACAGATGCTCAAAAATCGTCTACAAAACAAGCGATTTTAAATAAGGATTTCCGTCAAGCTGTCAACTTTGCCTTTGACCGTGAAGCCTATGCTGCACAAACATCTGGCGCAGATGCAGCGACCAAGATTCTTCGAAACACCTTGGTTCCACCGACTTTTGTTCAAGTAAATGGTGAAGAGTTCGGTAAGGTTGTTGAGAAACAATTGGTGACCTATGGGGATGAGTGGAAAGACGTAAATCTAGATGATGCCCAAACCACTCTCTACAATCAAGAAAAAGCCAAGGCTGAATTTGCAAAAGCAAAAGAACAACTGCAAAAAGAAGGGGTACAATTCCCAATTCATTTGGATTACGTTGTTAGTCAGACAGATAACAGTCAGGTACAACAAGCTAGCTCCTTCAAACAATCCGTAGAAGCTGTTCTTGGTGCAGACAATGTTGTCGTAGATATTCAGAAATTATCTGATGATGACTTTAACAATATTACCTACTTTACAGACACTGCTGCTGAGAAAGATTATGACCTTGCAGGCGGAGGATGGGTGCCAGACTACCAAGATCCATCTACTTATTTAGAGAGTTTAAGTCCTGTTAACGGTTCTGTTTTCTACTATCTAGGTGTGGATGCAGGCTCGAATAGCCCTGCTATTTCAGCAGTTGATTTTGGGAAGTATGCAGAGCTCTTAAAAGATGCCAATGCAGAAGTGAGTGACCAAGCTGTACGTTATGAGAAATACGCAGCTGCTCAAGCATGGCTAACCGATAGTTCTTTGATCTTGCCAACTGTTTCAAATGGTGGAACGCCAATGTTGCAACGGACTGTTCCGTATAGTCGTGCAGCTTCATGGGTTGGAACAAAAGGAACTGGAACCAACTATAAATATCTTGAACTTTCAGAAGAAGTCATCAAGACAAAGGATTACGATGCAAGTAAAGAAAAATGGTTGAAAGAAAAGGCTGAATCCAATAAAAAAGCCCAAGAAGAATTAAAGAACCACATCGAATCTAAATAGCTGGGATAGTAAGAACGCATAAGTTTATGTAGGGGAAGGAGCCACTAAAAAGGATTGATTTTTTAGACAGTCCTCCGCTTAGTGGCTCCTTTCACTTGCCAAATATTCAGAAAATTTAGTTTACTTTTTTTCTCACTTATGCTATAATTCTATCTAAATTCAATAAAATGGAGACTCAAAATGAAAAAAAGTAAAGTTTTTGCATTTGCCGGAGTAACATTACTCGCAGCAACTTTCCTTGCAGCATGTTCTGGCTCAAAAGATAGCAAGTCTGCATCAAAAAAAGATACAACATATGGCTATGTTTATACAGATGATCCAACAACTTTGGATTACACTGTATCTTCAAAAGCTTCCGTACACGATATTACAACAAACGGTGTAGATGGTTTGTTGGAAAACGACAAATACGGAAACCTTGTACCATCTATTGCTGAAGATTGGTCTGTTTCAAAAGACGGTTTGACTTATACTTATAAAATCCGTAAGGGTGTTAAATGGTATGATGCCGACGGCGAAGAGCATGGTGAAGTAACAGCACATGACTTTGTTACTGGATTGAAGCATGCGGCAGACAAGAAATCAGAATCTCTTCCATTGGTGAAAGACTCAATCAAAGGATTGAAAGACTACTCAGAAGGAAAAATTTCAGACTTCTCTGAGGTTGGGGTCAAAGCAGTAGATGATTATACGCTTGAATACACCTTGAATCAACCAGAAACTTTCTGGAATTCAAAAACAACTAATGGGGTTCTTTTCCCAATTAGTACAGAATTCTTGAAGAGCAAGGGTGATGAATTTGGTCAACCAGGTAATGTCAAATCAATCTTGTTCAATGGTCCATTCCTTTTGAAATCAATCACTTCTAAATCAGAAATTACTTTTGAGAAGAACGAAGATTACTGGGATAAAGACAACGTTCATATCAACAAGATCAAATTCTCTTATTATGATGGATCAGATCAAGATTCATTGGCGCGTGGCTTTAGTGATGGATCATACACAGTTGCTCGTCTCTTCCCAGCAAGTTCAAACTTTGCGTCTGTTGAAGAGAAATACAAAGACAATATCTACAACACACAACCTGGAGCTGGTGTAGCAGTCTTTGGTTTCAACATTGACCGTCAAGCATACAACCATACTTCTAAGACGTCAGATGATCAAAAATCTTCTACTAAGAAAGCTATCTTAAACAAGAATTTCCGTCAAGCGATCACATTTGCCTTGAACCGCGAAAATTATTCAGCGCAAGTCAATGGTAAAGAATACGCTAAGGCTGCTATTCGAAACATGTACACTGCACCTGCCTTTGTTCAAGTAAACGGTAAAGACTTTGGGGATGTAGTAGCAGACAAGTTGCAAACTTATGGAGATCAATGGAGCGGTGTGAATCTTGCGGACGGTCAAAACGGCCTCTATAGCAAGGAAAAAGCAAAAGCTCAATTTGAAAAAGCAAAAGCTGAACTCCAAAAAGAAGGTGTTCAATTCCCAATCCATTTGGATGTTCCAGTTGCACAAAACTCAACAAACTTTGTGTCACGGATGCAATCCTTCAAACAATCAGTTGAAGAAACACTTGGTACAGAAAACGTTGTTGTGGACCTTCAAATGATGGACCAAGATGAAGTCTTGAACATTACATTGAACGTACCATCAGCTGCAGAAACTGACTGGGATCTTCAAGGGCTTGTAGGATGGAATCCAGACTACGATGATCCATCTACTTACCTTGACACCTTGCAACCATCTTCACCAGACCAAACTAAGACTTACCTTGGATTTGCTGGTGGTGTCGACAATGCTTCTGCTAAAGCAGTCGGTTTAGATGAATTTGCGAAATTGCTTGATGATGCAGAAAAAGAAACGCAAGATGTAGTGACTCGTTACGACAAATTTGCAGCAGCTCAAGCTTGGTTAACAGATAGTGCATTAGTGATTCCAACTATGACAAGTTCAGGTGCTGGAACAGTTGTTTCAAAAGTAGTTCCATTCTCTGGACCTTCATCACAAACAGGTAACAAAGGATCAACTTATTTCAAATATGTTGAAGTTCAAGATGAACCTGTCACTAAAAAACAATATGATCAAGCACGTGAAAAATGGTTGAAAGAAAAAGCTGATTCAAATAAAAAAGCTCAGCAAGAACTAGAAAAACACGTTAAATAATCACCTTCATCAGAACTTTCTCTAATAGGGGAGAAAGTTCTTTTGAACATTAAAGGAACGGAATATGAAAAAATATATATTTATGCGTATTTTACGTTCGTTGGTGTCGATCTTTTTGGTTACGACATTGACGTATACAATTATTTATACGCTAACCCCAAGAAATTTAATTTTCAAAAACGACCCTAACTACAATAAGATTGCAAAGACTAAGGATTCTAAAATCAATTATGAAAACACAGTCTATGATCGTATGGGGTATATAGAATATCTTGATTCAAAAGCTTTGAAAGAAAAAGCAAGCAAGGAAGACTCATCAGTAACTGTAGAGCCTACTAAAGAAAACGAAAAGATCTACAAAAAGTACATTTCTAATCTTGGAAATGGCTGGGTATTGAAACGTTTCCCTGAAAACAAAGGCTTTTACGCAACTCGTGAAGTCCCTGTCTTTGAACGTGTTATTGGATTCTACGGCAACCTGATTCAGATTGATCATCCAAATGTCATCAAAGATGCTTCCAATCCAAAACTTGAACGCTATATTCGCATTGAAAATGACCCAGCTATTGGTTGGTCAGTAGTTGGTTCGGGGACTAAACATAAATATCTTTTGTATTTCAATGGTCAATTCCCGTTCGTTCATCAAAATTTTGTATCGTTAAACTTGGGTGAATCTTATCCAACTTATTCAAATACGCCGGTTCTTCAGGTTATTACACAAGGACAAGGTACTACCAAGAAGAGTGAAGTAAACTTCCCAACAGGGAAAAAAGAATCTTCTATCAATATCTACTCACGTACTTACAAATCACCAAGCAAGGCAGATGCTCAAGATATTGCCCGCTTTGGTGAAGGAGATGCTTATACAGCAACTTTGAGTAACTATGAAAATCCATCCATGATTGTGAGCTCTTCTATTATCGGCTTGATCGGGATTGCAATTGCTTACTTGATCGCAATTCCATTGGGATCATACATGGCCTTGTTGAAGAACACATGGTTTGATAGTGCCTCAACAGCTGTCTTGACATTGATGATGGCTCTTCCAACGATTGCCTTGGTCTACATCGTCCGCTTGGTTGGTTCAATAATCGGTCTTCCAGACTCTTTCCCAGTCTTAGGAGCTCAGGACTGGAGATCGTACGTTCTTCCTTCTGTCATCCTGGGACTATTGACCGCTCCAGGTTTGGCTGTTTGGATTCGTCGTTATATGATTGACTTGCACTCACAAGACTTTGTCCGTTTTGCACGTGCTAAAGGACTCTCTGAAAAAGAAATTTCACGCAAGCATATTTTCAAGAATGCAATGGTTCCAATCGTTACAGGTATTCCTGTTCAATTGGTCTTGGTTATTTCAGGAGCTACCTTGACAGAAACCGTCTTTGCCTTCCCTGGTATGGGTAAAATGTTGATTGATTCCATCAAGGCATCGAACAATACCATGGTGGTGGGTCTTGTCTTCATCTTTACTGTTCTTGCTGTATTTGGAGCAATGGCCGGTGATATTCTCATGGTTATGGTAGACCCTCGTATCAAATTGACAACTAAGAAAGGAGGCAAATAATGTCTACAATCGATAAAAAGAAATTCCAATTTGTTGAACGTGACGACTTTGCCTCTGAAACAATTGATGCGCCGTCGTACTCCTACTGGAAATCGGTATTTCGCCAATTTTTCAAAAAGAAATCAACCATTTTTATGTTAGCAGTCTTGGTGGGGATTCTCTTGATGAGTTTTGTTTATCCAATGTTTTCAAACTTTGATTACAATGATGTAAGTAAAGTAAATGATTTCACTGCTCGTTTGAATCCTCCAAGTGCCAAAGCTTTCTTTGGTACAGATAACAATGGTAAATCGTTGTTTGATGGAGTTTGGTTTGGTGCCCGCAATTCGATTATCATCTCTTTTATTGCTACCTTGATCAACGTTGTAATCGGTGTAGTGATTGGTGGGATTTGGGGTGTGTCAAAATCAATCGACCGCTTCATGATGGAAGTTTATAACGTTATTTCAAACGTTCCATTTATGTTGATTGTTATTGTCTTGACTTACTCAATCGGTGCTGGTTTCTGGAACTTGATTTTGGCGATGACGGTAACAGGATGGATTGGGATTGCTTATTCTATCCGTGTCCAAATTATGCGTTACCGTGATTTAGAGTACAACTTGGCCAGCCGTACTTTGGGGACTCCAACTCTAAAAATCGTGACTAAAAATATTTTGCCGCAATTGGTATCTGTTATTGTGACGACAACAACTCAATTGTTGCCAGCCTTTATTTCAACTGAGGCCTTCCTTTCCTTCTTTGGATTGGGATTGCCAATTACAGTTCCAAGTTTAGGTCGTCTGATTTCAGACTACTCACAAAACGTAACAACCAATGCGTATCTTTTCTGGATTCCATTGACAGTCTTAGTCTTGGTATCCTTGTCATTCTATATCGTTGGACAAAACCTTGCAGATGCCAGCGATCCACGTACACATAGATAGGAGGAGTAGATATGACAAATGATAAAAATGTAATCTTATCTGCTCGCGATATCGTAGTAGAATTTGATGTTCGGGATCGTGTCTTAACAGCCATTCGCAATGTGTCCTTAGACCTTGTTGAAGGTGAAGTCATGGCACTTGTTGGTGAATCAGGTTCTGGTAAATCTGTTCTCACAAAAACCTTCACAGGAATGTTAGAAGACAACGG
>NZ_JBKQBL010000005.1:0-1923 GCF_046824975.1 Streptococcus intestinihominis | reverse complement strand
ACGAATTGCTAATGGTAGCATTAATTATCGTGGGCAAGAATTAACAGAACTCAAGTCAAACAAAGATTGGGAAGATATCCGCGGTGCAAAAATTGCAACCATCTTCCAAGATCCGATGACCAGTTTGGACCCGATTAATACAATCGGATCACAAATTACGGAAGTTATTATTAAACACCAAGGTAAGAGTGCCAAAGAAGCCAGAGAAATGGCCATCGATTATATGGAAAAGGTGGGAATCCCAGAAGCGGAACGTCGTTTTGATGAATATCCTTTCCAATATTCAGGCGGGATGCGTCAACGGATCGTTATTGCTATTGCGCTTGCTTGTCGTCCGGATATCTTGATCTGTGACGAGCCAACAACGGCCCTTGACGTAACCATCCAAGCCCAGATCATTGACTTGTTGAAATCATTGCAAAAAGAATATAACTTTACAACAATATTTATTACCCACGACTTAGGTGTAGTCGCAAGTATTGCAGATAAGGTTGCTGTAATGTATGCTGGTGAAATTGTAGAATTTGGTAAAGTAGAAGAAATCTTCTACGATCCAAGACATCCTTATACATGGAGTCTCCTTTCAAGTTTGCCACAATTGTCTACCTCTAAAGGTGATTTATATTCTATCCCAGGGACTCCTCCATCATTGTATTCACCAGTAAAAGGGGATGCCTTTGCTTTGCGTTCAGACTATGCTATGCAAATTGATTTCGAGGAACATCCACCAGTCTTCAATGTTTCAGATACACATTGGGCTAAAACATGGCTCTTACATGAAGATGCACCAAAAGTCAATAAACCAGAAATTATTGATAATCTTCATGAAAAGATCAGTGCGAAAATGGGATTCACTACAATCAAGGACTAGGAGAAGGAAATGACAGAAAAATTAATAGAAGTTAAAGATCTAGAAATTTCCTTCGGTGAAGGAAGTAAAAAATTTGTAGCTGTAAAGAATGCAAATTTCTTCATCAACAAAGGGGAAACATTTTCTCTTGTTGGTGAGTCTGGTAGTGGGAAGACGACAATTGGTCGTGCAATCATTGGTTTGAATGACACTAGTGCAGGTGACATCCTGTATGATGGCAAAAAAATCAATGGTAAGCAATCGCGTAAGGATGAAAATGAATTAATCCGTAAAATTCAAATGATCTTCCAAGACCCGGCAGCAAGTTTGAATGAGCGTGCAACAGTCGACTACATTATTTCAGAAGGTTTGTACAATTATCACCTATTCGAAAATGAAGAAGACCGAGTACGTAAAGTAAAAGAGATTATGCATGAAGTGGGGCTTCTAGCAGAGCATTTAACTCGTTATCCTCATGAATTCTCTGGTGGACAACGCCAGCGGATTGGGATTGCTCGTGCCTTGGTAATGGAGCCAGAATTTGTTATCGCAGACGAGCCAATTTCAGCCCTTGACGTATCCGTACGTGCGCAAGTTTTAAATCTCCTTAAGAAATTCCAAAAAGAGTTGGGCTTGACCTATCTCTTTATCGCACACGATCTTTCAGTCGTTCGATTTATCTCTGATCGTATTGCGGTTATTTACAAAGGAGTTATTGTAGAAGTAGCTGAGACGGAAGAATTGTTTAATAATCCAATTCATCCATACACACAATCTCTACTATCAGCTGTACCGATTCCAGATCCAATTCTAGAACGCAAAAAAGTTCTGAAAGTTTATGATCCTGATCAGCATGATTATTCAACCGACAAGCCAGAAATGGTTGAAATCAAACCTGGACATTACGTTTGGGCAAATAAAGCAGAACAGAAAAAATATAAAGAACTTGTATAATCATAAGAAAACGAGAAGAATATGCTTCTCGTTTTCTATTTTTTGAAAAAAGAAAAACTTTTTTTAAAAAAATAGAAAAAAGATATTGACAAGTTTTCATGGTCGTGATATACTAATAT
>NZ_JBKQBL010000004.1:261667-263156 GCF_046824975.1 Streptococcus intestinihominis | reverse complement strand
CAAGTCAGATGTAACCGATGAAGACCAACAACCAGTAGACAAAGACTACGATACAGTCGTAGACAACCGTCCGCAAGAGATTGAATTCGAAGGCAAGACTTATGAATTGGTTCCAGCAGGAAACTACACAGTCGGTGAAGTGGATGACCAAGGTCACCTCAAGTCAACAGACCCAACAACTGGTAAGGTTATCGAAGGTGATAAGAATGTAACGTATGTATACAAACTGAAGGAAACCCCAGCAGAGCCTAAGAAGGGTGAGGTCATCATCACTTACGTAGATGAAAATGGCAAGGAAATCGAAAAACCTCGTCAAGACACACCAAACTCACCTTATGACACACCATATAACACCACTGAGGAAGGTGAAAAACCTAACACTATCAAGACTCCAGACGGTAAGACCTACAAGATCGTACCGAAAGGTGACTACCCAGTAGGTAAAGTGGATGAAGATGGGCACTTGGAATCATCTGATCCAGTTAAAGGTAAAGTTGACAAACCTAAGTCAATCATCACTTACGTCTATAAAGAAGTGAAGGAAGAGCCTAAGGGTAACGTTTATGTTCACTATGTGGATACAGAAGGCAAGACTATCAAGTCAGATGTGACGGATGAAGACGCTCAACCAGTGGACAAAGACTACGACACAGTGGTAGACAACCGCCCACAAGAGATTGAATTCGAAGGCAAGACTTATGAATTAGTACCTGCAGGTAACTACACAGTTGGTGAAGTGGATGATGAGGGTCACCTCAAGTCAACCGACCCAACAACCGGTAAGGTCATCGAAGGTGATAAGAATGTCACCTACGTATATAAACTGAAGGAAACCCCAGCAGAGCCTAAGAAGGGTGAGGTCATCATCACTTACGTTGATGAAAATGGCAAGGAAATCGAAAAGCCTCGTCAAGACACACCAAACTCACCATATGACACTCCATATAACACCACTGAGGAAGGTGAAAAACCTAACACTATCAAGACTCCAGACGGTAAGACCTACAAGATCGTACCGAAAGGTGACTACCCAGTAGGTAAAGTGGACGAAGATGGGCACTTGGAATCATCTGATCCAGTTAAAGGTAAAGTTGACAAACCTAAGTCAATCATCACTTACGTCTATAAAGAAGTGAAGGAAGAACCAACTCAACCTAAGGGTAACGTTTATGTTCACTATGTGGATACAGAAGGTAAGACCATCAAGTCAGATGTGACGGATGAAGAAAATCAACCAGTTGATAAGGACTACAACACAGTGGTAGACAACCGTCCACAAACAATCGAAAAAGACGGTAAGACTTATGAATTGGTCCCAGCAGGCAACTACACAGTTGGTGAAGTGGATGACGAAGGACACTTGAAATCTACCGACCCTACTACAGGTAAAGTGATCGAAGGCGATAAGAATGTAACGTATGTTTACAAACTTAAAGAAACTCCAGACAAGCCTGTAGAGCCAACCCCAGACAAGCCTGTAGAACCAACT
>NZ_JBKQBL010000004.1:247320-261593 GCF_046824975.1 Streptococcus intestinihominis | reverse complement strand
AAACCAGTGAATCCAACCCCAGACAAACCAGTGAATCCAACCCCAGACAAACCAGTGGATCCAACCCCAGGTAAACCAGTGGATCCAACCCCAGGTAAACCAGTGGACCCAACGTCAGGTAAACCAGTAGAGTCAACACCAGCTAAAGGACAACTTCCAAATACTGGTGAAACTACATCTGTAGGATCAACTGTACTCGGACTAGTTGCAGGACTTGTAGGATTGGCAGCACTTGGACGTCGTAAAGAGGAAGACGAAAAATAATTCTACTTCCTTTGGTGAATGATTGATTTGGCTTCATTCAAAACGGCAGTTCTAATTGGTGACTAGAATAGGCCTTAAAGCCTCGAAAAAGGGGATGACAATCCCCTTTTTCAACTAGTCATACGCTTAACTAAGAAGCATTAAAATGATATAAGACGAGTCTCCCACCATAAACAGTTTAAAAGTTTTATACTGTTTATCTAAAAAAAGGAGGCTCTTTTCTTATAATCAAGAAAGTAAATGTAATTCTAAATTACTTATTTGAAATTAAATATTATAGTAGCTGCTAACCTGATTCAGAGTGATAATCATCTGGAAAAGATCATATAATTGTTGATGAACCGATGATTGATAAAAGCGACAATTCTTAAATTACATATGTAAAAGAGTTTTATTGCCAAAATCTAGATCCTTTATAAAAAGTAGGATAAAAATGAATATCTTTTCAGTGGATAAGTTAAAATTTTTTTGATAGATATTACTATATAAAAAACGCTTTTTGTGGTAAAATAATACAGATCATAAAAGGAGTGACAAAATGGTAGAACCTAAGTATAAACGTATTTTAATTAAGTTATCAGGTGAAGCGTTAGCCGGTGAACGGGGTGTCGGAATTGATATCAAAACGGTTCAAAAGATGGCCCTTGAAATCAAAGAAGTTCATGACCTTGGAATTGAAATTGCTCTCGTTATCGGTGGAGGAAATCTCTGGCGTGGAGAACCTGCGGCGGAAGCAGGTATGGATCGCGTTCAAGCAGATTACACTGGAATGCTTGGAACAGTTATGAATGCCTTGGTGATGGCGGATTCTCTTCAACAGGTTGGAGTAGATACGCGTGTCCAAACAGCAATTGCCATGCAACAAGTCGCTGAGCCTTATATCCGTGGCCGTGCCCTTCGTCACTTGGAAAAAGAGCGTATTGTTATCTTTGGTGCAGGCATTGGTTCTCCATACTTCTCAACGGATACAACGGCTGCTCTTCGTGCCGCTGAAATTGAAGCAGACGCAATCTTGATGGCTAAGAATGGTGTTGACGGCGTTTATAATGCTGATCCAAAGAAAGACAAGACAGCTGTGAAGTTTGAAGAATTAACTCACCGTGATGTCATCAATAAAGGCCTTCGTATCATGGATTCGACAGCATCGACCATCTCAATGGACAATGATATTGACTTAGTCGTTTTCAACATGAATGAGCCAGGTAACATCAAACGCGTTGTCTTTGGAGAAAATATCGGTACTACCGTTTCTAATAATGTAGAAAAATAAGGAAGTTAGAGGAATAAAATGGCAAATCCAATCGTAGAAAAAGCTAAAGAAAGAATGACTCAGTCTCACCAAAGTTTGGGACGTGAATTTGGAAGTATCCGTGCAGGCCGTGCAAATGCAAGTCTCTTGGATCGGATCTATGTTCAATATTACGGAGTTGATACTCCATTGAATCAAATCGCATCGATCACCATTCCAGAAGCTCGTGTGATGTTGATCACACCTTTTGACAAGTCTTCATTGAAAGATATCGAGCACGCTTTGAATGCTTCTGATCTTGGAATTACTCCAGCCAACGATGGTTCGGTTATCCGCTTGGTCATCCCAGCTTTGACAGAAGAAACTCGTCGTGACTTGGCCAAAGAAGTGAAAAAAGTCGGTGAAAATGCTAAGGTAGCGATCCGTAACATTCGTCGTGATGCGATGGATGAAGCGAAGAAGCAAGAAAAAGCTAAAGAAATCACTGAAGATGAATTGAAGAATCTCGAAAAAGAAATCCAAAAAGTAACCGATGATGCTGTGAAACATGTTGATGAAATGACAGCACACAAAGAAAAAGAATTGCTTGAAGTTTAATCATTTCCAGCAGTTTACAGAGGAAATGAACTCAGTTGGCACTGCTGGCTGAGTTTTATTTCCATTAAGGGGCTATTGATGAGCTTTAGCCAGAAAGAAGGAAAAAATGAATACCAACCTCGCACATGATATCGTGGGCCTTGTAACGGATGAGAATGATCGCTTTTACTTTGTCCAGAAGGATGGGCAGACTTATGCCTTGGACAAGTCTGAAGGAGAGCATGCACTTGGAGAATCCGTCAAGGGCTTTGCCTATACGGATATGAAGCAACGTTTGCGTCTGACCACCCTAGAAGTCACAGCCCGTCAGGACCAATTTGGCTGGGGGACAGTGACTGAAGTTCGCAAGGACCTGGGTGTATTTGTCGATACGGGTCTACCCGATAAGGAGATTGTCGTCTCTCTGGATATTTTGCCAGAAATCAAGGATCTGTGGCCGAAAAAAGGCGATAAACTCTTTGTTCGCCTAGAAGTTGATAAAAAAGATCGGATCTGGGGTGTCTTGGCTTACCAAGAAGACTTCCAACGAATTGCTCGTCCAGCCTACAACAATATGCAAAACCAGAACTGGCCGGCCATCGTCTATCGCTTAAAACTTTCAGGGACCTTTGTTTACCTGCCTGAGAATAATATGCTGGGCTTTATCCATCCAAGTGAACGCTATGCCGAACCCCGTTTGGGACAAGTCTTAGATGCTCGGGTCATCGGTTTCCGAGAGGTGGATCGGACCTTGAATTTGTCCTTGAAACCACGCTCGTTTGAAATGCTTGAAAACGATGCGCAGATGATTTTGGCCTACTTGGAGGGGAATGGTGGCTTTATGACCTTGAATGACAAGTCCTCCCCAGAAGAGATTAAGGCAACCTTTGGAATTTCCAAGGGGCAGTTCAAAAAGGCTCTGGGTGGCTTGATGAAAGCGAAAAAAATCAAGCAAGACCAGTTTGGAACGGAACTAATCTAAGAGGAGCCTTATGCGAAAATCATTTTACACTTGGCTGATGACAGAGCGCAATCCCAAAAGCAATGCTCCGAAAGCCTTGCTAGCTGATCTAGCTTTTCATGAGTCTGCCTTTCCAAAACATACAGATGATTTTGATGAGGTCAGCCGCTTTCTGGAAGAACATGCCAGTTTCTCCTTTAATCTAGGAGATTTTGATGCAATCTGGGAAGAATACCTCAGTCATTAGTAACAGAAGATAGTGGTGAGCCGGGGATGGTCAATTCTCGGTCACTTTGTTATAATAGAAAAAACTTACAGAAATAGAGAGGTTCTTTATTTGAAAGAACATTCAATTGATATTCAATTAAGTCATCCAGATGATCTCTTCCATCTATTTGGATCCAATGAACGTCATTTGCGTTTGATGGAGCAGGAGTTGGATGTGATCATCCATGCCCGAACAGAAATTGTCCAGGTCATTGGTCAAGAAGAAGATTGCGAGAAAGCTAGACAAGTCATTGAGGCTTTGCTGATCTTGGTGAATCGTGGTATGACCATTGGGACGCCGGATGTTGTGACCGCCATTCAAATGGTTCGTAATGATGAATTGGATAAGTTCATCGCTCTATATGAAGAAGAGATAATCAAGGATAGCTACGGCAAGCCCATTCGGGTCAAAACGCTGGGGCAAAAGATTTATGTCGATAGTGTAAAGCACCATGATGTGACCTTCGGGATTGGACCAGCCGGGACAGGGAAAACCTTCTTAGCGGTGACTTTGGCTGTCACCGCCCTCAAGCGTGGTCAAGTTAAGAGGATCATTTTGACCCGTCCAGCTGTAGAAGCAGGAGAGAGCCTTGGTTTCCTTCCAGGAGATCTCAAGGAAAAAGTAGACCCTTATCTACGACCAGTCTATGATGCCCTCTACCAAATCTTAGGGAAAGATCAGACTACTCGGATGATGGAACGAGAAATTATCGAGATTGCCCCTCTGGCCTATATGCGGGGACGGACCTTGGACGATGCCTTTGTCATTTTAGATGAAGCGCAAAATACCACCATCATGCAGATGAAGATGTTCTTGACCCGTCTTGGTTTTAACTCCAAGATGATTGTCAATGGAGATACCAGCCAGATTGACCTCCCTCGAAATGTCAAATCCGGCTTGATTGATGCCCAGGAGAAATTAAAAAATATTTCTCAGATTGACTTTGTGCATTTCTCTGCCAAGGATGTCGTTCGCCATCCGGTAGTTGCCGAAATTATCCGGGCCTATGAGCCCATTCCGAATCCAGTCCTCAAAGAAAAACTGGATGTGGAAGAAGAAGCAGAATAAAAAAGGGAATGGGAAAGAACTCAGACTATTTAATAAGAGTTCGTTTTCCCACCCCCGCACAGTTGATTAGGTCGTCTTTGGAGCTTTAAAAGCGAACAAAGATGCCAATCAACCACTGCGTCATGTAGTTATTACTATCATACAACGAAGGCTGGACACTTTTTGCCCAGCCTTTTAAATATTAGAAATTAAACCAATTCGTCGATTGGAGTGAAGTCGCGTTCTAGACCTTCTGCAACTGGTTGGCTTGTGATATGGCCTTGGTAAGTAGTGACACCTTGGCGCAAACCTTCGTCGAGGGCGATGGCCTTATGGAAACCTTTGTCAGCCAAAGCTTCTACATAAGGAAGGGTCACATTGGTAAGGGCGATAGTAGAGGTGCGAGCGACAGCGCCTGGGATATTGGCAACGGCATAGTGGAGCACACCATGTTTTTCGTAAACAGGCTCCGTATGAGTAGTGACACGGTCTGCTGTTTCAATAACCCCACCTTGGTCAACGGCCACATCGACGATGACAGAACCGGGACGCATTTGTTTGACCATATCGTCCGTCACTAATTTAGGAGCTTTAGCTCCAGGAATCAAGACAGCTCCGATGACAACATCGGCATCACGGACACTAGCTTCAATGTTAAATGGGTTGGACATAAGGGTTTGGATTTGATGACCAAAGACATCTTCTAGAACAGCCAAACGTTTAGCGCTGATATCTAAGATGGTCACTTGGGCACCGAGTCCAAGGGCGATACGAGCTGCGTGGGTTCCAACTACCCCGCCTCCTATGATGGTAACCTTCCCTTTAGGAACACCAGGTACCCCACCTAGGAGGACACCAGATCCACCTTCTTGTTTGGTGAGGAAGTGAGCCCCGATTTGAACGGCCATTCGTCCAGCAACCTCACTCATTGGCACCAAGAGAGGCAATTGTCCTTCAAGGTCTCGTACCGTTTCGTAAGCCACCCCAGTTGTCTTGGCAGTCACCATGGCATCAGCCAATTCAGGGGCAGCAGCCATGTGCAAGTAGGTGAAGAGCAAGAGGTCTTCACGAAGGAAGCCGTATTCTTCAGCGAGGGGTTCTTTGACCTTGACTACCAATTCAGCTGCCCAAGCCTCTGCCGCAGTAGCAACGATAGCTGCCCCTTGTTTAGCGTAATCTTCATCTGCAAAGCCAGAACCAAGTCCGGCATTTGTTTCTACCAAAACTTGATGGCCTTTCTTCACCAAGCTTTGTACACCTGCAGGGGTCAAGCCGACCCGATTTTCATTATTTTTAATTTCTTTTGGAATACCAATTAACATGATTATTTCTCCTTACTTAGATTTAGGTGTAAAAAGGTCATTGGCATGAGATTGCTCTCCTAACTCAATGACCTTTTCACTCCTCATCTGATTGTTTTGATTGATTTTATTGTATAGAAAAATGGGTTAAAAAGCAAGAAAAATTTGAGCTTGCCTTCCTTTATGTTATTTGCTAAACTAATCCCTAAAGAAGGAGTGTCAAATGGAAAATTTATATGTGAAGTTAGCGGCTTATCGAGAAATAGAGACTGAGCGCTTGCACTTGCGTCCGGTCACTCTAGAAGATGCACCGTCTATGTTTGAGTACGCTTCTAATGAAACAGTTACGCGCTACACTTTTCCAACCAATCAGAGTCTAGAAGAGACGCGTAATAATATTGCTCTTTTTTACCTAGCGAGCCCACTTGGCAGATGGGGGATCGAACTCAAAGAAAATGGAAAATTTATCGGGACTATTGATTTACTGGATTTGGATCTTTCTCTGAAAAAGGGGAGTATCGGCTATGTTCTGAATAAAGATTATTGGAACCAAGGTCTTGCGACAGAAGCTACCAAGGCAGTCATTGCCCTGGCTTTTGAACAGTTAGGGATGAACAAGCTCATTGCTGTTCATGATAAGGACAACCCGGCTTCTGGACGGGTGATGGCCAAATCAGGGATGAAATATTCTCACGAAGAGCCCTACGCGATGCTAGACCTGCATGAAGAAGGGAGAATGGTGACGAGAGTTCATTATGTCCTCAACAAGGAAGAATATTTGGCAGAAAAATGAGTCAGGATATTGACAAAAGGCCTATCTCCATGATATAGTAGATAGGTACTGCTGGTTTAGCTCAGTCGGTAGAGCGCATCCATGGTAAGGATGAGGTCGCCGGTTCAATCCCGGCAACTAGCATAGAAGAAGAGAGAAGCTTAGAGAGGATCTAGGCTTCTTTTTTGTGCTTTAATTTCTAATTTAGTGCCTATTTATGGATCTTTTTTCAACAATTTTCAAAAAAACGTTGACAAGCACAGAAATCCGTGGTAAAGTTAGAACAACAAAGAGAAAGGAGAAAACCATCATGAACAAAGTAGATGTTTTGATGACACAATTGAATACACAACTTCTCCAATCTCAGTTGAGTTCTATGTAAAAATTGAATGAAACCCAAGATGGAGGAGTCTGTCTTGGGTTTTTTGTATGCATTTTTGCCTGCCTTAACTGAATTGGTGACAGGCATCAGAAGGCCCAAGTGTGGACTGAGTACGTACTCAGCTCCTTGCTTGGGTTTTTTCTGTGCCATTTTGAAAAGGAGAATATATGATCAGAGCTATTTGGGAGTATATCAGGGAGCGCAAGTGGCGATATGTGAAGATCGCTATGGTACTGATTCTTTATGATTACACTTTATTGATCCCGACGCAAGTCATTCAGCGCTTAGTGGATCATTTGAGTCAGCAGACGCTGACGCAATCGAACTTTGTATGGGATATGGTCCTCTTGGTGGGATCAGCCATCCTCAATTACCTGACGGCTTTTTATTGGCAGTTGCGACTCTTTCAGTCGTCAGTCCATTTCAAGGCGACCCTTCAGGGACAAGCTTTTCGTAAGCTAGTAGCTATGCGGCGTCCCTTTTTTGAGAAATTTCGCTCAGGGGACCTCTTGACGCGCTTTACGACGGATGTGGATGGCATGGCCGATATGGCTGGTTACGGGATGATGGTGCTCCTGTTTGGCGGTGGCTTGTTTGCCTTTATTATTCCGACCATGTTTTTCATTTCTTGGCAATTAACCTTGATTTCCTTTATTCCCATGATCTTCCTTGTCGTCTCTACCTATTTTTTGAGTAGAAAGCAGGAGGAGTATGTTGAGCAAAACCGGGAAGCGGTTGCTCAGTTGAACGATGAAGTCTTGGAGTCCATCGAAGGGATCCGGGTCATGCGGGCCTATAGTAGACGGGATCAGCAGGTCAAACAGTTTCAGAAGAAAACGGCTAGTCTATCCAAAACAGGGGACAAAATTGCTTCTATCCAATATTCTTTTGGCCCCTTAGCCCTGTTGTTTATTGGATTCTCGACAGTCTTGCTCCTGCTATTTGGAGGACAGTCCCTAGCAAGTGGGCAGTTGAGCCTTGGCAAGCTATTGGCCTTGCAACTGTATTTGGTCTTTTTAATTGAGCCTATGTGGATGATGGCGGACCTGATCTTGGTCTATCAGACAGGGCAAATGTCCTATAAAAAACTAAAAGAAGTGATTGATGAGACAGATGATCTTGAGCCAGATGGTACACACTATTTAGAGCAGATCGATTCGGTAGAGTTTAAGGATTATTCCTTCAGTTATCCTGGTGCTGAGCGAAAGAGCCTATCAGGCATTGATTGGACTATCCAGCGAGGACAGACGGTTGGAATTGTTGGTCGTACCGGTGCAGGAAAGACTACCCTGGTTCGACAATTCTTGCGGCAATACCCAGTTGGTGAGGGAGAATTCTTGGTCAACCAGCAACCGATCGTGGACTACAACCGACACTCGATTGAAGAAAAAATTGGTTATGTTTCCCAAGAACATATTTTATTTTCTAAGTCTATCCGTGAGAATATAGCGCTTGGTAAAAAAGGAGCCAGCCAAGAAGACTTGATGGAAGCAGTAGCCCAAGCTGCTTTTGCGGATGATCTCGAGCGGATGTCTCATGGAATGGACACCCTGATCGGTGAGAAAGGGGTCTCTGTATCAGGAGGTCAAAAACAGCGGATCTCTTTGGCGCGTGCCTTCTTAAGAGATGCAGATCTCTTGTTGTTAGATGATTCCCTTTCGGCAGTGGATGCGAAGACCGAACAGGCCATTATTGACACCATTCAAAAAGAACGAAAAGACAAGACGACCATCATTGTTTCTCATCGCTTGTCGGCTGTCCATCAGGCTGATTGGATCATCGTCTTGGATCAAGGACAGATTGTTGAAGAAGGCAGGGCTAGTGATTTATTAGCTCAAGAGGGCTGGTATTATGAACAATACCAACGGCAACAAAAACAGGAAGGAGAATAAGATGAAAGTATTGAAACGATTATTATCTAGGATCACGCTTTATCCAACTGTCTTTCTTGCTGGCTTCATTTGCCTCTTACTAGCCACCATTTTTTCTGAATTGTCTCCCTTTCTTCTCCAAAAGATGATCGATGGGCCTTTGACTGCATTGACCCACGGTGGAGGACAAGGGGACTTGCTTCAGATGGGAGGATTCTATCTCTTGGTCTTGAGCCTGGGGCAGCTGATTAGCTACATGGGCAATCGGATCTTGCTACATGGAAGTAATCAAGTAACCGCTAGTCTGAGAGACCAAGCCTTTCAAGTCATGCAAGGGCTGCCTATTTCTTATTTTGATGATAAGCCGGCTGGGAAGATCGCGACAAGAATTGTCAATGATACGGAGACCTTGAGGACCCAGTTTTATAACTCTTGTATGATTTTAGTCATCTATTTGGTACGCTTTCTCTTTATCCTAGGGATTCTCTTTTACCTGAGTCCTATGATGGGCCTTCTCTTGTGTTTGGTCTTTCCGATTTTCTATGGGATCCAGTATCTCTACAAGGTCATGACGGACCAGCCTATGAAGGATTTCTTTGATGCGCGAAGCGAGGTCAATACCCAGGTCAATGAACTCTTGCACGGTGCTAGTATGATTCAGCTCTATCATCAAGAGCCTGGTGTGGTGGAGGAGTTTGAAGCCACTACCCAGAAGATGTTAGGAGCAAATGATCGAATCCTCTTAGCCGATTCTATCGCTTCTTGGACCTTGACGGAATTGCTCAAGTTTTTAGTGATTGCAGGCATTTTGACTATCGCTGGGATTTCTTTCCTACAGGGTAATATCGGTGTGACGGCTGGTTTCTTATTTATCAATATTAACTATGTGATTAATCTATTTGATCTCATGGCCAATCTTAGTCGTCAATTCCCAAATATTCGGCGATCCTTAGAAACGGGGAGCCGCGTCCTTGCCTTCTTAGACCAACCGTTAGAGGCCGATGGTGCATTGGAACTGAAGATAGAAAAGGCAGAGGTCGTGTTTGACGACGTTCAATTTGCCTATGAAGAAGGTAAGCCAGTTCTGAAGGATATTTCCATCCAAGCCCATCCAGGTCAAACCCTTGCCTTGGTTGGCCATACTGGTTCGGGTAAATCCTCCATTATGAACTTGCTCTATCGTTTCTATGATCCGCAGGAGGGAGAAATTCGGATCGACGGCCAGAATATTCGCCATTTCTCTAGAGAGAGTCTTCGCTCCCACATGGGCATTGTTCTACAAGATCCTTATCTATTTACAGGAACCATTGCTAGTAATGTGGCCATGAGTCAGGAACACATTGATCGGAATGCGGTCAAAGATGCCTTGAAAAAAGTCGGAGCATGGCCCTTTGTAGAGCGTCTTGAAAAGGGAATCGACCATCCAGTTGTAGAAAAAGGATCGGCCTTTTCAAGTGGCGAACGCCAGTTGATTTCCTTTGCGAGGACGCTCTATATGAATCCGCAAATTCTGATTTTGGATGAGGCAACCTCTCACATCGATACGGAAACAGAAGAAATCATCCAGAAAGCTATGGCTGTCCTGCAAAAGGGCCGGACCACCTTTATCATTGCCCATCGCTTGTCGACTATCCAAGATGCGGATCAGATCTTGGTTCTATCAGAAGGGCGCATTGTCGAACGTGGGCAACATGCAGACTTAGTTGCCCATGGTGGCATCTACGCCCAGATGCAAGCTATCCAACAGACGGTTGAATAAAAGGGCATTCTTCAAGTAGTAAAAGTAGCGTGTATTCTAGTATATACGCTATTTTTATGCTATAATTGAAATGATAGTGAGGTGATCCAAGATGTATATTGAAATGGTTGATGAGACCGGTCAAGTCTCTGAAGAAATGATCAAACAAACCCAGGAAATTTTAGAATTTGCTGCAAAAAAATTGGGCAAAGAAGACAAGGAAATGGCAGTGACCTTTGTAACCAACGAACGTAGCCATGAATTGAACTTGGAATACCGGGACACGGATCGCCCAACGGATGTGATCAGTCTGGAATACAAACCAGAGATGGACATTGCTTTTTCGGAAGAAGATTTAGAAGACCATCCAGAGTTAGCAGAGATGATGGCTGAATTCGATACCTATATTGGAGAGCTCTTTATTTCTGTAGACAAGGCGCGTGAGCAAGCAGCAGAGTATGGCCACAGCTTTGAGCGCGAGATGGGCTTTTTAGCAGTGCATGGCTTCCTTCATATCAACGGTTATGATCACTATACGCCGGAAGAAGAAAAGGAAATGTTTGGCCTACAGGAAGAGATTTTGACAGCCTATGGACTCACAAGACAATAAACGAAAATGGAAAAATCGAGAACTGATTGCCAGTCTTGAATTTGCTTTAACAGGGATTTTCACAGCCTTTAAAGAGGAACGAAATATGCGCAAGCATGCACTTTCAGCTATCTTAGCGATTGTTGCAGGCTTCCTTTTTGGCATTTCAGCAACAGAGTGGATCTTTCTACTCTTAAGTGTTTCTTTGGTCATTGCCTTTGAAATCATGAATTCTGCTCTTGAAAATGTAGTGGATTTGGCGAGCGATTACCATTTCTCCATGCTGGCAAAGAATGCCAAGGATATGGCGGCAGGAGCGGTTCTCGTTATTTCGGGCTTTGCCTTTGTGACAGGTCTCATCATATTTGTGCCCAAGTTGTGGGCTTTGGTATTTGGATAAGAGGGAGACTTCCCTCATGAAAGGAAACTATGACATTTAAATCAGGCTTTGTAGCCATTTTAGGACGTCCCAATGTCGGGAAGTCAACTTTTTTGAACCACGTCATGGGGCAAAAAATTGCCATCATGAGTGATAAGGCGCAGACAACGCGTAATAAGATTATGGGAATCTACACGACCGATAAGGAACAGATTGTCTTTATCGATACCCCAGGGATTCACAAACCCAAGACAGCGCTTGGAGACTTCATGGTAGAGTCGGCCTATAGCACCCTTCGAGAAGTGGATACCGTTCTCTTTATGGTGCCAGCAGACGAGCCACGTGGTAAAGGCGATGACATGATCATCGAGCGCCTCAAGGCTGCTAAGGTACCGGTTATTCTGGTGGTCAACAAGATCGACAAGGTGCACCCTGACCAACTCTTGGCGCAAATCGATGACTTCCGTAGTCAGATGGATTTCAAGGAAATTGTGCCGATTTCAGCCCTTCAAGGAAACAATGTTTCGCATTTGATTGATATTTTGAGCGAAAACTTAGAAGAAGGTTTCCAATATTTCCCTGCTGACCAAATCACTGACCATCCAGAGCGTTTCTTGGTCTCTGAAATGATCCGTGAGAAGGTCTTGCATTTAACGCGGGAAGAAATTCCTCACTCTGTTGCAGTAGTCGTGGATTCTATGAAGCGGGATGAAGAGACAGATAAGGTCCATATCCGTGCAACCATCATGGTCGAGCGCGATAGCCAAAAAGGCATTGTCATCGGAAAAGGTGGCGCCATGCTCAAGAAAATCGGAACCCTTGCGCGTAAGGATATCGAGCTCATGCTAGGGGACAAGGTCTTCCTAGAAACTTGGGTCAAGGTCAAGAAAAATTGGCGGGATAAGAAATTGGATCTTGCTGATTTTGGATACAACGAAAAAGAATATTAATAAGAGGTGGGCAGAAGCCTGCTTCTTGTTTTTGAAAGGAGTTCTATGCCTGAATTACCAGAAGTAGAGACTGTCCGACGCGGTCTTGAGAAATTAATTTTTGGAAAGACCATCCAGTCAGTGGAAGTAAAGTATCCAAAGATGATTCAGACGGATCTGGATGCTTTTCGTCAAGATCTCCCAGGTCAAGAAATTCGGGCCCTGGGGCGTCGTGGGAAATATCTCTTGTTTTATCTGACGGATCTGGTTCTCATCTCGCATTTGCGGATGGAAGGTAAGTATTTCTTTTATCCAGACGAGGTCCCTCCTCGCAAGCACGCCCATGTCTTCTTTCGTTTTACGGATGGCAGCACCCTGGTCTATGAAGATGTTCGCAAGTTTGGGACCATGGAAGTCCTAGTGCCTGAGCTTGTCGATAGCTATTTTTTGGCGAAAAAAATTGGTCCTGAGCCGACAGAAGCGGATTTTAAAGCACCAGCCTTCCAAGCAGCTCTTAAACAATCAAAGAAACCCATTAAATCAGCTCTTTTAGACCAAAAATTAGTGGCTGGTCTGGGCAATATCTATGTAGATGAGGTCCTTTATCGAGCCAAGGTTCATCCAGCCCGCTTGGGGCAAAGCTTGACTGCTACAGAAGCCAAAGCCATCCGCAAAGAAACGATTGCTGTACTTGCTCAGGCTGTTGAAAAGGGGGGCTCCACCATTCGCTCCTACAGCAATGCTTTTGGCGAGGATGGCACCATGCAGGAAGAACACCAGGTCTATGGGAAAACAGGTCAACCTTGTTTGCGCTGCGGAACACTGATTGAAAAAATTCAGCTGGGGGGACGTGGAACCCATTTTTGCCCTCACTGCCAAAAGGAGAACTAGATGGCAAGAATCATCGGATTAACAGGAGGGATTGCTTCAGGAAAGTCCACTGTCACCTCCTATTTGAGAGAAAAAGGCTATCCGGTTATTGATGCTGATCGAGTGGTCCATGACTTGCAGGCACCAGGTGGAGAACTCTATCAAGCTTTGGTAGATCATTTTGGAAGGGACATCCTTCTAGATACAGGAAACTTGAATCGTCCAGCTCTGGCTCAACGCATCTTTTCAAGCCAAAAAGAGATTGCCTGGTCCAACCAAGTACAAGGGGACATCATTCGCAAAGCTCTGGCGCAAGAACGGGACCGACTAGCTACAACAGAAGACCTCTTTTTCATGGATATCCCCTTGTTAATCGAGCAGGGATATCTGGACTGGTTTGACCAAGTCTGGCTGGTCTATGTGACGGAAGATACTCAGTTAGAACGTTTGATGGAGCGCAATGCCTTAACGGAGGTCCAGGCGCGCGATCGTTTGGCAGCCCAGATGCCTCTAGATGAGAAAAAAGCTTTTGTCGATCTTGTGATCGATAACAATAGCCAGCGTGATTGCCTCTATCAACAAATCGATTGGGCTTTAGAACAAATAGAAAGAAGATGATCCTATTTCACTGGAAATCAATTGGCGTAAAAATCTTTTTATTGCCTGGATTGGCTGTTTTTTCGTAGGTGCCAGTCTTTCGTTGGTGGTCCCTTTTATGGCTCTATTTGTGGAGGAGTTGGGGGTAAAAGGTCCGGCAGTTCCTTTTTATGCTGGGATTGCAGTCGCCTCCTCCTCTTTGACTTCCGCTCTAATGGCCCCAATCTGGGGGAGTTTGGCGGACCGTTATGGTCGGAAACCCATGATGTTGAGAGCCTCGATTGCTATGACCTTGACCATGGGAGGAATTGCTTTTGTCCCTTCCGTCTTTTGGTTGTTGCTCCTACGCTTATTAAATGGTGTCTTCTCAGGCTTTGTCCCTAACAGCACGGCTCTCATTGCCAGTCAGGTGCCAAAGAATCAATCTGGATACGCTCTAGGAACCTTATCGACGGGAACTGTTGCCGGTACTTTGATGGG
>NZ_JBKQBL010000004.1:245289-247274 GCF_046824975.1 Streptococcus intestinihominis | reverse complement strand
CCCCTTGTTGGGGGGATTGATCGCAGAGCAATTTGGTATGCGGAATGTCTTTCTCCTCGTTGGTTTTTTCCTCTTTCTCGTCTCTGTCTTGACTTGGTGGGGCATTGAGGAAGACTACCAACAAATATCCAAGGAGGAGCACCTTTCAAGCTGGGAATTACTGGCTTCTATCCAGCATAAGGACATTTTACTGGGCCTCTTTTTGACCAGTATGACCATTCAGATGATCGGCCAGTCCATTTCTCCCATTCTTCCACTCTATGTAAGAGAGCTTGGCCAGAGCGACAATGTTATTTTTGTATCTGGACTGATCGTATCAGCGATGGGGATTTCCAGTATCCTGACATCGGGATGGATGGGAAAGCTCGGAGATAAAATTGGCAACCATCGCCTCTTACTTTTAGCTCTTCTCTATAGTGGCATCCTCTATATCTTCTGTGCCCTTGCTCAGACCCCTCTTCAATTAGGCCTTCTTCGCTTCCTATTTGGAATTGGAACAGGAGCCTTAATGCCCGGAGTGACGGCTCTCTTAAACCGCATGACTCCCAAGGAAGGAATTTCTCGGATTTTTAGTTACAATCAGCTCTTCTTTTACGTTGGGGGAGTTCTTGGTCCCATGATGGGCTCTAGTATTGCCATGCATGTCAATTACCATTGGGTATTCTATGGGACTGCTATCCTAGCCTTTATAGATTTGGCCTTCCTTTTATTCATCTTTAGAAAGTATTTGAAAGTGAGAGAAATCAGTGCGCATTAAAGTACAACTAACCTGCACGAGCTGTGGCAGTCAGAATTATTTGACAAGTAAAAATATGAAGACCCACCCTGAAAAAATTGAAGTTTTGAAGTATTGTCCCAAAGAGAGAAAAGTGACATTACATCTTGAAACGAAATGATTTTTATGGTAAAATAGATAGGATTTTAAGGAGTTTTTAAATTATGACTAAACCGTTGATTACTATTTTATTGGTACTATCTGTATTAATTATTATCGCTATCTTCATGCAACCAACTAAAAATCAATCTAGCAACGTATTCGATGCAAGCTCAAATGACTTGTTCGAACGTTCAAAAGCTCGTGGATTCGAAGCAGTGATGCAACGATTGACAGGAGTAATGATTTTCCTTTGGTTACTCATTGCGATGATTCTAATGGTATTATCCAGTAAATAAGATAGGCTTAGACATTGTCTTTGCCTATTTTTTCATCTATGGGTCGTTGGATAGGGAGATTGTCACTTGCAAAGAAATCTCTCGGAAAGAAAGAAAATAAAGGAGGCTGGGTATCCAGCACAAGATATGAAAAGTAAAATTATTGATTATTTAAAACAGGAGGGAAAAGCTCAGGTTGATCAGTTGGCTCAAGCCATAGGGAGTACAGACGCCAAAGGTTTTCGTGAACTGATTAAGACCATTTCGCTGATGGAGCGACGTCGTCAACTAACCTTTGAAGAAAATGGTTTTTTAAGTCTCCTTGATGCCAAGCCAAAAGGCGTCATTACTGTGAAAGGGATTTTCCATGCTCATAAGAGTGGCTTTGGCTTTGTTAGCCTAGAGAGAGAAGAAGAGGACCTTTTTATTGGACGAAATGATGTCAACCATGCCATTGATGGAGATACAGTTGAGGTTGTAATCACCAAGGTCGCCGATCGGCAAAAGGGGACCGCGGCAGAGGGGAAAATCATTGATGTCTTGGAGCATAGCCTCCAAACAGTCGTCGGCCAAATCGTTTTGGATGAGGAAAAACCCAAATATGCAGGCTACATCCTTTCAAAGAATCAAAAGATTAGCCAACGCATCTACGTGAAAAAACCTGCCCTACAATTAGAGGGAACGGAAGTTCTCAAGGTAGCTATTGAACAGTATCCAAGTCGGAAGCACAATTACTTTGTAGCCTCAGTACAAGATGTGGTTGGACATGTGACAGATCCTGGGATCGATGTCTTGGAAGTTTTAGAGTCTATGGATATCGTCTCAGAATTTCC
>NZ_JBKQBL010000004.1:216146-245248 GCF_046824975.1 Streptococcus intestinihominis | reverse complement strand
AGAAGCAGTCCTCAAAGAAGCAGAAAGCATCCCAGACCAGCCTAGTGAGAAGGACATGGAGGGACGTTTGGACCTTCGAGATGAAATCATCTTTACCATTGATGGTGCCGATGCCAAGGACTTGGATGATGCGGTTCACATCAAGCGCTTGGAAGGTGGGAATTTTGAGCTTGGCGTTCACATAGCCGATGTCTCTTATTATGTAACCGAAGGTTCTGCCTTGGACAAGGAAGCCCTCAACCGGGGGACCTCTGTCTATGTGACCGATCGGGTCGTGCCCATGTTACCTGAGCGTCTATCAAACGGGATTTGTTCCTTAAACCCTCAAGTGGATCGCTTGACCCAGTCAGCCATTATGGAGATCGACCAGCGTGGTCGGGTACTTCGCTACCAGATCACCCAAACGGTCATTAAAACGACTTTCCGTATGACCTATAGCGATGTCAATGAGATCATTGCTGGGGACCAGGAGAAGCGTGAGGAATACCAAGCTATTGTGCCAAGTATCGAAGCCATGGTTGGTCTTCATCAGATCTTAGAAGGAATGCGGGAAAAACGAGGAGCCCTGAACTTTGATACCAGTGAAGCAAAAATCCTAGTCAATCCTCAAGGAAAACCAGTAGACATCGTCTTGCGCCAACGTGGGGTTGCGGAACGGATGATTGAATCCTTCATGCTGATTGCAAATGAGACAGTAGCAGAGCATTTTGCCAAACGAAAACTTCCCTTTATTTACCGGATTCACGAAGAACCCAAAGCAGAGAAAGTGCAAAAGTTTATCGATTATGCTTCTAGCTTTGGCCTACCAATTTATGGGACAGCTAGTTCCATGAGTCAGGAAACCTTGCAGGACATTATGAAGAAGGTAGAAGGGGAACCCTATGCTGATGTCTTGTCTATGATGTTGCTCCGTTCCATGCAACAAGCGCGTTATTCCGAGCACAACCACGGCCACTATGGGCTAGCAGCTGAGTTCTATACTCACTTCACCAGTCCGATTCGCCGGTATCCAGACTTATTAGTCCATCGCATGGTGCGAGAGTATGGAAAAGATTCTGAAGTGGCTAGCCATTTTGAACAGGTCATTCCAGATATTGCTAGCCAATCCTCTAGTCGGGAACGCCGCGCCATTGATGCGGAACGGGAAGTGGAAGCCATGAAGAAGGCAGAGTACATGGAGGACTATGTTGGCGAAGAGTACGATGCATTGGTGTCCAGTGTCGTCAAGTTTGGTCTCTTTGTTGAATTGCCAAATACCGTAGAAGGTTTGATCCACATCACTACCTTACCTGGTTTTTATCATTTTAACGAGCGCGATTTGACCTTGCGCGGGGAAAAATCAGGCGTCACTTTCCGTGTCGGTCAGGAGATCCGAATCAGGGTCGAAAGAGCGGATAAGATGACTGGTGAGATTGATTTTTCTTATATCCCAAGTTAGCTGGATTTGATTGAAAAAGTCACTAAAACATCGGGTCGTAAAGATCGAAATGGACACTCTAAGCGCCCTTCTTCTAAGAAAGAAGAACGAAAGCAAGGAGGCATTAGAGAGAACAAGCGCAAGCATTCTTCAAAAGACAAGAAGAAAAAGAGTAAGAAACCTTTTTACAAGGAAGTAGCTAAGAAAGGAGCTAAGCATGGCAAAGGGCGAGGGAAAGGTCGTCGCACAAAATAAGAAAGCAAGCCACGATTATACAATTGTTGATACCATTGAAGCAGGAATGGTCCTGACTGGTACAGAAATCAAGAGTGTTCGAGCAGCTCGTATCAACCTCAAGGATGGATTTGCCCAAGTCAAAAATGGGGAAGTCTGGCTCAGCAATGTTCATATTGCTCCCTATGAGGAAGGCAATATCTGGAACCAAGACCCAGAGCGCCGTCGCAAACTCTTGCTGCATAAGAAGCAAATTCAAAAGTTGGAGCAGGAGACTAAAGGAACAGGGATGACTTTAGTTCCTCTTAAGGTTTACCTTAAGGATGGCTATGCCAAGCTCTTGCTAGGCTTAGCCAAAGGGAAGCACGATTATGACAAACGTGAATCCATCAAACGGCGGGAACAAAATCGGGACATTGCTCGTGTCATGAAACAATACAATACGCGTTAAAGTAAGAAATAGGAACAGCTGAAGCAAGAGTCTAAAACTGTTCCTATTTTTAAATTTCTTTTCTTGAAACCGCTTGCATTTTTATCTGGATAAGGGTATACTGAAGGTAGCGTTGGTATAGTTGTTTTTCGTCGGCTTGAAAATTATTTTCTAGCCTCTTTTGTAGTCATAAAGGAGATCGACTATGAGAAAACTACTGGTCAAACTGATGATTGCTTTGATGGCCTTTGCCTTGATTCCAGTTCAAGTTGCGCAGGCCTGCTCAGCCTTCATTGTTGGGAAGGAACTCACGACAGATGGTTCCATGCTCTTTGGGCGGACTGAAGACTATCCTTATGCTCCCGATGGTGGTCGCCACAATAAAACCTATGAAGTGGTACCTGCCAAAGACTATAAGGATGGAGATATGTTGGAGGACGAATCCAACGGCTTTGCTTATCCCCACTTGAGTCATGAAATGAAATATACCGCAACTTATGATGCAGCCCATGGAGATGGTTCCAACGGGAACTTCGGAGCACACGGCTTTAACGAAGCAGGCGTTTCCATGACTTCTACCGTATCTGCAACCCCACACGATAAGATTTTGAAAGCAGACCCACTGGTGAAAAATGGCTTGGCTGAAGCTGCTATGGTGGACTTGGTTCTTCCACGTGTCAAAACAGCTCGTGAAGGAATTGAGTTGGTTGCCAAGGTACTTGATGAAAAAGGATCTGCCGAAGGAAACATCATTGTCGTAGCAGATAAGAATGAACTCTGGTACATGGAAATCCTCTCTGGTCACCAATATGTAGCCATTAAATTCCCTCAAGACCGCTATGCCATCTTTGCCAATACCTACTATCTAGGACATGTGGATTTCAAGGACAAGGACAATGTCATTGCTTCGAAAGATGTGGAAGCAGTTGCTAAAAAGGCAGACCACTACAAGACTGATAAAGATGGTAACTTCCATATTGCAGACTCTTATGGTCCAGATGAATATACCGAACGCAACCGCTCACGGACCTATGCAGGGATTACCTTGATGGATCCTAAAGCGGACATCAAATATGATGATAAGCACTTCGACCTCTTGCGCAAACCAACGGATCCTTCTAAAAAGTATAGTCTAGAAGATGTTTTCGCTGAACAACGGAACCGGTTCGAACACCTTAAACAATACACACCAGATGACTTGGTGGAACCAGGTAAAGAAGTCGATACCAATAAATACAAATATGCTTTGGGAAATGAAAACGTCATTAACGCCCACGTCTACCAAATTAAGAAGGACTTGCCAACTCCATTTGGTGGTGTCGTTTGGTTAGGTCTCGCTCAAAGCCGGAACACGCCTTATGTGCCATTCTATGGTATTGTCAACGATACCTATGCACCATTCAAAGTTCGCTCTGCCAAATACGATCCAACTTCTTGGTATTGGGCTGTTTGGCATATTGACCAAATGGTCATGAAATACCCAGACCTCTTTGGCAACAGCATCCAAGAGAAGTGGAAAGAATTGGAAAAAGGCTGGATCAAGGAACAAGCAGCTTTGGATCAAAAATATAGTGGACTCACTGATGACCAAGCGAAAGCTACTGCAGACGAAGTAACAAGTGACTCACTTAAACGTGCGGAAACCATCTTCAAACAAATCAAGCAAGTTGAAAGTGAGATGGAAGATAAGATTCGTACAGAAAAAGGTTTGGAAGCAGACTTTGTTTATGATGGCTATAACAAGGCCAATCTGGTAGCAGCAGCTCAAGCTGAAAAAGATGCATCGAAAGAAACTGATAAGAAGGAAGAAACAGCTTCTAGTCAATCATCTAGCAAGGCAAGTGATTCAAACAGCAGTTTATCTGCCGTCTTAGGAGTTTTGGCTATTGCAGGATTTGGCTTGGCAGGTTTCTACTTTAAAAAATCAAAAAAGAATGAAAATGAAGAATAAGTAGACAGAGACTGTTAAATCAGCATCCTGCCTCAACTGGATTCTAAGAGAGTGGAATAGAAGTCTTCACAAAAGGAGCTTGTAATTCCACTCTTTTTATTGTTATTTGCATGCAATTTTTGTATGATAGGGATAGATAGAAAGAAGGAGAAGAAACGGATGCCTGAAAAATTAATTGCCTATAAACGGATGCCTTTGTGGACCAAGGATACCATGCCTGAAGCAGTCCAAAGAAAACACAATACCAAAGTAGGTACTTGGGGAAAGATTACAGTCCTAAAAGGAAAACTCAAGTTTGTTGAGCTGACGGAAGATGGGGAAGAAGTAGCCAGCCATGTTTTTGAGGCAGGTGAGGATAACCCGATGGCACAGCCGCAAGCTTGGCACCGTGTAGAGGCCCTCACAGATGATGTGGAATGGTTTTTGGAATTCTACTGTGAGCCCAAAGATTATTTCCCCAAAAAATATAATAGCAATCCCGTCCATTCGGAAGTGCTAGAAGCCATGGAGTCCCTTTCTCCAGGCAAGGCCTTGGATTTGGGGTGTGGACAAGGACGAAATGCTCTCTTTTTGGCCCAGCATGGCTTTGAAGTGACAGCAGTCGATCAAAATGAATTAGCCCTAGAGATCCTCCAAAGTATTGTAGAACAAGAAGATTTGGAAATGACTGTGGGACTCTATGATATCAACTCAGCGAACCTAAAACAAAGTTATGATTTGATTGTCTCAACGGTTGTCCTCATGTTCTTGCAAGCGGATCGCATTCCAGCGATTATTCGAAATATGCAAGACCAGACCAATCCGGGAGGCTATAACTTGATCGTTTGTGCCATGGATACAGAGGACTATCCTTGCCAGGTTCCTTTTTCCTTTACTTTTAAGGAAGGCGAGCTAGCTGACTACTACAAGGATTGGGAACTCGTTAAATACAATGAAAATCCAGGGCATCTGCACCGACGTGATGAAAATGGCAATCGAATTGCCTTACGCTTTGCGACCATGCTAGCCAAGAAAATATAAATAGCTCTCTAGACAAGGACACCCTTGCAGTCCTCCTTGTCTTTTATATCTGAAAACATTCTGAAAATACTTGATTTTTTACAGAAAAGGAGTAGACTGTTAGTGTATCTTTCAAGAATTTTGAGGAGAAGCGCGTGAAACTCTATGTTCAACTGATGATTATCTTTACCATCTCTTTGATTGGGGAAGGGATATCGACCCTCTTTCATTTGCCAATTCCAGGTAGTATTATTGGTCTACTGATTCTATTTCTTTGCTTGCAGTTGAAATGGCTTCGTATCCGCCATGTGAATTTGGTTGGATCTTTTCTCTTAGCCAATATGACGATTTTATTTTTACCTCCAGCAGTTGGGATTATGGATAAGTTTGATGTTATCCAGCCCTATTTATTGCCCATCGTGTTGATTATTTTAGGGGCTATCATCATCAATGTAACCCTCATTGCGCTTGTTGTCGGTTTTATCAAGACTCGGTATGAGGGGGATTATGAAGGAGGGAAGAAATAATGGAAAGTTTGTGGTCAAATCCTCTCTTTGGGATTTCTTTATCAGTCTTTGCCTATCTGATTGGGATGATGATTTTTCGTCGCTTTCCCCATCCGATCACGACCCCCCTCTTAGTTGCAACGGTCTTGATCATTGGATTCTTAAAGCTGACAGGGATTTCCTATAAGGCCTATAATATTGGCGGGACCTACCTCAGTAATTTGATTGTGCCCTCAACGGTTGTCCTGGGAATTCCCTTGTATAAGAGTTTTCATTTGATGAAACACCATGCCAAGAGTATTCTTCTTAGTAGTTTTCTAGCAGTAGTAGTCAACACGCTTTTTACAGCTGTCTTGGCTAAGCTTTTTGGGATGAAGTACTTTCTAGCTATTTCCCTCTTTCCTAAGTCTGTGACAACAGCCATGGCAGTGGGGATTGCTGAAAAAATGCAGGGAATTACTACCATTACCCTGGTTGTCGTTGTAGCGACAGGTATCCTGACAAGTGTCCTGGGACCAACGATTCTTAAATGCCTAAAAGTAGAGGATCCTGTTGCCATTGGTTTGGCCCTTGGGGGTACAGGTCATGCAGTGGGGACTGGTACAGCCTTTCAGTATGGTCAAGTAGCCGGAGCTATGGGTGGCTTAGCAATTGGGATAACTGGCGTTTTCTACGTCTTTATAAGTCCCCTTGTCGCGAGCCTGATTCTTTCCTAAAAAGGTAGAGAGTATTCAGAAAAAGCTTGGAAGCAGTTCCGAGCTTTTTAGTGTACACTTAGATAGTGCAGCTTGGTTGATAATTTGAAGATCAAATAATTTTCAGATAGATTACCATTTGATTACAGTCGTTGTAAGCGCTTGCCAAACTTTGGTTCAAAAGGTATACTAAAAGAGGTTATACGGTTAATATCTAGTTAAAGGAGTTCAATATGAAGAAACGTTATGCTCGATCAGCCTTGGGCTTGATCACTGCTCTCTTCCTCTTTGCCCAACCGGTAGAGGCCTGTACAGGTTTTATCATCGGTAAAAAGTTAACAGCAGATGGGAATGCTTTGTACGGACGTACGGAGGACTTAGAACCAAACCACAATAAGAACTTTGTGGTCAGAGAACGAACTTATAACAAGAAAGGGGAGGTCTTTGAAGATGCCACCAATGGCTTTAAGTATGAGCTCCCAGAAGTAAGTTATAAATATACAGCTGTCCCAGATGTTACACCAGAACAGGGTGTATTTGATGAAGCTGGTTTTAATGAGCATGGTGTGTCCATCTCGGCGACCGTCTCAGCTTCAGCAAATGACAACATTAAAAAGGTCGATCCTTATGTAAAGGACGGCTTGGCTGAATCTGCCCTCACCACTGTCGTTCTTCCAAGTGTCAAAACGGCTCGTGAAGGAGTTGAGCTCATTGCGAAAATTGTGGAAGAAAAAGGGGCAGCAGAAGGAAATATTGTGACGATCGCGGACAAGGAAGGTATCTGGTACATGGAGATTCTTTCTGGTCACCAATATGTAGCCATTCTCTTCCCAGAAGATCGCTATGCAGTCTTTCCAAATACCTTCTTCTTAGGACATGTCGATTTTTCAGATAAGGAACGGACTATTGCCTCGAAGGATGTTGAAAAAGTGGCCCGTGATGCAGGAACCTATAAAGAAATCGATGGCCAGTTCCATGTTTCCCAATCCTACAATCCTCCTTTGCATGAGGCAGATCGTTCTCGTGTTTGGTCTGGTATTAAGTCACTGGATCCAGATGCAGATGTGAACTACGATGACGAGTATTTTGACTTGATGCATACTACGGATCGAAAATTGACGCTACGAGATGCGATGAATCTCCAACGCAATCGGTTAGAAGGAACAGACTTCAAACCACAAGATCAAATGGAGTTGGATGGAAAAGGGATTCCAGAAAAAGGGAAGTTTGATGAAGTTTATAAATACCCGATTTCGAACCCGAATGTCATGGAAGCCCATATTTTCCAATTAAAGGATAATGTTCCTGATAGTGCTGGCGGGGGAACCATGTGGTTAGCGATGGGAAGCCCACGAAATGCTCCTTATCTGCCTTATTATGGCAATATCACAAATACCTACCAAGCCTATCAAGAATTAGGAACAGCCTATAATCCCCAATCTTGGTATTGGACCATGTCTCGCATTAATGATTTAGTTGCCAAATATCCTGATTTGTTCGGAGATGGAGCCATCCGTACTGAAATGGAACGCTTAGAATCTCAATGGATGGCTGAGCAAGAAATCAGTGATCAAGAACAAATTGCCCTCGCTTCACAGCCAGAGCAGGCGAGCCTAAAAGCGACAGAAACGAGCATGACTCGGGCTCAAAAGACCTTCGATCGTCTGCAAGAAATTCGTCAAGAAGCAGAAGAAAAGGTGATTGCTCAATATGGACAAGGTGCTATTGACGATTTAACAGATGAAGAAGATGCAAACCAAGAAGAAGAGATCAATTTGGTACCGTTTGACTATGACTTTGTCATTACAATTGGCTTAGCCCTTGTGACAGTGATAGGAGTAGGAATTTTCTTCATCAAATCAAAGAAAGCAAAGGGAGGTAAGAAGGATGAATAAGTTTCAACGAATATTGCTCTTCCTATTTCTGGTCTTAGCAGGGATTGGGATGGAGTTTGAGCTAGGCTCTCTCTCTCAACAAGAGTTTAGCCAAGTAGCAGGAAGAGATTTGGTATTAAATCTGCTCGTTTTAGCGGTGATTGTCGTTCCTCTTTATCTCTTTATTAAGCGACTTGCAAAAAGATTTGAGGTTCCTCTTCTTGTTTTGTGGGCGACCATGTTTGGAGGTGCTTTTGTTGCTGGCTGGCTCAGTTTTTCAGGGAACAGCCTCATTGACCATTTTAATAGTCATCTCATTCAGGATGTAAGCACCTTTAATAAATGGACAGATGCTTTGACAGCACCTTTTGCTGAAGAATTTTTCAAAGCTCTAGTGGCCTTCTGGATCCTCTTGATTTTGGGTCGCAAGGATTTAAAATCGATTTTAATCGCCGGCTTCGGATCTGGTCTTGGTTTCCAAATCATTGAAGATCTAGGTTATGTGGCGCGTCAAACGCGATCTGGAGACCTCTCAGCAGTAACGGAGGCAGTGAACCGCATTTCTGGTGGTTTAGCATCTCATGCAGTCTACACTGCTGTTGTATCTGTTGGAGCCTTTCTCATCCTATCTCAGTGCACCAAGCAAAAAGAAAAGCTCTTTGGTCTCTGGTGTGTAGTTTCCACGGTGGCCAATCACTTCTTATGGAACTCTCCATTCTATGAAACAGACCATCGGGTCAATATTTTGGTAGGCTTGCTCTTTGCCTTCCAAGTGGGAACCTTTATTGAGGTCGTTCTCTTTGCTCATAAAAATCCGAATCTAAACCTTTTAAAGAAAAACTAAGGAAAAGATTCAGTCGATATATAAGTAAAAAAGCTTAGAAACTAAGCTTCAGATTGAAAAAAGTCTTCTAAAAAACTTTCCTTAGGTGAGTACGGACGTCAGCGAACTTCTACGAAGTTCCATGACTTAGTTTTGAGCCTAAGGTCTCAAAACTACCGAGTGCCTGAAACATAATTGTTTCAGGCACTTTTCTCACGGCGGAAAGTTTTGGTTTTTTTTGAATCGATTTAAAAATTGGAACTCATTTTTATTTCTTTGCAGAATCGCTTAACTTATTTTACTTTAAAATAGTTTGTCTACTTTCTAAAAGCTTAGAAACAAAAGTTTCTAAGCTTTTTTCTAGATTCTATTTGCATTCTTCTTTTTTCTTAAGACCAAAGAAGGCTAGGATGGATGTCAACAGAGCGATCATGTAGATAGCAGGAGAGTCGGAAGTTCCTGTTTCTGGTAGGGTAGCAGAGCCCGCTGTGAATGTTTTAGCGACTGTCACTGACAAGTGATGGTTGTTGGCCTTGATCTGTGTATCGTCCTTAGCAGATGTAAAAGTATTCTTTGTTTGGCTAGCTAGTTGATTAGGAGAATTCGTACCAACTAGAGCTGGAATATATGTTTGATCCATTTTACCGGTAGATGGATTAGTTGGTTGAGCATTTTTACCGGTAGATGGGATAACTGGTTGGTTATTGCTTCCTGGGTAGGACTTTGGATTAGCAGGATCTGTTCCTTGTTTGATTTCCTCAATATCTGCCACACCATCTCCATCGGTATCTTTGTTAGCAGAAATAGAAATGGTACGAGAATTTGGATTGATGGTTGCATAGGCTGTGAGATCTGCCTTAGCAAGGTAATCTGCAAAGGCAACGTCCATGGAAGGACCTTCCTCACGAGCTCCACCTAACATGGTGTAGCCATCCCCACCTGCTGCTAAGAAGTCATTGGTAGTCAAGTAGTAATCCTTAGCAAGGTTGAGCGGTTCATATTGACCAGTTTCTGGGTTTTTAATTTCGATATAGAGGACGCGTTTTTCAGCTGGTAGGGTTGTATCGTAATAAACTTTCGCTCCAGATACTTGGAGGAAGCCACCGCTTGGTTCAAGAAGGGGTTGACCGTTTTCGTCAAGAACAGTTTTGCCATCTTTTTCTTGTAAAATAGAGCCAAGAGATTTAGCAAACATATCGGCAATATTCTGACCAGTTACTTTAATTTGAGAGATGGTATTCCCAAATGGGAGAACAGCAATAACGTTTCCTTTGGTGATTGGCTTATCTTTTGCAATGGTTTCGCGCAAGCCACCACCGTTGGTTACAGCAAGGTCAGTCTTGTGACTAAAGCCAGTTTGTCCATATTCGTAGAGGGCATCCGCTACAACATTTCCAAGGTTGGTCTCGCGGACACGGACATTTTCCCGTTGACCATTTAGTTCTACCGGACTATTGTCACGAACGATTTTTGCATTCTCAGCATCGTACTGTTCCTTGATTTTTTGGACCATGGCAGCTACTTTGGCATTTGGCACGACATTTTTGGTTGAAGCTGCTGAAATTTGTTGAGGGTTACCAAGCAATTGGTTGGCTTGGTAAGTAATTTTACCGATATTGTTCAGGTAGCTACCGGTTTGGTTATAGGTGACATTATCTCCGTATGTGGTTGATTGAACAGTATGGGAATGCCCATCAATAACGGTGACGCGTTTTCCTTTCAGTTTTGAGTTTTTAGAAAGTTCTTCAGCTAAGGTAGATCCTCGCCATTCGATTGGTGTAGTCGTATCTACTCCCAAGTGAGCAAGGACAACATAGTTTTTGTAAGTCTTGCCTTCTGCAGTAGCGCGTGCTTCAATTTCATCGATGACCTTGTTTACTTCTGAAATAGGATCTGTAAAGGTAACACCTTGGACATTCTTAGGGTGAGTTTTAGTGGCTGTTTCAGGCGTTGTCACCCCGATGACGACAAACTCATCCCCAACGACATTCTTATCTTTATCGACAATGGTGGAAGCCTCAAATAAACGAGCACCGTTGATGTAGGTGTTGGAGCTGAGAAGTGGGAAGTTCAAGATTTCTTTGTATTTCTTAGCCTCATCCAAACCAAAATCGAACTCATGGTTTCCGACTGCCATAGCATCGTAGCCAATTTCGTTCAAAATTTTAGCTCGTTCTTCCCCTTTTGAACTATTTGAAATCGGTAGTCCTTGGAAGGCATCTCCAGCATCTACGACTAAAGTAGATGGATTTTTCGCACGTTCTTCATCGATGACTGCGGCTAATTTAGCATCACCAATCACACCCTTTTCTTCGACGATCCGACCATGGACATCGTTGGTATGAAGAATATTTGCTTCAGGCAAGTCAGCTGAGCTCTCTGCAGCGCCTTCTGAAGTAGCTGTATTAGCTTCTGTTGAAGCAGGAGTAGCAGCATCTGTAGCATTTGTGGAAGCAGCAGCTACTTCAAGGTTAGTTTCTGGAGCTGTTTGCTCATCTGCAGCTACCTGAGAAGCTAGGAAGGCAGGAGCAAGCAATAAGATCGGCAAAAGAAGTTTCTTCTTTTTCATAAACGGTCCTCATTTCTATTTTTTTCCATACTAAATATTATAGCTAAAAAGGAAAGAAAAGGAAAACGTTTTCTGATAGTTGGGCAAATAATCTTGTGAGAGCGTTGAGGTTCCAGCTAGTTGCTCTTATCCATAAAAAAAGAAAACTTTCGTTTTCTCATTTTCTTATTCTGTTATGGGGTGGTTCCAAGTGGTAAAGTCAGTTACACTTAATACGACTGTCGCGATTTCAATAGGCTCTTCTTTTGCACCAGTTGACAACCATTTTGTGATTACGGCTTCAATCGTAGCTGCAAAGATCTCAACAGCATACTTATAAGGAACTTGGAATTTATTTACCAAATGGTCTTTGGCATGTGGAGTATCGTCAAGAAGTTGCAGTGTGAAATTTTTCATTAGAAAATGAAACTCTTGGTAATCCATCTGCATCAAGGCATAGATAAAGTCATAATTATCTTGAATATATTGAAGTGAGGCAAGAAAATTTGCTCGATTGACGGTGCTTGTAGCGAAAAGTTCTCCCAACTCGCCTAAGAGTTCAGATTTTAGCTGGTTGAACATATCTTGTTTGTCTACATAATGGAGGTAAAAGGTACCTCGATTAATGCCGGCTTCTTTTGTTAGTTGGCTAATTGTAAGACTTTCAAGTGATTGTTCAAGAAGCAGGCGTGATAGGGCGCTTCGGATAGCATTTTTAGAATTCGTTTTTCTCTTTTTTCGGGTCATAGTTCCTCCTTTGTCATGTAGTTTGGTATAAATGTTGTTCACTAATCATCATATTATACAGAAATCAAATTTATTCATCAACAGAATAAAATTTTAGTATCATTCTATAAGTCTAAATGGCTTGAAATCAGGTCTTATTCTTATACTATAAAAGCCATTTTGGAAGGATTATAAAATTTTTTCCCAGATCTACTTTCAAAGGGGCTATTATATAAAAATGAAAGAAAAACTTGAAATATCAGTTATTTAAACGATCATAACAATTCATACTTATTTGTTATTATATCACAAACTAAGGAGAGGAGGGCAGATGATGCTTGGAGATTTCTATATCAGGAACTAGATAAGATCAAGCTTTTTCCTTGTCTATTTTTGCATAGAAAAGTATTAGTTTCTTGGATGGCTTTATTCATAAAATAGAGGAAATGCATCCCTCACAAATTTCTTGTTTTTTAGTCGTTTTAAGGGATTGATTGTCCTTGGTCTTCCGGTAAAAAAGGACTATAATAAAGATAGGAACTTGTGTTTAAGTGGGAGAAAAGATATGGCTTATATTGAGATGAAACATAGTTACAAGCGCTATCCGTCAGGAGAAACTGACATCATTGCCAATAAAGATGTTACTTTTGAAATTGAGAAAGGCGAATTGGTCATCATTTTGGGGGCATCAGGCGCAGGAAAATCAACAGTCCTCAATATTTTGGGAGGTATGGATACCAATGATGAAGGGGAGGTACTAGTGGATGGGAAAGCCATCTCGAGCTTCTCCTCGCACCAACGAACGGATTATCGCAGAAATGATGTTGGCTTTGTCTTCCAGTTTTATAATCTCATCCCTAATTTGACAGCCAAAGAAAATGTTGAGTTGGCTTCTGAAATTGTTTCTGATGCCTTAGACCCTGAACAAGTCTTGAGAGAGGTTGGATTGGGTGAGCGTTTGAACAACTTCCCAGCCCAGCTATCTGGTGGGGAACAACAACGGGTAGCCATTGCGCGCGCAGTGGCGAAGAACCCTAAGATTCTCCTTTGTGATGAACCAACAGGGGCTTTAGACTACCAAACCGGTAAACAGGTTTTAAAGATTCTTCAGGACATGTCTCGTAAAAAAGGGGCAACAGTGATTATCGTCACCCATAATGCTTCTTTAGAACCAATAGCCGATCGTGTCATTCAGATGCATGATGCCCAAGTAAAATCGGTGACCATCCATAACACTCCACTAGATATCGATAGCCTAGAGTATTAGGGAGGTTGTTCATGAAGCGAAAAGTATATTGGAAAGATCTATGTCATTCCTTTACCAGTTCCAAAGGGCGCTTTTTGTCCATTTTAACGCTGATGATGCTGGGTACCTTAGCTCTGGTCGGTTTAAAAGTAACGACCCCAAATATGCATCGGACTGCCCAGCGCTTTATAGACCAACAAGAGATGCTGGACCTAGCTGTCATGGGAGATCTTGGTTTGGATAAGACTGACCAAGAAGAGCTACAAGGATTGACGGGGGCCAGCTTGGAGTTTTCCTACCTGACAGATGTGACGATTGACGGAAAGGACGAAGCTGTTCGACTTTTTTCCACTCCAGAAACCATCTCACGCTTTCAGCTGGCTGCAGGGCGGCTTCCGCAGAAGGAAGATGAGGTCGCTCTAGCAGCGTTTTGGAAAGATCGTTACCAGATTGGGGATCAGCTAAGGATACATGAAAAAGCTGGAAGTCCATCTGTTTTAAAGACAAAAAACTATCGAATTGTTGGCTTTGTAAAGTCTGCTGAGATGTGGTCCGAAAAAGACTTGGGCCAAGCTACAAGTGGGAGTGGTTCCTTGGATGCCTATGGCGTCCTCTCAAAAGATGCCTTTACTAGTCCTGTTTATAGCCTTGCTCGGATTCGGTTTGATGATTTGAGGGGGTTCAATCCATTCTCAACTAGCTATCAAGATCGTCTGGTCTCCCATCAAAAGGACCTGGAAGAACTCTTAGCTGGAAATGGTCAGGAGCGCTATCGAAAGTTGCAGGCTGATGGGAAACAAAAGATCCAAAAAGGGCAAGAAGAACTTGATGCTGCCAACAAACAGTTAGCAGACGCACGCGAAAAGGCAGGTCAAGCACAGACACAACTAACGGAGCAATCCAATAAACTGAATCAACTGTCTACACTCTTGCCCAAGGAAGAACTAGAAACAAGGCGACTCGAGTTGGCAGAAGCTCAAAAGCAACTAGATCAGCAATTGGTCAACATTCAGACAGGTGAATCGGAACTAGCAACTAAACAGAAGGACCTGGAAAAGGCCAAGGAAGATCTGAAAAATCTAGAGCAACCAAACTATCATGTCTATGATCGAAAAACCATTCCAGGTGGCCAGGGTTACCTCATGTATAGTAATGCCAGTGCCAGTATCTCCGCCGTAGGCAATCTATTTCCTGTGGTACTCTACGCAGTCGCTGCCATGGTCACGTTTACGACCATGACTCGTTTTGTTGATGAAGAACGGAGCCATGCGGGCTTGTTCAAGGCCTTGGGCTATCGAACGAAAGATATCTTAGCAAAGTTTCTCTTGTATGGCTTGGTTGCTGGAACAGTTGGGACAGGCATCGGAACTCTTCTCGGTCATTATGTTTTATCTGGAACCATTTCGCAAATTATTACGCAGGGGATGGTCGTAGGAACTAGTCAACAGTATTTTTATGGGTCCTATAGCTTATTAGCCTTGGGGCTCTCCCTTATTTCTAGCGTCTTTCCAGCTTATCTAGTCGCTAAGAGAGAGTTGAAGGAAGAAGCCAGTAACCTCCTCCTTCCAAAACCGCCAGTTTCCGGATCCAGTATTTTGCTCGAACGGCTACCGTTTTTGTGGAAACGTCTGAGTTTCACCCAAAAGGTGACCGCTAGAAATATTTTTCGCTATAAACAGCGGATGGTGATGACCATATTTGGTGTTGCTGGTTCGGTTGCTCTTCTTTTTGCGGGCTTGGGGATTCAATCCTCAGTCGGTGGAGTACCCCAACGCCAGTTTGGGGAAATCCTCAAGTACGATATGATTCTCTCGACCAAATCCAGCCTGACAGACGAAGAGGAAGAATCCTTGAAGAAGCGCTTGAAGCAAGCAGATATAAAAGAGACAGAAGCCATTTTTACAAAACAAGTGGAGGCTTCTTATCCTTCCGGACGTGGAAAACAAAGCATGACCTTAATGGTGTCCTCTAAAGACAGCTTGGAACCTTTTATCAGTCTCCGCTCAGAAGGGGGAAGACTCGACCTATCCAATGGGGCGGTAATTACCAGCAAATTAGCGCAGCTGGCCAAGGTGGGCGTTGGAGATGACTTGCGGATAGATGGTCATACGATTAGGGTGGCTGCGATTACCGAAAATTATGTTGGCCATTTTGTCTATATGAATCAAGCGACCTATCAGAAAACCTATGGAAGAAGTGTTAAGAAGAATGCCTATTTGGTCCGATTACAGTCTTCTTCTCAGCAGTTCGTCCAGAAGGTCAGTCGGGACATGATGGAAGAAGGGGCGGTGCTTGCTGTTACGCAAAATACTTCCTTGATTTCTCTCTTCAGTTCTGTAGCCCAATCATTGAATAAGACCATGATGATTTTAGTTTTGGTATCTATTTTGCTAGCGATGGTTATTTTGTATAATTTGACCAATATCAATGTGGCAGAACGAATCCGTGAGTTATCCACCATTAAGGTCCTCGGATTCCATCATCAAGAAGTTACCCTTTATATTTATCGAGAAACCATCCTCTTGTCTCTTGTAGGGATAGGATTGGGTTTGCTAGGAGGCTTTTATCTCCATCGCTTCTTGATTGCCATGATCGCCCCAGATGCCATTCTCTTTTATCCGCGGGTGGCCCTTGGTGTCTATCTTTATCCTATCACTGGCGTCATTCTGATCCTAGCTAGCTTAGGAATCTTGGTTAATCATCATCTTCGCAAGGTAGACATGCTGGAGGCTTTGAAATCTGTTGAATAAAAAAAGAAACTTCTACCCTAGGGTGGAAGTTTTTTAGAGCTTTGGTATAATGAGAGAAGGAGAAGAGACATGACAAAAATTGCTTTGCTTTCGGATATACATGGGAATACAACTGCTTTAGAGGCTGTGCTTGGAGATGCCAAGCGGGCAGGTGTAGAAGAATACTGGTTATTAGGGGATGTCCTTATGCCGGGGACTGGTAGACGACATCTTTTGAACCTACTTGAAGAATTGCCCATTACCGTACAGATTTTAGGAAATTGGGAAGATAGCTTGTGGCGAGCGATGAAGGGGATGCTGGATCCATCAAGGGCTAGTCACCGTTATTTGATGCGCCATTGTCAATATATCTTAGAAGAAATTAGTCCAGAAGAGATAGAGGCCATGCAAAGTCTGCCCATGCAAGTGCATCGGGAAGTTTCCGGCTTAAGAGTGGGCATTACCCATCATCTGCCAGACAAAAACTGGGGACGCGAATTGATCCATATAGGAGACCAGAAAGATTTTGATCGCCTCGTAACCAATCCCCCTTGTGATCTAGCAGTCTATGGTCATATCCACCAACAATTTTTCCGATATGGAAGTGGTGGAGAGCTCATCTTGAATCCGGGGTCTATCGGCCAACCCTTCTTTTTGCAAGCCAATCTTCGAAAGGATCTCCGGGCCATGTATGCTATTCTAGAGTTTGATGAATCGGGTTTGAAAGATGTTGACTTTCGGCGGGTGTCCTATGACATTGAGAAAGAACTCCAACTCGCTAAGGATCTGAAACTCCCTTACTTCCAAGTTTACTATGAAAGTTTAGTCAATGGAATCCACCATACCCATAATCATGAGCTTCTACATGAAATAGCCCAGCGAGAGGGACACAATGTAGAAGTAGACGCATGGTTGAGAGACTTTTTCAATTAGTGTAACAGTTGACATTACAACAAATAAGGGTATAATAGACTTAAAGAAAGAACTTTAACGTCGGAAGAGTAAATGTGTCTAGTTACTGATGGTTTTAGATCCAGTTTAAGACATCCCTATCTAGATGGAAGAGAGGAGTATCCATGCAAATTTCAAGTCGTTTTACCATTGGAACCCATGTATTAGTGATGATTGCTTTAAAAGGAGATTGCACCAAGGTGACCAGTGATATGATTGCTGGCAGTGTTGGGGTGAACCCTGTCATTATTCGGAAAACCTTGTCTCAATTAAAAAAGGCAGGCTTGATCCATGTAGCGCGTGGAACAGGTGGGGCCGAGATGGCCAAAGAATTGGAAGACATTAGTTTGTTAGATATCTACCAGGCGGTTGAATGCCTTGGGAAGACTGGTCAATTATTTGGTTTCCACGAGCATCCAAATCCAGCTTGTCCGATTGGAAATAGTATCCATGGTGTTTTAGATGGGAAGCTGGAAAAGATTCAATTGGCCATGGAAAAGGAAATGGCTCAGACCAGCCTCAAAGAAGTGGTGGAGCAAACCAAGAAACAGATGGAGCTAGCAACCGTTTCTTGATTTGAGTCTGTAAGAAACTTGAAGTAAAAAAGCCTTTCAGTATAGACTGAAAGGCTTTTTGTGTTCATTGAGTAAAATAGCAACACTCCTTCTAGCTTTACTTCACTAGGGCTACGAAGCTGACTAGAATAAATCCAATTGCAAAAATCCATGTCCAGTAACGATTAGGAATGAACATGAAGGAAGAACGATCGCGGAAAGCAATGCGTTGCCCTGTTTCCTCATCAATCATATATCGAACTTGATCGGAAACAAATTTCTTTGTTAGCAAATAATTGACTGCTGCAGCAAGAATTCCCAACATACATCCTAAGATGATACTATCTGCACTCTTATTTACATTAAGATGCAGGAAGGAATAAATCATATTCGCCAAAGCTCCTCCAATCATAAGAGCAAGGGGAACGAGCAAGCCTTTACCACGCCAAACAATCATACAACAATCTCCTTATTATCTAACTTAATCAAAATAGAGCAAGTCTTTGCTGGTTTCGGTAAAGAGACCAAAGCCATCTTTTGTGACATAGCCACAGTCTTCAATCCGAACTCCGACTTTTCCAGGGATGTAGATGCCTGGTTCGACTGAGAAGCACATGCCTTCTTCGATGACCATGTCATTTCCTTCCATGATAGAAGGGAATTCATGCACATCCATTCCGATACCGTGTCCGAGGCGGTGGTTGAAGTATTCGCCGTATCCTGCTTTTTCAATGACGCTTCGGGCAGCACGGTCTACTTCATGCGCCGTTACACCTGGTTTGATCATATCTAGAGCAGCCTGTTGAGCTTCTAAAGTCAAGTGGTAGATTTCTTTTTTGAAATCATCTGGTTTTCCAACCGCAACGGTTCGCGTCATATCTGAAGCATAGCCATTCACCATACAGCCCAAGTCGAAGAGAAGAAGAGCATCTTTTTCAATTTTGTTGCTTCCTGGGATGCCGTGTGGGTTGGCTGCATTATTACCAGTCAAGACCATAGTTTCAAAGCTCATTTCATAGCCCAAGCGTTTGATGCCAAAGTCGATTTCTGCGACGATATCAGTTTCTGTTTTATCCAGTGAGATGGCGTCAAATCCCATATTGACAGCCTTATCTGCATATTGACCAGCAACTAACATTTTTTGGATCTCATCAGCAGATTTGATCAAGCGCATCCGGTTAATCCGAGGGCTGAGATTGGTAAATGTTGCTTGTTCAAAGACTGAACGAAGCCCATGGTACTTGGTCAAAATCAAATTATCAAATTCCAAAGCGACCTTTTTGGCTTCTGGATTAGCGCTAGCCCCTTTGATTTTTTCCCAAGGATTTTCAGAATCCACGTAGCCTACCACTTGGAAATCCACAACTGCAGTCGCCCGTTCTACCTCAAGAGCAGGGACAAAAAGAAGTGGTTCATGGTCTGGATAAACGAACAAGAAGAGCTGACGCTCGTGAGGATCACTGTAAAATCCAGTTAGGTAATTGATGGTGACAGGATCGGATACAACAGCAACATCCGTTTTTTCGGTTTCAAGAAATGCTACAATTTGATCTAATTTAAACATAAGCTACCTTCTTTCTATTGATAATATTTTGTCAGATTTTCCCTAAAAAATCAAGAGTTTGCAAAAAGATGTTAAAATGCTTGAAAGTGTTTACAATAAGTGATAAAATAGTTGTTATAGAAGACTGAAAACGAAATTTTCAATAAAGAAAGGAAGTAATATGAATACAGACGATACTGTAACCATTTACGACGTTGCCCGAGAGGCGGGTGTCTCAATGGCGACTGTTAGCCGTGTCGTGAACGGAAATAAGAACGTTAAGGAAAATACTCGTAAAAAAGTATTGGAAGTCATTGAACGTTTGGACTATCGTCCGAATGCAGTAGCTCGTGGACTTGCGAGTAAGAAAACCACAACGGTAGGTGTTGTGATTCCAAATATTACCAATAGTTATTTCTCTACTCTGGCAAAGGGGATCGATGACATTGCTGAAATGTACAAGTACAACATCGTCCTTGCCAACAGCGATGAAGACGATGATAAAGAAGTTTCTGTTGTCAATACTCTTTTCTCAAAACAGGTCGATGGGATTATCTTCATGGGTTATCACTTGACAGAAAAGATTCGTTCAGAATTCTCTCGTTCTCGGACACCGGTGGTCCTTGCTGGGACAGTTGATGTCGAACATCAATTGCCAAGTGTCAATATCGATTACAAGCAAGCGACAGTAGACGCGGTTACACTATTGGCTAAACGAAATAAAAAGATTGCTTTTGTAAGTGGACCATTAGTAGATGATATCAACGGTAAGATTCGCTTGGCTGGCTACAAAGATGCTTTGAAAGCAAAAAAATTGTCTTACAGTGAAGGCTTGGTCTTTGAGTCTAAGTACCGCTATGAAGAAGGCTATAACTTGGCTGAACGCATCATTGCATCTAAAGCAACAGCAGCCTTTGTAACTGGGGATGAATTGGCAGCAGGTTTGCTTAATGGTCTAGCTGATCAAGGTGTGAACGTACCGGAAGATTTTGAGTTGATTACCAGTGATGATTCACAAATTACACGCTACACTCGTCCAAATCTTTCGACTGTTGGCCAACCACTTTATGATTTGGGGGCTATCAGTATGCGGATGCTGACAAAAATTATGCATAAGGAAGAATTGGAAGAAAGAGAAGTTCTTCTTGCCCATACCATCAATCATCGTGGAACTACGAAGAAGTAAAAATCAAAGGAAGCCAAGGCTTCCTTTTTCTTGTCTCTGCATGAATCTCCGGTAAAACTTGAAGGGGTCTGCTAAATTAGGTATAATAGAGGGCATGAAAGTATTACTGTATTTAGAAGGAAAATCCGTTTTACAAAAATCGGGGATTGGTCGAGCTCTCCAACACCAGATGCATGCCTTGGATTTGGCTGGAATCCCCTACACCACAGATATTTTAGGAGACTACGATGTCGTTCATATTAATACCTATGGTCCTCGGAGTTTGTTGCTATTGCATGCTGCCAAACGTCGAGGGAAAAAGGTCATTATGCATGGACATTCCACACGGGAAGATTTCCAAAATTCATTTATTGGGTCCAATTTGTTTGCTCCTTTATTTGGCAAATATTTGGCTCATATGTATAAAAAAGCCGATTTTATTATTACCCCTTCAGAGTATTCGAAACAACTGATTCAGTCCTACGGGGTCAAGACTCCAATTGTCGCTGTTTCTAATGGGATTGATTTGTCTAAATATAAAAAAGATCCCAAAAAAGAAGAGGTTTTTCGGAAGCACTTTAATATCCAAGAAGGAGAGAAGGTCGTTTTATGTGCGGGTCTCTACTTTAGACGAAAAGGGATTGAAGACTTTGTAGAAGTGGCTCGTCGGATGCCAGATGTCCGCTTTATTTGGTTGGGATCGATTAATAAATGGTTAATCCCTCGGGCTATTCGTCGTCTGGTCGAGAAAGATCATCCGAGCAATGTTGAATTCCCTGGCTATTTTAAGGGAGCTGTATTCCAAGGGGCCATGACAGGTGCGGATGCCTTCTTCTTCCCATCTTATGAGGAAACGGAAGGGATTGTTGTCCTAGAGGCCTTAGCGGGTCACCAGCATGTCGTCCTCCGGGATATTCCAGTTTATCATGGTTGGGTGGACCAAGAGTCGGCAGAATTGTGTCATTCAGTGGATGAGTTTGTGGACTCTCTTGAAAAAGTCTTGTCTGGTCAAGTGGACAAGCGCGATGCAGGGGATCGAGTCGCTCAAAGTCGCTCAATTGATTTGGTAGCGGATCAACTAGTGAAAGCCTATCAGCAAGTATTGGAGATGTAATATGCGTATTGGATTATTTACAGATACTTATTTTCCGCAGGTATCGGGGGTTGCGACCAGTATTCGAACCCTTAAAACAGAATTGGAGAAGTTGGGACATACTGTTTTTATCTTTACGACGACGGATAAGGATGTCAACCGCTATGAGGACTGGCAAATTATCCGCATTCCAAGTATCCCTTTCTTTGCTTTTAAGGATCGGCGGATTGCTTATCGCGGCTTTACCAAGGCTTTGGCCATTGCCAAACAATACAAACTGGATATGATCCATACACAGACGGAGTTTTCTTTAGGACTACTCGGGGTTTGGATTGCAAAGGAGCTTCGGATTCCAGTGATTCATACCTATCATACCCAGTATGAAGATTATGTGCGTTATATTGCCAAGGGGATGGTTATCCGACCAAGTATGGTCAAATACATTGTTCGTGGTTATATGAATGACTTGGATGGGGTCATCTGCCCGAGTGAGATTGTCTATGACCTCTTGCTGAACTATAAGGTCAAGGCTGAAAAACGGATTATTCCGACAGGAATTGAGCTGGCGAAGTTTGAACGACCTGAAATCACACAAGTGGAAACGCAAGCCCTTCGTGAAAAATTAGGGATTCAAGAGGGTGAAATCATGCTCTTGAGCTTGTCACGGGTTTCTTACGAGAAAAATATCCAAGCCGTTATTGCGGCCTTGCCTAAAGTGTTAGAAGAAAATGCGCATATTAAATTGATTGTGGCTGGAGATGGGCCTTATCTGGATGATTTAAAAAAACAAGCGACCAAGCTTGGTGTATCAGATGCGGTCGTCTTCACAGGGATGATTCCACCAAATGAAACAGCTCTTTACTATAAGGCGGCAGATTTCTTCATTTCAGCTTCGACTAGTGAGACGCAAGGCTTGACCTATTTGGAGAGTATCGCTAGTGGGACACCCCTAATTGCTCAAAGTAATCCTTACTTAGATAATGTGATCAATGATCGGATGTTCGGAATCTTGTATGACCAGGAAGAAGATTTGGCAGCAGCTATTTTAGAAGCGACCTTAGCCACACCAGAAAAGGATGAGGCTAAGTGGGAGGAAAAGCTTTATGAAATTTCTTCGACAAACTTTGGTCGCAGGGTCTATGAGTTCTATCTGGATGCCATTATTTCGAAAGATTTTTACAATGAACGTCATCCTGAGGAAAGCCGTACCAAACGGGTGACCAAGTCCATTGTGAAAATTCCACAAAAGGTCATCGCTATGCCTGTGAATGGGTCTGTGAGAATCATGAAGGGTTCCTTTAAACAGGTGAAAAAGATTCGCAATATTACCAAGTTATTGGATTAGAGTAAATCAAATCAGTAAGAGGATCAAAAGAAGGACCTCTTACGGATGAGAGGCTTTTTCCTCTTGCAAAATATTTCAATCGTGCTATAATACTAGTCAGAGACATATCAAATCTAGGAAATCTGAAAGAGAGCGCGTGGGGCTGGAAATCGCGTAGAGGATAGGTTTGGGACTACTCGGTGAACTTTTTATGCAAACATAAAACGGTGGCCACGTTAGAGCCAATCAGAGGTGTTCCTCTTTTTTGAGGAACATAAATGAAGGTGGAACCACGTTGCGACGTCCTTTTTAGGATGTCGCTTTTTTGTTTTTTTGATGAAGAAATCAAAAAGAGTTTCACTATAACTAAGATATTTAAAAATTTATAAGGAGAAGATTATGATTAAGATTACTTTCCCAGATGGCGCTGTTCGTGAATTCGAATCTGGCGTGACTACTTTTGACATTGCCCAATCCATCAGCAATTCCCTAGCTAAGAAAGCTCTTGCTGGTAAATTCAACGGCAAATTGATTGATACCACTCGTGTTATCACCGAAGACGGGAGCATCGAAATTGTGACACCTGATCACGAAGACGCCCTTCCAATCTTGCGTCACTCAGCGGCTCACTTGTTTGCCCAAGCCGCTCGTCGCCTCTTCCCAGATATCCACTTGGGTGTCGGTCCAGCGATCGAAGATGGTTTCTACTACGATACTGACAATGAAGCTGGTCAAATCTCTAACGAAGACCTTCCTCGTATCGAAGAAGAAATGCAAAAAATCGTTAAGGAAAACTTCCCATCTATCCGTGAAGAAGTGACTAAAGACGAGGCGCGTGAAATCTTCAAGAACGACCCATACAAATTGGAATTGATTGAAGAGCACTCAGAAGACGAAGGTGGGTTGACCATCTACCGTCAAGGTGAATACGTAGACCTTTGCCGTGGCCCACACGTCCCATCAACAGGCCGTATCCAAATCTTCCACCTTCTCAATGTAGCAGGTGCTTACTGGCGTGGAAATAGCGACAATGCTATGATGCAACGGATCTACGGTACAGCTTGGTTTGACAAGAAAGACTTGAAGAACTACCTTCAAATGCGTGAAGAAGCTAAAGAACGTGACCACCGTAAACTTGGTAAAGAGCTTGACCTCTTCATGATTTCTCAAGAAGTTGGACAAGGTTTGCCATTCTGGTTGCCAAACGGGGCTACTATCCGTCGTGAATTGGAACGCTACATCGTCGACAAGGAGTTGGCTTCTGGCTACCAACACGTTTACACTCCACCACTTGCTTCTGTAGAACTTTACAAGACTTCTGGTCACTGGGATCATTACCAAGAAGATATGTTCCCAACTATGGATATGGGAGACGGTGAAGAATTTGTCCTTCGTCCAATGAACTGCCCACACCACATTCAAGTCTTCAAACACCATGTTCACTCATACCGTGAATTGCCAATCCGTATCGCTGAAATCGGAATGATGCACCGCTATGAGAAATCAGGTGCTTTGACTGGTCTCCAACGGGTGCGTGAAATGTCTCTTAACGACGGTCACCTCTTTGTGACTCCAGAACAAATCCAAGAAGAATTCCAACGTGCCCTTCAGTTGATTATTGATGTATATGGGGACTTCAACCTAAACGAATACCGCTTCCGCCTCTCTCTTCGTGACCCTCAAGATACTCACAAATACTTTGATAACGATGAGATGTGGGAAAATGCCCAAACCATGCTTCGTGCTGCTCTTGATGAAATGGGCGTGGACTACTTTGAAGCAGAAGGGGAAGCAGCCTTCTACGGACCAAAATTGGATATTCAGGTGAAGACTGCCCTTGGTAAAGAAGAAACTCTTTCTACTATCCAGCTTGACTTCTTGCTTCCAGAACGCTTCGACCTTAAATATATCGGAGCTGATGGTGAAGAACACCGTCCAGTGATGATTCACCGTGGGGTTATCTCAACGATGGAACGCTTCACAGCGATCCTGATCGAAAACTACAAGGGTGCCTTCCCAACATGGCTGGCACCACACCAAGTAACTCTTATTCCAGTTTCGAACGAAAAACATGTGGACTACGCTTGGGAAGTTGCTAAGAAACTCCGTGACCGTGGGGTTCGTGCAGATGTGGATGAACGCAATGAAAAAATGCAGTTCAAGATCCGTGCTTCTCAAACACAAAAGATTCCTTACCAATTGATCGTTGGGGACAAGGAAATGGAAGAGAAGGCTGTAAACGTTCGCCGTTATGGTCAAAAAGAAACAGAAACCATGCCGGTAGATGCATTTGTAGAATTGATCCTTGCAGACATTGCAAACAAGTCTCGTGTAACAAACTAACAGTTAGAAGAGAGTGGGACAGAAATCGGTAATTCGTTAGAATTCGATTTCGTCGTCCCACCTCCGCACAGTTGAGTAGGGCTGTAAAAGCTGATGAAATCAGCGTAGTAGAGCCCGCTCAACCACTGCGTCTTTCTCGACAATCCAAAAACAATTAAGAGGCTAGGACTTTTGTCCCAGCCTCTTTTGTGGATTGAAAATAATTATTCAAGCGCTATTTTAGTGGCCTCTATGTTGTGATTATTATTTTTTCCATTGCATAACCTTTTTCTTTCTCTTTCTTTACAAATCAAAGTATAACTCCCATTTTTCAAAGAAATTTGCTATAATGAAAGGACAGAGATTTGAAGAAGCAAAGAAAAAATAGAAGTAGGTACATGTATGAAGAAAATTCTTGTTGTAGATGATGAAAAGCCGATTTCGGATATTATAAAATTCAATATGGCCAAAGAAGGCTATGAAGTCTTGACTGCCTTCGATGGGAAAGAAGCACTGGCTGTTTTCGAAGCTGAGAACCCAGATATTTTGATCTTGGACCTCATGCTTCCTGAAATTGACGGCTTGGAAGTGGCGCGTACCATTCGGAAGACTAGTAATGTGCCGATTATTGTCTTATCTGCTAAGGATACAGAATTTGATAAGGTCATCGGTCTTGAAATTGGAGCGGATGACTATGTGACCAAGCCATTCTCAAATCGTGAGCTTCAAGCTCGCGTAAAAGCTTTGTTGCGTCGGACAGAACTAACGGTAGAATCACAAACAGAGTCTACATCAGATTCAGAGATTGTGATTGGGGATTTGAAAATCATTCCGGATGCCTTCCTTGCTCAGAAAAAGGGCAAAGAGCTTGAGTTGACCCATCGCGAATTTGAGTTGCTCTATCACTTGGCAACCCATGTAGGCCAAGTCATGACTCGTGAGCATTTGCTGGAAACAGTCTGGGGCTACGATTATTTTGGTGATGTTCGGACAGTGGACGTAACGATTCGACGTTTGCGTGAAAAAATCGAAGATATTCCTGGCCGTCCAGAGTATATTTTAACGCGCCGTGGTGTCGGTTACTATATGAGAAATAATGATTAATCACATCAAAGAAGTCATGACCTCTTATAATTTTGTTTTTATTTTAATCACTCTTGGATTCATTATCGTGGTAGCCTTACTGATCCTAGAAAATCGTAGGGATAACATGAAGCTACGCTTGTTGAATGATAAGATTAAGAGTTTGATTGCTGGAGAATATTCCGATATCATTGATTTACAAGGGGGTCCTGAATTAACAGAGATTTCCAACAGTATCAATGATTTATCTGAAGTGATTCGTCTGACGCATGAAAATCTGGAACAAGAAACCAAGCGCTTGACCAGTATTCTTTCCTATATGACAGATGGGGTCTTAGCGACCAATCGTCGGGGACAGATTATTTTGGTCAATGAAATGGCTGCCAAACAACTCAATGTTGTGGTCGAAGAGGTCATGAATATCAGTATTCTGGATCTGCTTGGCATTAGTGAAGAGTATGAACTGCGTGACTTGATTACCAATGTTCCAGAATTGACGATCGATTCGCAGGATGAAAATGGGGAGTACATCTCTTTACGAGTTCGCTTTGCTCTGATTCGGAGAGAGTCTGGTTTTATTTCTGGTCTGGTTGCCGTCTTGCATGACACAACCGAACAGGACAAGGAAGAGCGGGAACGTCGTTTATTCGTATCCAACGTTAGTCATGAACTCCGAACACCGCTGACCAGTGTTAAATCTTACCTGGAAGCCTTGGATGACGGAGCCATTTCGGAGCCAGTTGCACCGGAATTTGTCAAAGTGTCTTTGACAGAGACAAACCGGATGATGCGGATGGTGACGGATCTATTAAGTCTTTCACGGATCGATAATGAAACCAGTCAATTGGATGTTGAATTGACCAACTTTACAGCCTTCATCACCTTCATTTTGAACCGCTTTGATAAGATGAAGAACCAGGCTGGCGAGAAGAAATATGATATTGTTCGTGATTATCCAATTTCGCCTGTCTGGGTTGAAATTGATACAGACAAGATGACACAGGTCTTAGACAATATCTTAAATAACGCTATCAAATATTCCCCAGATGGTGGGGAAATTCGTGTGGGGATGAAAACAACAGATGCCCAGTTGATTATTTCGATTTCGGATGAGGGCTTAGGGATTCCTAAAAAGGACCTGCCACGAATTTTTGATCGCTTTTATCGCGTGGATAAGGCACGTAGTCGCGCCCAAGGTGGGACTGGTTTAGGACTGGCTATTGCCAAGGAAATTATCAAGCAACACAAAGGATTTATCTGGGCCAAGAGTGAATATGGAAAAGGTTCTACTTTCACGATTGTCCTACCATATGATAAAGATGCTATCCTGGATGATGGATGGGATAATGAGGATGAATAAGAAAACTAATGGATGAAAAAGGGTTTAAATATAGTATTTTAGCTTCAGGATCGAGTGGTAATTCGTTTTACTTAGAGACTCCTAAGAAGAAAATTCTAGTAGATGCAGGCTTGTCCGGGAAGAAAATTACAGGTTTGCTTGCAGAGATTGATCGCAAACCCGAAGATCTTGATGCTATTTTAATCACACATGAACATTCGGATCACATTCATGGCGTTGGTGTGCTAGCTCGTAAATACGGGATGGACCTATACGCCAATGAAGCTACCTGGAAGGCCATGGAGGGAAGCAAGTACCTTGGGAAGGTCGATGATTCCCAGAAACATTTATTTGAAATGGGCAAGACCTTAACCTTCGGGGATTTGGATGTGGAAAGTTTTGGTGTCAGCCATGATGCTGCGGCTCCCCAGTTCTACCGGTTCATGAAGGATGGGAAGAGTTTTGTCATGCTGACGGATACAGGTTATGTCAGTGATCGAATGGCAGGGATTGTTGAAAATGCAGATGGCTATTTGATCGAGTCCAACCACGATGTAGAAATCCTACGGGCAGGCTCTTATGCTTGGCGATTAAAGCAACGGATCTTATCCGATTTGGGTCACCTCTCTAATGAAGATGGCGCAGATGCCATGATTCGGACCCTAGGCAATAAGACCAAAAAGATTTATCTGGGCCACTTATCCAAGGAAAACAATATCAAGGAATTGGCCCATATGACCATGGTTAATCAACTGGCTCGAGCAGATCTAGCAGTGGGGCATGATTTTGACGTCTTGGATACATCTCCAGATACAGCGACTCCATTAGTAGATATCTAGATGATTAAAAAAGGAGATGAGCTCATCTCCTTTTTAGGTCAGTAGTGTAGGCTTGAAATGAGCAGAAGGATAGGAGCAGTTAGTTTGAAATATGTGTATATAACAGTAGGGTTTATTTCCTTAGGATTAGGGATTATTGGGATTCCATTACCTATTTTACCAACGACCCCGTTTCTTTTATTAGCTATGGCTTGTTTTGCCAAGAGCTCTCAACGCTTTGAAAAATGGTTGCATGGGACCATGTTGTACCAAACTTATGTAGCGGATTATCGGGAAACCAAGTCGATCTCAAAAAAGCGGAAAAAAAGAATTATTCTACAAATTTATCTTTTGATGGGGATTTCCATTTACCTGGCACCACTCTGGTTTGTGAAATTGGGTCTATTGGGACTAACTATTTTTATCAATTATTATTTGTTCAAAGTGATTCCGGATAAAGAAGAATGATATATGGACAGAATAGGCCCTAAATCCTATCGTGAAAACAAGGGAAAGGAGTGCGAGACGCACTCTTTTTTGGTATAATAGAGGGGTGTATCTTTTGGACGGAATAGGTCACAGGATTCAATCCAGATGCATAAATGAAGAAAGAAAGTAGTAACGTGATGCAAGCCTTATATAACCTTCTTGCTGAGAAATTTCGGCTGACTTTTGACGATACAGAATTGTTGGAAACAGCTTTTACACATACCTCATATGCGAATGAGCATC
>NZ_JBKQBL010000004.1:207442-216108 GCF_046824975.1 Streptococcus intestinihominis | reverse complement strand
GCCTCTTAAAAATTTCACATAATGAACGTTTGGAATTTTTAGGAGACGCTGTTCTCCAGTTAGTGATTTCCGAATATTTATTTGCCCTCTACCCAAGTAAGCCAGAGGGTGATTTGTCAAAAATGCGTTCCATGATTGTTCGTGAGGAAAGCCTAGCAGGTTTTTCCCGTGATTGTGGTTTCGATCAATTTATCAAACTTGGCAAGGGAGAGGAAAAATCTGGTGGACGTAACCGAGATACCATCTTAGGAGATTTGTTTGAAGCTTTTTTAGGCGCCTTACTCTTGGATAAGGGAGTAGAGATGGTGCGGAACTTCATTCAGCAAGTCATGATTCCTAAAGTCGAGGCAGGCCAATTTGAGCAAGTGATTGACTATAAGACGCGCTTGCAAGAAATCCTTCAAATCCATGGGGATGTCTTGATTACCTATGAAGTGACGAATGAGTCAGGACCGGCTCATGCCAAGGAGTTTGAAGTGCAAGTGTCTGTCAATGGGAAAATCATCGGTCAAGGACGTGGCCGGTCTAAAAAGGCTGCAGAGCAAGAAGCAGCAAAAAAAGCAGTGGAGAATAAGGTGGATCCCTCATGTATTTAAAGGAAATTGAGATTCAAGGATTTAAGTCTTTCGCAGATAAGACCCGGGTCATCTTCGACCAAGGGGTAACCGCAGTGGTGGGCCCTAATGGATCTGGAAAATCGAACATTACAGAAAGTCTACGCTGGGCCTTAGGGGAATCGAGTGTCAAGAGCCTACGTGGTGGCAAGATGCCGGACGTGATTTTTGCAGGGACTGAAACTCGGAAACCCTTAAACTACGCCTGCGTAACGGTAGTACTGGATAACCGGGATGGCTTTATCAAACAGGCTGCAAAAGAAATCCGCGTGGAGCGTCATATTTATCGCTCGGGTGATAGTGAATACAAGATTGATGGTAAGAAAGTCCGTTTGAGAGATGTCCATGATCTCTTTATGGATACTGGACTAGGGAGAGATTCTTTCTCTATTATTTCCCAAGGGAAGGTTGAAGAAATCTTCAACTCCAAACCAGAAGAGAGACGGGCTATTTTTGAGGAAGCCGCTGGGGTTCTTAAATTTAAGACACGTCGCAAGGAAACGGAATCTAAGTTGGTTCAGACCCAGGATAATTTGGACCGTCTGGAAGACATTATTTTTGAGTTAGAGGGGCAAATCAAACCTCTTGAAAAGCAAGCCCTTGTGGCCAAACGTTTCTTAGAATTGGATCAACAACGCCAGGTTCTTTATTTGGATGTTTTGATTGCTCAAATTGAAGTCAATAAAAAAGACTATGATCAAGCCGTCCAAGAAGAAGCCTCCATCCAAGAGCAATTAAAGGCTTATTACCAGAAAAGAGAAGAGTATGAGGCGGAAAGTCTCCGATTGAAACAAAGTCGTCAGACTCTTCAACACCAATTGTCAGATGATCAAGCTAGCCTCTTGGAATTGACTCGTCTCTTAAGTGATTTGGAGAAACAAATCGAATTGGCACGCTTGGAGTCCCAACAGGTCGCTCGAAGTCGTCAGGAAAATCAAGAGCGGGTCAATAGTCTGGAAGTGCGCCTACAAGTTCTTCGGAACCAGTTGGAAGAAAAACAAGCCAATACAAAGAGTCTTCAAGAAGAACTACAAAAGAGCCAAGTAGCTCTGGAAGGTCTGGAGAAAGAGTTGGCCAGCTTCTCAGAAGATCCAGATCAGATAATCGATTATTTACGTGAAAAATACGTGGCCTTGATGCAGGATGAAGCGGAGCGATCAAACGAATTAACAACCATTGAAAATCAACTGGAAGCCTCAGCTCAATTGTCACAAAGCAAAAAGGAAGATTACCAAAATCAAATCCAAATGGTGACAGAACTGCAAGAAAAAGAGCAGGTTGCTCAAGAAGCTTATCAAGGAGCTCAAGAGCATCTGAAACACTTGCTTGAGACCTATCAGTCAGAGGCAAAACGCTTTGAGGAAGCTCACCAGGCTTATCAAGAAGCGCAAGCCAAGATGTTTGATTTACTGGATCAAAGTAAGGAAAAACAGGCTCGCATTAACAGTTTAGAGGCGATTCAAAAAAATCATAGTAATTTTTATGCGGGCGTGAAGAGTGTCTTGCAAGAAGCGACTCGCTTAGGCGGGATTGTGGGAGCTGTCAGTGAAAAACTTTCCTTCTCACCAGAGTATCAGACTGCCTTAGAGATTGCTCTGGGAGCCAGCAGTCAGCATATTATCGTAGAAGATGAAGGAGCAGCAACACGGGCAATCGAACATCTGAAGAAGAATCGCTCGGGTCGGGCAACCTTCCTTCCTTTGACAACTATTAAACCACGCTACCTTGCAGGAAAGAATCAAGAACTGATTGAATCCTGTCCAGGGTTCCTAGGGATGGCTAGCAGTTTGGTGGACTATGATCCTTCCCTCGAGTCGATTTTCCAAAACCTTTTGGGTGTCACAGCTATTTTTGATACGATTGAGCACGCCAAGGCGGCTGCTCGCAAGGTTGCCTACCAAGTTCGTATCGTGACGCTGGATGGAACTGAACTGCGCACAGGTGGTTCCTATGCAGGTGGTGCAAATCGAAGCAATAATTCGATTTTCATCAAGCCAGAACTGGATCGCTTGCACCAAGAATTGGCCTCTCTTCAGAAGAACTTGCGAGAAGTAGAAAGGCAGGTTCAAGAGCAACAGGACCAAGTGACCCAATCACAAGAAACACTAGAATCTTTGAAAAGCCAAGGAGAAGGGGCGCGACTAGAAGAGCAACGCCTTCAATTGGCTTTTGAGCAAGCTCACCAGCAACTCTTGGATGCCCAAGAACTGTTAGAACTTATCCGTACAGAGCTGGATGAAGGTAGCGACCAAGAGCTCCTCCAAAAACGGGATCACTTGCAAGCGCGACTGAAAGAAATTGAGACGGAAAAAGAGCAAGTCACTGCTGAGATTGAAGAAGTCAAGCTAAATAAAGATGTCGTTGTCGAGAAAATTGAAAATTTACGAGCAGCCATTGCCAAGCTCCAATTACAGAAAACAGAGTTGAAGAGTCGATTGAACTATGACCAGACAGATGCCGAACGCTTGCAGCAAGAGTTGGCTTCTACTGAACGGGAAATCCAAGCTCTCCAATATGCGATTGAGCAGGGAGAAGATCGACATGAGCAAATCGATGTTTCTGTCCTTGAAAAACAATTGCAAGCAACCCTTCAAGAGAAAACCGCTCTGGAGCAAGCTGTGATTCGTAAGCAATTTGAGTTAGAGGATTTGGAAGGCCAGTCTGAAGATGTAGCGGGTCATATGGAACAAGCCCGTCGTAAAAATGAGGAGTGGATTCGCCTACAGGCCAAAGCAGAATCCAATCGCGATCGCTTGGCAGATAAGCTAAATAAACTGATGTTAGCTCTGACCGATGAATTCAAGATGAGTTTTGAAGAGGCATCTAATCAGGCCAACGAACTAGAGAATCTAGCCCAGTCTGAGCAAGTCTTAAAAGACTTGGAGAAAGCAATTAAAGCCTTAGGACCTGTCAATATTGATGCTATCGAACAATACGATGAGGTCAAGACTCGGTTTGATTTCCTTTCCGGTCAACGAGAAGATGTCTTGGCAGCGAAGAATCTTCTTCTTGAAACTATTAATGACATGAATGATGAGGTGAAAGAACGCTTTAAGTCTACGTTTGAAGCGATTCGTGAATCCTTCCGAATAACCTTTAAACAGATGTTTGGGGGAGGATCAGCAGATCTCATCTTGACGGATGGGGATCTCTTGTCAGCTGGGGTCGAGATTTCTGTTCAACCGCCAGGTAAGAAAATTCAATCCTTGAATTTGATGAGTGGTGGGGAGAAAGCTTTGTCAGCATTGGCGCTGCTCTTCTCAATCATTCGTGTCAAGACTATTCCATTTGTCATCTTGGATGAGGTAGAAGCGGCTCTAGACGAGGCCAATGTTAAACGTTTTGGGGATTACCTCAATCGTTTTGATAAGGAAAGTCAGTTTATTGTGGTCACCCACCGTAAGGGAACCATGGCGGCAGCAGATTCCATCTACGGAGTGACCATGCAAGAATCTGGAGTCTCTAAGATTGTATCTGTGAAGCTGAAAGATATAGAAGGAATGGATAATGGAAATTAAATTAGTCGCAACAGACATGGATGGGACCTTTTTGGATGAAAATCATCAATTTGATCAAGCTTTATTCCTAAAGGTATTAAAGAAGTTTCAAGAAAAAGGGATCTACTTTGCGGTAGCAAGTGGTCGGCCTCTCCTCTCTTTGAAGACAATCTTTAAAGAGGTTCAGGATCAGATTATTTTTATAGCTGAAAACGGCAGTGTTGTTGAGTTTCATGGTGAAGATGTCTATGAAGCGACCATGAGTCCTGAATTTTACCAAGCCATGTTTGCCAAGTTACAAGAAAGTCCTTATTTTGATAAAAATAAGTGCTTGTTAACGGGAAAACGTGGGAGCTATGTTCTAAAAACCGTTGATCCAGACTATCTAGCTGCTTCACAAAACTACAATGAAAATATTCAAATGGTGTCTGATTTTTCAGAAATTGATGATCTTGTCTTTAAGATGACCACCAATTTTGACCAAGAAGTATTAGCGGAAGGGGAAGCCTGGGTTACCCAAAATGTTGAGGGTGTTAAGGCTATGACCACTGGTTATGAGTGCATTGATATTGTCTTGGATTATGTGGACAAGGGAGTCGCCATTCAAGCCCTAATGGATCAGTTGGGCATTAGTCGAGACCAAGTCCTAGCTTTTGGAGATAATCTCAATGATCTTCATATGATGCAGGTTGTTGGCCATCCAATTGCACCGGAAAATGCCCGTCCAGAGATTTTGGAATTGGCTGAAACCATATTGCCCCATCATTCGACAGGATCTGTCCTGCGCTATATGGAGGAAGAATTATGAGTCAGATTAAGGTTATCGCACTAGACTTGGACGGTACTCTCTTAAATTCAGAAAAGAAAATCTCCCCTCGGAACCTGGCTGCCATTCGTGCAGCTCAAGAAAAAGGGGTCAAGGTGGTTTTGACGACGGGACGTCCTCTCAAGGCCATGGATTTTCTGCTCCAAGAGATTGGAACAGCTGGCTTGTCGGATGAATACACCATTACCTTTAATGGAGGCTTGGTACAAAAGAATACAGGAGAGATTATTGCGAAAACAGTTTTCTCTCGAGATGATGTCGTCCGCATTTATGAAGAGACAGAGGCCCTTGGTTTGCCCCTAGACGCCATTAGTGAGGGGGATGTTTATACACTGACATCTGATCAAGAATCTCTTTACCCTCTCTACAATCCTTACTTGAACTTTATTCCTGTTTCTATTGAGGATTTGTCCAGTCAGATAGCTTATAATAAGTGTGTGACAGCCTTTCAACAGGACTATTTGGATGGCGCTATTTCAAAGATTTCTCCTGACTTAGGGGAGCATTTTGAGATTTTTAAATCCAGAGACATGCTCTTAGAATGGTGCCCCAAAGGCGTTCAAAAGGATCGAGGCTTGGAAGCTTTGGTGGAGTATTTAGGAATCGATGCTAGTCAAGTCATGGCTTGTGGTGATGAGGCCAACGATGCCAGCATGTTAAAATGGGCAGGACTAGGAATCGCCATGGCCAATGCGGTGGATGAGGTGAAGAAAATCGCTACCCTTGTTTCGGACTACACCAATGATGAAGATGCAGTCGGAAGAGCGATTGAAGAATATGTATTGAAGGAGGGTCAATAATGGGATTATTTGACCGACTATTTGGAAGAAAAGAAGAAGCAAAACCACAACCCCAAGATCATACAGAAGAGCTTGTGGAAAGTCCTGAGGAAGCAAGTTCCTTAGTTGAGCCAGAAACAAGTAAGGCTTCACAAAGTGATGAAGCTAAGATTTCGGCAATGGAAGCCTACTATGCGGAATTGAAAGAGCGAATGGCTGCCGAATCAGCGCGATCAGCTCAAGAGTCGAAAGCATTTAGTGAAGAAGCACATACAGAAGAGCCTGTCAAACAGGATACAGCTGTCGAGGAAGTGGCCCCTTCTCAACTAGAGCAAGCTACCTCTCCTGAGGAAGTAACCGAACCTGCTCCTGTTCCTGAAGAACAGACTATAGAAGTAGAAACGTTTCAAGAAGAGAATCTTGAAGAAGAGCCTCTGAATTCTTCATCAGATCTAGCTCAAGATGCCCTTGTAGAGGAAGTTCTTGCAAAGAATGAAACAGAAGATGAGACTTCAAATCTTTCCAAAGAACCCGAGGAAGTAATTGAAGAAGCAACTACTGAAAGTTCAGAGGAAGAAACAGGAGAGTTTGAAGAAGACACTCCAGTAGAAGAAACAACTAGCGAACCTGAAGATACAGAAGAGCTTGAAGCAAAATTGTCAGTAGAGGAACCTACTAGCGAACCTGAAATTTCAGAAGAAGTTGAAGAAGAGCCTGAAGTAGAAGAAACGACAAGTGAGCCAGAGCTTGCTCAACCAACAGAAACGGTTCAAGAAAAATACAATCGAAGCTTGAAGAAAACTCGGACTGGCTTTGGTGCTGCCCTAAATGCGTTCTTTGCTAACTTCCGTTCTGTCGATGAAGAATTCTTTGAAGACTTAGAAGAACTCTTGATTATGAGTGACGTAGGGGTCCAGGTCGCTTCGAATCTGACGGAAGAGCTCCGCTATGAAGCACGCTTGGAAAATGCCAAGAAGCCGGATGCCTTGCGTCGAGTGATCATTGAAAAATTGGTGGATCTCTATGAAAAAGATGGCCAATACAATGAGCAAATCAACTTTAAGGACGGCTTGACCGTCATGCTCTTCGTCGGAGTGAATGGCGTTGGGAAAACCACTTCTATCGGAAAACTAGCTCATAAGTACAAGAAGGAAGGGAAAAAAGTGATGCTAGTCGCAGCAGATACCTTCCGGGCAGGAGCTGTTGCTCAGTTGGTTGAATGGGGACGCCGTGTGGATGTGCCCGTTGTCACAGGTCCTGAAAAATCAGATCCTGCAAGTGTGGTCTTTGATGGGATGGAACGAGCAGTGGCAGAACAAGTCGATGTTTTGATGATTGATACGGCTGGTCGCCTTCAGAATAAAGACAATCTGATGGCTGAATTAGAAAAAATCGGTCGCATTATCAAGCGCGTGGATCCTACAGCCCCTCATGAAACCTTCTTAGCCTTGGATGCGTCTACAGGACAAAATGCCCTGGTCCAAGCCAAGGAATTCTCTAAGATCACGCCGATTACTGGAATCGTCCTTACTAAGATTGATGGAACAGCTCGAGGAGGAGTGGTTCTTGCCATTCGAGAAGAATTGGATATTCCAGTGAAATTAATCGGTTTTGGTGAAAAAATTGATGACATCGGTGAATTCAATTCTGAAAACTTTATGCGTGGCTTGTTAGAAGGCTTGATATAAACAAAAAACTCATCTCAAGAAAGAGATGAGTTTTTTTTGTTGCACTTTTAGTCAGTCGGACAATTTATTCTTCAATTGCTGGTTGCCAGACCCATTCCGCATTGTAATCCTTCAAGAGGTCAAAGGAAGCTTGAGGTCCCATGGTTCCAGATTTATATTCATGAAGAGGGACTTGATTTTCAGCCCACATGTGTTCGATTCGGTCAATTAAGTTCCAAGAGGCTCTAACTTCGTTCCAATGACTAAAGTTGGTTGAGTCATTGTTCAAGACATCATAGATCAACTTTTCGTAAGGCTCTGGAGATGCACCGGTTGCGGTAGCTTCTGTTACATAGTCGAAGGAAATGGGAGCAATCTGGAACTGCTCGCCAACTTCTTTTCCGTTGACACTGAGAGAGAAACCTTCATTTGGTTGAATGTAGATGGTGAGCACATTTGGTGCAATTTCTTGACCAAAAATAGAGTCCATTTGTTTGAAGACGACATTGACATGGGTACCCTTCTTGGTCAGACGTTTTCCTGTACGGAAGAAGAAAGGTACTCCACGGAAGCGATCGCTATCCACAAAGAAGGCTCCAGAGGCAAAGGTCTCGGTCATGGATTCAGGGTTGACATTTGGTTCACTACGGTAAGAGATGTCCTTTTTCCCTTGAATTTTTCCAGAACGGTATTGACCTCGGATAAATTGTTTCTTTAATTCTTCATCAGATGGGTTGACCAATTGTTCAAAGACTTTCACCTTCTCTTTACGGATGTCTTCCTTGGTGAAGGAAGCTGGTTTGTCCATAGCTAAAAGAGAAAGCAGTTGAAGGGTATGGTTTTGGACCATGTCGCGGAGGGCACCAGATTCATCATAGTAGCCACCACGTTCTTCGACTCCTAGTCGTTCTGCGAAAGTGATTTGAACATTGTCGATAAAGTCACGGTTCCAGATGTTTTCAAAGATTAGGTTGGCAAAGCGGAGGGCAAAGATGGACTGGATCATTTCTTTACCAAGATAATGGTCGATCCGGAAAATTTGCTCTTCCTCAAAGGTTTCTTCCAATTCTTTGTTGAGCTGAATAGCTGTTTCCAAATCCGTTCCAAATGGTTTTTCAACGATCAAACGCTCAAAGCCTTTTCCATCCACAATGCCTTCAGATTTCAAATGTTTGGCAATCGTACCAAAGAATTGAGGTGCCATGGATAGGAAGAAGAGTTTATTATGTTCAGCTTGGTAGGTATCGTTGAGCTGATTTTGAAGTTCACGAAGCTTGATGTAG
>NZ_JBKQBL010000004.1:206133-207404 GCF_046824975.1 Streptococcus intestinihominis | reverse complement strand
TGCTCCGTATCATTGACATCGTGGCTTTGGTAGTAAAAATGGCTGGCAAATTCTTGCGCCTGTTCAGGACTGTCTGCTAAATCCGAAATGGATTCAACGACAACGGATTCAAAGTATTCTTTGCTCCAAGGTCGACGAGCAGTTCCAATCACTGCAAAATGCTCGGAAAGATTTCCAGCTTTATAGAGTCTAAAAAGGGAAGGGTAGAGTTTGCGTTGAGCTAAATCTCCACTGGCCCCGAAAATGGTTACAATTACTTTTGAGGACATGTTCATACCTATTTTCTAACTTGATAAACCATATTCTACCATAAAATTCAGAAAATTTCTCTTTGAAAGTAAAAGGATTCGGACTTTAAAAGAGAATGAAAGTGGAAGAAGCCACTAAAAAAGGTTGGACCGAAAGGTCACAACCGAGAGATGTTTAACGGACTTTAGAAGACCCGATAGACATAAGGATTCGTAGGTTTTTCTACTGAGTGGGCTTCCTTTATTACTAAGATAGGAAGGGTTTGGCCAAGTTGTTTATGGTATTGGATTTTGAGAGTTCCAGTAGCTTGGACCCAGGTATTATCGTCATAGGTTTGGGAGGCTCCTTTGGTTAACAAACCATAGACTCCTGAATCAGCGATACAGTGGATAATTCCAAAACGGAAAAGGAACTGACTGCCCGGATCCTGGGGATCCTTATAAATGAAGCCGGTTAGGGTAAAGGTTTTTCCAGCAAATTCATCTGGATAGTCGTAGATCACTTCCATGACTTCCATATAGTTTTCTGTCGTGATCTGGATATGATCTTGCTTGAGGTACTTCTTGGCTGCAGCCCTCATCTCAGATTCATAAGCAGACTTGGTAAAATAACTGCTAGTATCTGGCTTGAGGTATTGGTTGGTTGTCCCCTCATCATTTTGAATATCTTTGGAAGAGCCAGCCGCAATGGGGAAATGATAGCCCTTGGCTGATACCGTTTGGGAATCTAAGGTCACAGTCGGGAAGCCAATCCCTACAATTAAGGGAATCAGGAGCAGAAGAATACTCATGACTTTAGCTTTTTTACTGGTTAGGTGACTATGAACGGGTAGATTCTTCATCCAGATATAGAGCTGGACGACAGCCAGGATGAAGGAAAGAATCATAGAGATATAGGCTAAATAGGAATAATGCATATTGATGTATTGGTTGAGCTTACCAGAAAGCTGCAAATACATAGTAATTTCGAAATAGCCTGCTAAAATGAGAAATCGAATCATAGGACCACCCCCACAAACCAAG
>NZ_JBKQBL010000004.1:203254-206089 GCF_046824975.1 Streptococcus intestinihominis | reverse complement strand
CATAAACCAAGACAACTAGGCTAACGATGCTAATGAATTGGACAATAAAGCGATTGGTCAGATAATTCTTCATCATCAAGAGGTTCTTGACATCTAGCATAGGTCCGATAACCAAGAAGGCTATGACAGGAGCCAAGCCAAAACTTGAGAGGAGGGAAGAGCCAATAAAGGCGTCAGCCTCACTACACAAAGAGAGGAGGAAGGAGAGAAGCATAAGAAGAAGAATGGCTAGGAGTGGCGTCGCGGAGATAGAAGTCAGCACGCGAGTTGGCACATAAACCTGAACCACGCTGGCAAATAAACAACCGAAGACCAGATAGCGTCCAGTATCGAAAAACTCATCAATGGCCTGCACAAATACTTGAAAGAAGCGTTGACCGGCGGATAGTTTTGAAAAGTCATGAACATGGACTTCCTTGCGGTTGGCCCGTTGGATAGAAGCTGTTTGGAAAAATCCTAGGAAAATCCCCAGAACAGTTGCCACCAGGATCGATCCGATGGCCCGTAGGAGAGCCATTTGAATGGAATTCCCAAAGGCAGAATAAGTGGCAAAGAGGACAATGGGGTTAATAACTGGGGCTGTCACTAGGAAGGGCACAGCTGTATAGCTAGGCACCTTCTTCTCTAAAAAGCGATTGATAATGGGGACGATGCCACACTCACAGGAAGGGAAAATAAAGCCAATCAAGGTCCCAAACAGAATTCTCCCCCATTTATTTTTGGGAAGGGCTCGGTAGACTTTTTCAGGGGTGATGTAGACATCAATCGCCCCTGAAATGATACTTCCAATTAAAACAAAGGGAAGGGCTTCAATCATAATCGAAAGAAAAATCGCTCCAGCCTGAAGGACACTGGTTGGCAGTTGTTGGAAGAAACTCATTTGTCAGAATCCTTCTGCTCTTTTTCCCCTGTTGTTTCATTCTTCTTGTCATCTGGTGAAGTGACTTGAGGGGGATCTGGGAAGACAGCAAATTCCTCAAAGAGTTTGTCTAAATCGTCTGTTTTTGAAAATTTAATCGCCATGATAGGCCTCCTTTTCTTTTTTTCTCATTATATCAAATTCTCAAAAAAGAGGGGAAAATCAAGTCCAAAAGTAAGATGAAAAAGCAGTATAGAAGGCCTTCTATGGTATAATAGAAGCTATGGAAAAATATGAAAAAATAACCCAAGAATTGGGTGTCAGTCTCAAACAAATTGATACTGTTTTGACCTTAACAGCAGAGGGATCCACCATCCCCTTTATCGCTCGGTATCGAAAAGATGCTACAGGGAATCTAGATGAAGTAGCCATCAAAGCTATTATCGACATGGACAAGTCTTTAACAGCCATAGCCGATCGGAAAGAAACGGTTCTCGCTAAGATTGAAGAGCTTGGGAAATTGACCCCAGCCTTAAAAGAAGCGATTGAGCAAGCTGAAAAATTGGCGGATGTGGAAGAATTGTATCTTCCCTACAAGGAAAAACGCCGGACCAAGGCAACCATTGCGCGTGAGGCAGGACTTTTTCCACTTGCTCGGATGATTCTGCAAGATCAAAAGGACTTGGAAACAGCAGCAGAAGAATTCCTATCTGAAGGATTTCCAACTGTAAAGGATGCTATATCTGGAGCAATCGATATTTTGGTCGAAGCCATTGCAGAAGATCCACAATTGCGCAACCTCACCTACCAGGAGATTCGTAAATACTCTTTGATTACCTCTAGCTTGAAGGATGAGAGCAAAGACGAAAAGCAGGTCTTCCAAATCTATTATGATTTTTCTGAGAAGATTGCAAACATGCAGGGCTACCGAACCCTTGCCTTAAACCGTGGAGAGAAATTGGGGGTATTAAAGGTTGGATTTGAGCATCCTGTAGACCGTTTGATTCGTCACTTTGAAGCCCGATTTAAATCGAAGAATAGCTACATTGAAGAAGTCATTAACCAAGCCCTGAAAAAGAAAATGCTACCAGCTATGGAGCGTCGAATTCGGACAGAACTGACAGAAGTGGCAGAAGATGGAGCCATTCAGCTTTTCTCAGAAAATCTTCGTCACCTCTTGCTGATTGCTCCCCTCAAGGGGCGCGTGGTCTTGGGATTTGACCCAGCTTTTCGAACAGGAGCTAAATTAGCTGTTGTCGATCAGACAGGAAAGATGTTGACCACCCAGGTGATTTACCCTGTTGCGCCGGTTAAACCAGCACAAATTGAAGCAGCCAAAGAAGAACTGAAACGACTGATTCGTCAATACGGTGTGGAAATCATTGCGATCGGGAACGGGACGGCTAGTCGAGAGAGCGAAGCCTTTGTTGCGGAAGTTCTCAAGGAAGTTCCAAATGTCAGCTATGTCATTGTGAACGAAAGCGGGGCATCTGTCTATTCAGCTAGTGAATTGGCTCGCCATGAGTTTCCAGAACTGACGGTTGAAAAGCGCTCAGCCATCTCCATTGCTCGTCGGTTGCAGGATCCACTGGCTGAGTTGGTTAAGATTGATCCAAAATCAATTGGAGTCGGCCAGTACCAGCATGATGTCAGCCAGAAGAAATTATCTGAAAGCCTTGATTTTGTAGTTGATACCGTGGTAAACCAAGTCGGAGTTAATATTAACACTGCTAGTCCAGCCCTCTTGTCCCACGTGGCTGGTCTCAATAAAACTATTTCTGAGAACATCGTGAAGTACCGGGAAGAAGAAGGGTTGATCACCTCTCGGGCACAGATCAAAAAAGTTCCTCGTCTGGGAGCCAAGGCCTTTGAACAAGCAGCTGGTTTCTTACGGATCCCAGAAAGTGAGAATTTCCTCGATCGGACAGGGGTCCATCCAGAAAGTTACCCTGCAGTGAAGAAGCTCTTTACCTTAC
>NZ_JBKQBL010000004.1:201044-203208 GCF_046824975.1 Streptococcus intestinihominis | reverse complement strand
TAGGGATCACGGAAATGGATGAAGATGCCCAATCCAAATTGAAACAAATTGACACGGTTTCTATGGCCCAGGAACTTGAAATTGGTCCTGAAACCTTGAAAGATATTGTCGCAGATCTTCTCAAACCAGGTCGCGATTTACGTGATTCTTTTGATGCTCCTGTCCTACGCCAGGATGTTCTTGATTTGAAAGACTTGAAGATTGGTCAAAAATTAGAAGGAGTTGTCCGCAATGTTGTTGACTTTGGAGCCTTTGTCGATATTGGGATTCATGAAGATGGTTTGATCCACATTTCACAGATGAGTCAGCAATTTATCAAGCATCCAAGTCAAGTTGTTTCAGTTGGTGACCTAGTGACCGTTTGGGTCTACAAGATTGATTTAGAACGGGAAAAAGTAAATCTTTCCCTCTTGGCACCACATGAATCTGACTAAATACGTTCAAGAAGTATCGCTGGAAGATTTTGGTCGCCCTTTTCTTCACCAAGCCATCTGGAATCCTCGTTTGCGTTCGACCGGCGGTCGCTTCTTTCCTAAAGATGGTCATCTAGATTTCAATCCAAGAATCCTAGAAAGATTTGGCTGGGAGATTTTTCGAAAGATTGTCCGCCATGAGTTGTGTCACTACCATCTCTACTATATGAAAAAGGGGTATCGCCATCAGGACCAGGACTTCAAGACCTTGCTTAGAGAAGTAGACGGCTTGCGGTATGCCCCTTCAGTTGATAAGGGAAACTATAAGATATATGTTTGTACGATCTGTGGGCAAGAATTCAGGAGAAAGCGGCAAATTGATCTGCAAAAGTACCGCTGTGGGCGGTGTCGAGGACTACTTAAGTATCAAGGAACAATTGAGTCATGAAATCGGCCTTGAGTCGGATGACAGTGACTTGATTTCGGGATATACTGTTCTAAAATAATAGGAGGTAGGCCCTTGAATCCAACTTTTTATAAATTACGTCGAGGCAGAATCGTTTTCGGAGTATTTGCTGGACTAGCGGATCGATTTGGGCTCGATGCAAACCTATTGCGTTTTCTCTTTGTGCTCTTTAGTATCTTTCATGCTTATGGGCTTGTAGGCTTGGCAATTTATTGCCTGTGTGCCTTCTCCTTGCCGTATAAAGAAGACCTTGAAAGAGAAAAGTATGGCCTCGGACCTCGCAAACGGAAGGATGCACAAGTAATCAAAGACGATGATCCATTCTTTTAAAGAATTTTCATGAATCGAATAAGAATGTGAGGCTGGGACAAAAGTCCTAGCCTCTCAATTGTCTTTGGATTATCGAGCAAGACGCAGTGGTTGAGTGAGCTCTACTACGCTGATTTCATCAGCTTTTACAGCCCTACTCAACTGTGCGGAGGTGGGACGACGAAATCGAATTCTAACGAATTACCGATTTCTGTCCCACTCTCATCTTTTTTTTAAAATGAAGAAACGATAGAAATATGGGATAACAAGGATAAAGAGAAACATCAAATAGTACTGGAATGAGTGTGAGAATAATAGCATCAGTTTCGATACTAAAAAAAGATGCTTGAGCAAGTCTTACCTGGGATAATTTGCTATAATAGTAAGAGAAAACAAAAAGGGAGAAGCCTATGGCAATAACAGTCCGAGATTTAATTGATAAGCTTCGTTTGAAGGTTGTGTACGGCAATGAAAGCCTATTTGAAAAAGAAATCACAACGGCAGATATTTCACGTCCTGGACTTGAAATGACAGGATATTTTGATTACTATACTCCAGAACGAATTCAATTGGTTGGGATGAAAGAGTGGTCTTACCTCATCAAGATGACCTCCCACAATCGTCACCAAGTTTTGAGAAAGATGTTCCAGCCGGAAACACCGGTACTCATCATCGCGCGGGATCTAGAGGTTCCCGAAGAAATGCTTCGCGCCGCTGAGGAAAAGCAAATCGCGATTTTAAGCAGTCGCGTTCCAACTAGTCGCCTGTCTGGTGAACTGTCAAGCTACCTAGATTCTCTCCTTGCGGAAAGAACTAGTGTCCATGGTGTCTTGATGGATATCTATGGCATGGGTGTTCTGATCCAAGGAGATAGTGGAATCGGGAAGAGTGAGACTGGGTTAGAGCTCGTCAAACGAGGCCATCGTTTGGTAGCAGATGACCGGGTAGATGTCTTCGCCCGTGATGAGATGACCTT
>NZ_JBKQBL010000004.1:198404-201001 GCF_046824975.1 Streptococcus intestinihominis | reverse complement strand
GTGGGGTGAGCCCGCTGAAATTCTACGCCATATGTTAGAGATTCGGGGAGTAGGGATTATTGATGTCATGAGTCTCTATGGTGCCAGTGCTGTGAAAGATTCTTCACAGGTTCAAATCGCGGTCTATTTAGAAAACTACACCAAGGAACAAACCTACGATCGTCTTGGCAATAATGCAGAAGAAATTGAGTTCTGTGGAGTGACTATTCCAAGAATTCGCATCCCTGTTAAGACAGGTCGCAATATTTCCGTTGTCATTGAAGCAGCTGCGATGAACTACCGCGCCAAAGAAATGGGATATGATGCTACTAAAACCTTTGAAGATCGATTGACCCAGTTGATTGATCAAAATGAGGTGAAAGTATGAATCCAGTAGCCATTCAACTTGGTCCCTTTAGCATTCGCTGGTATGCGATTTGTATCGTCCTCGGTCTCCTTTTGGCGGTTATCCTGTCTATGAAAGAAGCCCCTCGTAAAGGGATAGAGTCAGACGATATTATTGATTTCATTCTGATTGCTTTTCCAGTAGCAATCATAGGGGCTCGTCTTTACTATGTTATTTTTCAATGGTCTTATTACAGGGAACACCCAGGAGAGATTTTTGCCGTATGGAACGGTGGGATTGCTATCTATGGTGGACTCCTGGCAGGGGCTCTAGTCCTCTACCTATTTTCACGCAGTCGTTTGATTGATCCAGTTGATTTCTTAGATATCGCTGCACCGAGTGTCATGATTGCTCAAAGTATTGGCCGTTGGGGCAATTTTGTTAACCAAGAAGCCTACGGAGCCATTGTTAAGAATTTAGATTATTTACCTTCTTTCATTCGTAATCAGATGTTTATCGATGGACATTACCGTCAACCGACCTTCTTATATGAATCTTGTTGGAACTTGCTTGGTTTTGTACTGATTCTTTACTTGCGTCGTCGTCCGAAACTGTTGAGAAAGGGCGAAATTACTGCTTTCTATCTAATCTGGTATGGCTTTGGTCGAATGATTATTGAAGGAATGCGGACAGATAGCTTGATGTTTTTGGGAATTCGAGTATCACAATGGCTTTCCCTGATCCTCATCCTACTTGGTATCAGCATCATGATCTATCAACGAAAAAAGAATGCACCATTTTATAGAACGGAAATAGATTAAGGAGAAAAGAAATGTTTATTGAAATTGCCTATGGGCTTTTAGGGTTAGCTTTAGTAGTTTTGGTCATCTACTTGATTATCTTGTTTTCAAAGATTGGAAAAGTTGTAGATGAGACTCAGGTAACGATTAAGACCTTGACATCAGATGTGAATGTAACCTTACACCAAACCAATGAGTTGTTAGCAAAAGTGAATGTTTTGACAGAAGATTTGAATCAAAAGGTTGCAACCATTGATCCACTCTTCACTGCAGTGGCAGATTTGTCTGTATCTGTATCAGATTTGAATGATCAGGCTCGTCAGATTAGCAAAAAAGCTGTCGTTGTTGGTGGAAAGACTGTTAAAACATCCGTCGGATTAAAAGCAGCTCGCATGGCTATGAAATTATTTAAATAAGAAAAGAGGTACCTTATGGGACGTTTATCATCATTATTAATTGGAACGATCACTGGCGCATCCGCAGCCTACTTCCTGACAACCAAAAAAGGGAAAGAGTTGACTGGTAAAGTCAAAGGTTTTATAAAAGAATACCAAGAGAACCCACAAGAAGTTCATGATTCTGTGAAACAATCTGCAATGGAACTATCCAAGCAAGCATCAGACGCTATTCAGCAAACCAAGGAAAAAGTTGAAAGTGGCGAGATCAACAAAGACACTGTTATCGAGACAGTGAAAGATAAGACGCAGGATGTGGTAGAATTTTCACAAGATGCTATCCAAACGATTAAGGAAAAAATCCAGCAAAAGACCGGCAATCAAGCAAGTCCTTTCCAGCCTAAACAGGAAAAAGAAAGTGAAGAGATTGTCCTTGAATTAGAAGAAACAGCTCTTCCAGAAGTGGAAGAAGAGATCAAAGAAACAGCTGTAGAAGAAGAATAAAATAATCCCTCACCAATGGTGAGGGATTTCTTTTATGAGATGACAAACGAGGATGGGGGATGCCAAAAAGCCTCCCGAAGGAGGCTAAAAAATTAATCTTAGTCCTGTTTCCGTTTTAACTGGAAAATACGGAAAGCTTGGATACTTCCCAAACTACAAGCAATTGCTGAGGCAAAAGCAAAGAAGGTATTCATCTTCATTGATAAAAAGACGAAACTAAATAAAACAGTTAAGACACAAAACACAGCAATATTAAGGAAAAATAGTAGCTCACTTAATTGCGGAGCTGGTTCAGTATCAAGGTTAAAATCATAATTAGTTGTTGTATTCTCTTGTTGAAGAGGGACTTCGACATAGTCGTATTCTTCAACAATTCTAAGTTTTCTTGCGGGCATATTTCTCTCTCCTAACAGTACTCTATTATTTTAACACGTTTTCAAGCATAGAAATGTTACAAAACTGTTACAATTTTTACAAAATTAAGAAATTTAGAGAGCAAAATAACTTTTTTGGTATAATAGTTTTCATGAAAAAGATAATTATTACAGCTACAGCTGAAAGTATTGAACAGGT
>NZ_JBKQBL010000004.1:197834-198364 GCF_046824975.1 Streptococcus intestinihominis | reverse complement strand
TCAAGCCCTTCTAGAAGTAGGTGTGGACCGTATTTATGTCGGCGAAAAGGAATTTGGATTACGACTTCCTCACACTTTCTCGTATGACGAATTAAGTCGAATTTCTGATCTAGTCCATGCGGCAGGTAAGGAAATGACAGTGGCTGTCAATGCCTTGATGCACCAAGACATGATGGATCGTATCAAACCATTTTTAGATTTCCTTGCTTCGATTAACGTCGATTATATCACGGTAGGAGATGCAGGCGTCTTTTATGTATTGAAGCGGGATGGCTACAGCTTTAAAACAATTTATGATGCTTCAACTATGGTGACAAGTAGCCGTCAGATTAATTTCTGGGGACAAAAGGCTGGTGCTTCAGAAGCAGTTCTTGCTCGAGAAATCCCATCTGCAGAGCTTTTCAAGATGCCAGAAATCTTAGAGATTCCTGCTGAAGTATTGGTTTATGGGGCCAGTGTGATTCATCATTCCAAACGCCCTCTTTTGCAGAATTACTACAATTTTACGCACATCGATGACGAAAAGACGA
>NZ_JBKQBL010000004.1:173038-197797 GCF_046824975.1 Streptococcus intestinihominis | reverse complement strand
GAGAGCGAGATCTCTTTTTGGCAGAACCAGGAGATCCAGAAAGCCACTATTCTATCTTTGAGGACAAGCATGGAACTCATATTTTTGCCAATAATGACCTGGATTTGATGACCAAACTCTCTGAGTTAGTCGAGCATGATTTTACCCACTGGAAGTTAGAGGGGATTTATACACCTGGTCAAAACTTTGTGGAAATTGCCAAGTGTTTTGTGAAAGCACGAGAGCTTCTAGAAGCTGGGACCTTCACATCTGATCAAGCATTCTTATTGGATGAGCAGATTCACCAATTGCATCCTAAGAATCGTTTCCTTGACACTGGATTTTATGATTACGATCCAGACATGGTTAAATAAAGGAGAAAAGCCTGCCAGGAGTGCGGGCCTTCCTTTTTGGTGATGGTAAAGAATGAGAATTGTCAAAACAATTCCCAAACCATTGCCTTTCAACTGAATTTGCTATAAAATAGACAAGATTGATAATCTAACTAATATACTTGTAATATACTAGGAGATATGATGACAAAACAATTGAAACGTCCTGAGGTTCTATCACCTGCGGGAACACTTGAAAAACTAAAGGTTGCTGTGCGCTATGGTGCGGATGCCGTCTTTATTGGTGGACAGGCTTATGGGCTTCGTAGCCGTGCAGGGAACTTCACTTTCGAGCAAATGGAAGAAGGTGTCCAATTTGCGGCCAAGTATGGTGCCAAGGTCTATGTTGCAGCCAATATGGTCATGCATGAAGGAAATGAAGTTGGAGCTGGTGAATGGTTCCGTCGCTTACGGGATATCGGAATCGCAGCGGTCATTGTTTCAGACCCTGCCTTGATTACCATCGCAGCGACAGAAGCGCCTGGCTTGGAAATTCACCTCTCTACTCAAGCTAGTGCCACCAACTATGAAACTCTCGAGTTTTGGAAAGACTTGGGCTTGACACGGGTCGTTTTGGCTCGGGAAGTTTCGATGGAAGAACTAGCTGAAATTCGTAAGCGGACGGACGTTGAAATTGAAGCCTTTGTTCACGGAGCAATGTGTATCTCCTACTCTGGCCGTTGTACCTTGTCCAATCATATGAGTATGCGGGATGCCAACCGTGGCGGATGTTCCCAATCTTGTCGTTGGAAGTATGATCTCTATGATATGCCATTTGGCCAAGAACGTAAGAGTCTCAAAGGGGAAATCCCTGAAGAATTCTCGATGTCAGCAGTGGATATGTCGATGATTGACCATATCCCTGATATGATTGAAAATGGAGTGGACAGTCTCAAGATTGAAGGTCGGATGAAGTCCATTCACTATGTCTCTACCGTAACGAACTGCTACAAGGCAGCTGTTGATGCTTATTTGGAAAGTCCTGAAAAGTTTGAAGCGATTAAGCAAGACTTGATTGATGAAATGTGGAAGGTAGCCCAACGTGAGTTGGCTACAGGATTCTATTACGGAACACCATCTGAAAACGAGCAACTGTTTGGGGCTCGTCGGAAGATTCCAGAGTACAAGTTTGTCGGAGAAGTGGTAGCCTATGATGCGGACAAGCAAATTGCGACCATTCGACAACGGAATGTCATCAATGAAGGAGACCAAGTAGAATTTTACGGACCTGGGTTCCGTCATTTTGAAACAGTCATTGAAGATTTGCATGATGCCAAGGGCAATAAAATTGATCGGGCTCCAAATCCGATGGAGTTATTGACCATTCATATGTCAACTCCAGTTGAACCAGGTGATATGATCCGTGCTCTTAAAGAAGGCTTGATCAACCTCTATAAAGAGGATGGAACCAGCCAAACAGTTCGTGCATAAAACGTAAAAAAAAAAACACCGCATGCTTCCCGAGCTTGGAAGTTTACGGTGTTTTTTGTTGTGCGATTCGAATCGTATGTGGAACGAGACTAATCTTTTGAATGTCAGAAATTCGAATGATGGTTGACATACTCTTTTTAAAATTCTTGACAATAAGTTGTTTTCGTTCCTGATCATATTTAACGATATCGCCTGTAAAACTCTTATTTTGGAAGATGACATGGACTCCTTGTTTTTTTCGAAGGGCCAGTTCAATAATCTGAATCGTTTTACCATCCTCTAAAGGAGCTGGTAGAGAGGTTTTATCGTTGAAAAATTCATTGGCTCGGTCCTTGAGAAGCTCAAGAAATCTTTTCATAGCATAATTCTCCATAAGTTGATACAATATATTATAGAAAATTTCATTCATTTTGTAAAATTTTTTACGAATTATTAAGGTGAAAGACATTGAAAGGAGTATTAAATGGCAGATTTTAGTTTTGAAATTGAAGAACAACTCTTGGTCTTATCTGAAAATGAAAAAGGATGGACCAAGGAGTTAAACCGGGTTAGCTTTAATGGAGCACCTGCCAAGTATGATATCCGAACTTGGAGCCCTGACCATACGAAGATGGGCAAGGGGATCACTTTGACCAACGAAGAATTCCAAGTTTTGCTAGATGCATTTAAACAGTAATAGGATGAGTAAGAAAGAGAGTGGGACAGAAATCGGTAATTCGTTAGAATTCGATTTCGTCGTTCCACCTCCGCACAGTTGAGTAGGGCTGTAAAAGCTGATGAAATCAGCGTGGTAGAGCCCACTCAACCACTGCGTCTTGCTCGATAATCCAAATACAATTGATAGGCTAGGACTTTTGTCCCAGCCTCTTTTTTGATGCTTTCTATAATTATAGTTTGAAACTATATCCCATTCAAGAAAACAAGATTAACGCAAATCATTGTGGATGATGGGATGGACTGTTATAATAACCTTATTCATTTATGCCATGTAGCACTTATAGGAAAGGAATCCATATGTCAGATTTACTAAGTATTTATAAAGAATTGCAAACTAAAAAATGGGTGGACTTGAGTCACCAAATCAATGCAGAAAGCCCACACTTCCCAGCTCTTCCTGCCTTGCAACAAGAAGACCTTTTCACATTAAAAGACGGTTTCCATGTTCAAAAATTTACAGTGGTTGGTCAATACGGAACGCATATTGATGCACCAATTCACTTTGTAGAAGGGGGCCGTTGGTTGGATGAGATTGACCTTAAAGATCTCCTCTTGCCACTCTATGTTATCGACAAGTCTAAAGAAGTTGCTGCGAATCCAAACTTTATCTTGAGCAAACAAGATATCTTAGATTTTGAAGCTGAACATGGACAAATTGTAGAAGGAGCTTTTGTTGCCTTCCGTAGTGATTGGTCAAAACGTTGGCCAGATCAAGATGCTATGCGTAACCTCGATGAAAATGGGGTTCAACAAAGTCCAGGATGGAGCCGTGAAGCTTTGGAATTCTTGATTCATGAACGCCATGTTAAGGCTGTGGGCCATGAAACCTTTGACACAGATGCTGGTATTCCAGCAGCAGAACACGGCTTGGTCAATGAATACTACCTTTTGGAGCAAAATATTTACCAAGTAGAAGTCTTGAACCACTTGGATCAAGTGCCAGCCGTAGGTGCCTTGATTTCAATTGCCTTCCCTCACTGGGACAAGGCAACTGGTTCACCTGTCCGTGCCATTGCTATCTTGCCTTAAATAAACAGAGCCTGAAGCGTATCTTCGGGCTCTTTTATATGGATGTTGAAATCTATTAGTGAATCTGATGGTTATCTTATCAAACATTGTTATCTTACAAAAATGTAAGGAAAGAAAGTTAAAATGAAAGATTAGACTATGGTAGCTCCAATGATGATCCATTAAAATAAAAACAGAAGAAAAAGGTTTGTCGAACAAACCTTTTCTAATATTAGCGCATAGTAACGAATTCTTCGGATCCAGTTGGATGAATAGCGACTGTCGCATCGAAATCAGTTTTTGTGGCTCCCATCTTGATAGCAACAGCAAATCCTTGGATCATTTCATCTACCCCATACCCAAGACCATGGAGACCGACAACGGTTTCATCCGGTCCTACAGTGATGAGTTTAAATTTAGCCAACTGACGATGCTGGGTCACAGCTGAATACATAGAGGCGAAACTTGAAGTATAGACCTTGATAGCGTCTTTTCCATATTGTTTTTCGGCTTCTTCTTGAGTGAGACCGACTGTACCAATCGCTGGATGAGAAAAGACAACGGTAGGAATGGTTGCGTAGTCCATTTTAGCATCGGTTTTTCCATTAAAGAGACGTTCGGATAGGGTACGCCCTGCCTTGATAGCGACAGGAGTTAATTCTTTTTCGCCCGTGACATCTCCAAGAGCATAGATGCCAGGAACAACCGTATTCTGGTATTCATCTACTGCAATGAATCCTTTTTCATTTAAGGTGACGCCTGCAGCTTCTAGATTGAGGTCTTGGACGTTTGGTTTGCGCCCTGTTGCCCAGATGACATGATCAGCGACAAAAGATGTTTGGTCTTCGAAATAGACTCGGATTTGACCATTTTCTTCCTTCGTGAGTTGAACAGGAACCTTGTGAGCATGGAGAGGCAATCCTTGTTTATCCATCTCTTCCATTAAGCCATCGACAATGTAAGAATCAAACTTTCTTAAAGGACGATCCCCTCGAACGAAGAGGTCTGTCTTAACACCAAGGGCATGGAGGACACCGGCTAGTTCTACCGCAATGTAGCCAGCGCCAATAATGGCAACTGATTTTGGTAGTTCTTCCCAAGCAAAGACATCGTCAGAGGTTTCTCCTAGATCTGCTCCAGCTAGATCTGGGATGTAAGCATGAGCCCCTGTAGCGATCACAATGTGTTTAGCCTTGATGGTTTCCCCGTTGACTTCAACTGTATGAGGGTCGACAAAGCGTGCGCGACCTTGGATATACTCCACACCATTTCGTTTAAAACTACCATCATAAGAAGAACGAGCCCGATCAATATAAGCTTCGCGATTTTTTCTTAAGGTCGCAAAATCAAAATTGGTCTGTTCAGAAGTAAACCCATAATCTGGACCGTAATCACGAATGGCTTCAGCAATTTGGGCGCCATACCACATAATTTTTTTAGGGACACATCCTTTGTTGACACAGGTCCCACCTAGTTGTTTTTCTTCAATAACAGCAGCTCGGGCTCCATGTTCTCCAGCTCGGTTCATGGTGGCAATCCCTCCGCTACCTCCACCAATGGAGATAATATCAAATTCTTTCATGGTTAGTACTCCTTTGTTGATTTACACTTTCATTGTAACAACAAAGGTTACAAAAATCAAGAAATTGCCATCGTTGAATAGGAGGAGAAAACAAGATAGCAAAAAAAACGTGCAAAACAGATGATTCTGAATTGAAAAATGAGGAAATATGATATACTAAACTTATAAATTGAAACGCTTTCGAATACTGGAGGAAAGAAATGAAGAAATTTAAAAAATGGCAAATTATTACAGCGACAGGTGCTGCAATAGCAGTTGTAGGAATGGGGAGCTGGCTTGCTTTTGGAAAATCAAGTAGTGGCCCTGAAGAAATGGTCGATATGACACCTATGGTACAAACCGTGAAAGAAGGTTCGATTGCTTCCTCTGTTCTATTGACAGGTAAGGTCACAGCCAATCAAGAACAATATATTTACTTTGACGGAACCAAAGGAGATTTGCAATCCATCCTAGTGAATGTCGGGGATCAAGTAACCGCTGGCCAAGCTATTGTTCAATATAGTAGTACAGAAGCGCAATCTGCCTATGACGCGGCGGTACGTGCGGTCAATAAGGCAGATCGTCAATTGAACGATCTCTTGACCAATGGAGTGACCATTGATACAACAGGGGATGAGGAAGCAGATAGTAGTTCGGCCTCTCAAGCCCAACGCTCCTTGGATACACAAGTGGGTGATTTGCGCGATGCTCGTGCAGATGCAGTAGCCAATATGGAAAAAGCCAAGGCCTTGTTGGATGCTACAACCGTAAAAAGTAGTACAGATGGAACGGTTGTAGAAGTCAATAAAGACGTTTCCAAATCAACAACCGGAACCAACCAAACCCTGGTTCATATCGTCAGCAACGGTAACCTTCAAGTAAAAGGTGAGTTGTCTGAATACAATCTAGCCAACATTTCAGTTGGTCAAGAAGTGACCTTAACCTCTAAGGTCTATCCTGGAAAAAAATGGACTGGAAAGATTAGCTACGTTGCCAACTATCCGACAGATGCTGGTCAGGCTGGTGCAAATGCCGCAGGTTCTGGACAAGGAACAGGGGGAGCTAAATATCCGTTTACGGTAGATATTACCAGTGAGATTGGTGATTTGAAACAAGGTTTCTCTGTCAATATTGAAGTAAAAAGTTCAACCATCCATCCTTTAGTTCCTGTGACAAGTGTCTTTTCAGACGGCGATCAAAGCTATGTTTGGACGATTGAAGCTGGCAAGGCTAAAAAAGTCAATGTTACCTTAGGAAATGCAGATGCAGAAAATCAAGAAGTCTTATCTGGTTTGAAGAAAGATGCGCAAGTGATCATCAACCCTTCTGGCGATTTGGAAGATGGGAAAGAGGTCGGAAAATATGACAAAATTGATTGAGCTGAAAAACATCAATAAAAGTTATCAAAATGGCGATCAAACCCTACAGGTATTAAAGGATATCCATTTAGATGTGGAAGAAGGGGAATTTCTAGCTATTATGGGACCTTCCGGTTCTGGGAAATCTACCCTAATGAATATCATCGGTCTTCTGGATCGTCCGACCAGCGGTGAGTACAGGCTAGAGGGGGAAGAAGTAGGAAATCTTAGTGAGAAGAAATTAGCCCAGGTTCGCAATGAACAAATAGGCTTTGTCTTCCAACAATTCTTTCTCCTATCGAAACTCAATGCTTTTCAAAATGTCGAGCTTCCCTTGATTTATGCAGGAGTAAATCCTTCTAAAAGAAAAGAATTAGCTGAACAATTTTTAAAGAAAGTTGAGCTAGATACGCGGATGCACCACCTTCCTTCGGAATTGTCTGGAGGGCAAAAACAACGGGTGGCCATCGCGCGTGCTTTGGTCAATCATCCTTCTATTATCTTAGCGGATGAACCAACAGGAGCTCTTGACTCCAAGACCGGCGATCAGATTATGGAGCTTTTGACAGCCCTCAATCAAGAAGGCAAAACCATTATCATGGTGACCCATGAAACGGAGATTGCTGCCTATGCCAAACGTCAGATTGTCATTCGAGATGGAGTGATTTCTTCGGATAGCCGCAACGAAAGGAGGGCCTGATGCAGAACTGGAAATTCGCTATTAGTTCCATTATGGGACATAAAATGAGATCGTTCTTAACCATGGTAGGGATTATCATCGGGGTTGCCTCAGTCGTTGTCATCATGGCTCTCGGAGATGGGATGAAAGCGGGAGTGACTAAGACCTTTACCAAGGATCAACAATATGTTCAGATTTCCTATTCCGCCCGAAAGAGTGGCTACATGACTGGTTTTAATCTTGGACCAGAACCTGTCTCAGAAGAAGGAGGCGCAGAAGGTGGTGGCGAAGGCGGTGTTGCCAGTGAAGAAGACCAAGGAATGTCACCGCCAGCTGGCTATGGAGAGGAAAGTAGCGAGGACGTTGACAACCCAATCCTTGAAACACCACCCGTCGTTCAAGAAGAATGGGTCAAGGAATTGACCAAGATTCCTGGCATTGATGGCTACTATGTTGGTAATACGGCTAATGCCACTATCTCCTATCAGAAGAAAAAATCTGAAGGGGTAAATATCATGGGGGTCAATGATACTTATTTCTCAGTAAGAAAATTTGAATTGGTTTCAGGAAGAAAACTGAATCCTTCAGATTATCAGAGTTTCTCACGGGTCATCATGTTGGATGAAGGCTTAGCTTCGACCTTATTTGGGACGGAAAGTGCCCTCAACCAAGTGGTTGCAGTCGGAGACAACAACTATCGGGTGGTAGGGATCTTCAAGGACCCAAATGCTGGATCTGCATTATACGGGGTTTCTTCTGGAGGAAGTGCCTTGATGGCCAATACCCAAGTAGCTTCAGAATTTGGAACAGAAGAAATTTCTACTATTGTGGTGCATATCCCGGATGTCAAACAGATTAAACCAACTGGGATCGAAGCGGCGAAAAAATTAACCGAGTTATCGGGAGTTCGCCAAGGAGAGTTCCAAATCTTTAACATGGATAGTATCTTGGAGCAGACCAATCAAATGCTCGGTATTATGACAACAGTCATAGGAGCGATTGCAGGAATCTCCCTTCTCGTTGGTGGGATTGGGGTCATGAATATCATGTTGGTATCTGTGACTGAGCGGACACGTGAAATCGGTCTGAGAAAAGCTCTTGGAGCTACTCGTGGAAAAATCTTGATTCAATTCCTCATCGAATCCATGGTCTTGACCATGATGGGAGGAATTCTCGGTCTGGGATTGGCCTATGGTGTCAATGCCCTCATCGCCACAGCTGCCGCAGGTGCTCTAGAAGGACCACCAGTCGTCTCCATGTCAGTGGCTATCGGAAGTATCATCTTTTCAGCTTGTGTCGGAATTGTCTTTGGTATCTTACCAGCAAGCAAGGCATCAAAACTCGATCCGATTGAAGCTCTTCGCTATGAATAAGGATGAATGACCTATATAGTTGACTCGGATGAAGTGAAATTTGATTATGAATGAATGGAATGTGATGGAAAAGGGAGAAGGAACCCTTTCCTTCCATTCCTTTTTTCATTTTTCCTGCTCAAGAATAGTGTATTTCCCCGTCAAATATGATAAAATAGGGGAGAATAACTTAGGAGGTTCCAAATGACTACTGAACATATGGAAGAATTAAATGACCAGCAGATTGTCCGTCGTGAAAAGATGGCGGCTCTTCGTGAACAAGGAATCGACCCATTTGGAAAGCGATTCGAACGAACTGCAGATTCTGGTCAATTGAAAGAAAAATATTCAGAATTAGATAAAGAACAACTTCATGACTTGAACGAAACGGCCATTATTGCGGGTCGTCTTGTAACCAAACGTGGGAAAGGGAAGGTTGGTTTTGCCCACCTTCAAGACCGTGAAGGTCAAATCCAAATTTACGTTCGGAAAGATGCGGTCGGTGAAGAAAATTATGAAATTTTCAAAAAGGCTGACCTTGGAGATTTCCTTGGGGTAGAAGGAGAAGTGATGCGGACTGACATGGGTGAGCTTTCCATCAAAGCTACTCACATCACACACTTGTCTAAAGCCCTTCGTCCCTTGCCTGAAAAATTCCACGGACTTTCAGATGTGGAAACCATCTACCGCAAACGTTACTTGGATTTGATTTCTAACCGTGAAAGCTTTAACCGCTTTGTAACCCGTTCGAAAATCATTTCAGAAATCCGTCGTTACTTGGATGGTCAAGGCTTCCTTGAAGTAGAAACGCCTGTCCTTCACAATGAAGCTGGTGGAGCATCTGCCCGTCCGTTTATCACTCATCACAATGCCCAAAACATTGACATGGTACTTCGTATCGCGACCGAGCTTCACTTGAAACGTTTGATCGTTGGTGGGATGGAACGCGTTTATGAGATTGGCCGTATCTTCCGTAACGAAGGAATGGATGCTACTCATAACCCTGAATTCACCTCCATCGAAGTCTACCAAGCCTATGCTGACTACCAAGATATTATGGACTTGACGGAAGGGATTATCCAACACGCTGCGAAAGCTATTCATGGGGATGGTCCTGTTAACTACCAAGGAACTGAAATCAAGATCAATGAACCATTCAAGCGTGTCCACATGGTGGATGCGATCAAGGAAATTGCTGGTGTTGACTTCTGGAAGGAAATGAGCTTTGAAGAAGCAGTAGCCCTTGCTAAAGAAAAACATGTGCCAGTTGAAAAACACTACACTGAAGTGGGGCATATTATCAATGCCTTCTTCGAAGAATATGTGGAAGAAACCTTGACACAACCAACCTTTGTCTATGGACACCCTGTAGCTGTATCACCATTGGCTAAGAAGAATGACGAGGATCCTCGTTTCACGGACCGTTTTGAGCTCTTCATCATGACCAAGGAATATGCTAATGCCTTTACAGAATTGAACGATCCAATCGACCAATTGGAACGGTTCGAAGCGCAGGCACGTGCCAAAGAATTGGGAGACGACGAAGCAACTGGTATTGACTACGACTACGTTGAAGCTCTTGAATATGGTATGCCACCAACAGGAGGATTGGGAATCGGTATCGACCGTCTCTGCATGCTCCTTACTGATACAACTACTATCCGTGACGTATTGCTCTTCCCAACTATGAAATAAGCTAAAAGAAAACACTGATCGCAAGATCAGTGTTTTTGAATGTATACAGACTATTGTTTTACATAAGACAACTAGATGATTTTCAAAAAATATCTTTTATTTCTTTGTTATTTAAGAAGATTAAAAACTTTCCGCAGTGAGAAAAGTTCCTGAAACTAAATTGTTTCAGGAACTCGGGAGTTTTGGAACCTTAGGTCCAAAACTAAGTCATGGAACTTCTTCGAAGTTCGCTGACGTCCGCATTCACCTAAGGAAAGTTTCTAAGTGAACTTTGCCTCTATTCTAAAACAATTATCTTGCAATCAGTGTTTTTTAGTCTCCAAATAAGAGGTATCATTCCAAGTTTCTAAGTAAAAGTGCTCAAAATCATCTGTTGTCAAAATGGTCACACTAGCATTGTTGAGGCCACCGTTTTTACGGAGTTCCTCTGTTTTATAGCCAAGTAGGCTCCGAATAGAAGCGGTTAAATTAGCCCCATGGCCAACGATTAGAATGGCCTCGCCAGACTTGTCTTTTAAACTTTTGATAAAATTTCCGGTCCGTTGAGTGGTTTCTTCAACGGATTCTGCTCCGAAAATATCGTGGTGAAACTCAGCTAAATTATGACGAAAGGCCTTCATTTCCTCCGGATAGAGAGCCTTCAACTCCACAATTTTTCTACCTTCTAACCTACCAAGCCGCCATTCCCGTAGAGCAGGAGTCTCTTGGAGGGAGATAGGATGTTGATTTTGCTCGAGAATGATTTGAGCGGTATGGACAGCTCTAGGCAGGTCACTTGAATAAGCTGCATCAAAGTATGTTTGAGATAAATGCTGGCCCAAGGCTTTTAACTGTTGGATGGAAGATTCTAAAAGCGGAGAGTCACCATTTGCCCCTTGGATACGCCCCTCTTCATTCCACTCAGTACGTCCGTGACGGACAAAATATAATTTCATATTAGTTTTATCCTTTACTCAACTAAGTCCTCGAAGCTAGCCTTGACAAAATCAGCTAAATCCTGCGCCTTGATTTGAATACTGTGACCAACTTCACCTGCAGAGACAATCATCTGATCGAGTTCCAGGGCTGACTGGTCAATAAAAATAGGGTAGTTGTGTTTTTGTCGAATGCCAACAGGATTATTGGCCCCGTGGACATAGCCTGTCGTCTTTTCCAAGTCTTTTTGTGGAATCATACTAACTTTTTTATTGCCAGATAGTTTGGCCAATTTTTTTTCTGACAAGTGGGCTGAGATGGGAACAATCCCAATGACGGGACCAGTTTTATCACCTGTTAGAGCCAGTGTCTTATAGATTTGATCAGTCGTAATCCCTTCTGGAATGATTCCCTCAAGGGCATTGATTTGTAATCCTGCATGGTCGATTTTTGCTTTTTGCAAGATTTGTTCAACCAATGTTTTTTTTACTTTTTGTTTTTTTGCCATCTCACTCTTCTCTTTCTCTTAATTTCCTAACATTATATCATACTCTTTGAGTTTCCGTTCAAGAGAAAAAGAGGCAGTTGCCTCTTTTAATTTTTTTCGACTGTAAATAGTTTTCGGTAGATCTTTTCTTGATCTTGTGTAGGCGCAATCTGGTTCAAGTCCAAGTAGTGGGTGAAGCCATTCAATTGCCCCTGAGAGGTGTACTGATGAAGATCATACTCGTCATCGGTAGATGGGGCTGCATTGTAGTAGCCGTCATCATAGCCATAAGTTGGAATCCAGAGGGCGGTAAATTTATCAGTGGAGATACTATGTTCTTCCATGAAATAGGTCCCAATATAGATTCCGATATTTTTGGCTCCCAATGATTCTAGCTTGGCACGGAAAGCTTCCACTCCAGCGTTCATATCATTCATCGTTTTTTCTTCTACATCCAACCAATAATAGGTTGGTTTGTATTTTTTGGACGCCTGATAGAACTCTTCTGCTTCCTTTTCCATTTCTTTTTTGTCCTTGGCAGCTACGTAAGCATATACCGCAACTGGAATATTTCGTTTTTGAAACTCTTTAATATGAGTTTCGTATGATTTGTCAATTCCATTTAAATAAGTCGCAGCATTTTCTTTTTTAGCTTGAGCGCCACTATGAACTCGAACAATGACTCCAGAAACATTCTGTGCTAAGAGATCATAATCAATCTCGCTTGGCAATTGCCAACCAGAGATATCAATAATTGGTCGATTCAAAAATTCTTGATCTAATTCTTCAACTGAGTCAGAAGAAGAGGAAGATGGGATTTTTGTTTGATTGGTTTTCTTTGCCTCTTGTAGGGTCTTGTTTCTAGCAAGTTGATTCCTTTGGATATCTGCTACTGTTTTAGAAATTATCAAAAAGGAAAAGATACTTGCGAAAAAGACAAAGAGGACAATTGGTTTAATCCTTTTTCTCATACAGAATCATTTTACCGTAAAAGATGGAAAAAGGCAAAACAAAGGGCCTGAAAACAGGAAAAACAAGATGATATGATAGTGAATCAGAGGATCGATTTTCTTTGCTTCCTCACAATAGTTGGAGTAGAAATAAGAGTCAGACTGGTTTGTTTGATCATCTTTTGAAAGTGAAAACCGAATCTTATTTGGTCTTTCCTTTTTTTTACTATTGAAAGGTGATATAATGAAATTTGAAAATTAGAAGTATGGGTGTTACATGAAATTAGAAAAACGTCATTTTTTAAACTATTCGATCCTGATCCCTTACCTCCTTTTGTCAGTATTGGGATTGATAGTAGTCTACTCGACAACGAGTGCCTTAGCCATCCAAAAAGGGCTTAGTCCTTTCGGGATGATCAGAAGCCAGGGGATCTTTTTTGTTCTAAGTTTGATCACTATTCTGATTACCTATAAGGTGAAATTAAATGTCCTTAAGAAAAAGGGCTTCATCGGAATTTTCATTATAGCTGAGACGATCCTTCTTTTGCTATCGCGTTTCATCACAGATACGGTGAATGGTGCGCATGGATGGTTGAGTTTTGGAGGTTTCTCTATTCAGCCAGCTGAGTATTTGAAGATTATCATCGTCTGGTACTTGGCCTTGGTCTTCTCTAAAAAGCAAGAAGAAATTCAACGATATGATTACCAAGCGTTAACCCACAATCAATGGCTTCCTCGAGATTTGTCGGATTGGCGTTGGATGGTGCTCTTCCTGATTGCTATTGTGGTCATCATGCCAGACTTAGGAAATGCGACCATTCTTGCACTGACAACCTTAATTATGATTAGTGCAAGTGGGATAGCTTACCGCTGGTTTTCAAGCCTATTAGCTATCCTAGTAGGAGGTTCAACCGTTCTTCTTTATTCTATTCAGCTTATCGGGGTAGAGCGTTTCTCTAAAATCCCTGTTTTTGGATATGTAGCGAAACGATTCAGTGCTTTTTACAACCCCTTTAATGATTTATCAGATTCGGGACACCAACTAGCCAATTCTTATTACGCCATGAGTAATGGGGGCTGGTTTGGCTTGGGGCTTGGAAATTCGATTGAAAAGCAAGGGTACTTGCCAGAAGCTCATACAGACTTTGTCTTTTCAATCGTTATTGAAGAACTTGGTTTTGTGGGAGCTAGTCTCATCTTAGCCTTGTTGTTCTTCTTAATTTTACGCATTATTCTTGTCGGGATTCGGGCAAGAGATCCATTTAATTCAATGATGGCGATTGGTATAGGAGGGATGCTCCTGACCCAAACCTTCATCAACATTGGTGGGATTTCTGGGCTGATTCCTTCGACAGGGGTCACCTTCCCCTTCCTTTCACAAGGAGGAAATAGTTTGTGGGTCTTATCCATTGCGATTGCTCTTGTCTTGAATATTGATGCGAGTGAAAAGCGCGCCCTAGCTACTCAAGAGGCCCCTTCTTACGAGAAGCCTCAGAAAATTCAGAGCTATTACTAAATCGGAGTGAGTAAAGAAAGGAGTTATCATGACTTTACAAAAACTAGAGAGCTATACCAACAAAGAGATTATCAAAGAAGAAGCTGAGATTTTAACCACTATTTTAGAAGATATTGCTAAAAATTTGGTGAGTCCAGAAACCTTTGATAAGATTCTTGAATTGAAAAAACTATCTGTTTCAAAAGATTATTTAAAATTGGATCAAATTGTCAAAGAGCTATCAAATGAAGAGATGACTGTGATTTCTCGCTACTTTGCCATTCTTCCCTTGTTGATTAATATCTCTGAAGACGTCGATTTGGCTTTTGAAATCAATCATCAAAATAATGTGGGACAGGACTATCTTGGAAAGCTGTCGTCCACCATTCGCCAGGTGGCTGAGACTGAAAATGCACAGGAAATCTTGGAGCACCTCAATGTAGTACCGGTACTGACCGCTCATCCGACCCAAGTGCAACGGAAAACCATGTTGGACTTAACCACTCACATTCACAGTCTTTTACGCCAACATCGAGATGTAAAAGCTGGCTTGATGAACGAAACCAAATGGTACAACAATTTGCGTCGTAATATCGAAATTATGATGCAAACCGATATGATCCGTGAAAAGAAACTCAAGGTAACCAATGAGATTACCAACGTCATGGAATACTATAATAGTTCCTTCCTTCAGGCTGTTCCTAACTTAATGTTGGAATACAAACGTCTTGCCAAGGAGCAAGGGATTGAGTTGCAACAACCCAAACCGATTACGATGGGAATGTGGATCGGTGGAGACCGGGATGGGAATCCTTTTGTAACCGCAGAGACCTTGAAGCGATCAGCTACGATTCAAAGTGAAGTCGTTCTGAACTATTATATTCAGAAAATCTCTAGTCTTTATCGGAACTTCTCCCTCTCTACCAACCTTTCAAAAACCAGTCAAGCGGTTGAAGAGATGGCAGCCCGTTCCAGTGATACATCTGTCTTTAGAGAGAAGGAGCCCTACCGTCGGGCCTTCCATTATATTCAATCCAAGTTGGTCCAAACCTTGTTGAATATCAAGGAATGGTCTGTCGTTGGCTCAACAGTAGATGACCGTCATCCGGTCGAACGTCTTCTTGGTGCTCACACCCATCAACAAGGAGTGGTTTCCGATTATATCGGTACCCGAATCAGTGGTGCCATCCAAGAGTTGGCAGAAGATCGCCCTCCTTATTACGAAACAGTTGAAGAATTTAAACAGGATTTGACCCTTATTCAAGAGTCATTGATTGAAAATAAGGCAGAAGCTTTAATCTCAGGGGAGTTTGCTGAGTTATTAGAAGCAGTAGAAGTCTTTGGATTCTTCTTGGCTTCGATCGATATGCGTCAAGATTCGAGTGTCCATGAAGCTTGTGTTGCGGAACTTCTCAAAGAAGCTGGAATCAATGACCATTACAGTGATTTGTCAGAAGACGAAAAGTGCGAGTTGCTTTTACAAGAGTTGTTAGAAGATCCTCGTATTTTATCTGCTACCCATGCAGAAAAATCAGAATTACTTGAAAAAGAATTAGCTATTTTCCAAACAGCGCGTGAATTAAAAGACCGCTTAGGAGAAGATGTTATTCGCCAAACCATTATTTCTCATGCAACCAGTGTATCGGATATGCTTGAGTTGGCTATTATGTTGAAAGAAGTGGGACTGATTGACAAGGAAAGCGCACGTGTGCAAATTGTTCCCCTCTTTGAGACGATCGAAGACTTGGATCAATCTGAAGATACAATGAGAAAGTATCTATCACTTCCAATTGCTAAACGCTGGATTGCTTCTAAGAATAGCTACCAAGAAATTATGCTTGGTTATTCTGATAGTAACAAAGATGGTGGTTATCTATCTTCTTGTTGGACTCTTTATAAGGCCCAGCAACAATTAACAGCGATTGGCGACGAGTTTGGTGTCAAAATTACCTTCTTCCATGGCCGTGGGGGAACGGTTGGTCGTGGGGGTGGTCCAACCTATGAAGCCATCACCTCACAACCATTGAGATCCATTAATGACCGCATTCGTTTGACGGAGCAAGGCGAGGTTATTGGCAATAAATATGGGAACAAGGATGCAGCTTATTACAACTTGGAAATGTTGGTATCTGCAACGATTAACCGGATGATTGCTAAGCAGAAGAGTGAAAAGAGCATGTCCGATCAGTACAATGAGATTATGGACCAGATTGTCAATCGTAGCTACGATATTTATCGTGAACTGGTGTTTGGCAATGAGCATTTCTATGATTACTTCTTCGAATCCAGTCCGATTAAGGCCATTTCTAGTTTCAATATTGGTTCCCGTCCAGCAGCCCGTAAGACCATCAAAGAAATCGGTGGCTTGCGTGCTATTCCTTGGGTCTTCTCATGGTCACAGAGCCGGGTCATGTTCCCTGGCTGGTACGGTGTAGGCTCTAGTTTTAAAGAATTTATTGATGCAGATCCTGAAAACATTGAAACCTTGCGTTATATGTACCAAAAATGGCCATTCTTCAAGTCTCTTCTTTCAAACGTAGACATGGTGCTCTCAAAAGCCAATATGAACATTGCTTTTGAATACGCCAAGCTTTGTGAGGAAGAGGAGGTTCGTGACATCTTCAATATTATCCTGGACGAGTGGCAATTGACTAAGGATGTTATTTTACAGATTGAAGGTCATGATGAACTCTTAGCTGAGAACCCTTATCTAAAAGATAGTTTAGATTATCGTATGCCATACTTTAATGTTCTAAACTATATTCAATTAGAATTAATTAAACGCCAGAGACGCGGCGAATTGCCTGCTGATCAGGACAAGTTGATTCATATCACGATCAATGGTGTCGCAACAGGATTGCGTAATTCTGGTTAATCGTGAACCTTAAAACCAATCCCGATTAAAGGGATTGGTTTTTTACTGGAATATAGTGAAAATGATTGTGAAAAAACTCGAAAATTGGTCGCAAAGAATGAAATATCTAGCTGTTTATTTCAAAAAAGAAGTGGAAATGAGATTTCACAAACTTTCATTTGGATAAATTCCTTTAAGAAAAAAGAAATAAGAAAAAAAGCTAGTAAAACACTTGCAATTTAGACGAAATTTGATAAAATAGTAAGGAAAGTTAGACTGTATTGCCTACTGTCTATCTATAAAATATATTTTATTGGAGGCTTTTACTCAAATGGCAAAAGAAAAATACGATCGTAGTAAACCACACGTTAACATTGGTACTATCGGACACGTTGACCACGGTAAAACTACCCTAACTGCAGCTATCACAACTGTTTTGGCACGTCGCTTGCCTTCATCAGTTAACCAACCTAAAGACTATGCGTCTATCGATGCTGCTCCAGAAGAACGCGAACGCGGTATCACTATCAACACTGCGCACGTTGAGTACGAAACTGAAAAACGTCACTACGCTCACATCGACGCTCCAGGACACGCGGACTACGTTAAAAACATGATCACTGGTGCCGCTCAAATGGACGGAGCTATCCTTGTAGTAGCTTCAACTGACGGACCAATGCCACAAACTCGTGAGCACATCCTTCTTTCACGTCAGGTTGGTGTTAAACACTTGATCGTCTTCATGAACAAAGTTGACTTGGTTGACGATGAAGAATTGCTTGAATTGGTTGAAATGGAAATCCGTGACCTTCTTTCAGAATACGATTTCCCAGGTGATGACCTTCCAGTTATTCAAGGTTCAGCTCTTAAAGCTCTTGAAGGTGATGCTAAATACGAAGACATCATCATGGACTTGATGAACACTGTTGATGAGTACATCCCAGAACCAGAACGCGATACTGACAAACCATTGCTTCTTCCAGTCGAAGACGTATTCTCAATCACTGGACGTGGTACTGTAGCATCAGGACGTATCGACCGTGGTATCGTTAAAGTCAACGACGAAATCGAAATCGTTGGTATTAAAGAAGAAATCCAAAAAGCGGTTGTTACTGGTGTTGAAATGTTCCGTAAACAACTTGACGAAGGTCTTGCAGGGGACAACGTTGGTGTGCTTCTTCGTGGTATCCAACGTGATGAAATCGAACGTGGACAAGTTATCGCTAAACCAGGTTCAATCAACCCACACACTAAATTCAAAGGTGAAGTTTACATCCTTACTAAAGAAGAAGGTGGACGTCATACTCCATTCTTCAACAACTACCGTCCACAGTTCTACTTCCGTACAACTGACGTAACTGGATCTATCGAACTTCCAGCTGGAACTGAAATGGTAATGCCTGGTGATAACGTGACTATCGACGTTGAGTTGATCCACCCAATCGCCGTTGAACAAGGTACTACATTCTCAATCCGTGAAGGTGGACGTACTGTTGGTTCAGGTATGGTTACTGAAATCGAAGCTTAATTCGATCTAGTTCCCAGATTAACAATTATATAGACAGACAGAAAACCCCGTGAAGACGGGGTTTTTATTGTTTTATAAAGTAAAAGAGTTTGTGCAACCTTTCATTATCACGAAAATTATGGTAAAATAGTTAGTATAAAATTAGAAAAACGAGGTATGTGAAATGTCACGTAAACCATTTATTGCTGGTAACTGGAAAATGAACAAAAACCCAGAAGAAGCTAAAGCATTCGTTGAAGCGGTAGCATCAAAACTTCCTTCATCTGATCTTGTTGAAGCTGGGATTGCTGCACCTGCTCTTGACTTGACAACTGTTCTTGCTGCTGCTAAAGGTTCAAACCTTAAAGTTGCTGCTCAAAACTGCTACTTTGAAAACGCTGGTGCCTTCACTGGTGAAACTAGCCCACAAGTTTTGAAAGAAATCGGTACGGACTATGTTGTGATCGGTCACTCAGAACGTCGTGATTACTTCCACGAAACAGACGAAGACATCAACAAAAAAGCAAAAGCAATCTTTGCTAATGGTTTGCTTCCAATCATCTGTTGTGGTGAAAGTCTTGAAACTTACGAAGCTGGTAAAGCGGCTGAATTCGTAGGTGCTCAAGTATCTGCTGCTTTGGCTGGTTTGACTCCTGAGCAAGTAGCTGCATCTGTTATCGCTTATGAGCCAATCTGGGCGATCGGTACTGGTAAATCTGCATCACAAGACGATGCACAAAAAATGTGTAAAGTGGTTCGTGACGTTGTAGCTGCTGACTTCGGTCAAGAAGTAGCTGACAAAGTACGTGTCCAATACGGTGGTTCAGTGAAACCTGAAAACGTTGCTGAGTACATGGCTTGTCCAGACGTTGATGGAGCTCTTGTTGGTGGTGCATCACTTGATCCAGAAAGCTTCTTGGCATTGTTGAACTTCGTAAACTAATCGAAAATATATAAGACGAGAGATTTCTCGTCTTTTTTTATCTTAAAAAAACCAGCTAGTAAGCTGGCTTTTGTTTTTTTATGAGCGTCCTAAGATTCGTTTGATCAAGGACAAGGCTTTAAATTTCAGAGGACTTGGGTAATAACGGAAGGTCCCCATCTTACGGACGATGTAGCCGTTGAAGTTTTGTTTGAAACGAAGAACGCCGTCTGAGCCGTCAAAAATCCCTTGAATGCCTAAGAAATTGTATAAGGTGATTCCTTTTTCTAGTGCACGCTTCATGGCATGGTATTGAATCAAGAAGGCAGCAGAGAATTTCTGGTATTTGGTATACGAACCGCCAAACAAATAGGTCACTTCTGATGGATTATAGATGATCAGGGCGCAGGCTAAGGGTACTGTTTCAACTGTTTCGTCCGCCAAGGTCTCCCGGACAATTGTCTTTTGTTTCTCTAATTTTTGCAGCTGTTGCTCATATTGTTTGGATGAAGGATTGAGCAAGGAAATCTTCTGGTCTAAGTAAGCGAGTGCATCTGCTGTATTGATTTCAGCAATGAGAAATTCTGCCTTGTCTCCAAAGGTATCATAGAGATCGTAGTAGTAGTCAAGGCTTTTGTCTTCAAAGCCTTGACGTTTTCCAGTTTCCTCAATAATTTGTTTAAACTGAGGGATTTCCTCTCTCCTAATATTTCGAATGGAAATATCATAGTTGAGGGCAGTCGTAATATTCCGGCTACAGTTCTTGTTGAAGGATTTTAGGAGAGATTTGGCATCAAAATCGGTGAGGTCCTTCAGATAATGCCAAACAGGCTCTCCTCCAGGATAGCCCACTTGTAAGCCATCAAATTGATAGCCAAGATCCAGTAATGATTGGAGAAGCTGTTTTTGCTCTTCTTCAGTCGGATTGCCATTGCTATCGAAAACTTGATAGTGGTCATAGGGTTTTAAAATGAATTCGATACCACCATTTTCTTTTACATAAGCCTGCAATGCTTTGTAAAAATCTGGTAGGTAATGAGTATCCGTAACGATTGGCCCGCTATTGATTTCGTAATGCAGGCCTCCCGTCATAGGTAGGCTGTATAAAATGGCAGAGATAGCTAATGTTCCTTGCTCTTCCCATCCAATATAGTGAATGGTTGCGCCTCTTTTTTGAAGCAAATCAGCCATTTCAATACTCTGTAAAAAAGAGTGATTGGAAGTAGTAAGAGAGTGTTGGTAAAATTCTTCCCTACTAATAATCTTGAATGTCATAGGTCACCTTACTGTTTATTTCTTAGTTTTTTTCGTAACTGATAGGCCTTGTTAACAAGGGGATAAAGCATGCTAGTTGGGAGGTTGAATTCGCCAACAAATTCTTCGATCATTGGATTAAATTTTGACTTGAAGTGGTAGAGTCCTCCATCTAACTGGTTCTCAACTCCTCCCATATTTTGCCAAGTAGCTCCACGGTCAAAGGCATGCTGAGCTGTTTCATACCAAGTCAAAATAGCTGGTTGATAGCGGCGGAAGTTCTCATCCATTCCTGCATAGACATTCTCTGAAGTGCCTCCAAATTCAAGAGTTAAGGTTCCAGAAAGAGAAACAATCTCTTGGCCTGCTTTTAGCTCTTGAAGGAGAAATTGGATTTCTTCTTCCAAGCGTTCTTTTTCTTGACGATTATTATCGATCTTGCCTGGTTTTGTTTTTTCGTTAAAACGACTAGCTTCGGCTTGATTTTTTTCCAGCTGTTCTTTGAGTGAAGCAAGACGTTGAGCCAAGTTAATTCTTGATAGAGTGATATAAGATTGTCCTGCATAGGTTGTTAGCAGTTTCTCATAATAGTCTCTTCCACGAAGATGGATGCCTTTTCGTGCTTCTGTCTTTTTCATCAGAGCTGCAAATTCGTCTAAGAGTTCAGTACCTCCAAAGATGACTTCAACTCCTTTATTTCGAGCAGTCCGAATGGCTTGCTTGGTGGATTTGGACAGTTGGTCCTCAGTGAAGTATTCCTTATAGATATTGGCCTGGAAACGTGGTTGAATGGTTTCTCCCATGTCTTCTGTCCGTCCAACCCATTCCACTCCACATTCTTTTAAGGATTGGATAATCGCCAAAGTAGCTTCTTGATCACTTGTTTCTTGGCCGATTAATCCTTTTCTTAGGAAAAGAGAGGGATCAAACTTGGCAAAGACAGCACGCTTGCTTTTAGCATATGTTTTGATGGATTGGAGCATGAAGGCTACTAATTCGCTGTTTTGATAATCCATAATAGGTCCACGTGGGATATAGAGCATGGTAAAACCAAGTGGAAGTGGCTGGATTAAAATACTTGCGACAGCGACTAGTTTGTGATCTTGGTAAACGCCAAGGCGCTCATTGCCCCAGTTGTCTTTGATCTTTGCCCAATCGGAGCTCTGAAGCAAATTGGTTTGGGGACTAGTTTTAACGAATTCATCATGTTCTTCGGCAGTAATGCCGATTTTGTAACTATACATTAATGGAGTACCCACTTTCTAAGGGCGTAAGCAACACCCGACTCATCGTTGGATCGCGTAACAACTTTCGCAATCTTTTTTAATTCAGGACTAGCATTGTCCATCGCGACTGGGAGACCAGCAACCTCTAGCATGGCCTGATCATTTTCTTGGTCGCCGACCGCCATCACCTGGTCTGGACTTAGGTTTAACTTGGACGCTAAGTGTAAGAGGGCCTGGCCCTTATCAACTGTCTTAGGCAAAATCTCAAGGTAAAAAGGTGCAGAACGCACAATCGTAAAACGGTCGTAAAAACTATCTGGTATAGAGGAGATGATTCTTTCTAAGACTTCCGGTTCATCGACATACATACATTTGAGCACCGTATGATGCTCCATTTCTTTAGGAGTGCGGTAGAAAAGATCCGAGTGGACCAGTTTGGCTTCATGGACAGTGTAGGTACCAATGTTACGATTAGCTGTATAAATGCCAGACTTGGTACTAGCGTGCATAGGAGCCGCTAATTTGCGAGCTAGCGCTTCAATGTCTAAATAGTCATTGTAGGAGAGGTGTTCTTCATAGAGCGTTTCGCCAGTATGGGCGTCTTGAATCAGTCCTCCATTGAAGGTGATGACCAGGTCACCTGGTTGATCCAAATGAAGTTCTTCTAACAATCGAAGGACACCAGAACGAGGACGACCAGTTGCTAAGACAACATGGACCCCTTGAGCTTTGGCATCTTGGATGGCTTGGAAAACTTCACGAGTTACTTGGCCGTCAGATGTTAAAAGGGTCCCATCGATATCAAGTGCAACAAGTTTAATGTTCATCTTTTTCTCCTGTGAAGGTATCGTTAACAATATAGGACTGGAAAAATTGTAGTTGAGGTGTAAATAAGCTATTTTCAAGCAACATTTCTTTTGGGAAATAGAAGCGGTTATCCCCTTGTCTGCTACCGGCTAAGGAAGCAACGATAGGAGAAAGAAGGGATAGCTCAGCTAAATTTCCATCCTTTTGGATGATCTCAATTTGAGTACGAGGTTTTTCTGAATCTGGTCGGTAAACGTCGTAAGGAAGGTCAAAGTTTCGATGAATAGCCGTATAATAGGTTGGATCGAAACCGACCTCTTGAATCAATTGTTTGAGAGCAGCTAATTGTTCTTCATCCTTATCTTGAAAGAGAATGGATTTGAAAACCTTGCGATTGATAAAACGCTGGGCCAAATCAGAGAGAACAGAGTCAGGACTCTCCATCCAAGATTGAAAGTAGGTATTCATAACGCCGTCGTCCAAAGCCAAGTAATCGGCCAGGCTAACTTGGTGCTCAAAAAATGGAATCAGTCGAGGAGAAGTCGCTTGAAAGAACTCTTTATGCGCAAGGTAGAGATGACGTGCCCGCTTGAGCAGGTTCTGCAATAGGACTTCCATTGCTCTGGTAGCTGGATGAAAGTAGACCTGCATATACATTTGGTAGCGAGAAACAACATAATCTTCAACCGCATGCATCCCATTGACCTGAAAAGCAATTCCATTTTCTACTGGGCGGATAACACGCAATATACGAGTTAAATCAAAATTACCGTAAGAAGCACCAGTGAAGTAGGCGTCTCGTAGAAGGTAATCCATGCGATCGACATCAATCTGACTAGAGATTAACTGCACCACCTGTTTATTAGGGTAGGTGTGGTCGATAACACTGGCTACCTTTTGAGGGAAGTCTGGTGCTACTTGAATTAATACCTGGTAGATTTCTGTTTCAGGACAGGTAATAATTTCCTGGGTCATTTTTTCATGATCAGTATCAAATAGCCCTTCAAAGGTATGCGAATAAGCGCCGTGTCCGATATCATGGAGCAAGGCGGCAACCATGGTGAGAAGGGATTCGCTTGAGTCCCATTGGTCGGTGTATTTCTCATCAAAGATTGATAGGATGCGCCGAGCAATTTCATAGGCTCCTAGACAGTGCGAAAAACGACTATGCTCGCCCCCATGAAAGGTAAACCCAGAGGTTCCTAACTGTTTGATGCGACGTAGTCGTTGAAATTCTTTCGTATTAATGAGCTTGTAAATGACTGGGTGATCCACGTGAATATAGTTGTGCACAGGATCCCGAAATACTTTTTCATTCATGCCTCTATTATAGCAGAAAACGGCCTAAATTGGTATCGAGAGATGGTTGCAATAGGAAAAAGAAAGAAGTTTTTGGTAAAATAAAGGAAAGAGGGAAAGGATGGGAACTTTTGAAGATTAGAATACAAAATCAGATTCAATTTGATGATCAAGTGGAAGTGATGGACCAATATTACGAAGGGGAATGGAAGGAAAAAGGTGGCTATCACTATCTGCTTTACGTAAACGAAGAAGGCGAAAAAGTCGCTTTGAAATTTCATGATCAAGAATTGACCATGACGCGCTTTTCAACGCCAAAATCCATCATGAAATTTATAGCTTCAGAGAAAGGTCATGCGCTCATTCCAACTCCCCTAGGCATGCAGCAGTTTGTGATTGATACTCAGGAATATAGATTGGAGCAAAATAGGCTTGGTTTGTCTTATCAGTTGTTAACGGCAGACGGAAGTCAACAGTTTGCGACCTATCGTTTAGAATTGACATGGGAAGACTAGTTTATCAGTAGTTTTTCTTGATTTTTTTACGAGTTGTGGTATAATGAAACCACTCAAGGGAGTAGCTGGCGGATTTCCCGCGATAGTGTCGTCATTCCGAATTATTTCCGGCACTATATTAAACAGCGAGACTTGTTTTTTTAAAAAACAGGTCTCTTTTTTTGTAAAAAGAGGCCAAAAAGGAGGAGACTGTTTTGTCAAAAGAACAAAATAAAGATTTGTTTTACACGCAATCTTCTGAGGAAGTCCTAAAGAACTTGGACTCATCTGTCGAAGGTTTGTCAACCGCCCAGGCTCAAGAACGCTTAGCGACTTATGGTCGTAATGAGTTGGAAGAGGGCGAAAAACGTAGCCTA
>NZ_JBKQBL010000004.1:168352-172992 GCF_046824975.1 Streptococcus intestinihominis | reverse complement strand
CTAGCTAAATTCCTTGATCAATTTAAGGATTTGATGATTATCATCTTGCTTGCGGCAGCGGCACTTTCTGTGATTACAGAAGGAATGGACGGTCTAACGGATGCCATTATCATCTTGGCCGTTGTTGTCTTGAATGCTGCCTTTGGGGTATACCAAGAAGGGCAAGCAGAAGCAGCGATTGAAGCACTGAAAAATATGTCTAGCCCGATGGCTCGTGTTCGTCGTGATGGCCATGTTATTGAGATTGACTCAAAAGAATTGGTACCCGGAGATATCGTCTTGCTAGAAGCAGGGGATGTTGTACCAGCAGATATGCGCTTGTTTGAAGCAGCTTCCCTTAAAATCGAAGAAGCAGCTCTTACAGGGGAATCGGTCCCAGTAGAAAAAGATGTGACAGGACTTGTCGAAGCAGATGCTGGAATCGGGGACCGCATTAATATGGGTTACCAAAACTCAAATGTTACTTATGGTCGTGGTATTGGTGTCGTGACCAACACTGGTATGTATACAGAAGTTGGTAAGATTGCAGATATGTTGGCTAATGCCGATGAGACTGAAACACCATTGAAGCAAAGCTTGGAACAATTATCTAAAGCCTTGACTTACTTAATCGTTGTAATTGCGGTCATTACTTTCTTAGTTGGTGTCTTCGTTCGTGGAGAGCATCCATTAGAAGGCTTGATGGTTGCGGTAGCCCTTGCGGTGGCGGCGATTCCAGAAGGACTTCCTGCCATTGTAACTATCGTTCTATCTTTAGGAACAACTACTCTTGCTAAACGTAATTCGATCGTTCGTAAATTACCAGCGGTTGAAACTCTTGGTTCAACAGAAATCATCGCATCTGATAAAACAGGTACTTTGACCATGAACCAAATGACGGTTGAAAAAGTCTATACCAACGGTCAATTGCAAAGTTCGGCAGCTGAAATTGCTGCTAGCAACAATACCCTTCGTATCATGAACTTTGCCAATGATACCAAGGTGGACCCATCTGGCAAGTTGATTGGGGACCCAACTGAGACTGCTTTGGTACAGTTCGGCTTGGACCACAACTTTGATGTTCGTGAAGCCTTGAAGGATGAGCCACGTGTGGCTGAATTGCCATTTGACTCAGACCGTAAGCTCATGTCTACTATCCATAAGGAAGCAGACGGTTCTTACTTTATCGCTGTTAAAGGTGCCCCTGACCAATTGCTCAAACGTGTGACACGTATTGAAGTCAATGGGGAAGTTCGCCCTATCACAGAAGAAGACAAGAAAGCTATTCTTGCTACCAACAAAGACTTGGCCAAACAAGCCCTTCGTGTCTTGATGATGGCTTATAAGACAAGCAAGGAAATCCCAACCTTGGAATCTGAAATTGTTGAGTCTGACCTCATCTTCTCTGGTTTGGTCGGCATGATTGACCCTGAGCGTCCAGAAGCAGCAGAAGCTGTTCGTGTCGCTAAGGAAGCAGGTATCCGTCCGATCATGATCACGGGTGACCACCAAGATACAGCTGAGGCCATTGCCAAACGTCTCGGTATCATCGATCCAAATGATACTGAAGATCATGTCTTCACAGGGGCTGAGTTGAACGAACTCTCTGATGAAGAATTCCAAAAGGTCTTCAAGCAATACTCTGTTTACGCTCGTGTATCACCTGAACACAAGGTTCGTATCGTGAAAGCATGGCAAAAAGAAGGTAAGGTTGTTGCCATGACTGGTGACGGGGTTAACGACGCGCCATCACTTAAGACAGCTGATATCGGTATCGGTATGGGGATTACTGGTACAGAGGTTTCTAAGGGAGCTTCTGATATGGTTCTTGCCGATGACAACTTTGCAACCATTATTGTAGCGGTAGAAGAAGGACGTAAGGTCTTCTCAAATATCCAAAAATCAATTCAATACCTCTTGTCTGCCAATATGGCTGAGGTCTTCACTATCTTCTTTGCAACCCTCTTTGGTTGGGACGTTCTTCAACCAGTGCATCTTCTATGGATTAACTTGGTAACAGATACGCTACCAGCCATCGCTCTTGGTGTTGAACCAGCTGAGCCAGGCGTTATGACCCACAAACCTCGTGGTCGTAAGTCAAACTTCTTTGACGGTGGGGTTTTCGGAGCTATCCTCTATCAAGGAATCTTCCAAACTATCTTGGTACTTGGTGTTTACGGTTGGGCTTTGATTTCTCCTGAACACTCTACCCGGGCAGAAATCCATGCAGATGCTTTGACCATGGCCTTTGCGACTCTTGGATTGATCCAATTGCTCCATGCCTTTAACGTTAAGTCTGTTTACCAATCCATCTTTAAAGTGGGACTCTTCAAGAACAAGACCTTTAACTGGTCTATCCCAGTTGCCTTTATTCTCTTAATGGCGACGATTATGGTACCTGGATTCAATAAACTCTTCCACGTATCTCATTTAAGCTTGACGCAATGGTTGGTTGTTGCTGTAGGTGCCCATATGATTGTTGTTTTGGTTGAGATTGTCAAAGCCGTTCAACGTGCACTTGGTAAAGATAAAAACGCCATTTAATCGCGTATCAAAAGTCATCTTCGGATGGCTTTTTGTGTGCAGAGATGTCTGGGCATATTTCTTGAGGCAAGACTGGATTTTTGATAAACTAGACAACAGTTTGAAGAAAGGAAACTTATATTATGAAAAAGTTTTTTGCTGAAGTAATCGGCACATTTATGCTTGTCTTTATCGGGACTGGCGCTGTTGTTTTTGGAAATGGGACTGAAGGTCTTGGGCATTTAGGAATTGCCTTGGCATTTGGTTTGTCCATTGTTGCAGCTGCATACTCTATTGGGACTGTTTCTGGTGCTCACTTGAATCCTGCTGTTTCGATTGCTATGTTTGTCAACAAACGCTTGTCATCTAAAGACTTGGTTAACTACATTGTAGCGCAAGTAGTAGGAGCTTTCCTTGCGACTGCTTCTGTCTTCTTCCTTTTGTCTAATTCAGGGATATCAACAGCTAGTCTTGGTGAAAATGCCTTGGCTAAAGGAGTGACTCCATTTGGCGGTTTCTTGTTTGAAGTGATCGCGTCCTTTATCTTTATCTTGGTCATCATGACAGTGACATCAGCTTCTAAAGGAAACGGGAAGATTGCTGGTCTTGTCATCGGTTTGAGCTTGACCTTGATCATTCTTGTTGGTTTGAACATTACAGGTCTTTCTGTAAACCCAGCTCGTAGCTTGGCTCCTGCACTCTTTGTAGGTGGTGCACCCCTCCAACAAATTTGGATCTTTATCCTTGCTCCAATCGTTGGTGGTGTCTTGGCAGCGCTTGTTGCAAAGAATCTCCTTGAAACTGAAGCTTAAGCCATTTTAACGAAAAAAAGATTTCGATTCCCTATGGGGTCGAAATCTTTTTCTTTTTAGCAGTCAAGGATGGTTAAAGCCTGACGAAATTCGCTTGCTAAGTGTTGTCTTTTGTATTGATGAAATTCAGATAAGTCTTTCACAACGTTGTAGCGTTTATGAAGACGATACATGTGAGGGATCTTGTACTGTGGATAGGCCTTGAAAAAGTCTTCTGTTAGTTGCCATTCTCGAATATAGCCAAGAGGCCGCAAGTGATAATGGATGTTATCGATGGATCTGGAAGGATGGCGATGATGCAAGTGTCCGAAGACGACATCCGCTACCTCGTGCTTTACAAAGAGATCGTGAAAAGCTTGACTACCTAAGAAGGCGTTGAATTTCTGAAAGTAGGGGTGACTAACGAGGAAGTCCTTGTGGGGGACAAAGTGAAGAGCGACGATGATTCTACCATCTAAAGAAGCGAGGACCTGATCCAATCGGAAGAGATCTTCTTGCGTGATGGTTGGATCATCTAAAGGACGTTCCAATCTTCGATCAAACCAGAAAGTATTCTTGGTACGCAGGTGGGCTTCCTTGCTCTTTTCAGGAACAAAGCTATAATCGTACCATCCAGCAAGAGATACTAAATGGCTGTCTCCAAAGGTCTGGACCTGAAAATCATACTGCTTGATTTCTTCTTCTGAAAGAAATAGCATATCGTGATTGCCCAGGTTAAAGGAAACAGGAAACTGTCTTTGGAGGTCCTGAATGAAGGGAAGGCTTATCTGTTTAAAGTCATTAGAGATGTCTCCAGCTAGATGAAGATGATCAATCTGTTCTTCTTGTAGGACCTGCAGGAGTTGCATGCGTTCGGCCTCGCCAAACTGATTGGAATCCAGGTGCAGGTCACTCATAAAACCAATACGTGTCATATCACTAGTGTATCATAAGTTAATGAGAAAGAGAAAGGTAACCAACATGTAACAAATCTAACAATTATGTAACAAGGGAGGTGACAACGACCTGATTTTATGCGATTTTTGTAGGGTAAACCATTCTTACTATCTCTTACTATGTGCAAATGACGGGGTTTGTGGTATAATAGACTGATACTTAGAAAGAGGTACTTATGGATATTTCAGAAATCCGTCAGAAAATTGACGCGAATCGTGAAAAATTAGCTTCTTTCAGGGGGTCTCTTTGACTTAGAGGGTCTGGAAGAAGAAATTGCCATTTTGGAAAACAAAATGACAGAACCTGATTTTTGGGATGATAATATTGCGGCGCAAAAAACGTCCCAGGAATTAAATGAGTTGAAACAAACCTATGAGAATTTCCATCAAA
>NZ_JBKQBL010000004.1:167836-168304 GCF_046824975.1 Streptococcus intestinihominis | reverse complement strand
TGACAGACTTGTCTGATGAATCCGAAATCCTTCTTGAGTTTCTCTCAGAAGATGAATCCGTTCACGAAGAGCTAGAAGAGAAGTTGACAGAGTTGGATAAGATGATGACCAGTTATGAGATGACGCTTCTCTTATCAGAACCCTATGATAATAATAATGCAATCTTGGAAATCCATCCGGGATCTGGTGGTACTGAGGCTCAGGACTGGGGAGATATGCTTCTTCGGATGTATACCCGCTTCGGAAATGCTCATGGCTTCAAGGTGGAAGTCTTGGACTATCAGGCAGGAGACGAGGCTGGGATTAAATCTGTTACCTTGTCTTTTGAAGGACCGCATGCCTATGGCTTGTTGAAATCTGAAATGGGCGTTCACCGTTTGGTACGGATCTCGCCATTCGACTCAGCTAAACGTCGCCATACATCCTTCACATCAGTTGAAGTCATGCCAGAATTGGATGATACCATTG
>NZ_JBKQBL010000004.1:162884-167792 GCF_046824975.1 Streptococcus intestinihominis | reverse complement strand
AAGTGGAAGTCCGAGATGATGATATCAAGATGGATACCTTCCGTTCGGGTGGAGCTGGTGGACAAAATGTCAACAAGGTTTCTACAGGTGTTCGTTTGACTCACATCCCAACAGGGATTGTAGTTGCTTCGACGGTTGACCGGACTCAGTACGGAAACCGTGACCGTGCAATGAAAATGTTGCAGGCGAAACTTTATCAATTGGAGCAAGAAAAGAAGGCAGCTGAAGTGGACTCCTTAAAGGGTGATAAAAAAGAAATCACCTGGGGAAGTCAGATTCGCTCCTACGTCTTTACACCATATACCATGGTGAAGGATCACCGTACAAGCTATGAAGTAGCCCAAGTTGATAAAGTAATGGACGGAGATATTGATGGCTTTATTGATGCCTACTTAAAATGGCGTCTCAATTAAAGTCCTCCTTCTATATAAAATGTGGAAAGGAATTTTCAATACATGTCAATGATTGAAATGAAAGATGTTGTCAAAAAGTATGACAACGGAACGACAGCTCTTCGAGGAGTGACCGTTCATATTGAACCAGGAGAATTTGCCTATATTGTAGGACCTTCTGGTGCAGGTAAATCAACCTTTATTCGCTTGCTTTACCGTGAGGTGAAGCATGATAAAGGTAGCTTGAAAGTTGCTGGTTTTGATTTAGATAAAATCAAAAAACGCGATATTCCGATGTTGCGTCGGAACGTTGGGGTAGTCTTCCAAGACTACAAATTGCTTCCTAAAAAGACCGTTTATGAAAATATTGCCTACGCAATGGAAGTAATCGGAGAGCGTCGTCGCAACATTAAAAAACGCGTTATGGAAGTTTTAGACCTTGTTGGTTTGAAACACAAGGTTCGTTCCTTCCCAAATGAGCTTTCAGGTGGTGAGCAACAACGGATCGCTATCGCGCGTGCCATCGTCAACAATCCTAAAGTATTGATTGCGGACGAACCAACAGGGAACTTGGACCCAGATAACTCTTGGGAAATTATGAACCTCTTAGAGCGAATTAATTTGCAAGGTACCACTGTTTTGATGGCGACTCATAATAGCCAAATTGTAAATACACTTCGTCACCGTGTTATCGCCATTGAAAATGGCCGTGTTGTACGGGATGAAGCGGAAGGAGAGTACGGATACGATGATTAGAAGATTTTTCCGCCATCTCATTGAATCATTTAAAAGTTTAAAACGGAATGGCTGGATGACCATTGCTGCGGTTAGTTCGGTGATGATTACACTTGGACTTGTAGCGATTTTTGCCTCAGTTATTGCGAATACGATCAAGCTATCAGATGATATTCAAAATAGTGTACGGATTGTTGTCTATATGCGCAAGGATATCCAAGATCAAAGCCAGCAGATCGAAAAAGAAGGCCAGATGGTTGATAATGAGGACTACAAGAAAGTCTATAATGCGTTGACAGCCATGAAGAATGTTGATAAAGTTGAGTTCTCCAGCAAGGAAGAACAATATGAAAACTTGATCAAGACTGCCGGTAATAACTGGAAAATTTTTGACGGAGATGCCAATCCACTCTATGATGCCTATTTTGTAGAGACAACGGCTCCTAAGTATGTAAAAGAAGTTTCCAAGGCCGCTAAGAAAATCGAAGGGGTGTCTGAAGTAAAAGATGGGGGAGTTGATACTCAACGTCTCTTTGCTCTCGGGAACTTCATCCGTATTTGGGGCTTGATTGGTGCCGCTTTACTAATCTTTATCGCAGTCTTCTTGATTTCTAATACGATTCGGATTACCATTATTTCACGAAGTCGAGAAATCAAGATTATGCGTCTAGTAGGTGCTAAGAGTGGCTATATTCGTGCGCCATTCCTTCTGGAAGGTGCCTGGATTGGCTTGATTGGTGCAATTCCACCAGCTCTCTTGCTTTATTATGTCTATAATATTGTCTACAAGTCCATGTACAATACCCTACAAGATCAGAAATTGTTCTTATATAGTCCAAACCTTCTTGTTCCGATTATGGTCGGAGGACTGTTTGGTCTCGGTATTTTAATTGGAGCACTTGGCTCATCTATTTCAATGAGACGTTTCTTGAAGATTTAAGATTATACAAAAAAAGGAAGTTCAAAAGAACTTCCTTTTTTAATGCAAATAAACTGTTATTTTAAATAAATTAGCTAGATGATTTTCAAAAAACAACTTATAATATTTTAGTCAATTAAGAAGATTAAAAACTTTCCGCTGTGAGAAAAGTGCCTGTAAAAATTCGATTTCAGGCACTCGGGAGTTTTGAAACCTTAGGTTCAAAACTAAGTTATGGAACTTCGGAGAAGTTCGCTAACGTCCGTGCTCACCTAAGGAAAGTTTTTTAGAGGACTTTATTTTTAAATTGAAAGGAAGTTCATCTGAACTTCCTTTTTTATCGATTTCGAAAGAAGGGATTAAACATTTTTTCATGACCGATAGTGGTATTATTCCCATGTCCTGGGTATACTGCATAAGAGGATGGAAGAGTGAGCAATTGTGTCTTAATACTTTCAAGGAGTTGGGGTCCGCTTCCTGTCGGCAAATCGGTCCGTCCAATGGTTTCTCGGAAAAGGGCATCTCCTGTCAAGACAAGGTGGTCATCAGGAAAGACCAAGGAGACCCCTCCGATGGAATGTCCTGGTGTGTGAAGAACATAAAAATGGAAGTTCTTCAAATGATAATTTGTTCGGTATTCAAAATGCTCTTCGGCTGGCTGGCAGACCACATCCGTTAAATCAGAATGGCGGTCTAAACCAGAAAGATTGTCCACAGGACTTTGAAGCCAGGCTGCTTCATGAGCATCTACATAAACAGGTGGATGGCCATAAGTTTCCCGCACTTTCTCTAAACTCATGATATGGTCGTAGTGGGTATGGGTGAGGAGAATAGCAGCAATTGGTTTTGCGAGTTGATCGATGCGGCTGCGAATTTGTTCCCAAGCACTCCCGGGATCAACGACCAAAACATAGTCCTCGTTTTCAAGCAGGTAGGTGTTTTCATAAGCGATGGGATTGACAATGCGGTGGATTTTCATAAGAGCTCCTTTCTCTATTAGTCTATCAAAAATATTGTAAAATAGCTGACTAAAACGCCTCTAGAAACCGAAGAATCGTCGCTTGGCTGGATTTGGTCCCTTCAATGTCATAAAATACCAAGCAAAGCGAGTCGGAAAATGATATAATTTTAAGTGCTATGACGACGAATGTTAAAAGAAAATATGCTGTCGTGGACCTGGAAGCGACCAGTGCAAGCAGCAATACAAAAATTATTCAAATCGGGATTGTCATCATTCAAGATGGGCAGATTGTAGAGACCTATGAGACTGATGTCAACCCCCATGAGGAACTAGACGAACATATTCGCCAACTGACTGGCATTACCAATCAGCAACTCAGGAAGGCCCCTGACTTTTCACAGGTGGCCAGACATGTATACGAACTGATTGAAGATGCTGTCTTTGTGGCTCATAATGTCAAATTTGATGCCAATCTCTTGGCAGAATCATTGTTTTGGGAAGGCTTTGAGCTCATAACCCCCCGGATCGATACGGTTGAATTGGCCCAAGTCTTTTTCCCAACCCTAGAAAGATATAATTTAAGTAGCCTGTGTGAAGAATTGGCGATTCCTCTAGACCATGCTCACTCAGCTATTTCTGATGCGCAAGCAACCGCCCAGCTATTTCTTAAGCTTCGTGAAACGATTGCTTCCTTACCAAGGGAATTGGTGGAAACCTTGCTATCATTTTCTGATAATCTGATTTACGAGTCGAGACTCTTGATAGAGGATGCATTCGAGGATGCGGGAGCTTTTCATAAAGAGGACTTGACATCTCACCATGGGATTTTTCTTCGTAAGCCTCTGATCAAAAGAGATGCCAAGAATTTTTCTGATCAGTTTGATATTAATATCCAGTTAATGGGCATGGAACCCCGTCCCTTGCAGCAAGAGTTTGCCCAGTCAATTGAAGAAAGTCTTCAGTCTTCGAGAGAAGTAGCAACCTTTGTCGAGGGACCTACTGGGATTGGAAAAACCTATGGCTACCTCCTTCCCTTACTAGCGCATACAAGGGACCAGATTGTCGTCAGTGTTCCAACCAAGGTCTTACAAGACCAGATTATGCAGCAGGAGGCTAAGATGATTGAGGACGTTTTTCAGACTTCTTTTCATAGCCTAAAGAGTCCTCAAAATTATTTAAAACTAGATGAGTTCTTTCGAATCTTGCATGAACCAGAGGAAAATCGCCTCTGGAATCGGTTCAAAATGCAATTGCTAGTCTGGTTGACCCAAACAAGGACGGGTGATCTAAACGAAGTAGGGCAGCTCCATCGTTACGGGAATTTTGTTCAACAAATCCGTCATGATGGGAAGCTATCAAAAAAATCTTTATTTTACACAGAAGATTTTTGGCGTCTCGGTCAAGAAAAAGCCAAAATGAGTCGGGTCTTGCTCACCAATCATGCCTATTTATTGACTCGATTAGAGGATGATCCTTCTCTAGTAGAAAATCGGACTCTAGTGGTGGATGAAGCACAAAAACTATATTTTTCATTGGAGCAGTTTTCAAGGGCTTCCTTATCCTTATCGGATTTCATGCTAGATCTGCAACGGGAGATTGAAATAGAAAAATCCTTGTTGAAACGACGGATCCTTGAAAGTCTCCAATTTGAATTGAATGCTCTACTCAAACATCTTGAATCGGGTAGTAGAAAGGTCGAACTAACAGCGGAACAGGTGAAAAAAATTCGCCAGGATTTATCTGAACTAGATAGTCCAGTCTTGGCTGCATTAAAAACGGTCTTTGATCCTCGTTTTCAAATTTTTTGGATTGATCGTACACAAGAGAATCAGCATCCGATAATTCGCTTGCAGTCTGGAAGAGAGGGCTTGGTTTCCCTTCAAGACTTTATTCCAACAACT
>NZ_JBKQBL010000004.1:161393-162840 GCF_046824975.1 Streptococcus intestinihominis | reverse complement strand
ACCAGACTTCTCTTGGTCTCAGCTACCTTATCCATTAGTAAAAAGGTCAATCTAGCCTCGATTTTAGGAATTGAGAATTACCAATTCATCGGGAAAGAACTGTCCTACCATCAAGGGCAAACCATCTTCATCGATCGAGAATTTCCTGATTTGACCAATTTGACGCAAGAGGAATTAGCTGGCTCTTTAGCAAGCTATTTGGATGATCTAGCAGCTACTGGCTTGCCTCTCTTCGCCTTGTTCACTTCCAAGGACTTGCTTTTAGCAACTTCTCAGCTGATGACAGTGGGTCACCTGGCTCAGTATAAGAATGGTGAAGCAGCAACTATTAAACGCCGATTTGATAGAGGGGAAGCTTCCGTCCTTTTAGGATCCGGTAGTTTTTGGGAAGGGGTCGATTTTGCCCAGCAAGCAAAAATCATTCAAGTCATTCCTCGCATTCCTTTTGATAATCCAAGTGATTTCTTCGTGCAAAAACTGCACGAAACCTTGCGTCTAGAAGGGAAAAATCCTTTCTATGATTATAGTTTGCCACTAGCTATCTTACGCTTGAAACAGGCTCTTGGACGTTCGAGTCGTTCGAGCGAGCAAGAATCTCTGGTCATTTTATTAGATCAACGCTTATTAAATCGCCAATATGGCTCGCAGATTCAAGCCAGTTTAGAGAAAATAGCTCCTCTTGTCATTGCTAAGACAGGAGAAGTAAAAGAAGTTGTTGAACAATTTAGGAGTTAACATGAATCAAAAAACCAATGGAACTCAGTATGTTTCCGGTGCCTTGCTAGCCGCTCTTACAGCAGGACTATCTATGGTGTTAGGAAAAGCAGTACCTATCCTTGGCTCTAGTCTCTTTGCTATCCTATGTGGGATTCTCTTGAATGCTAGTCATCTATTGCCTCAAAATAGCAGGCCGGGACTAGCCTATTCAGGGAAAAAACTCTTGCAATATTCCATTATCTTGATGGGCTTTACCTTGTCCTTTCAAAAGGTGACCCAATTGGGCCTGTCTTCTTTGGTCATTAGTTTACCGACCATCAGTATTGCCTTTCTCTCTGCTTTTGCAATGGGCTACCTCTTAAAAGCTCCAAAGATCTTAACAGCCTTGGTTGGAATGGGGACAGCTATTTGTGGAGGGTCTGCAATCGCGGCAGCCTCTCCTGTTCTAGAAGCTGATGAAAATGACATCGCTCTGTCCATGTCGACTATCTTTTTCTTTAATATCCTAGCGGTTTTCCTTTTTCCTTTTTTTGGTCACCTCCTTGCTATGACGGATCGGCAATTTGGTTTTTGGGCAGGAACAGCCATTAATGATACCTCATCTGTTGTAGCGGCTGCATTTTCCTATAGTAAAGCAGCGGGTGAAGTGGCTACGGTTGTGAAGTTGACCCGAGCTCTGATGATTATTCCAATCTGTTTTGGGATGTTGGGACTAAAACTTCTAGGACGG
>NZ_JBKQBL010000004.1:146963-161353 GCF_046824975.1 Streptococcus intestinihominis | reverse complement strand
TCGAAACAGGATCGAGAAGGGAAGCAAGTGAAATTGAGTAAAATTGTTCCTTGGTTTATTTTTTACTTCCTTTTGGCCTCTTTAGTGACGTCCTTTGGCTGGTTTCCAAGTTCTTGGATTCCCTTCTGTAAATGGTTGTCACAATATTTGATGGCCATGGCCTTGGTTGGCGTTGGAAGTCAAGTGTCTATTCAGGCCTTCCGTAAGCAGGGGGTGGCCCCTTTGCTCATCGGCCTTGTGGCCTGGCTAGCTGTATCCATTTCTAGTTTGCTACTTCAACACGTTTTAGGAATCTAAATGAAAGGGAGATGAAATGAAGAGACGTCAGTCTTTCAAACTTAGAGGAGATTTCTCCTTGATCACCACTGTTTTGTTATTATTGGCATTTGGAGTGGTGGCAGTCTATATTGCAGTTTCGAATGATTATCCTGACTTGGTTTGGTCAATTTTAGGCCAACAGGTTGCCTGGATTGTTTTAGGATGTATGATTAGTTTTGTCGTTATGCTCTTTAATACAGAATTTTTATGGAAAGTAACGCCTTACTTGTATGTCTTTGGCTTGGTCTTAATGGTCTTGCCCCTTTATTTTTACAACCCAAACCTGGTTGCTTCGACCGGTTCTAAAAACTGGGTGGCCTACAAGGGGATCAGCCTTTTTCAGCCATCAGAGTTTATGAAAATTTCTTATATCTTGATGGTCTCTCGTGCGATTGTTCATTTTTTACGAAACAATAGGGAAGAAAATCGGACGCTAAAAAAAGACTTTTTTCTCATTCTCCAAATTGCTGCCTATACCATACCGGTCCTAGGGCTTCTAGCCTTTCAACATGATTTTGGAACCTCCTTGGTATTTATGGCCATCTTCTCAGGAGTAGTCCTTATTTCAGGGGTCTCTTGGAAAATCATTTTACCAGTCTTTTTGACCCTCGCAGGTGGAATTGCTCTCTTTTTGGCCGTCTTTCTATCCGACGGTGGGCGGGCCTTTCTCCATCAAACTCTGGGGATGCCCACCTATCAGATGAACCGCATTTTAGCCTGGTTGAATCCTTTTGATTATGCACAAACCATGACCTTCCAACAGGCTCAGGGACAGCTGGCCATTGCCAGCGGTGGTCTATTGGGGCAAGGTTTTAATGTATCTAATCTGTTGATCCCGGTCAGGGAGAGTGATATGATTTTTACGGTCATCGCGGAAGATTTTGGATTTGTAGGAGGACTGTGCCTCCTTCTCTTATACATGTTTCTAGTTTATAAGATGTTGCGCATTACCCTGAAATCTAATAATCAATTTTACACCTATATCTCAACTGGTTTCATCATGATGCTGGTCTTCCACATATTTGAGAATATTGGGGCAGTAACGGGGATCTTGCCTCTCACTGGAATTCCCTTGCCATTTATCTCACAAGGAGGATCCGCTATTGTGAGTAACCTTATTGGGATTGGTTTATTATTATCCATGAGCCATCAAAATAGGGTGAGTGAAGAACGGAAAAAAGAAAGTCGACTATTGAGACAGAAACAATTGAGTCGACTACACGAGAAAGGAATAATTTGATATGACAAAAGTAGCGGTGATGTTAGCAAATGGTTTCGAGGAAATCGAAGCCTTGACCGTTGTCGATGTTTTGCGAAGAGCAGCAATCGAGTGTTTGATGGTTGGATTTGATCCAGAAGTGACAGGTTCCCATGGGATCACAGTGAAGGTTGATGAGGTCTGGTCCGGTTCGTTGGATCATTTTGATGGCATTGTCCTTCCAGGAGGGATGCCGGGAGCAGCAAATCTACGCGACCATGAAGGCTTGATTCAGTCTTTAAAAGAAGCCCATGAACAAGGAAAAAGTCTAGCAGCTATTTGTGCAGCTCCGATTGTCTTGGATCGAGCTGGACTACTTGATGAAAAACGCTATACCTGCTATGATGGCTTCGAAAAAGAAATTGGAACAGAGCATTATGTGAAAGAAGCAGTGGTCCAGGATGGTCACATTTTGACCAGTCGGGGTCCTGCAACAGCACTTGCTTTTTCCTATGCCCTGGTCAACCATTTTGGTGGAGATGACACAGCATTGAGAGAAGGGATGCTCTATCAAGATGTTTTTGGAACATCGGCCCCATAGTTGTCGAGAAGAAAAATGAAGGTAGGAAAATTCCTGTCTTCATTTTTTTATAGGCTAGTTTTGTCAAAATATAAATGCTTTTTGAATGAAAGTAAAACAGGTGTGAGATGACTGTAAAAAAACCGTGAAAACATTGACTTTACAAGCAATTTTTTGAAAATTATGGTATAATTGAAGCTATGGATTATCATGATTTTATATGGGATCTTGGTGGGACTTTATTGGACAATTATGAGACCTCTACAAAAGCTTTTGTAGCGACCTTACAGTATTTCCAAAGGGAGGCTGATCATGATTCCGTTTATGCAGCTTTAAAGGTTTCCACGGATTATGCTGTTCAGCAGTTTGCCTCAGACCTTCCAGACTTTTTGGGAGAGTATAAACAGCGAGAGAAAGAAGCTCTTGAAATCCCCTGCTTATTCGAGGGGACTGAGGAGTTATTGCATCGTCTGACAGCAATCGGAGCCCGTCATTTTTTGGTTTCTCACCGTGACCATCACGTAGAGACCATCCTAGAAAAAACAGGGATTCGTCATTACTTTACAGAAGTTGTGACAGCTGATGATGGTTTTCCACGTAAACCAGATCCTGCGTCCATGTTGTATCTAAAAGACAAGTATGCGATTGAGTCTGGCTTGGTGATTGGAGATCGCCCGATCGATATCGAAGCTGGTCAGAGAGCTGGCATGGCGACCTATTTGTTTGACTCAATGGATCAATTAAGTGCCTATATTTTTAATTAGAAAAGGGAAAGAATGACAGAAGAATTGAAGCAAGAAACGACTGGTCAAGAATATGATGCCAGTCAGATTCAGGTTTTAGAAGGTTTAGAAGCAGTTCGGATGCGTCCGGGGATGTATATCGGATCCACTTCTAAAGAAGGTCTTCACCATTTGGTCTGGGAAATCGTCGATAACTCAATCGATGAGGCCCTTGCAGGATTTGCTAGCCATATCGAAGTCTTTATCGAAGCGGACAATTCGATTACAGTCGTCGATGATGGACGGGGGATTCCGGTTGACATTCAAGAAAAAACAGGTCGTCCAGCGGTTGAAACTGTCTTTACCGTTCTCCATGCGGGAGGAAAATTTGGCGGTGGTGGGTACAAGGTTTCAGGTGGACTCCATGGAGTTGGATCATCCGTCGTAAATGCCTTGTCGACTCAGTTAGATGTTCATGTCCATAAGAATGGCCAAATTCATTACCAAGAATACAAACGTGGGCAAGTCGTTGCAGATCTTGAAGTGATCGGTGAAACTGATCGAACTGGTACAACCGTTCATTTTACTCCAGACCCAGAGATTTTCACAGAAACCACTGAATTTGACTTTGACAAGTTGAACAAACGGATTCAAGAATTAGCCTTCTTGAACCGTGGCTTACGGATCTCGATCACGGACAAGCGTGAAGGGCAGGAGCAAACGAAAGATTACCACTATGAGGGTGGGATTGCTAGTTATGTAGAATACATCAACGAAAACAAGGATGTCATATTTGAAACTCCGATTTATACCGATGGAGAATTGGATGATATCACGGTTGAAGTAGCCATGCAGTACACGACTGGTTATCACGAAACCGTCATGAGTTTTGCCAATAACATCCATACCCATGAAGGGGGGACTCATGAACAAGGTTTCCGTACAGCTTTGACCCGTGTTATCAACGACTATGCGCGTAAGAATAAACTTCTCAAGGACAATGAAGAAAATCTAACAGGGGAAGATGTCCGGGAAGGGTTGACAGCAGTGATTTCTGTCAAACACCCAAATCCACAGTTTGAAGGACAAACTAAGACCAAACTTGGAAACTCTGAAGTGGTGAAGATTACCAACCGCTTGTTCAGCGATGCCTTCTCTGATTTCTTGTTGGAAAATCCGCAGATTGCCAAGAAAATTGTCGAAAAGGGAATTTTGGCTGCCAAAGCGCGTGTTGCTGCTAAGCGCGCCCGTGAAGTCACCCGTAAGAAATCTGGTTTAGAAATCTCAAACCTTCCTGGTAAATTAGCAGACTGTTCATCTAACAATCCAGCTGAGACAGAACTCTTCATCGTCGAAGGAGACTCTGCCGGAGGATCTGCTAAATCAGGTCGAAACCGCGAGTTCCAGGCGATTCTCCCTATTCGAGGGAAAATCCTCAACGTGGAAAAAGCCAGCATGGATAAGATTTTAGCCAACGAAGAAATTCGTAGCCTTTTCACAGCTATGGGAACTGGTTTTGGTGCAGAATTTGATGTATCAAAAGCCCGTTATCAAAAATTAGTCATCATGACAGATGCTGATGTCGATGGAGCTCATATTCGAACCCTCCTCTTAACCTTGATCTATCGCTATATGAAACCAGTTTTGGAGGCAGGCTATGTTTACATCGCCCAACCACCAATCTATGGTGTAAAAGTCGGTAGTGAAATCAAAGAATACATCCAACCAGGAGCCAACCAAGAAGCAGAATTGGCTGAAGCCTTGGAGCGCTATTCTGAAGGTCGTTCCAAACCAACGATTCAACGATACAAAGGTTTGGGTGAGATGGATGATCATCAGCTCTGGGAAACAACGATGAACCCAGAACATCGCCTCATGGCGCGTGTGACAGTTGATGATGCAGCAGAAGCAGATAAAATCTTTGATATGCTCATGGGGGATCGAGTAGAACCTCGTCGTGAATTTATCGAAGAAAATGCCGAATATAGTACACTTGATGTATAAAATTCTGCGATATTTGCCAATTATTCGAATATTTATGATATAATAACTACGATTACTTTCAAGTAATTTAATGAAGGAGTTTTTATATGTCTCGTGGACTAATTATTCTCATTATTGTCATTGGGGTCCTCTTGGTTTTAGGATATGTAGTGGCAGTCTTATTGAGAAAGCGTAACGAAGCCTTACTGGCATCTCTGGAAGAACGAAAAGAACAGTTGTATAACCTTCCGGTAAATGATGAAGTAGAAGAAGTGAAGAATATGCATTTGATTGGTCAAAGTCAAGTTGCATTTCGTGAATGGAATCAAAAATGGGTGGACCTATCCCTCAATTCTTTTGCTGATATCGAGAACAACCTCTTTGAAGCAGAAGGCTACAACAATTCTTTCCGCTTTTTAAAAGCCAAGCAAGCAATTGGAAATATTGAGAGTCAGGTTCAATTGATCGATGAAGATATCAAGGCCATCCGTCAAGCTTTATCTGAATTAAAAGAAAAAGAAGAAAAGAATAGCGGTCGGGTTGTTCATGCCTTGGATATGTTTGAAAACTTGCAAAAACAAGTAGCTTCTGATCCAGACGCATACGGCCCAGCACTTCCCGAAATCGAGAAGCAAGCTGAAAATATTCAAGTTGAGTTTTCAAAATTTGTAACCTTGAATTCATCAGGTGACCCTGTTGAAGCTGCAGAAATTTTGGATACAGCTGAAAACCACATTGTAGCCTTGACGCATATTGTTGAAAAAGTTCCTGCAATTGTGAAGGATGTACAAACAACTCTTCCTGATCAATTGGAAGATTTGGAAGCTGGTCATCGCAAACTTTTGGAATCTGGTTATCATTTTACAGAGACTGATTTGGAAGCACGGTTCCAACAATTGCATGCAGCTTTGAAAGCCAACCTACAAAATGTTGCTGCTCTTGAATTAGATAATGCGCTCTATGAAAATGAGCAGATTCAAGAAGAAATCAACGCCTTGTATGATATTTTCACTCGTGAAATTGAATCACACAAAGTTGTTGAAAAATTGGTCAAAGCCTTACCAGGTTACCTTGCTCATGCGAAGGAAAATAACAAGCGTTTAGCAGAAGAAGTTGAACGTCTCAGCAAAACATTTGAAAGCAAAGAACTTAAGGAAAATCATTTGAAGGAGTTAGAAGCTGAATTAACAGCTCAAGAGCTCGTTGTAGAAGATGCCTTGAAGGATACATCTGAAACTCAAAAAGCCTACTCTATCCTTCAAGAAGAGTTAGAAGCGATTGAAGAACGTCTGAAAGAGATTGAAGATGATCAAATTGCTTTGAGCGAAACCTTGTCTAAGATTGAGAAAGACGACACAAATGCTCGTCAAAAGGTAAATATCTACGCCAACCGTTTACATGCCATTAAGCGTTACATGGATAAGCGTAACTTACCTGGAATCCCTCAATCCTTCCTTACTATCTTCTTCACTGCAAGTGATAACACAGAAGCTCTCTTGGCTGAGTTAGAAGGTCGTCGTGTCAATATCGAAAACGCCAACCGTCTCCTGGATATTTTGACCAACGATATGACAGAGTTAGAGGAAGAAACATACAAATTAGTACAATATGCTACTCTAACAGAGCAGTTGCTTCAATACTCAAATCGCTATCGTTCATTCGACGATCATGTCCAAGCAGCTTTTGATGAAGCCTTGTACATCTTTGAAAAAGAGTATGACTATCCTGCTTCATTCAAAGTCATTTCAGAAGCATTGGAAACAGTTGAACCAGGAGTAACAGAGAGATTTGTTACCTCATTTGAAAAAACAAGAGAATCCATCCGATTCTAATCTAAAACATCCAGGAGAATATTCCTGGATGTTTTTTTATGGAAATGAAGCTGTGATGGGAAAGGGAAGGATAGAAAAAAGGAGATGAGTCCATGAAAGTTTTAATTGCTCCAGATTCATTCAAAGAAAGCTTACCTGCGAAAGATGTAGCAGAAATGATTGCAGAAGGCTTGCGTCAGTCTCTCCTCGATGTAGAACCGGTCACCTGTCCTGTTGGAGATGGTGGGGAAGGGACAGTGGATGCCATCAGCTACTCATTGGGATTGAAGGAAACTTTTACCCTTGTCACAGGTCCATTTGGAGAGCCAGTAGAAATGCGGTATATGGAGAAGGACTCTTTGGCTCTCTTTGAAGTAGCCGACTTGATCGGTTTAGGAAAAATTCCAGTTGATCAACGCCGTCCACTTGACCTAGAGACCCGAGGAATTGGTGAACTGATTTGTTTTTTAATCAAACAGGGGAAAAAGGAGATTTATATCGGGGTTGGAGGAACAGCGACCAATGATGGGGGCCTTGGACTTGCAGCAGGTCTAGGCTACCAATTCTATGATCGAGAAGGAAGAGAATTAAAGGCCTGTGGACAAAGTCTTTTAGAATGGGATTCCATCCGTAAAGAGGAAACGTTCAAGATCCCAGATGATGTCCAGATACAGATCTTAGCAGATGTTTCCAATCCCTTATGTGGACTAGATGGTGCGACCTATATTTTTGGAAAACAAAAGGGGCTCAGTACCAATATGTTTGAGCAAGTGGATCAAGCTATTTACAGCTTTTACGAAAAGCACTGTCCAAGTATTTTGACTCAAGCAGGGATGGGTGCTGGTGGAGGTCTTGCTGCGGGTCTTTGTGCCTTCGCGCAAGCGAGACTAGTATCAGGGATCGATAGCTGTTTAGATCTGATCGACTTTGACTCCAAAGTAGCCAACGCAGACTTGGTTATTGTCGGTGAGGGGCGACTGGATCATCAGAGTCTATCCGGAAAAGCTCCGATAGGGGTTGCGAGACGAACCCCAAAAGGAATCCCAGTAATAGCCATTTGTGGTAGTCTTGCAGATGATTTACCAAGTCTCCCATTTGAAAATATAGTCGGTGCCTTTTCTATTACGAAACATCCCGATAGTTTAGAGCAACTTCTGAACGATGTGAGGGAAAATCTTCTCTTTACAGCTAGAAATATCGGAAATATATTAAGCATAGAAAAAAGCGGTTAAACCGCTTCAAATTGAAGATAAAGTCTTCAGAAAAACTTTCCTTAGGTGAGTACGGACGTCAGCGAACTTTTTCAAAGTTCCATGACTAATTATTGAGCCTAAGGTCTCAATAATTCCGAATGCCTGGAACAATTATGTTTCAGGCATTTTTCTCACAGCGGAAAGTTTTTGATCTTCGTAAATAACTAAAAATTAAAAGTCATTTTTGATAATCATCTAACTGTTTTATGTAAAACAATAGCTTGTCTACATACTCAAGCGGTTAAACCGCTTTTTTCCATCTAATGTTTAATACTAATAAAATGTCTAAGGGACAGCTCTGATTAACCAAACCATTTTTTCCAAAGAGAAGGTTTGGTCGGTTTCTTTTCTTCCTCCCAGAGATCCGCAAAAGCAGAACGAAGGTCCTTGTCAGTAGTGGTCATTGGTGCATCTGTATGAATCACGAGCCCAAAAGGAGAGGAGTCGTGTTCCTCCGAAACAATTGTAGCCTGGCAACCAAATTCTTTTGCTTGTTTTAGATAGCTCAACTGGACGCTAGAATCAACATTTGGAGAAATCTTTACAAAGAGAGGGTTAGCTTGTTCATTCAAGCTTTTCAGCACCTTCAAAAAGCCCTTCTGAAGCTGAGGACTATTGCTTGTTTTTAAATCGGCATATCCTAGAACGCGCTCTTCAAACGTACCTAGAAAGCGACGTTGTTCATCAGGATTTAATTTTAGGCCACCGTTAGCCTTTTCCATAATTTCTTTAGATAGATCAGTCATAAGAATAGTATATCATACTTTAGGTTGAAAATGCCAAACGAATAAAGGCTGATCTAAACAAAAAGAAAGCGATTTCTTGATAAAGTTAAGGAAAATCTGCACAAAGATAACGTTTTTTCTTGAAAAACGCGTATTTTTAAGGTATCATAGAGGTGTAAAAAATTTAAACTCAAAGGAGAGTAAGAAATGTCAATTATTACTGATGTTTACGCTCGCGAAGTCCTAGACTCACGCGGTAACCCAACACTTGAAGTAGAAGTTTATACTGAATCAGGTGCTTTCGGACGTGGTATGGTTCCATCTGGAGCTTCTACTGGTGAACACGAAGCAGTTGAACTTCGCGACGGTGACAAATCTCGTTACGGTGGTCTTGGAACTCAAAAAGCTGTTGACAATGTAAACAACATCATTGCTGAAGCAATCATTGGTTACGATGTTCGTGATCAACAAGCTATTGACCGTGCAATGATCGCTCTTGACGGTACTCCTAACAAAGGTAAATTGGGTGCGAACGCAATACTTGGTGTGTCTATCGCTGTAGCTCGTGCTGCTGCTGACTACCTTGAAATCCCACTTTACAGCTACCTTGGTGGATTCAACACTAAAGTTCTTCCAACTCCAATGATGAACATCATCAACGGTGGTTCTCACTCAGATGCTCCAATCGCTTTCCAAGAGTTTATGATCTTGCCAGTTGGTGCACCTACATTTAAAGAAGCTCTTCGTTACGGTGCTGAAATCTTCCACGCTCTTAAGAAAATCCTTAAATCACGTGGTTTGGAAACTGCCGTAGGTGACGAAGGTGGATTCGCTCCTCGTTTCGAAGGAACTGAAGATGGTGTTGAAACTATCCTTGCTGCGATCGAAGCTGCTGGATATGTACCAGGTAAAGACGTATTCATCGGATTTGACTGTGCATCATCAGAATTCTACGATAAAGAACGTAAAGTCTACGACTACACTAAATTCGAAGGTGAAGGCGCTGCTGTTCGTACATCTGCAGAACAAATCGACTACCTTGAAGAATTGGTTAACAAATACCCAATCATCACTATCGAAGATGGTATGGATGAAAACGACTGGGAAGGTTGGAAAGCTCTTACTGAACGTCTTGGTAAGAAAGTTCAATTGGTTGGTGACGACTTCTTCGTAACTAACACTGACTACCTTGCACGTGGTATCCAAGAAGGTGCTGCTAACTCAATCCTTATCAAAGTTAACCAAATCGGTACTCTTACTGAAACTTTCGAAGCTATCGAAATGGCTAAAGAAGCTGGTTACACTGCTGTTGTATCACACCGTTCAGGTGAAACTGAAGATTCAACAATCGCTGACATCGCAGTTGCAACAAACGCAGGACAAATCAAGACTGGTTCACTTTCACGTACTGACCGTATCGCTAAATACAACCAATTGCTTCGTATCGAAGACCAACTTGGTGAAGTAGCTGAATACCGTGGATTGAAATCATTCTACAACTTGAAAAAATAATCTAGTTAACGAGATACAAAAGATCCTTGAGTTTTCTCAAGGATTTTTTTGTTATCGAGCCAAAAAAAAATCCTCAACTAACTAGTTGAGGAATCGTTTTATTAGAACAAGCCTTTGATTTTATCAACAGCACCGCTTACTAGATCATTTCCAGTAACAAGAGCTTTCGCTTGTTCTAGGTAGTCACCAAGGTTATCCTTGTTGTCATCGATGAATTTTTTAGCAGCATCGAAATCTTTCTTTTCGATCATTTCTTTGACTTGGTTAAACAAATCCATTGGGTTCATGAGTTTTCTCCTATAAACTATTTATTAATATCACTATTTAATCATTTTTCAACCAAACTAGCAAGCGTTTTGATTCTTAGTTGAAGAGGACGCAAACCGCCTCTGGTACGTAAAAATCATGGCTCAATTCAGTCAATCTACCACTTGTCTTGTCGCGTTTAAAAACAGTAGCATTGTCTGAGTCTTGATGGACTGCAATGAGGTATTCTTGGTCTGGGCTAAGAATGAAATCGCGTGGATTGAGTCCATTGGTTGGAACGATTTCAAGAAGCACTAGGCTACCATCTGCCAAGATTTCATAGACTGCAATGGAATTATGGGCCCGATTAGAGGCATAGAGGAATTTCCCATCCTCGGAAAGGCGAATAGCAGCAGCCCATTTTTGACCTTCATAATCTTCTGGTAGGGTGGAGATGGTTTGGAAATGTTCAAAGTAGCCAAGTCCATCATAGAAAAGGACATCGATGGTGGCATTTAATTCATTAATCAGGTAGGCCGTCTTATAATGAGAATGGAAAATGATGTGACGCGGACCAGCACCTGGAGCTGTTTGGTAGGTTTGTGCTTCCGTAAGATTCCCTAGATCATCGACTTGGTAGACCACGACTTGATCAGTTCCCAAATCACAAGTGATGAGCAGTTTATCAGGAGTGAGATCTGCATAGTGAACATGGGGGCTGGCTTGGTTTTCGTGAGGTCCAGAACCCTGATGAGTCGCTTGATCGACAAAGGTCAAATGCCCATCCTCATGGATGCGATAAGAGAGGACTTGTCCCTTGTGATAGTTAGCTCCATAGACCAATCCACGCGCTTCATCAACAGAGACATAACAAAGGGGGGCTCCTTCATCGACGACGTGATTAATCAACTGGTGGTCAGGGTTAAAGCTCGCAATGCCACCAAGACCCTCTTCGGCTCCCACACTGTATAAGAAACCAGCTTTTGAAAAAGCGAGATAGGTTGGATTTGGCTCTTGAGCAACTAGTTGTAAGTCGCTAAGCTGACCAGTTCTTTCATCGAAGGAAGCTTTGTAAATTCCTTTGGAGTCGCGTTTGGTATAGGTTCCGAAATAAATATCTTGCATCACATGCACCTCGACTTTGTTGATAGCTCCATTATATCAGAAAAGAAGGGGATGGAAAACGATTAGGTGAAGGATTGACAAGTTAAGAATTAAAAACTAGCTCACATTCAGCTATATCGTGAAATTATAGACTAAAAATGCTAAAATAAAAACAGATTGAAAACGAAGGAGATTCCTGTGGAACATAAAGAAAAAGATTTTAGTTTATCCTGGTTTTTTAAATGGTTTGTTGATAATAAGGCCATTACTGTTTTCCTAGTAGCCTTGCTGATAGGATTGAATATTTTAGTTCTGAGCAAGATTAGTTTTATTTTTACACCCCTGTTAGAGTTTGGAGCAGCGGTCATGCTGCCTGTCATTATTTCAGGGCTCCTCTATTATTTGTTAAATCCAATTGTCGACTTTTTGGAAAGGCACCGGGTTAAGCGGATTATTGCGATTTCCATCGTCTTCATCTTGATTGCCCTTCTCATTTTATGGGGCTTGGCCGTCGCTATTCCAGCCATTCAGCGTCAGGTGCTCAGTTTTATGAAGAATCTGCCAGATTACTTGGAAAAGGCCAATATGACCATTGATGATTTCTTAGACAACAAAGTGTCGCCAGAAATCAAGCCTCAACTGGATGAATGGACCAGCCAGTTGTCAGAGAATATTACTAGCTGGGCGAGTTCCTTTTCTGCCCGTGCAGTCAACTGGGTCAGCAATCTGATTGCAGTCGCCTCTCAGGTCATTATTGCTCTGATTATTATGCCTTTCATCGTCTTCTACCTCTTGAGAGATGGAAAGAACCTGAAAGGGCAGATCATCCGCTTCTTACCAACCAAGATTCGTGAATCAGCAGGCAAGGTGCTGTCTGATGTCAATACACAATTGGCCAATTATGTCAGAGGTCAGATTACAGTGGCTATTGTAGTGGCTCTTATGTTCATTGTCTTCTTTAAAATCATCGGTTTACGCTATGCAGTGACTTTAGGAGTGACGGCGGGATTCTTAAATCTGGTTCCTTATCTAGGAAGCTTTCTGGCCATGCTCCCAGCCTTAGTTTTAGGCTTGGTAGCGGGACCAGAGATGTTTGTCAAAGTCGTTATTGTCTTTATTGTTGAGCAAACCATTGAGGGACGTTTCGTTTCCCCACTTGTCTTGGGTAGTCAGCTCAATATCCACCCGATCACGATTCTGTTTGTATTGATTACTTCTGGCTCTATGTTTGGAATCTGGGGAGTCTTCTTGGGAATCCCAGTTTACGCTTCAGCTAAAGTTGTCATCAGTGCTCTATTTGAGTGGTACAAAGATGTCAGTGGCTTGTACGAAAAGGACGAAATTGAGGAAATTCAACGTGAAGAATAGTCAAAAAATTCTAGAAGCAATTGAGAAGCAAGAGCTAGATCGCTTGCCGGCTTATTTGGAAAAGGCTTTGCTAGAAGACGATCCAGCAACCTTGTTAGAATTGGGCCAGTATTTTGAAAGTATTGGTTTTTATCCTGAAGCCAAGCAAACCTACTTGCATCTAAGAGATGATTATCCAGAGGTCTATCTGAGTCTAGCGACCATTGTAGCCGAGGATGGTCTAATGGAAGAAGCCTTTGCTTATTTGGAAGAAATCCCTGAAAGTTCGGAATGGTATTTAGCCAGTCTCCTAGTCAAGGCGGACCTCTACCAAAGTGAGGGGCTTGCTGATGTGGCTCGGGAAAAGCTGATGGAAGCAGCGACTCTTTCAGATGATCCGATCATTCGGCTTGGCTTGGCAGAGATTGATCTGGAACTCGAAAATTACCAAGAAGCCATTCAAGAGTATGCTCAGTTAGACAACCGTCTCATTTTAGAAGAAACAGGCATTTCCACTTATCAGCGGATCGGCTATGCCTATGCGAATCTAGGTCGGTTTGAGGCTGCCATTGAGTTTTTAGAAAAGGCCTTGGAAATCGAGTTTGATGACCAGATTGCCTATGAATTGGCAACCCTTCTCTATGACCGAGAAGAGTATCAACGGGCTCTAATCTACTTCAAGCAGATCGATACATTGTCACCAGACTTTGAAGGGTATGAATACGGCTATGCCTTGGCTCTACAAGCTGAGAATGACCGAGAAACAGCGCTAGCGATAGCAGAGCAAGGGATCCAAAAGAATCCTTTCGACGCCTACCTCCTCCTTCTAGCTTCCCAGTTGGCCTACGAGTTGCACCAGCCAGAAAAGGCGGAAAACTATCTGTTAGAAGCCAAAGAAGTGGCTGAGGATCTCGAAGATATCGCCCTTCGCCTAACAACCCTTTATTTGGAACAGGAACGCTATGAAGACGTCCTTGAATGGCAGGATGTGGAAGTGGAGAATGTGGTCACCCGCTGGAATATCGCTCGTGCCTTGGTAGCACTCGAAGAGGTTGAAAAAGCAGATCCAATCTATGAAGAGCTCTACCCAGATTTGAAAGAAAATCCAGAGTTCTTAGAAAGCTATAGCTACCTCTTGAGAGAGTTGGGTGATATTGCAAAAGCTCGGGAAGTGGCAGAAGGCTATTTGCAGCTAGTGCCAGATGATGGGCAAATGCAAGCTTTCTATGAGAGTCTGCTAGAAGAATAAGAGTTTGGCTCTTGTGGGAGTGGGACTAGGAACAGGTATGTATCATTGTTCTGGCCCGCTCTTTTTTAATCAGTCTTTCTGTTATTGTCCTTGATAATATGGTATACTGGAAGGGCTAAAAAGAAGACAAGATGAATGAGGGAGAAAAAATGGAACCGGTGAAATTGTTTCAATACAATACCTTGGGGGCTTTGATGGCAGGTCTCTATGGGGGATCCTTTACCATTAAAGAATTACTGGAGCATGGAGATTTAGGAATTGGGACCTTGGACTCAATCGATGGCGAATTGATTGTCTTAGATGGTAAGGCTTATCAAGCAAAGGGGTCAGGAGAGGAACCAG
>NZ_JBKQBL010000004.1:141330-146911 GCF_046824975.1 Streptococcus intestinihominis | reverse complement strand
AGATTGTGGAAGTTGCTCCAGATGCGACCGTCCCCTATGCGGCCATTGTTCCCCACCAGGCCGAAGTGATTTTTCGGCAACGCTTTGAAATGACGGATGAGGAATTAGAGGCTCGCATTGAATCTTATTACGATGGCGAAAATCTGTTTCGTTCGATTAAGATTCACGGTGATTTCTCCAAGATGCATGTGCGTATGATTCCCAAATCGACCTCGGAAACCAAGTTTGCAGATGTAGCAACCCATCAGCCAGAATTTACACGAGAAGATGTTACAGGAACCATTGTTGGTTTTTGGACGCCAGAGATGTTTCATGGGGTCAGTGTAGCAGGCTATCACCTTCACTTTATCTCAGATGACCATACCTTTGGAGGACATGTTATGGATTTTGTCATCAAAGAGGGCATCGTCGAAGTTGGAGCCATTGATCAATTGGACCAACGCTTTCCTGTCCAGGACCGCCAGTATCTCTTTGCCAAGTTCAACGTTGACCAGGTCAAAGAGGATATCCACAAATCAGAATAAAACAAAAAGGCTGAGATGATTCTCAGTCCTTTTTATTACTCATTGATACGCATGGATTTGATCTTTTCTTCTTCAGGGGTGACCCGTAGGGTTTTCTGACCGGTATAGGTTACAAAGCCAGGTTTTCCTCCGGTTGGTTTGTTGAGTTTTTTTGTTTCAATCATGTCGACTTGGACCAGATTGGACAGGCGTCCCTTAGAGAAATAGGCTGCCAGCTCAGCTGCATCGGTTTTGACCTCATCGGAAGGGTTGAGGTTACCTGTAATGACCACGTGACTACCTGGAATATCCTTGGCGTGGAACCAGAGTTCGTCCTTTTTAGCCATTTTGAAGGTCAATTCTTCGTTTTGAAGATTATTCCGGCCGACCAGAATAATGGTTTTGCCGTCTGAGGCTAAGTACTTCTCTGGTTTTTTCCGTTTATGGATCTTTTCTCGGTTGCGTCGTTTGATAAAGCCTGTTTGGATCAGCTCTTCGCGAATCTCGGCTACTTCAGAAAGGCTGGCTTGGGCCAGAGCGGTTTCGACTGTTTCTAGGTAGGAGATGGTTTCCTTGGTTTCCTGGATGAGAGAGGTCAAATGTTTAACAGCTTCTTTTAGCTTCTGGTAACGCTTAAAGTAGCGTTGTGCATTTTGACTGGGGGTCAAGGCTTTATCCAAGGCAATGGTAATAGGCTGGTTGGTATAATAGTTGTCTAAGGTGACTTGGTCTTGATCATTTGGGACTTGATGGAGGAAAGTAGTAAGCAGTTCGCCTTTTTGACGGAACTCTTCGGCATTTTCTGTCGCTGCCAGTTCGGCTTCTTGTTTGGCCAATTTTTTCCGGTTCTTTTCTAGGTCATTGTCCACCTTGCGGATCAGTTCCCCAGCTTGTTGTTGGACCCGGTCGCGCTCAGCCTTGTCCAAGTAGTAGTGGTCGAGTAGATCCGATAAGGTCTCGAAGGTCTCCTCCTGGCTATCAGCAAAAGCGAGAGCAGCAAAGGATTTTTTTGTTAGACGGGGATCTGTTGGAGCTTCGAAGAAAGCTCGGAAGGTTTTTAATTTTTCTCCCGTTTCTAATCGACTGGCCAATTCTTGAGCAGTATCTCGACCAAGACCCTGGAAATGGATTTGAAGGTTTTTTGGTGTCAACTCTTCTCGGTGAAGAAAGGCGAATAAAGCTTCGTCTTTAATGGTAAAGGGGTTGACCGCTTCGGTTTTTGGAGGAGCTACATAGGTTGATCCAGGGAGAATGGTCCGGTAGCTATTTTGTGAGAAGCCCACATGCTTGATCGCTTCGATAATTTTTCCAGTCGCCTTGTCCAGAAGAATGATATTGCTGTGCTTGCCCATGATTTCGATGATTAGGGTCACAGATATATCATCTCCAATCTCATTTTTATTAGAGACGGCAATTTCTAAAATACGGTCATTCTCCAGTTGCTGAATCTGCTCAATGACTGCCCCTTGGAGATACTTGCGCATGACCATGATAAAAGTATTAGGGAAGGCAGGATTCTCAAAATTGGTCTGGGTTCGTTGGATCCGACCAAAAACAGAGTGGGAAGACAGCAAGAGTTTTTGATTCTTGCGATTGCTACGAATTTGTAAAACCAACTCTTGTTCAAAGGGTTGGTTAATCTTTTGGATGCGACCATATAGGAGTTCGCTTTGTAATTCATTCACCATATGGTGTAAAAAAAATCCATCAAAAGACATGGGGTTCCTCAACATTCTAGACTAATTCTAGTAAATTATATCAAAAAAGTGCCTGAAAACCCAGCAAGAAGGCGGTTTTCAATCCTTGTAAAAGCATCCGTTAGAAAATGAATTTCAGGAAATGACGAACGTTTTCAAAAAAACCATAAAAAAGTATTGACAAGGTTTACAGAAACATTTACAATGGATTCAATTAGAAAAGTAATAAATGAAAATTTATTAGAGAGCTCACGGTTGGTGGAAGTGGGTAGTGGACATTTATGAAATTGGACTAATGATGAGATGAATTTGAAACAATAAAAATTCGGTCGGCACACCTTATCGTGCAACTTGTTGCTAGACAAGACAGAGATATGGGAGGAGTTTATCCATTTTCCCATAAGTGAGGTGGCACCGCGATGACACGTCCTCACATAGCTATAGCTATGTGTGGGCGTGTTTTTTGTTTCAAAAAGAAGGGGGAAAAGAAGATGAAGAAACGATGGCGACTCAGTCTTTAACAAAGAAGCGAAAAAACGAAAAAAATAAATAATTGAGGTAAAAAATATGAAAAACAAACGTGTATTGGGAATGATCGGTGCTTTGCTAGCCATTATTTTAGTAGCTGTTGTTTATCCAATGTTAAACAATAAAAATGATGCCAATAAAGCAGATGGAACTAAAAAGGTAAAAGTCGGTGTCTTACAGTTGGTCAGCCACCCATCGCTAGACGAAATCTACAAGGGGATTCAAGACGGCTTGGCTGAAGAAGGCTACGATAAGGACAAGATTGAGATCGAATTCCTCAATGCGGAAGGAGACCAAAACAAGGTTGCAACCATGAGCAAGCAATTGGTCCAAAACAACAACGACGTCTTGATCGGAATCGCAACCCCATCTGCTCAAGGTTTGGCTAGTGCGACTAAGGACAAACCAATTGTCATGGGTGCTATCACAGACCCAGTCGGCGCTAACTTGGTCAAAGATTTGAAAAAACCAGGTGGCAATATCACAGGAGTATCTGACCACAACCCAACGGAACAACAGTTGAAGTTAATCAAAGAGTTGACTCCAAACGTGAAAACAATCGGGGTTCTTTACTCAACCAGTGAAGATAATTCTAAAACGCAAGTAGAAGAATTTACAAAATTGGCTGAAAAAGCAGGCTACAAGGTGGTTCCTTATTCAGTACCTTCTACAAATGAAATTGCTTCAACGGTTTCTGTCATGACTGGTAAAGTAGATGCCATCTGGGTTCCAATTGACAACACCATCGCTTCAGCCTTCACAACGGTAGTCGAAGCAAACAAAACAGCTAAAAAACCAATCTTCCCAAGTGCGACAGCCATGGTCGAAGCTGGTGGTTTAGGTTCAGTCGTTGTCGACCAACATGATCTTGGAGTTGCAACTGGTAAAATGGCTGCGAAAATCTTGAAAGGTCAAAAACCAGCGGATACACCAGTCGAAATCTTTACAGATGGTAAATCTGTCATCAACAAAAAAGTGGCAGAAGAATTAGGCATTACCATTCCAGAATCTGTCTTGAAAGAAGCTGGACAAGTCATCGAATAAAAACAAATTGAATAACAAGAATGGCAGAGGAATTTGGCTTTGGCAGGTCTTTAAATCCTGACCTTTAAAAATGTTCACCAGTGCCCAGGACCAGCTTATTTTACTCTTGGTAGAGGAGAAAGAATTGAAAATCAAAATAACAGATCTTCATCCGACCCAACTATATTTATCAGAAAAGAAGTTACATGATATCCAGATGCTTGATCAATCGGCGGAAATCATCAATGTTGATCCAATTAGTATTCTTGCGTTTGGAAATTGCTTCTTGATTACAGACGGTCATCACAGGGCTTATCAGGCTTTATTGGCAGGTCGGGATACGATTTCTGCTGAGTTTGATAAAGATGGTGGTGATGAAATTTATCATCTCTATGCGCAAGCTTGTGAGGAAAGAAAGATATACTCTGTTATGGATTTAAAACATCATATCTTAGCTCAAGATGAGTATGAAGCAAAATGGTATAACTGGTGTGATGGTTTTAACCAAGCAGCAACTCTTTTATTAAAAAGGAAAGCAGATGAAACAGACAAGGCAAATAAATAATGCCCTGGTTCTTGTTTCTTTGTCTATTGAAATTAGTCTCATCTAACTTGTTTTTTAACTAAAAATCTGATAAACTAGAGTGTAATTGAATAGAAATCTGCAAGACTAGTACCTCAAGGGAAGTGCAACAGGGAGAAGAGCCGTGACTGAAAGCTCTTTGCATGAAAGCTGAGTGAATTCACTTGCGCAAAGATTTAGAAATTAAGGTCTGAGTTTCAGATAAAAGACGGATGGTACCGCGTGTCAACGCTCCGAATATGGGTGTGGCGCGTGGTTTTTTATATGTCTGAGTGAAGACCATGATGGAGGAAATATGTCAACGATTGAAGAACAACTAAAAGCGCTTCGGGAAGAAACGCTGGCAGCTTTGAAGCAGATCTCTGCTGAAAACGAAAAAGAGATGCAAGAGTTACGCGTCTCTGTCCTTGGGAAAAAAGGTTCCCTTACTGAAATCCTTAAAGGGATGAAAGATGTCTCTGCTGAAATGCGTCCGGTTATCGGAAAACATGTCAATGAAGCCCGTGATGTCTTGACGGCTGCCTTTGAAGAAACAGCCAAGCTTTTGGAAGAAAAGAAAGTCCAAGCCAAATTAGCTAGTGAGAGTATCGACGTGACCCTACCTGGACGTCCGGTCGCAAGTGGTCACCGTCATGTCTTGACCCAAACCAGTGAAGAAATCGAAGATATCTTTATCGGGATGGGCTACCAAGTCGTAGATGGTTTTGAAGTCGAAAAAGACTACTATAACTTTGAACGCATGAACCTTCCAAAAGATCACCCAGCGCGGGATATGCAGGACACCTTCTACATCACAGAAGAAATCTTGCTTCGGACCCACACATCACCAGTTCAGGCGCGTGCTATGGATGCGCATGACTTTAGCAAGGGACCTTTGAAGATGATTTCTCCAGGGCGTGTTTTCCGTCGGGATACAGATGATGCGACCCACAGCCACCAGTTCCATCAGATCGAAGGTTTGGTCGTTGGGAAGAACATTTCTATGGCAGACCTCCAAGGAACGCTTCAGTTGATCGTGCAAAAGATGTTTGGTGCAGAACGCCAAATCCGTCTGCGTCCTTCTTATTTCCCATTTACAGAGCCATCTGTTGAAGTCGATGTCTCTTGCTTTAAATGTGGTGGAGCGGGATGTAATGTATGTAAGAAGACCGGTTGGATCGAAATCATGGGAGCCGGCATGGTTCACCCACGCGTGCTTGAGATGAGCGGCATTGATTCAACAGTCTATTCAGGATTTGCCTTCGGAC
>NZ_JBKQBL010000004.1:140640-141296 GCF_046824975.1 Streptococcus intestinihominis | reverse complement strand
TTGGTCAGGAGCGTGTAGCCATGCTTCGTTATGGAATCAATGATATCCGTGGCTTCTATCAAGGAGATGTTCGCTTCTCAGAACAGTTTAAATAATCATGTTAGTTAGAGTAAAAATCGACCAGGCACAGACCTTACGTGACCTAGAGGTGGAAACCTATCGGGATACCTTCGGTCCCTATATTGTTGAGAAAGATTTGGAAGACTACTTCTCCACCGTGCTCTCTTTAGAGCAAATCGAGAAGGATCTGCAAGATCCGGAGTCCGAAACCTATTTTGTCCTCAATGAAGAACAAGAAATCTGTGGGTTTCTCAAGATCAACTGGGGTCAGGCGCAGACCGAGCCAGTAGAGATGGACAAGTCCTTTGAGATCCAACGGATCTATGTCAAAAAGGAATTTCATGGGGCTGGTTTTGGCAAGGAAATGTTTATCTTTGCGCTGGATCAAGCCAAGAGCCGGGGCTTTGAGTGGGCCTGGCTAGGTGTCTGGGAACGCAACTTTAAGGCGCAAGATTTTTACTATCGCTTTGGTTTTGAACGATTTAGTGAACACCAGTATGTTACCGGAGATACCGTGGATACAGACTGGTTGTTGAGAAAGAAATTGACCTAGAAGGAACAAGAAACTTCTATTCTAGAGAAGGGGAGGTTATTAG
>NZ_JBKQBL010000004.1:134454-140593 GCF_046824975.1 Streptococcus intestinihominis | reverse complement strand
ACCTTCCTAAGCTAGCCTCGAGCTGGAAAACACAAAATGAAAGGATCAAAACGAGGGTGGATGGAGATCTAGGAAAGATAACTAGATTTCTGCTTGGCCCTTGGTATCTTACATATGTTAGTTAGTTATAAATGGTTAAAAGAATTGGTGGACATTGATGTGCCATCACAAGAGTTGGCTGAAAAAATGTCAACCACAGGGATCGAAGTAGAAGGTGTGGAATCACCTGCTGCTGGTCTCTCAAAAATTGTCGTCGGAGAAGTCCTGTCTTGTGAAGATGTGCCAGAAACACACTTGCATGTCTGCCAAGTCAATGTGGGTGAAGAAGAAGCCCGTCAAATCGTCTGTGGAGCACCAAATGTGCGTGCAGGCATCAAGGTCATGGTAGCTCTTCCAGGTGCTCGCATTGCGGATAACTACAAGATCAAAAAAGGGAAAATCCGTGGTTTGGAATCTCTCGGAATGATCTGCTCACTTGGTGAATTAGGGATTTCTGACTCCGTTGTACCGAAGGAATTTGCAGATGGGATCCAAATCTTGCCTCAAGATGCTGTTCCTGGAGACGAAGTCTTCTCTTACCTAGACTTGGATGATGAAATCATCGAACTTTCCATCACGCCTAACCGTGCAGACGCTCTTTCTATGCGTGGGGTAGCGCACGAAGTAGCAGCGATTTATGACAAGGCAGTCAAGTTCAAAGACTTTGCTTTGACTGAAACGGACCAAACCGCAGCAGATGCTCTTTCTGTCAGCATCGACACAGATAAGGCACCTTACTATGCTGCTCGTATCTTGGATAATGTGACCATCGCACCAAGTCCACAATGGTTGCAAAATCTTCTCATGAATGAAGGTATCCGTCCGATCAATAATGTGGTTGACGTGACCAACTACATCCTTCTTTACTTTGGTCAACCGATGCATGCCTTTGATTTGGATACCTTTGAAGGAAACGACATCCGTGTCCGTGAAGCGCGTGCAGGTGAAAAATTAGTAACCTTGGATGGTGAAGAGCGTGAGTTGGAAACAAGTGATCTCGTCATCACTGTTGCTGACAAGCCAGTAGCCCTTGCAGGTGTCATGGGTGGTCAGGCTACAGAAATCTCTGAAAAGTCTAGTCGTGTCGTCCTTGAAGCTGCTGTCTTCAATGGCAAATCTATCCGTAAGACTAGTGGTCGTCTCAACCTTCGTTCTGAATCATCTTCTCGCTTTGAAAAAGGCATCAATGTGGCAACAGTCAATGAAGCCCTTGATGCGGCAGCGAGCATGATTGCTGAACTTGCAGGAGCAACTGTTCGTAAAGGTATTGTTTCAGCAGGTGAATTGGATACTTCTGATGTAGAAGTTTCTTCCACTCTTGCAGACGTCAACCGTGTCCTTGGTACAGAACTTTCTTATGCGGATGTAGAAGATGTCTTTCGTCGTCTTGGATTTGGTCTTTCTGGAAATGCAGAAGCCTTCACTGTCAGCGTTCCTCGTCGCCGTTGGGACATCAAGATTGAAGCTGACCTCTTTGAAGAAATCGCTCGTATCTATGGCTATGACCGCTTGCCAACTAGTCTTCCAAAAGACGATGGGACAGCAGGTGAATTGACTGCGACACAAAAACTCCGTCGTCAAGTTCGGACTATTGCTGAAGGAGCAGGATTGACAGAAATCATCACTTATGCTCTTACAACTCCTGAAAAAGCCGTTGAATTTACGACTGCCCCAAGCAACTTAACAGAGCTCATGTGGCCAATGACAGTGGACCGTTCTGTCCTCCATCAAAATATGGTTTCTGGTATCCTTGATACAGTTGCCTACAACGTTGCACGTAAGAACAAAGACTTGGCTCTCTACGAGATTGGAAAAGTCTTCGAGCAAACGGGTAATCCAAAAGAAGAATTGCCAAATGAGATCAATAGCTTTGCCTTTGCCTTGACAGGTTTAGTCGCTGAAAAAGACTTCCAAACTGCAGCAACACCAGTTGATTTCTTCTATGCTAAGGGAATCTTGGAAGCCCTATTTGCTCGCTTGGGTCTTGAAGTGACTTATACAGCAACCTCTGAAATCGCTAGCCTCCATCCAGGACGTACAGCCTTGATCTCTCTCGGTGACCAAGTTCTTGGTTTCCTCGGGCAAGTACACCCTGTGACGGCAAAGGCTTACGACATTCCTGAGACTTATGTAGCTGAGCTTAACCTTTCAGCTATCGAAGCAGCCCTTCAACCAGCTGCTCCATTTGTGGAAATTACGAAGTTCCCAGCAGTCAGCCGTGATATCGCCCTTCTCCTCAAAGAAGAAGTGACTCACCAAGATGTAGTCGATGCCATCCAAGCTGCAGGCGTGAAACGTTTGACAGATATCAAACTCTTTGACGTCTTCTCAGGTGAAAAACTGGGTATCGGAATGAAGTCCATGGCTTATAGCTTGACCTTCCAAAATCCAGAAGATAGCTTGACCGACGAAGAAGTCGCACGCTACATGGAAAAAATCCAAGCATCACTTGAAGAAAAAGTAGACGCAGAAGTGCGTTAAATTGTAAAAAGATGAAACAGTTGAGAATTTCTCAGCTGTTTTTTTCTTACAGGATTTGTAAGTTATTGGCCTTGAAACCCTATTAAAATAGAGAAATTCCTTTAAGTACTCAAAATATCTATGTCAACCATCTTTCTATTTTTGACAAATATTTTTATTTTCTTGACAAATATACTTGTCAAAAAGAAAAAGAAGTGTTACAATGATTTTAGTTGAAAGAAGGGGAGGTTTCTTATGGGAGCCATATGGATTCTTTTTATCCCTTTTCTGATTATGGTTTATGCGAGCTCAGAAAAGAAGATTAAAAGGTTAAACAAACGTATTAGACGATTAGAAAAACAAGTGAAAGGAAATCAAGACATGTCTAGAATTTTAGAAGAATTGAAAGGCCAAACGGCCACGGTTACAGTGAGTGGTGTTGGATTCGAGTATGAAATTTTGGATATCGACGAAGATTGGGTCAAACTGACTCGTGTGAATAATAAACAACAAAGAGAGACAAAATTAGTTCGCATCGAAGATATTCAAGGTATTCAACTATAAGGGGGCGAAAGCCATGATCTTAAAAAATCGACTGAAAGAGCTGAGGGCGCGTGATGGGCTCAACCAATCCGAGCTAGCTAAGCTAGCAGGGGTCTCGCGCCAGTCCATCAGTCTCTTGGAGCGAGGGGAATACACCCCTTCGGTTATCATTGCTATCACCATCGCCCAAATTTTCAAGGAACCGGTGGAGAATGTTTTTAGTCTAGTAGAGGGAGAAGAATAAAAGTGAAAAAGAAGTATAAAGAAAGGTCAGCCCGTTTTCGTTTCTGGAGAAACATGGCCTTGATCCTTTTTGGAATAATCATTGGCTTTTTGACAGGTTATTTTGGTTCAGATCATCCTATTGAAATCCAAAAGCTATTTGATCGAGATATGCTCTATATAGGGTCAATCATTTTATATCTGGTGAGCTTCGGAATTGCGTCTACTTATCTCTTGTCGTCCCGCCAGTCTTATCAAATGATGGAGGAGACAGAAGATGAGGACGAAGCCTACCATTATGAAAGTCAAACGAGAAGGCTTTATGACTTGGCCGCGATTTTCAAAGGCATCATGATTGTTCCCTATCTATTAGTGATTTTCTTTTCTTGCCAAAAACTAGTCTATGAAGAAAAACTAACAGGTGTTTTTGGGAAATACACCATCCCGCTTATTTTCCTTGCTTTGCTCCTTCTTACTTTTGGACTGGAACATCAGTTTCGAAAAACCTTCAAACAGATTTATGGAAAAGCAATCCCACGCAATGCTAGTGGGGCAGAAGTCCGTGAATTAATGATGAGCATGATGGATGAGGCAGAGAAACAAATTTGCTATGAGGAGAACTTCGACATTGTCTTTAAGTTAAGCAATTATGTCTTACCGATTTCCTTAATGGCGATATTCTTAGTTGGCATTACATTTCAGGCAGATATCTTGTTAGCATTAGTAGTTGTATCACTGATTTATGTCTATATCTTGGTCTCTCAGTACAAGATTACCAAACGTTACTATAAAGAGTAGAGGAGTTTTCTATGTTAGAAATCAGAAATTTAGAAAAGAGCTTTGGCAAAAAACAAGTCTTGTTCGGCATTGACTTGACTGCGAAAAAAGGATCCATCTTAGGTTTGATCGGGAAGAACGGAGCAGGGAAGACCACCATCTTCCATAGTATCCTCCGCTTCCTTGACTACAGTGGCGATATCCAATTGGATGGAAAAGCAATCAGCCAAGAAACCTATAAGGAAATTGGTTACCTGCCAGAAGAGCGGAGCCTCATGCCTAAGTTGACCATCTATGAGCAAGTCCGTTACCTTGCCAATCTCAAAGGAATGTCAACAGCTGAGGTCAAGGAGAAACTTCCAATCTGGATGGAAAAACTCCAAGTAAAAGGAAAATTAACCGATAAGATCAAGAGCCTCTCAAAAGGGAATCAGCAAAAGGTGCAATTGATTATTACCATGATCCATGAGCCAAAATTGATCATCCTAGATGAGCCTTTTAGTGGACTGGATCCTGTCAATACAGAAGTCCTCAAGCAGGTCATCTTTGAAGAAAAAGAACGAGGTGCAACTATTATCTTCTCAGACCACGTCATGACCAATGTGGAAGAACTCTGTGATGAGTTGGTCATGATCCGTGATGGATCAGTGATTCTCTCAGGTCCCGTACAAGAAGTTCGTAATAGCTTTGGCAAGACTCGTCTCTTCGTATCCAATGACTTCAGTCAAGAGGAGTTGGAAGCAATGCCTCATGTGACGAAAGTAACTATGACCAAGCAAGGTCTATGGAAGTTGGTATTGGATGATGAGACAGCAGGTCCAGACCTCTTTGACCAGTTGACCAAGGGTCGCTATCTAGCAACCTTTGACCAACAAGCCCCAACCATTGATGAAATCTTTAAATTAGAATCAGGAGTAGAAGTATGAAACAGATGCTGATTGTTATCAAAGAAACTTATTTACGCCAAGTGAAATCATGGAGCTTTTTCCTGATGGTTCTTTCTCCCTTTCTCTTCATTGGATTGACGATTGGAATAAACTATTTCGTTGGCTCTTCTACCTCTGCTAAAAGCAACATCGCCTTGATTACAGATCAAGCTCCTGTCAAGGAAGGATTGAAAGACACCGATGGCTTGACCTTTGACTATAAGGATGAAGCAGCAGCTAAAAAGGCCATGAAAGAGGAAGAAATCAAAGGTATCCTCACAGTTGAAGAAAAGAATGGCCAGCTAGAGGCTCGCTACCAGAGTGAGGATGCCATGAAGCCAGATTTCAAATCAATCGTCATGGCAAAATTGAGTCAGGTCCAACAAATGCTCAATGTTTCTAAGGCAGACTTAAGCCAAGAGCAGTTAACAGCCCTTTCTCAACAGGTCTCATTGACTGAAAAAATTGATGAGAAGAAAGAAGGATTGAAAATGGTGCAGACCATGGTAGCTGGAGGAATCGGTTTTCTTCTCTACATGATTCTGATCTTTTATTCAAGTATCACTGCTCAAGAGGTAGCCAGTGAAAAAGGAACTAAGATCATGGAAGTGGTCTTCTCAAGCATTCGCGCAACTCACTATTTCTATGCTCGTATGATTGGTCTATTCGGAGTGATTTTTACCCATATTGGTATCTATGCAGTAGGTTTGGGAGGTGTTTGGATCTTTAGAGATTCCATTCCGCTTGTGAAAGATATTTTATCACCAGACTCTCCTATTACTCAACATATAGGACAATCCATTTCCTTGAATACCTTCTTCTTTATCATTCTCGGAATCTTCATGTACGTGGTTCTCTCAGCTTTCCTAGGCTCAACAGTTGCTCGTCCAGAAGATACAGGGAAGGCCCTCTCTCCTCTGATGATGTTGGTGATGGTTGGATTCTTTGGAGTGACTACCTTGGGTAGCGCTGGTGATGTCCCTCTTTTGAAGATTGGATCTTACATTCCATTCATTTCAACCTTCTTCATGCCATTCCGTACGATCAATGGCTATGCAAGTGGACTTGAATCATGGGGTTCATTCGGAATCGCCTTGGCCTTCACGCTCCTCGGCACCATGATCATTGGAAAAATCTATTCTAGCCTCATCTTACAAACGGATGACTTAGGC
>NZ_JBKQBL010000004.1:114222-134400 GCF_046824975.1 Streptococcus intestinihominis | reverse complement strand
TTGGTCAAAACAGTCAAGAAAGCCTTAAGCTATCGTTAAAAAAGACACCTTCAGTGGATACTGGAGGTGTTTTACTTTGTGAAATCATTGCTGTTTGATCTTCTTTACATTATAATGAAAGAAGAATGAAAAGGAGGCGGATATGAACTATATTGAGTTTGCTGAAAATGAGCGTCTGTCCACGATTGTCCTTGGGATGATGCGGATTAGCCAGATGAGTGAAAATGAGGTGGAGGCCTTGGTGGAGGCAGCCTTGTCGATTGGGATCAACACTTTTGACTTAGCAGATATCTATGGCGATGGCCAGTGTGAGGTCCTGCTGGGTAAGGTCCTCAAGCGTCGTCCGGATCTACGGGACCAGATGTGGATCCAGTCCAAGTGCGGGATTCGCAAAGATGGCTTTACCTATTTTGATTTCTCTAAGGACTATATTTTGGACTCCGTCGACGGCATCCTCGAGCGTCTGCAGATCGAGCGTTTAGATAGTCTTCTCCTTCACCGACCAGATGCCCTCATGGAGCCTGAAGAAGTAGCGGCAGCTTTTGATCAGTTGGAGCAAGCGGGTAAGGTCCGTCATTTTGGGGTGTCCAATCAAAATCCCATGATGATGGAATTGCTTAAGACGGCTGTCAAACAACCTCTCAAAATCAACCAGTTGCAGTTGAGTGCAGCCTTTACACCGAGCTTTGAAGCTGGTTTTCATGTCAATATGGAAGGCCCAAAAGCAGCCGTGCGAGATGGCAGTGTCTTTGAGTATTGCCGCTTAACTGATACGGTAATTCAGGCTTGGTCTGTCCTCCAGCATGGTTATTTCAAGGGGAATTTTGTCGGTAAGGAAGAGTTTGCGGCCCTCAATCATGTCCTCACTGACTTGGCGAAAAAATACCAGGTCACTCCGACAGCTATCGCCCTTTCTTGGGTCCTCCGCTATCCTAGTAAGATGCAAGCCGTCATTGGAACGACCAAGCCCCAGCATGTCCTTGAAGCAGGGAAAGCAGCAACAGTAACCCTAACCCGCAAGGAATGGTACCAAATCTACTTGGCGGCGGGAAATGATTTGCCTTAGAATCTTGTTAGTAAACCAGATTCCACTCTTATCGGTGGACTGGTTTTTTTTTGTGGTTTTCAGATTTTTCTTGACAAGTCTTTCTTTTTTATGGTATTCTTTAGGCAACAAGTGTTGCGCAACGAATGTTGCGCGAAAGGAGTCTTATGCCACCCAAGGTTAAATTTAGTAAAGAGGCTATCATTGGGACAGCTTTACAATTGGTGAGAGAAGAGGGCATGGCTAGTTTAACTGCTCGAGCATTAGCGGAGCAACTGGGAGCCACACCGAGAGTCATTTTTGGGCAATTTGCCAATATGGCCGAGTTACAAGCAGAGGTTATTGGTGCTGCGGAAATGGTCGTGGTGGAGTATATTCGCAAGGCCTTAGAAGATGAAAAGCCTTTCCGATCTGTCGGGGTTGCTTATATCCTTTTCGCCTCAAAAGAGCCCCAACTTTTTCAATTGCTTTTCCAAAATCCTAGCAAAGAGCCGATTCGTCGCTTTCAAGATTTTCTTCCCATGAAGGATCATAGTTACCAATTGGTTCTGGATTCGATCGTTGCAGACTATCCTTTGACAGTTGAGGAGGCTGGTCGCTTGTACCAGCATCTCTTTATCTACTCGCACGGGATGGCCTCAATGGTTGCTTCTGGTATTTACCAGTTCAGCATGGAAGAAGTGATTGGATTACTGACAGAGGTTTGTCAATCTCTCATCAAAGAAATGGTAGGAAAGAAATGATTCAACTAGAAAATGTGTACAAAAGTTACGGCCAAACCAAGGTTTTAAAGGGGATTGGTTTGCAGATTCAGGACCAGGATGATGTGGTTATCCTCGGTCCTTCTGGATCGGGGAAATCAACTCTCTTAAATGTGTTATCAGGCTTAGAAAAGGTGGACGAGGGGCATATCCTCATTCAAGGACAAGATTTATCACAACTCACGGATGCTCAATTGACGGCCTTTCGACGGGAGAAGATTGCCTTTATTTTCCAGCAGTATTATCTATTGCCTAATCTAACGGTTAGACAAAATGTAAAGATGGGAGCTGATCTGGCAAACAATCATGATTTTTTACAGATCATCGAGGATTTGGGCCTTGGAGATAAGCTGGACAAATATCCGAGTGAATTGTCGGGTGGGGAACAGCAGAGAGTGTCTATTGCTCGGGCCTTGGCCAAAAAGCCAGAGATACTCTTCTTAGATGAGCCAACGGGAGCCCTCGATGAAGAAACAGGGCGCAAGATTCTGGACTATATCTGGAAATTGAAGGAAAAGCTGGGCTTTACCCTCATTATGGTGACGCACAACCAAAATATTGCGGATATGGCCAGAACCATCATTCGTGTCAATAGTGGTAAGATTACCGAAGCTGTGACCAATGATCAGCCTCAGACTGCTTATGAGATCGGATGGTAAGCCATGTTTTCAGTAAAAGATATTCGAAAATTAGTTGTCGTCAGTATCATTGGGGCTTGTGCGGTCTTTGTGGCCAATCTCTTCTTGAATTTTTACCTTGACATCGAGCAGTTGGAGATTTCGAAAACCAATCCCATGATGCAGACCTATTATGATGCCCAGGTTTCGCTTTCTTGGATGGTGGCCATGGTCAGTGGGGTCGTCTTGTCCTTGACATCGATCCTTCTCATGTGTTTTTATATCAAACAATTTGTCGATGACCACAAGGAACAATTAGGGATTTTAAAGGCTTTGGGCTACAGCAATGGCCAGTTGGCTAAACGGTTTTGGGCCTTTGGGCTCAGTTTTGGAGCTGGAGCGCTTCTTGGCTATCTCGCTTCATTTCTTATGATGGGACATTTTTATGACTTTCGTAATGAAAAGGGGATCCTGCCAGGAATTACCATTCATTTTCATTGGCAGCTTTTGCTTGCTTTGGTGATCCTGCCAACGAGCTTCTTTATGGTTCTCGCGATTGGCTATGCTAGAAGACAATTACAAACGCCAGCACTTCGCTTATTGAAAAAATCTCCAACACCAATCAAGGCCCAAAGGAGAAAGAGGGCTCCTAAGAAAGAGAAGGCCTTCCTAAAAGAGCTGTGCTCATCACTGATTTGGGGGAGAAAATCTATACTGTTTTTTGTAGTCTTTGGATCCATGTGTTTTGCGGCCATGGTTCAATTGTCCTTTGGCCTCAGGGATTACACAGATGATATCATCCAAACCATGATGATCATGATTGGCTTGATCCTTTCTTTCTCGATTCTCTTTTTGTCATTGGGGATTGTGGTCTCTGAAAGTCGGGAAACCTTGGCTCTTATGAAGGCTTTTGGCTACACCGATCGTGAATGCCAAGGTCATATTCTCGCTCCCTATCGTTTTTGGGCTTTTCTTGGATTTGTTTTAGGGACGGCTTATCAATATGGTATCATGGTAATTTTGATCGGTGTGATCAAAGATACGGTTCCTGAAAAGATTGAGCATCACTTTGATGGGAATGTGTGCTTTTGGACCTTGATCGGTTTTGCTGTGGTTTATGAAAGCCTCTTTTATCTATCCAATAGAAAACTCCAAAAACAAACCATCAAAGAAGTGCTCTTAGCTGAATAAATAGAAAAGAGAGTGGGACAGAAATTGGTAATTCGTTAGAATTTGATTTCGTCGTCCCACCTCCGCATAGTTGAGTAGGGCTGTAAAAGCTGATGAAATCAGCGTAGTAGAGGCCACTCAACCACTGCGTCTTGCTCGACAATCTAAAGACAATTGAGAGGCCAGGACTTTTGTCCCAGCCTTTTTTGCTTGTAATAAATGATTGACAGGGAAAGGCTTTTCCGCTATTCTAAGGGAATAAAAGAAATGAAAGAGAGACAGCATGAAACGGAGTTACTGGCAGGACCTGAAGGGGGCCTTTTACTTGATTTGGCGCAACAAATGGTCCTTTATCTCTGTGGGGATTCTTTTGCAGTTTGTGGTTGGTATTGGGGCTGCGGCCTTGAGCTGGGTCTTTCAACTGGCCCTCCTCTTATCGGGTGAGTCCAACATTGACAAGAACAATATCCTCACGACCTTGACCAATCCATTGAGTCTAGTGGCTTTGATTCTCTTTGCCATCGTCTTCGCCTTTCTCTTTATGCTGGAGATGCGGACCATGATTGCCCTGATCTATCTGTCTCGTACGGATCAGCACCTGTCTTTTAAAAAGGTCTTTCGCCAGTCTTTTGGTCGCTTAAAGGATTTTAGAGGTTGGAATCTGTTGCATTTTCTCTTTTATATGGTTCTGACTCTGCCTGTAGCGGGTCTCTTCATTGGTTCTACTCTGACGGACGGTTTCTATATTCCGAACTTTATCACGGGGGAGTTTAGTAAGACGACCGCTGGGGCCATCGGCCTCTTCATAGTTCAACTACTTTTGATCTATCTCAATCTGCGTCTCATCTATACGGTACCCAATATCGTGATTGAAGAGCTTCCTTTTGGGGCTGCTATGCGCAAGAGTTGGGAGATGACTAAAAAAGGTGGGATCCGCCTTATCCTGCGGATTTTCTCCTTTGAATTTATCCTCTCTGTAACGGGCATTCTCTTGATCCTTGGCCTGGTCTTTGCATCTAGTCAGCTGGACAAAACGGGCCAGCATATCTGGGTGCAGACCATCTTTCTGGTCTTAATTCGCCTCTACATTTTCCTCTTTTCTGTCATGTCAAAACTGGGAACCTTGGGAATCATCCTGGACAATGGATGGGAAGATCCAAGTCGTTCGGTCATCAAGACTCGAGGCTCTCGCAAGATGAAGGGGCTCTTTGTCCTGACCTTTCTTTTCCTCTTGGCTCAGTCAGGGATGGCCGCATATGACTTAGCGACCTTAGAGGTCAATGACCAGGTAAAAATCGTAGCCCATCGTGGCTATGTGGCCAAGGGTGTAGAAAATTCTCTCGAAGCACTCGAGGCAGCTGCCAAAGAAAAGGCTTCCTATGTCGAGATGGATATCCTCTTGACCAAGGATCATCAATTCGTCGTCATGCATGACTACAATCTCAAACGCTTGGCTGGAGTGGACAAGGATGTCAAAGATATGACCCTGGCTGAGGTGCAGGGATTGAAGATCCAACAGGATGGTCATACCAGTCATATCCCCTCCTTTGAGGAGTTTGTCACCCGGGCCAAGGAGCTGAAGATGCCCCTCTTGGTCGAGCTCAAGCCTCACGGTTCAGAACCAGAGAACTATGTAGATCTCTTCGTCCAAAAGATGAAGGAGTTGGGAGTTGAAAAGGACTATCCAACCATGTCCTTGGATCTGTCGGTGATGGAAAAGGTGGAGAAGAAAGCTCCGGAGATTAAGACTGGCTATGTCATTCCGATTCAGTTTGGACAATTTGAAAACACCTCAGTCGACTTCTTTGCGATCGAAGACTTTTCTTATCAGGAGGATTTGGTAACCCAGGCCCATGAGATGAAAAAAGAGCTCTATGTTTGGACCATCAATGATGAAGAAAAGTTAACGGCCTATCTTCAACGGCCGGTCGATGGGATCATCACGGATGAAGTAGCAGAGGCGCAAAGCCTGAAGAAAAACTTGAAGAAGAACAAGACCTACTTTGACCGCTTCTTAAGCTTGGTATCTCTCAGTACCAGTGAATAGAAATACGGTTTAAATAGAACTTTAGTTAACTGGCCTTCAAGGTTGCTAAATCAGAATATTCAGTGGAGAGGATGACTAAATGTTTGATTTTTCTCCCATATTGCTCTATACTAAATAGTATGAATAACTAAAGTCGTCCCTACAGTAACGCTGTCAGGGCGCTTTCTGTTTCTATAGCTTTCGAATGCAGAGATGGCCGATTTCATCAAATGATTTTCTTTTATTTTGGGAATGGACATCTTGCTAAAGAAAACTTTACTAACTAGTATTTTAGGAGGTATTTATGCTTCAGTCATTGATTGCTGAAATCAAGGAATACAAGAAACCCTCAATTCTAGCCTCACTCTATATGGTCTTTGAGGTCATGTTTGAGATTTCTATTCCCTTTATCATGGCGACGCTTCTGGACAAGGGGGTTCAGAAGGGGGATATGACCACTGTTCTCACTTATGGTCTCCTCATGTTGGTCTTCGCCTTTCTCTCTCTTTTCTGTGGGATGCAGTCGGCTCGCTACGGAGCTTTTGCATCAGCCGGATTTGCTAAAAATCTACGGAAGGCAATCTTCAAGAAGATCCAAACCTTCTCCTTCGAAAACATCGATAGCTTCTCCTCAGGTGGTCTGGTAACCCGGATGATGACGGACGTGACCAATGTGCAGAACTCCTATCAGATGGTCATCCGGATCTGTGTGCGTGCACCGCTCAATTTGATCTTTGCCATTGTTGCTAGCTATTTGATCAATCCGCAGATGGCCATGATCTTTATTGGAATTACCCTTTTCTTGGGTCTGGTCTTGGGGGTGATTACGAAGATCGTCTATCCACTCTTTACCAAGGTCTTTGAGGCCTATGATAACTTGAACAATAGCATCCAGGAAAATATTACCAATATGCGCGTGGTCAAGTCCTATGTCAAGGAAGAAGAAGAGACGGTTAAGTTTAAGAAGGCTTCTCGCTTGATCTACAACATGTTCATGAAGGCTATCCGCATCGTGATCTTGAGTAGTCCAGCCATGATGCTGTCCTTGTATGCTTCCTTTATCTTGATCTCTTGGATCGGGGCCCAACTCATCGTGGCTGGAAGCTTTACGACAGGTGAGCTGACGTCTATGTTTGCCTACGTTATGACCATCCTCATGTCTCTCATGATGTTTATGATGATCTTCGTCATGCTCTCGATCTCTATGGCATCTGTGGAGCGGATCAATGAAGTGCTTGGGACAGAGTCAACCATCGTCTCTCCTGAGAATGGTCTGACAGAAGTAGCAGATGGGTCTATTACCTTCGACCATGTGAACTTCGCCTACACAGACGAAAATGGCGACAAGGCCCATGTCTTGTCCGATATCAACCTTAGCATTCGCTCGGGTGAAGTCATCGGAATCCTTGGGGGGACTGGTTCTGGTAAGTCTAGTCTGGTCCAGCTCATCCCTCGTCTCTATGATGTAGAGTCTGGTAGTGTCAAGGTAGCTGGTCAGGATGTGCGAAACTATGATCTAGACCATTTGCGCAAGCAAGTTGCCATGGTGCTTCAGACCAATGTCCTCTTCTCTGGTACCATCAAGGAAAATATGCGCTGGGGAAATAAGGACGCGACGGATGAAGAAATCGTGGAAGCTTGTAAGATTGCTCAAGCGGATGAATTTATCCAGAACTTTAAGGATGGCTATGATACCATGATCGAACGTGGTGGAGCCAATGTCTCAGGTGGTCAGCGCCAACGTCTCTGTATCGCCCGCGCTCTCTTGATTAATCCAAAAATCTTGATCTTGGATGATTCGACTTCAGCTGTCGATACCAAGACGGATAGCCTGATCCGTCAAGGTCTAGCGTCTAGTCTCAAGGACACGACCAAGATTATCATTGGCCAACGGATCTCTTCTATCCAAGATGCAGACCGGATCGTGGTCATGAATGATGGGAAGATCGATGCCATCGGTACTCACCAAGAACTGCTCGAGACCAATGCCATCTACCGTGAAGTCTATGACATGCAAACCCAAGGGAAAGGAGGACAAGCAGATGAAGAATAAGAAAAAAGCCAGCTGGGGCTCTCTCGTACGCTTGCTAGACTATATGTGGAAACAATATAAGTTCGTCCTTCTCTTAGCGGCTGTCCTCATTGTGACAGCCTCTCTCTCTACGGTCTATATTACTTCCTCTATCCGGGCCTTGGTGGACCAATACATCCAACCCATGTTGGATAGTGGAAGCAAGGATTTTGGGCCTCTCCTCAGCTTCTTGATGACGCTAGCAGTAGTCGGTATCTTGGGAGTTTTGGCTAACTATGGTTTTTCCCTCATTATGGCGACAGTCTCTCAGGATACGCTTCGCTCGCTGCGGAACCAGCTCTTTGCCCGCATGCAAAAGCTCCCTGTCAAGTATTTCGATACCCACCAACACGGGGATATTATGTCGATCTACACCAATGACATCGATGCTCTTCGCCAAGCGATCGAGCAGTCTATCCCGCAGCTCTTGCAGTCTGCCATTACCATTATCGGGGTAGCTGTCAGCATGATCATGATCAGCCCTCTCCTTTTCCTTCTCGTTCTTTTGATGGTCGGAGTCATGGCCTATGTCATCAAAGATATCTCTGGCAAATCTGGTCGCTATTTCGCCGATCAGCAAAAGAACCTAGGGATTGAAAATGGTTTTATCGAAGAGATGATGTCTGGTCAAAAGGTTGTCAAGGCCTTCGTTCATGAAAAAGAAAGTATTGAAGCCTTTGAGCGGATTAATGACCAACTCTTTGAATCTTCCTACCAAGCCAACCGCTATGCCAATGTCTTGATGCCTATCTTGGGGAACCTGGGAAATGTCTCCTTCGTCTTGACCTCACTGGTCGGTGGGATCTTTGCCTTGAATGGTATCAGTGGTCTTACTATTGGGGGACTCATGGCCTTCCTCCAGCTCAACCGTTCCTTCAACGGACCTATCACCCAAGTATCGCAACAGTTGAACTTTGTCCTCATGGCTCTTGCTGGGGGAGATCGGATCTTTGATCTCTTGGATGAAGAAGTCGAAGTGGATGAAGGGAAAGTCACCTTGGTCAACTATGAAGAGGTCGATGGTCGCATGGTCATCACTGATAAGAAGACCAACCTCTGGGCTTGGAAACACCCTCGGGAAAACGGCGACTACGAACTGGTCAAACTGGTCGGAAATGTTGTCTTTACAAATGTAGACTTCTCCTACAATGATAAGAACCAAATCCTCTACGATATCAACCTCTACGCAGACAAGGGGCAAAAAGTGGCCTTTGTCGGCGCGACAGGAGCAGGGAAGACCACCATTACCAACTTGATCAATCGTTTCTACGATATCCAATCAGGATCTATCACCTATGATGGGATCGATGTGAAGCTGATTGAGAAAGATTCGCTCCGTCGTTCGCTAGGGATCGTCTTGCAGGATACCCACCTCTTCACTGGAACTATCGCAGAAAATATCGCCTATGGTCGATCAGATGCGACCCGGGAGGAAATCCTGGAAGCAGCCCGCATTGCCAATGTGGATTCCTTCGTCAAACATTTGGACCAAGGCTACGATACCGTCTTGAACGATGATGGAGCTGGTCTCTCTAACGGTCAACGTCAGCTGATCGCTATTGCGCGTGCAGCCTTGGCCAATGCGCCAGTCTTGATCCTGGATGAAGCGACTTCCTCAATCGACTCACGGACAGAGAAGATGGTCCAAGAGGGGATGGATCGCTTGATGGCAGGACGGACTGTCTTTGTCATCGCCCACCGTCTCTCAACCATCGTCAACTCGGATGTGATCATGGTCATGGACAAGGGACGCATCATCGAGCGAGGCAACCACGCTTCCTTGATGGCAGAACGCGGGACTTATTACCGCCTCTACACCGGTGGCCTTGAAATTGATTAATACAAAAAAGTCTGAGCGTTGGCTCAGGCTTTTTTTCGTGGGAGAGAATCTTTTTACGAATGATATAAGTAAGGGAGGAGTTGGTTCTCCCTCATTAAGAATGTAAAAGGAGGAAAAAATGCGTAAACGTCATCCCCATATTTCACCCACTCTGGATCTGATTGCAAAGAAAATTTTTAGTATTCCAGATGTCACTGCAAAATTTATCCAAGAGGTCCTGGACTTACCCATCCGCTCGGTAGAAATCTTAGAAGGCAATCAAATTCATGAACAAGGATTTTTAGGAGATTACCCATTTGAGACTTCTGTAGATGTGCGAGCAAAATTAGATTCGGGCCTAGAAGTCATTATTGAGATTCAAGTCATGAAGCAGGAGTATTTTGTCAATCGTTTTTATTATTATCTGGCAAACCAGTTGATTGAAAATGTCCGAAAGAAACGGAAGAAAGGCCAGACACATCAGATGTACGAGGATCTGGTACCAGTCTATGGGATTGCGATCTTGGAGAAGAGTATTTTCCCTGATGAGGTTTCTCCTGTCAATGTGTATGAAGTGCGTCATGCCATCCATGGGGGCCCCCTTCTTGCTAATAGTAAGGGGAGTCAACGTCATAATCTATTGCGACTTGCCTTTTTAGAATTGGACAAGTATAATGAAAGGAGAGGGACGCATGTGAGTGATCCATTGCAACAGTGGCTAGAATTCTTCGGGAATCATCCCTTTAGTCATCAACCAGATCAAGTGATCGAACAAGCAGAGTCGCTCTTAATCCCATCCAATTGGACCAAGGAGGAAAAAGACATGATAGATGAACGCATCCGCCTCAGAGAAAACTGGAATATGTGTATGGAAACCTTGCTCAAAGAAACCAAGGAAGAAGCTGGCAAGATTGCATTAGAACAAGGAAGAATGCAGGGGTTAGAACAAGGACGAGAAGAAGCTACCCTTCGTATCGCCCAAGGGCTCTTGGCCAATGGTTTTAGCACGGAAGATGTCCAACAGTACACCAACTTAAGTGAAGAGCAGATAGAACAGTTAAAAGCCTCCCTTTGATAGATAAAGCGGAAAGAAAAAACGGGCCGAATAGGTCCGCTTTTTTTATGACTTAACTCATTTCCATGGTATAATGGGAGGACTATTGATAGAGAAGATCAAAAGGAGACACGAGTGGATCAAAAACATCTCTGCCAAGTCCTATGGGCGAAAAATAAATACCTGGTGCTGAGTCATTCCAGCAACATTTACAAGGAGATCCGGGAATACCTCAAGCAAGACCAGGTGGAGGTCAGTCATGTCGAGGCTCTGATCCATCAAGCGCTAGCCTTGCCGGAAAATCGTGGCCAGGTCTCCAATGCCTTTCAGCATATCTGGGGCTATTTCAAAAAGCAGGCGACTCCTGAGGAAAAGGCAGACTTTATGCTGCTACTTGAGAAATACCAGCATGGCCAAGCTAGCCAAGAGGATCTCATCAAGGGGATTCAAGTACTCCTAGAGCGCTACCCCAATCACTACTTGCAAGACTCGACGCTATTAGGAGGTCAATAGATGAGACTGTGGCACCAAGACTTGATTACCAAACTCCCTCGTCCCCAGCTCCTGGGCCAACACCGGGAATGCTGCGCCCTTCGAGGAAATGGCTGGGGCAAGAAGCATGCGACGGTCAACTATGTCTTTGACTACTCGCCCTATCGCCTCTATGCCTATCACCGCCTGATCATGGAGGAGATGACCGCTCGTGGCTACAAGGTTAGCCCAGAGTGGTGGGAGCCGACCTACCGAGGTAAGACCTGCCCAGCTTATCCAGAGCTGGAAGAAGAAGCCTTGAGCACCCCGATCTATCCCGAGCACCAGGCTACTTACCTCCAAGAATGCCTAGACAATCTAGCAGAAAAAGGGATTCATTTAGATTAAGAAAAACGAACCAGATCAGGTTCGTTTTTTTGCGCTAAATCCCAACAAAATGCTTTGAAAGCGTTAATTTCTTTCCCAAACATGCTATAATAATAGGAGATTATGTACAGGAAAAGGATAGACGGATGAAGGCAGTAGCAATTCCAGAACTTGAGATTGGAAGATTGGAGTAGCACAGCTTTAATAGGATGATGATATGAAAAGAAAAAAAGATTTTTCTGAACTAACCAGGGTTCAAATCCCAGCAGCCTTGCATCTCATGCGTATGGGCTATACCTATCTTCCTCGGAATGGGAAGGAAATTGCAGAAAGAGATCCAGATACCAACATCCTTGTATCTGTTTTTAAGAAGCAATTTTTAAAATTTAACAACTACTTGACAGAGGATGACTTTGAGAGAGAACTGGCCAATATCAAGTTGGAGCTAGATCAAAATGACTTGGGGCGTTCATTCTTTAAACGTCTGCTAGGTCAGGAAGATGCAATCTATATTGACTGGGAACATCCTGAAGCAAATACCTTCCATCTAGCACTTGAGGTTACTTGCCAAAATGGGCAAGATGAATTCCGCCCAGATATCGTTATTTTTATCAACGGTCTACCTCTTTCTTATATCGAAGTAAAACAGCCCAATGCGATTCGCGATGGAAAGACAGGGATTCAGTCAGAACAAGAAAGAACCAGATACCGTTTTGAAAACCGCAAGTTCCGTCGCTTCAATAACATCACCCAGTTGATTGCCCTCTCTGACAATTTGCCTTATATCAGTGGACAAGGGCAACAAAAACAAGGTTCTTATTACGGTTCAAATGCCTATTCAAAAACCAAATTTAATGCCTTCAAGGAAAAAAGAGAAGAAGACTTCCTTCATTCATTTGATACTCTAACCGAGGACCAAATCGACTTCGTCTTAGAAGATATGAAGCGCTTTGCCCTCAAATCTCAGCCAGAGTTTACAACAAACCTGAACCCTGATACACCTTGTAATGCCTTTCTATCTTCCTTGTACCAGAAGGAACGCTTGCTCTTTATGCTTCGCTTTGGTTTAGTCTATGTCGAAGAACAAGGTAAGGATGGGCAGATGCAACTGCAGAAGCACGTCATGCGCTATCCTCAGTATTTTGCGACACGTGCTATCGAAGAAACAATTGCAAAAGGAGTCAAGAAGGGTGTTATCTGGCATACACAAGGGTCAGGTAAGACTGCCTTGGCCTTCTTTAATATCCGCTATCTGACCAATTATTTCTCAAGAGAGGGAATTGTTCCTCAGTTTTACTTTGTCGTGGATCGTTTGGATCTGGCAGACCAAGCCTTTAAAGAGTTTACCAAACGAGGCCTCAAGGTGAAGCGTATTAACAATCCACAAGAACTCAATCAAAAACAAGACGGCTATGATGTGGCTGTAGTTAATATCCAGAAATTTAAGGATGACTCAGATTTGACAGACCATTCTGGCTATGACCTCAATCGTCAAAATATCTATTTTATCGATGAAGCTCACCGTTCTTATAATGAACGTGGTTCCTACCTGCCAAATCTCTATCAGGCAGATACCAAGGCCATTAAGATTGCCTTGACTGGGACACCATTGATCACCTATAAGAAAGATGGCAAGACCAAGGAAAGTCATGCGACTACACGTGATATCTTTGGGGACTATATCCACAAATACTACTACAATCAGTCTATCGATGACGGCTTTACCCTACGCTTGATGCGAGAGGATATCGAGACTTCGTATAAAGATAATCTCAGATCTATCAACGAAGAGATCCAACGTGGAGACCTCTCCAAGGAAGATATCTTTGCCCATTCGCACTATGTGGAGCCCATGTTGGACTTTATCATTGAGGACTTTAATCGTGCTCGTAATCTGGTCTTTGATGATCAGACCATCGGTGGCATGATTGTCTGTGACTCTTCCAAGCAGGCTCGTGAGCTTGAAAAGCAATTAGAAGAACGTCGTCAAGCTGGCTCAACCAAGTTGACTTCTGCTCTTATCCTTCACGACGAGGGAGACAAGGAAGAGAAGAAGGACAAGGTAGATGCCTACAAGGAAGGGAAGATTGACCTGATCATCGTCTACTCCATGCTCTTGACAGGTTTCGATGCCCCTCGTCTCAAGCGCCTCTACCTAGGGCGCAAGATCAAATCTCACAATCTTTTGCAGACTTTAACTCGTGTCAATCGTCCCTACAAGGACTATCTCTTTGGCTATGTCATCGACTTTGCGGATATTTCCAAGGAGTTTGATAAGACCAATCGAGCCTATCTGGAAGAACTTAACCAAGAGTATGATACGGCTCTGACTGGGGAAAATGGCGAGGATGTTTTTGGATCACTCTTTGTCTCAGCAGATGAGATTTCTCAAGAGTTGAGCAAGACCGAGCATATCCTCATCGACTATCCAACGGACAATCTAGAGTACTTCTCCCAAGCCATCAATGATATCAAGGATAAGAAGCAGTTAATCGAACTTCGCAAGGCCTTGGAGTCTATCAAGCAGTACTACAATATCGCCCGTCTCCTCGGCTACGACCACCTGCTCCAGCAGATTGACATCGCCCAGATTGCAACCCTGCTCAATGTCCTCTCTAGACGGATGCTGACACTGTCTCTAATAGATAAACCAGACGACTTTTCTAGCCGGACACTCTTAAATCTTGCCATGTCTGAAACTAGCTTTAACTTTGTCAAGATTGCTGAAGAAGAACTCCGTCTAGCAGCTAATGACTTGGAAGATTTGAAACGTCGAGTTGCAAGTGGTATTAAGAACCAACGCGATGAGAAGGATCCGGAGTGGGTCTCTCTCTACGAAGAATTCCAACGTATCATGAAAAAACATTACATTCATGGGCAAGAAGGCTTTACCATGGAGAATATCAAGGAAACCCAAAAAGACTATGAGGAGCTTTTTAAGTCCGTGGAGGATTATCATACTCGTATGAGACGTCTGACCATGAACTTTAACGGAGATGAAATGGCAGCTCGTTCCTACAAGCACGTGACTAACTCAACCACGGCTAGCGATTTTCCTGCTATTTACCATGTCATTAAGGGTTCTAAAGTCAGATTAGACTATAAAATTGGTCAGAACCAAGGAGTGCTCGATAACGAGGACTTCCTCAAAAAAATGATTCGAGAAGAAGCTCGGATTGAAATGAAAACCAACCAATCTGCAAGTGCTTTGACAAGAGAGGATTTTAACTATATCGTCGAGTCACTATTTGAAGAATACGAACAGGAATACCAACACTAATGAACGAAACATACAAAGTCCAAGTCCAAGACTTGGTAGATGATTTGAAAGCCGTCTTTACCCATGCGGGACTAGGAGGAGAAGCGGGTGAGTACAAACTCCTCACCCAGTCCTTCCTCTACAAATTTTTAAACGACAAGTTTTTGTATCAAGCCAAGGTTCTAGATGAGTCCAACACCTATGAAAACCTGCTGGCTATGAGTGAGGAAGACTATGACTGGCTTTTGGAGGATATCGGTACCAGTACGGCTTGGCTCAAGCCTGACCAGTTGATCGAAACCCTCCACCGTCAGCAAAATGAGCCGACTTTTTACGAAACTTTAGAAAATACTCTCAACCAAATCGCCATTGACAATAACGATATCTTCTCGGTTCATACTGAAGGAGACACAACTGTTCGTCTCTTTACGGAGCGTCTGATTACCGATAACATCTCAGATAGCAGTAAGCGTAACGAAGTTGCCAAATCCATCATCAATCTTCTTGCACGAGTCAAGTTTGATGAAGCTATTTTTTCACAAGGTTTCGACTTTTTCTCTACCCTCTTTGAGTATATGATCAAAGACTACAACAAAGATGGCGGGGGGACCTATGCTGAATACTATACACCTCACTCAGTAGCTAAGATTATCGCGGATATCTTGGTGGGAAATGACCAGCCGTCAAACGTGCGTATCTATGACCCGTCAGCAGGTTCGGGTACCTTACTTATGAATCTGGCTAGTCGTATTGGTGTGGAAAAAACTACAGTCTATAGCCAGGATATCTCGCAAAAATCGTCTAATCTCCTCCGTCTTAATCTGATTCTGAATGGACTGCAACACTCCATCCATAATATCGTTGAAGGAAATACTATTTTGCGGAATCGTCATCCTGAAAAGATGGACTATATCGTGTCGAACCCTCCTTTCAAGCTGGACTTTTCAGAGTGGCGTGACCAAGTAGAAAGTTTGCCGGAAGCCAGTGAGCGTTTCTTTGCAGGTGTGCCAAAGGTTCCAGCCAAGTCTAAGGACAAGATGGCGATTTATGAGCTCTTTGTTCAGCATATCATCTACTCCTTGAAGCCAGATGGCCAAGCAGCCGTTGTCTTGCCGACAGGCTTTATCACGGCCCAGTCAGGGATTGACAAGACCATCCGTCAACACTTGGTGGATAATCAAATGCTGGCAGGTGTTGTATCTATGCCATCCAATATTTTTGCGACGACAGGTACCAACGTTTCCATCCTCTTTATAGATAAGAAAAACAAGGGCGATGTCGTCCTCATCGATGCCTCAAATCTCGGAACCAAGGTCAAGGAAGGCAAGAACCAAAAGACCGTGCTGTCTCCTGAGGAAGAGCAGAAAATCGTAGAGACCTTTATCAAGAAAGAAGCTGTCGAGGACTTTTCAGTCACCGTCTCTTATGAGGATATCAAGGAGAAAAACTACTCTCTCAGCGCAGGTCAATACTTTGACATCAAGATTGACTATGTAGATATCACAGCAGACGAGTTTGAAGCCAAGATGACCGCCTTTCAAGACAAACTCTCAGACCTCTTCCAGCAATCACATGCATTGGAGCAGGAGATTGAAGAGCAAATGAAGGGGTTGAAGTATGAGTGAAGTTGTTAATCTTGAGGAATTATGTACTGGAATAATAGACTGTCCACATAGTACGCCTAAATGGCAAGATAAAGGAATCCCAGTAATTAGGAATTACAATCTCAAAGATGGCAAAATAGATTGTACCAATCTTTCATTCGTATCTGAAGAAGACTACAAAGAGAGAGTGAAACGAGCTATTCCTGAAGAATCAGATATAATAATTTCTCGTGAAGCACCGATGGGAGTTGTTGGTATAGTTCCCAAAGAATTTCAATGTTGCTTAGGACAGAGATTAGTACTGCTTAAAATTGATAAATCAAAATGTCTTCCTAAATATTTACTTTATACATTAATGTCAGAGTATGTTCAAGTTCAGATACGAAGAATCAATCAAACTGGATCTATAGTAAGTAATTTAAATATTTCTTCATTAAAAGAGTTAAAAATTCCATTGCACAATTTTGAAGAACAAAGAAAAATTACAAACATACTTTCAGCTATTGATGATAAAATCCAAATCAACAACCAAATCAACCAAGAGTTGGAAGCCATGGCTAAGACCCTCTATGACTACTGGTTTGTGCAGTTTGATTTCCCAGACCAGAATGGCAAACGCTACAAATCATCAGGCGGAAAGATGGTCTATAACCCAGAACTCAAACGCGAAATTCCAGAGGGGTGGGGAGTGGATTCTTTGTGGAATATAGCAAATTTTTACAATGGTCTTGCTATGCAAAAATATAGACCAGACACAAATGAGGATGATTACCTTCCAGTTATTAAAATTCGAGAAATGATGAATGGTTTCTCAAAGGATACGGAAAAAGCGAGATTAGATATTCCAACAGAAGCAGTTGTAGAGAGAGGAGATATATTATTTTCTTGGTCTGCAACATTAGAGGTTATAATCTGGGGGAAAGAAAGAGGAGCTTTAAATCAACATATTTTTAAAGTTACTTCGGATACTTATCCAAAATCCTTCATCTACTTTGAATTGAAAAGCTATTTGAAGGTATTTAAAGCAATTGCTGAGTTGAGAAAAACAACTATGGGACATATTACTCAGGACCATTTAAAGCAGGCTAAGATTGTAGTTCCACCGATTGAAATTATTTCAAAATTAGATGCCAAACTACAACCCATAATGTTAAAACAACAGATTCTAGAAAACCAAAACCAAGAACTCATCCAACTTCGCGATTGGCTCTTGCCAATGCTGATGAATGGACAGGTGAAAAAAGAATAGAGGAAAAAAATGATTAGTAAATTTGGTGAAACTGTTAGATTGAGTGGAACAACTCAGTCAGCAATTAATAAAATTATTACCAGTTTAGAAAGCAATGGAACCAATGGAGATATATATTGTGGTTATCCGATTATAAATGAAAATGGTAAAAAAGAATTTTTAAGAGCAATTATATTGTTAAAAACAGGAATCTTTCTCCTTTATGAGAACGATAATGAAGAAAAACTATTTTCAAATAGTCTTATTTCTTATCTAGCACAGGATTCTAGCTTAGTAGATATCATTTTGAACTTTAAAGATTATGTGACATTACTAAATACTTCTACAGAATTAAATGTTGAGACATTTGAAGGTAATGATATTTTATCTGATGAAACTTTATTAAAAATTAATCGAGCGATTCAACAATCCTTTAATTTAACGAAAATTGATGAGCGAAAAATAACTTCGGAATCTACCCTAGGTAGTCTAATAAAAAAAAGAAATAACTTTATTGGAAAATATGATGAAACACAATTCAATATGGTACATAGTACAATTGATTCTCATCAGAGAATTAGAGGACTTGCAGGAAGTGGGAAAACAATTCTTATGCTAAAAAAAATGGCTTATTTACATTTTCAAAAGCCAGATTTAAAGATTGCATTTGTTTTCTATACAACTTCGTTACGGAGTAGTATGATAAAAATGTTTACTGATTTTTACAAAGATTATGACAGGTACAACGAACCAAATTTTGAAAATATTAAAATTTTTCATTCTTGGGGAGGTAAAGGAAGTAGAGGTTTTTATTCTGATATTTGTGAGCAAACTGATAGTGAGTATTTGAATTATGGTGAAGCTATAGGGAAGGCAGATGGTGAAGATCCATTCGAGTTCGTATGTAAAAAATTACATGAAGAACTAAAGAAACAGCTAGATTATAAAGGGACTTACGATTATATTTTTATTGATGAGGCTCAAGATTTTGGAATTAACTTTTTCCACTTGGCGTTAGAAACACTAAAAAGAGATTTTAGCACAGGATACTTAGTTTATGCTTATGATGAACTACAATCATTAAGAGCACAAGTTTCGATACCTTCAAAAGGTGATATATTTGGAGAAAATTCTAGATGTAAAGATATTAATCTGGATATTAGTTATAGGGCCCCTAAAGAAATACTTACTACAGCACATGCGATAGGTTTAGGAGTATATAGGAGAGTTGATGATTTATCAGAAACTCCTTTGGTAAATTTTGTAGATGAAATCACACTGCTAGACATGGGATATAAAAATATCGGACAAGATTTCACAGCAGGAAATCGTATTGTATTGGAAAGAATAAAAGAGAATAATACTGGAATAGAAATAGACTCACCAATTCACGTATCTAATATAGGTGTACAAAATAACATAGTTGCTGAAGAAATAATTCGTTTGCTTCTAGAAGAAGATGTAGAACCAAGTGATATAATGTTAATTGATATGGATAGAAATAATTTAACAAGGAATTATAATCAATTTAGCTTAAAATTTGATTCGTTATTATATAATACTAAATTAAATAAAAATATCCACATAAAACTTGTAAGCGGTAAAACGCCATCAATGACAAAATCAGAAACTTCTATTATTTATACAACTGTTTTTAGAGCAAAAGGCAATGAGGCAAATTTAGTATATCTAATTAACTGTAACAAGATTCAAACTTCGAATCGAAACAGTACATATAGAAATGAAATTTTCACGGCTATGACTAGAGCTAAAGTTAAAGTTTGGTTATATGGAGAAACAGTTGATTTTTTGAAAGATGAAATTGAGGCAACTAGAAATCATGAATATAAGCTTGAATTTATTTATCCTACAGAACAACAAAAAGAATCAATTAGGATAATGGGGGATAGTGATGAAAAATTAGAAAATAATATTATAGCTGCTCAAGAATTACCAGTTGAGATTCTGGAACAATTATTAAAACAAAAATTGGGTTCAAAAAATGACTGAATTAGAATTAATTAGGCAACAATTAGAGTGTTTATCCAATCTAAAACTTAGTTCTTCTTATATTTTAGAATTTCAAAAATATGAAAATATTAATCGTCAGACTCTAATAAATCACAATTATATAATTGGGAAAAAAACTGGTAAATTTACTTATGAAAATTATGATGAAATGTATAGAGAGATAAAAAACAATGGAAACTGGCAGTTGAAATTGTTAGATGATTCATTTATTAGCTTTTATTATTGTTTTGATAGTCAGGGTAGTGTTGTAAAATGTAGTTTATCCTACATTCCATCTATTAATGATGATTTATTAGCAGGTAGACCTTCTAAGTCAGATAGATATGAAGCTTTACTATATTGTTTCATGAATTATATAAGAATCGATTTTGACGAAACAGGATTTGAAGAAAGAGTACATGAGCTACAACATATGCACAAAGGTTTGAATATAAGGAATAAAAACAATGGAACAGATGAAAGCTACTCGGGACAATCAGATTTAGAAACTTTTATAAATGAAATTAGATTGCCAGTTAAGAGAATTTTTTTTCCAAATGATTTTGTTCAATTTATCTTGGAGTATGTATATCATGAAAGTATAGATTGTGTTAGTATAAATCCATGTGTCAATAAGAGAATTGTCATTAATGAAA
>NZ_JBKQBL010000004.1:99343-114159 GCF_046824975.1 Streptococcus intestinihominis | reverse complement strand
CAGCTCAGAATTTTTCTATTGATAATGTTTATAGTAATTGAAAAGTTCAATATTATTGAAGATATAATTTAGAGAGCAATTTGTTGATTAACAGATTACATTTCCTATCGGTTGATTGTAGAATTTCGTGAGGAGGATTTAGAAAAGGTATTTCCTAGTCCTGTTGAAATCGAAATCCTAAAAATAGAGGAGATCAGCAATCACTATGAGTAAGAAAATTGTTGAATACAAAGACCAGATTGCTTTTCATCCAGGTCAGTATGTTGAAGAGTTGATTGAAGATCATAACGTAACTCAGAAAGAATTTGCGGAGCGCTTAGGAGTTTCAGCAAAGACTATCAGTAAATTAGTGAATGGTGAGCAGTCGATTAGCAATGATATTGCTCAGAAACTAGCGAAGTTTACTAATATTTCGAAGAAAACTTGGCTGAGCTTACAGAAATCCTATGATAAGAAAGTGGCAGAAGTTCCACAAGCATTTCAATAATACGTCCATTATTATATCTCTACGAACACAAAACCCCTCCTTAGTTTTCTAAGGAGGGGTTTTTGTCGAGTTGTTTTTCTTGCTTCTTTTATAAAAGAGTGTATAATGATGTAATATAAAATGTTACAACAAAACAAAACCAAAAAGGAGAAACCTATGACCTACGCATACAATAGCAAGATTTATTTGGCAGAAGCAGTGCTCAATGTGAAGGATCTGGCTCGTCAGACCGCTTTTTACACCCAGATTCTGGGTTTGGAGATTTTGTCTCAGAATGAGGAGGAAGTCCTTCTTGGGGCTGGAGGCAAGCCCTTGGTGCATCTCATCGAAACGGATCGGACTGAGTCTGTTAAGGCTAGCTATGGTCTCTATCACATGGCCATTCTCCTACCTAGTCGGGAGGACTTGGCGGATGTCTTTAAGCATATGGCTGAGTTGAATGTTCCTTTTGTCGGAGCTGCCGACCACGGCTACAGTGAGGCTCTCTATCTTGAAGATCCAGAGGGCAACGGCATTGAGCTCTACCGGGATAAGCCAGTGGCGGAGTGGGATATCCGTGAGGATGGCCGTATCATCGGTGTGACGGAGGAGCTGTCTGCGCAAGAAATCTATGAAATGGGGCGCAAGGTGGAGCCTTTCCGGATAGCGTCTGCTACCCGAATAGGGCATAACCATCTCTCTGTGAGAGATAGCCAAGCAGCGTCAGCCTTTTATCAGAAGGTACTAGACCTGTCAGATAAGTTCACCGTTCCATCAGCCAGCTGGATCGCTTCTGGGAACTACCACCATCACCTGGCAGTCAATGAGTGGGGTGGCAAGCACTTAGCCAAACGCGAAGCCCAGCTTCCCGGCCTTGCCTATTATGTCATCCACGTAGAACAGAAAGAAGATCTGGTTGCCATCGCAGAGCGAGCAAAAGAGCAGGAGACACCAGTCACCTGGCTGACCTCAGGCGAGCTCGAGTTTACAGACCCGGATGGGATTGTAACCCGCGTCAGAAAAGGTTAGAAACCTTGATAAATTAGGGTTTTGAAAGAAAAAACAGAAATAGTAAAAATTAGTGATATTTCAAGATGTAATTCTTGACATTACATCTAGGCCGTGTATAATAGTTTTTGTAATAAATAAACTTACAACAGAAAGAGGAAACAACTATGAAAAACATTTTATTTATCGTCGGATCTCTTCGTCAAGGATCATTCAACCAACAAATGGCTCAGAAAGCAGAAAGCCTTCTTGAAGGAAAAGCAACAGTGACGTACTTGGACTACAAGGACATCCCGATGATGAACCAAGATTTGGAAACGCCAACTTTGCCAGCGGTGCAGGCGGCGCGTGATGCAGTCCTTGCTACGGACGCCATCTGGATCTTCTCACCAGTCTATAACTTTGCCATTCCAGGTGTGGTGAAAAACTTGCTCGACTGGCTCAGCCGTGCCCTTGACCTATCAGAAACTCGTGGTCCATCTGCCCTTCAAGACAAGATCGTAACAGTCTCTTCAGTCGCTAATGCTGGACACGAGCCAATGTTTGCAGCCTACCAATCCCTCTTACCATTCGTTCGTACCCAAGTAGTGGGAGACTTCACAGGAACAACCATTAACCCAGAAGCCTGGGCAACAGGTGAATTGGTCTTAACAGACGAAGCCATCGCAGGATTGGAAAAACAAGCCCAAGCCCTATTGGAAGCATAAGAAAATAGAGTGGGACAGAAATCGGTCATTCGTAAGAATTCGATTTCGTCGTCCCACCTCCGCACAATTGAATAGGGCTGTAAAAGCTGCTGAAATCAGCGTAGTAGAGACCACTCAACCACTGCGTCTTGCTCCCAATACAAATACAATTAAGAGGCTAGGACTTTTGTCCCAGCCTCTTAGAATGTAGAGAAACTACTTTTTATGTAAACTATCTAGATGATTCTTCAATATAATGACTTCTATTTTTAGTCATTTAAGAATATCTAAAACTTTCCGCTGTGTGCATAGTGCCTGAAACACAATTGTTTCAGGCACTCGGAATTATTGAGAGTAAAACAGTTTGGGGAACTGTTTTAGCCTGAGCCTAGAAAATAAAGAGCGAGGAGGCTCAATAATTAGTCATGGAACTTCCTGGATTGCTGAAATCATCCACTGGATAATTTCACCTAACCTCCGTACTCACCTAAGGAAAGTTTTTTTGAAGATTTTATCTTCAATAGCTGAGACAGAAGTCTCAGCTTTTTTAAATACTAAACAATTGTCCAAAGAGGTAGGTAACACCCATAGTAAGTAGGCCGATGACCAAGTTACGGATCATGGCTTGCTTGGTTGGGGCTTTTCCTAGCTTGGCGCTGGTGTAGCCAGTAAAGAGGAGGGAAAGGGCTACGATGATCACTGTTGCGGGGATTCGGATTTCTTTGGGAAAGAGAAGGATGGACAGCATGGGAGGAAGAGATCCGAGGACAAAGGCAACAAAGCTAGATATAGCCGCATGCCATGGATTGGTAAACTCTTCAAACTCTAGGCCATACTTTTCTTCCACCAAGGCCTTGAGAGGGTGTTTGAGAAAGGCCCGCTCGGTCATGATTTGAGCAGCTGTTTCGCATTCCCCATTTTGAATATAGGTTGCGTAGAGGGAGTCGCGTGCAGCTTTTGGATCGCGGTCCAAAAGGGCTTGTTCTCGACTCACAGCGGCTTCTTCTGTATCCTTTTGAGTCGATACAGACACGTATTCACCACCTGCCATAGAGAAGGCACCAGCTAGAATTGCAGAAAGGCCAGATAGAAAGATGATCCAGAGGTTACTGGTTGCACTGGCAACCCCAATGACAACTCCAGCGATTGAGATAATGCCATCATTGGCACCGAGCACTCCAGCCCGTAAGATATTTAAGCGGTCGTTAAAAGAGGCATCAACCCCATGTTTTGTTTCAGTCATACTTGTCTCCTGATTTCTTATTTAGAATGATTATAATTAAATATTTATCAGTTTGCAAGTCTTTTGTCCCAAATGATAAAAGTCCGACAATTTAAGAAAAGTCTAATGACCATTTAATCCTGAGTTAACCCTAAGGTAAGAGAGGGAAATATAGATATTATAGTGTTTTGACATTCGAAATAATTTTAGATATAATTTACAAAAGTAAAAATATTTATAGGAGAGAACCATGAAAAAATTAGTCGCAAGTGGAATCACTTTGCTTTCAGTCTTGACCTTGGTCGCATGTTCGGGAAATCAAACTGCAAAACCAGAGGCTTCTTCAGAGAAATCTTCTAGCAAGGTGGAAAAGAAATCTTCTTCCTCTAAGAAAACATCCTCATCTAAGAAGAAATCATTTTCTTCAAAGAAATTTGAGTTGACGGATGATACAAGTAGTTCTTCCAGTCAGTCTTCATCAGGCTCTGGCGCTCAAGTAACAGCTCCAGAAGTTGTTTTGGTAACGGATCAAGAAATTGAAAATGCGAAAACCATTGGGGAAATCAAGGCGCTTTATGCTAAACTAGCTGAAAATTATAAGAAGCATGCCAATGAATTGGGAGAAAAGTTGCCAAAATCTGAACAAGAATCTTACTTCAAGACCATAGAACCTGGTATCAAGAAGATGGATGAAGAGTTGGCTTCTGTGAATGAAACACTTGCTCAATTTGGAGATGATACAACGCTATTCCCAGAAGAGCACCGTGCTGCCTTTATCGAGGCCTTCAAAGCAACCCGTGATACCATGACAAATGCTTTGGTAACTGCTTATAAGTTTGTTGGAGGTTTGAGTAGCTAAGGCCTCTGTCTTCTCTGTGGGGACTCAGTTTCTACAGCTACAGATTGGATCTGAAAAGAAATAAAGAAAGAGAGAGTGGGACAGAAATCGGTAATTCGTTAGAATTCGATTTCGTCGTCCCACCTCCGCACAGTTGAGTAGGGCTGTAAAAGCTGATGAAATCAGCGTAGTAGAGCCCACTCAACCACTGCGTCTTGCTCGACAATCCAAAGACAATTGAGAGGCCAGGACTTTTGTCCCAGCCTCTTTTTGCTTTCTGTCGGAGCTAGTCTTTTAGGGGCAGTCGTGCTATAATCGTACTAGCAGATTATTGAAGGAGAAATTCATGAATCAAACAGTCGAATATCTAAAAGAACTCACAGCCATCGCATCACCGACAGGCTTTACGGAAGAAGTGGCAGCTTACTTGGTCAAGACTTTGACAGACATGGGCTACAGCCCTGTTCGGACAGCTAAGGGGGGCGTAACCGTTGTTCTCAAGGGTGAGAATGACGAGCAACACCGCTACATCACGGCCCATGTGGATACTTTGGGAGCAATTGTCCGTGCTGTGAAACCAGATGGCCGTCTCAAGCTAGACCGTATCGGTGGTTTCCCTTGGAACATGATTGAAGGGGAAAACTGTACGGTCCATGTGGCCAATACTGGTAAGACCCACTCCGGTACTATCCTTGTCCACCAAACCTCTTGCCACGTCTACAAGGATGCGGGAACTGTAGAGCGGACCCAGGACAATATGGAAGTGCGCTTGGATGAAAAAGTGACCTCTGAAAAAGAAACCCGTGACTTGGGGATTGAAGTGGGAGACTTTATCAGCTTTGATGCTCGGACCATCGTCACAGATACGGGCTTTATCAAGTCTCGTCACCTGGATGACAAGGTCAGCGCTGCCATCTTGCTTAATCTCCTTCGCGTCTACAAGGAAGAAGGCGTGACCCTACCAGTGACGACTCACTTTGCCTTTTCTGTCTTTGAAGAAGTGGGACATGGGGCTAACTCTAGCATCCCAGCTCAAGCGGTTGAATATTTGGCAGTAGACATGGGGGCTATGGGAGATGACCAGCAGACAGACGAGTACACGGTTTCTATCTGTGTCAAAGATGCTTCTGGTCCTTACCACTATGGTTTCCGCCAGCACTTGGTGGCCTTGGCCAAGGAGCAAAACATCCCTTACAAACTGGACATCTATCCTTTCTATGGCTCGGATGCCTCTGCAGCCATGAGCGCAGGAGCAGAAGTTAAGCATGGCCTTCTCGGAGCAGGGATCGAGTCTAGCCACTCTTATGAGCGGACCCACATGGATTCTGTGGTGGCGACAGAGCGTATGGTCGATGCCTATCTCAAGAGTGACTTGGTGAAATAGGAGTTGGATTCGAAATCACTTACTCCCTGATTACTTGTACTAGAGATGGATTTGTTACAAAGTTCTATAAACATAATATAAAAGATAATTTGGAGATAGTCTGTGATTTTACTGATAGATAACTATGATTCTTTTACCTATAATTTAGCTCAATATATTGGTGTTTTTGCTGAGGTGACGGTCCTTCGAAATGATGATGAGCGATTGTATGAGCAAAGTGAGAAGGCAGATGCACTAGTCTTTTCACCAGGTCCTGGTTGGCCTGCAGATGCGGGTATGATGGAGAAGTTGATCCAAGATTTTGCTGGGAAAAAACCCATGCTTGGAATATGTTTGGGCCATCAAGCTTTAGCCGAATCATTTGGTGGGCATCTTCGTCTGGCTAAAAATGTGATGCATGGCAAGCAAAGTCATCTCCATTTTCAAGCACCTTCTCCCATTTTCAAGGGAATTGAAAACAATGTTCCAATTATGCGTTATCATTCATTAGTAGTAGACCAGTTACCAGAGGATTTTGAAGTCACTGCCATTACACATGATGACCAGGAGATTATGGCCTTACAACATAAGAACCTTCCGATTTATGGTCTGCAGTTCCATCCAGAAAGTATTGGTAGTCCAGATGGCCTCAAGATGATTGAGAATTTTATTGCTTTAATTAATTGATGTTGTAAAGGAACACTTATTGAAGTCGTAGCCTCTGTTTAGGAATATATTTAAAAACATTAGGTATCAAAAAAATATCTAATGTTTTTTTATTAGTTAAAAAAATTACAAAATTTAATAAATTTTCAGAAAATTACTTCTCTTCTGAAAATCTTTGTGGTATAATCTTAAGACAACCTTAAAAATTTATTAGGAGTAAACAATGAAAAAAAGAAATGTCATTGCTCTTGCAGGAGTAGCTCTTCTTTCAGCAGGTATTCTTGCAGCATGTTCTGGTGGTTCTAAATCATCAAGCTCAAGCTCAAAAACAAGTGAAGCAGGTCAAAAATTCTCTTACGTCTATGAGACAGAACCTGAAAACTTGAACTACATCACATCTGGTAAAGCTGCAACCCACGAAATCACAGGAAACTTGATTGATGGTTTGTTTGAAAACGACAAGTATGGAAATTTGATTCCTTCACTTGCTAAAGATTGGACAGTTTCTCAAGATGGCTTGACTTATACTTACAAACTTCGTGATGATGCCAAATGGTATGATTCAGAAGGGGAAGAGTATGCGGATGTGACAGCAGATGACTTCGTTGCAGGGATCAAGTATGCCGCTGACCACAAGTCTGAAATGCTCTACATCATTCAAAACTCTATCAAGGGCTTGAATGATTATGTTGAAGGTAAGACTTCAGACTTCAAAAATGTAGGCATTAAAGCAGTTGATGACCATACCCTTCAAATCACTTTGAACCAGGCAGAGCCTTTCTGGAATTCTAAGTTGACTCTTGGGATCACTTTCCCAATCAACGAGAAATTCGTAGAATCTAAAGGGGATAAATTTGCCCAAGCAAGTGACACTAGCTCTCTTCTTTACAATGGTCCATACATCTTGAAGAGCTTCACTTCTAAATCATCTATCGAGATGAGCAAGAATGAAAACTACTGGGATAAGGACAATGTTCACATCACAGATGTTAAGCTCGAGTACTATGATGGTCAAGACCAAAGTAAATTAGCGAACTCATTTGAGGACAACGCTCTTAGCCTTGCTAAATTGTTCCCAACTGGACCTGGATTTACAGACCAGGCTAAGAAGTTTAAAGATGAAATCATCTACACACCTCAAGATGCCAGCACCTTCGTTATCGGTGTGAATATCGACCGTCAGTCTTACAAGTACACTGCAAAAACAACAGATGAAGAAAAATCATCTACTAAGAAAGCTCTTTTGAACAAAGACTTCCGTCAATCAATCAGCTTTGCCTTTGACCGTGAAGCCTATGCTGCCCAAGCAAATGGTAAAGATGGAGCAAGCAAACTGATCCGTAACTTGTACATCCCACCTACATTCGTTCAAGCAGATGGCAAGACCTTCGGTGAGATGGTTAAATCTGAGTTGGTGACTTATGGAGACGAGTGGAAAGATGCAAATCTTGACGATGGTCAAAATGGTCTTTACAACGAAAAACAAGCCAAAGAAGAGTTTGCCAAAGCCAAATCTGCACTTGAAGCAGATGGCGTGAAATTCCCAATCCACTTGGATATGCCAGTAGACCAAACGACTCAATCTAAGGTTCAACGTGCTCAATCCTTCAAACAATCAGTTGAAAGTACGCTTGGAAAAGAAAACGTCGTTGTCGATATCCATATGGTATCAAAAGAAGATCTCTTGAACGTAACCCTCTTTGCTGCTAAAGCAGAAGACGAAGACTGGGATATCTCAGATAACGTCGGATGGAGCCCAGACTATCAAGACCCATCAACTTACCTTGATATCTTGAAAGCTTCTTCTGGTGAAAACACTCGTACCTTCCTTGGATTTGACCCAAGCGAAAACAATGAGGCAGCTAAGAAAGTTGGCTTGTACGACTTTGAGAAGATGGTAACAGAAGCAGGAGCTGAAACACAAGACCTTAACAAACGTTATGAGAAATATGCTGCAGCTCAAGCTTGGTTGACGGATAGTGCTTTGGTCATCCCAACTACTTCTAAGACTGGTCGTCCATTCTTGACTCGTGTCGTACCATTCTCAGCACCATTTGGCTGGACTGGTGGTAAAGGGAAAGACAACGTTGTCTACAAAGGTATGGAACTTCAAGACAAGGCTGTAACAACCGAAGACTACAACAAAGCTCTTGAAAAATGGAAGAAAGAGCAAGCAGAGTCTAACCAAAAAGCTCAAGAAGAATTAAAAGATCACGTGAAATAAATATCTTTTGATCGAGGCAAATTTGCCTCGATTTTTTTCTTGTTCAGAATTTGCTATAAAAGTGCTTACATAGTATAATAGCTGTATTGATTACAAAATAGTGAGGTCTCTTTTATGAAAAAGAAAACAGTGGTGTCCATGGTGGCTTCAAGCCTGCTACTAGCCCCCTTTGTCTTAAATCAAGTGGTAGCAGCAGATGAGAACCTACCAGAGCTTGCTCCAACGAAAGAAGTCGTGACTCAGGTGGCTCCGGAGCCTGTAGCTTCTGAAGGAGCAACTTCCCAATCTCAAGCAGATCAAATAGCATCCGCTCCAAGTGTGGAACCTAAGAAGGAAGTAGAGGTTTCTGAACCTGCAGGACCGAGTCCAATTGCTCTGGCAGAGACGGAGAAGGTTGACAAGCCAGTCGAACAAGAAAAGACTGTGACGGTAACTGAGAAAACAAACCACCCACAGGCACCTCAGGGGGCAGGTGTCCCAGCTAGTCCAGCTGCTTCGACGGAAACATCAACACCAGCAACAGGACAAGCCTTGACTTCTTATACAGGAAGCTTGGCAAATAGTGAGCTCAAGGATAAGGAATTAACGGTTCAAAATGCTGTTGATGAATTGCTTCAGTGGGCTTCGACGGATTCCAAACAGGTCGGTCAATCGGCTGCGGATCGGGAACGATTTGCTAAGAGTCTAGGGATGATCAGCACTCAAGAGGACTTGAACCGCAAGGTCAGTCAAGAAGAGCTGACCAATATGTATAGCATTGCTAAGAAACTCTATGATGCCTATCGCTCTGAAAAGAAAGCTCCTCTCTTTTTAAATGGGCGGGCTCAACCCATCTTTCCTTATACAACTGGGGAAAAATCAGATGAAGACTACCACTATGAGGATAGCGAAATCGTCCGCTTCCCAGTCTATGTGGAGACCGATTACGATACAGATGCGGATGGCAAGCCGGATCTAGTCAAGGCCATTGTCCAGTTGCCTAAGGCAGTTGCCAGGGGAGACTTCAAGGCGGCGACCATTCTGGAAGCGCGTCCTTATGTAGCAGGAACCTTGGATGAGAACTATGTGACTCTTAAAAGCTTGGGCTTGCCGACAGATGGCTCCTATGATATGAAGAAGTTGCGGGAGCAACCTGCTAAACGACAAGCAGTTGGAAACTCGTCAACTGTAGATGCAGCTAAGAAGGCCAAGGCTTCGGATTGGTATTACTACAGTCCCTACGAGTATATCTATGACTACGAAAATCTCAACTGGTACGACTATTTCTTGGTCAGAGGCTATGCCTTTATCTCTAGTGCTGGGCTTGGTACCAAGGGATCAGAAGGATTTAACACCACAGGCTCTGATCTCGAAATCAATGCCTTTAAGAATATTATCGAGTGGGTCAATGGCAAGCGCAAGGCCTACACCGATAAGACTAGCAATGTTGAAATCAAGGCAGACTGGGCCACAGGAAATGTTGCCATGACCGGTCTATCCTGGGCTGGAACCACGACCTTTGGTGTGGCAAGTACAGGAGTCGAAGGCTTGAAGACCATCGTTCCAGCTGCTGGGATCGCTTCTTGGTATGACTATTTCAATAGTCAAGGAACAGCTTATGGGAACCCACCATATAGTGATTTATCTTGGTTGTCCCTCTATGTCGGTACTCGGATCCTAGATGAAAAAGACTGGGCAGGCATTTGGCAAAATTATGCCAACTATATCAACCAGCTCAACAAGGACCAAAATGCGCACGAACGCAATTACAGCGATGTCTGGAAGGAGCGGGATTATACCCTTCATCCTGAAAAATTCAAGACTAGCGCCCTCTTGGTTCACGGCTTGAATGATGACAACGTTAAAACCAAGCATTTTGAACTCATGTACGATGCCCTCAAGAAGGCAGGCCAAAATGTCAAGCTCTATCTCCACCAGGGAGACCACGTCTATCCAGCAGCCATGTCTCGTGGTTATGGTATTCAGGCCAATGGCCAAGATTTCTATGATCTTTTGAATACCTGGCTTAGTCATTACTTGTACGGGGTAGAGAATCAAGTTGACAAATTACCAGCTGTCTTGGCTCAAAACAACTATGACCCAAGTAAGTGGACCACTTATGATAACTGGAAGACTTCACAACGCCTCTTCCTCAATGCCCAGTCGAAACGCTTGGAAGAGACGATTTCAAGTGATTACGCAAGAGCTGGCATAGAGATTGCTAAACGCAACGAAACTGTGAGTCAAGGTTCTTCAAAAGCCAACATGACCTTTGTGTCAGAGGTGACAGAAGATACTACCATCAAAGGGCATATCCCTGTGCACTTCAAGGCAGCCCTGGCTAAGGGGAAAGGCAAAAACTTCCAGATCAATGCCCTTTTAGTCGACGTCTCTGATGAGGAATTTGATGTGGTCGGCAACGGTGGCGTCAAAGCAGATAAAAAAGCAGACGGCTTCTGGATGGGAAGTAACCTTTCTAATCTCTCTGTAGCAGAGTTTGAGACCATTAAGACTAAATACAAGGTCATTGCCAAAGGATGGATCAACCTGGCCAACCCTGAGTCTGGCTATGATTCAGCCAGCTCAAGAAATAGTATCGAGCCAAAAGTTGGAGAATTCCACGACTATACGGTCCATCTCCAACCAAACCTCTATACGGTTAAAAAGGGCCACAAATTAGCCCTAGTCTTCAATACCTATGATCCATCTGACTTAACCGTTGAAAATCCTTACGAAGTCACCTTCAAGACAGATTCTATCCGTGCGACCATTCCGACTGTAGAAGGGACGCGTTCGCAAGTAGCTACTTATCTTCCTAACGCAGCTGATACAGCATATGCTGCCCTTCCAGAGATTCAAGGAGCTAAATTGGTAGAACCAGCAGTTCATTACATCGAAGAATACCATCTGCCAGTCCTTCCAGATCCTGAAAGATATGGTAAATCAGAGATTCCTGCTAGTACAAATCTTCGTCCTCTCGTCAAAACGGCTGAGAAAGAAACTGCAAAACCAGAATCTCTATCTGTTGCTTATGGACAAACATTTGTCTATGAGACGGGTAAAGCAGTTGTTGCAGCGCAAGAAAAAGCAGGTCAGCTTCCTCAAACAGGCACTGAAGAGGAATGGATAGGATTCTATGGGTTAGGTACCCTCCTCTTGTCTAGCCTTCTTTTCTGGAAGAAAAAGAAAGAAGATGTCCAAGGCTGAGAACGTAGCAAATATTTCTAAAAACTTGAATTTTGGTGTAGAATAGAACTATCAATGAGAGATTAGTGGAAAGCACTGATCAAAGGAGGAACTATGGTACACGTACTAACAGATGCAACATTTGAACAAGAAACTAGCCAAGGCTTGGTCTTGGTGGACTTTTGGGCAACTTGGTGTGGTCCTTGCCGGATGCAGGCCCCAATCTTGGAACAGTTGGCAGAAGAGATCCATGAAGATGACTTGAAAATCTTTAAGATGGATGTGGATGAAAATCCAAACACTGCTCGTAACTTTGGCATCATGTCTATCCCAACACTCTTGTTCAAGAAAGATGGCCAAGTGGTGAAACAAGTCGCTGGTGTTCACACCAAAGAACAACTCAAAGCGATTGTTGCGGAATTAAGCTAAGATAAAAGGAGCCCTTGGCTTCTTAGAGGATCAAACTCGTTCATTTCCGATGTTGGAAGTGGGCGAGTTTTTTCTTTTTATGAATTTGTTAACAGAATAAGATAAGGAATTGACAGCGCTTTCCTAAGGTGTTAGAATGGACCTGTGGTTTGCTATAAAATATAAGAATGAGAGTGGGACAGAAATCGGTAATTCGTTAGAATTCGATTTCGTCGTCCCACCTCCGCACAGTTGAGTAGGGCTGTAAAAGCTGATGAAATCAGCGTAGTAGAGCCCACTCAACCGCTGCGTCTTGCTCGACAATCCAAAGACAATTGAAAGGCTAGAACTTTTGTCCTAGCCTCTTCAGTCAATTAAATTTTCTAGTTAGTCTGCTAAAATCCATACGCTGACAGAGCGTTCTGAGACTGGGAAATCAGCCCAGCCGTCTTCTTGGATTTGAACGGGTTCTTGGTAATTTCCTAGGGCATCGTAGTAGGTCTGTCCTGCATATGCTTGGCCGATTTCCATGCGTTTGGCAGATGCAGCCGCATTTGAAATCACGCAGGCGATAGGAGCAGACTCTTCCGTTCCAGAGCGAGTCCAACCAATGCAGTTAGGATCGTCAAAGTAGTCTCTTTGTTCACCGTAGGATAAGTCTTTGCGGATACGAAGGAGTTGATCCAGCTCGGCTTGGAAATCTTGTTGGGCAAAGTCCCCTGAAATGCCGTAATAGTCTCCGTAAAAGACACATGGAAGTCCAGCCTCGCGGAGGAGAATGAGGGCATAAGCGGCAGGCTTGAACCATTCACTAACGGTGGATTCTAAGGCTTGGCCTCTTTGGGTGTCGTGATTATCAACAAAGGTTACAGCACTTTCTGGATGATTGCTTGCGAGCGTACCATTGAAAATAGTGGTTAAATCAAAGTTTTCCCCTTCTTGGCTAGCTCTAAAGAGATTTTGGTGGAGGGCAACGTCGACTAAGTCAAACTGATAGTCAATGCTAGCTAGGTAGTCATTGTTGCTTTGTTCATCCCCATTCCAAAACTCACCAAATACATAGAAATCGTCTCCATATTTGTCCGTGATTTGTTGGATGAAGTTCTTCATAAAGAAGGAGTCGATGTGTTTAACCGCATCGAGACGGAAGCCTTCTACCCCAGTTGTTTCAATAAACCATTCAGCCCATTGGTTGAGGTTTTCGACCACTTCTGGGTGTTTGAAGTCGATATCAGCGTACATGAGGTAATCATAGTTGCCGTTTTCGCTGTCGACCAGATCATCTTGTGCCCAACCTTTGTTTTCCCCTTGGATCTGGTAAATCCCACTCTTATTGCGGGAAGCATCGTAGTCGGTACCGGTGAAGTGGTACCAGTGCCAGTGGAAGTCATTGTAGGCTCCATTTCGGCCATCAAAGGTAAATTTGGTCCAGCCCTTGATAGTAAAAGGCTCTGTCAAGACGATGGTCCGATCGTTAGGGTCCACTTCGACCACTTCAAACTTTTCAAGGCCATCGGCTGCTGCCTTATGGTTGAGGACCACATCAGCCATCGGCTGGATTCCAGCTTCTTTTAAGGCCTGAATGGCTTGCAAGTAGTCCTCTTTGAATCCATACTTGGTGCGGACAGTCCCTTTTTGGTCAAACTCTCCAAGGTCAAAAAGGTCATAAACGCCATAGCCGACATCATTGGCAGATGTTGCTTTAAAAGCAGGTGGCATCCAGATTTTACGAATGCCCAAATCTGCCAGGTGAGGAGCATCTGCAGCTAAGCGGGACCAGTGTTGGCCATCCGAAGGTAAGTACCATTCAAAATATTGCATTAAGGTTTGATTTTCCATTTTGTTCTCATCTTTCGTGAATAATGCCTTATTTTACCAAAAATGACAGGATAGGGCAAAGGTTTGCACTCTCGAAAACGCTGTCTTTATTGGATAAAAGAAAAATAGGATGGAAACGAGCTCTCGCATGGGACAAATGGGGATTTTGCCCTCATGAATAGGAACTATTTTTTTCGGTTTTGTTCAAGTTGGCTCAATCTGTCTAAAAAGGGACTATCAGTCGAAGAAGTGTCTCCATCATTTGATTGACAGGAAGGAATGTCTGTAGGATCTTCCCTGCTGTCAGTTAAATTGTTATCCTGTTTGAAAGCTAGCTGAATACCAGATGAGAGGAATTCTAGCTTGCGGACAGGAGGAGATGCAGTTGTTGAAAGGAGGGTTTGTTTTTACTGCATCTATTGAAAAATGATCTTGTCTACTTATTGTCGTTTCGGATAACCCGTTAAAACGTCACCTTTCAAAGGAGTTTGTATATGAAAAAATCTAGCCTTGTTTCGATTGTTTTTGCAAGTTTGTTACTGAGTCCAGTTGTTTTGGCGCGCCATGTCCAGGCGGAGGAAGTGGCTACGAATAGTCAAGAACCAGCCTTGACCTCTCATGTGGGACAGCCAAGTACAGCAGAAACTTCTCCTGTTTCAAATGAAGTTCCAGCAAGTGATGACCTCTCTCCTAAGGAGGAAGCGTCTCAAAAGCCTGAATCGAATATACCAGTAGCTGCTACAAGCCCCGTAGCAACACTAGCAGTAGCCGACCAAGCAACGTCGACAGATAAGGAGGTTGTTGCAGAAAAGGATCCTGTCTCTCCTCCTGCAGACAAACTGATTAGTGCAAGTCCTCAAACAAGTCCATCTCCTGAAGTGGCTGTATCAGAAAAAAATGCCAGTCTTCTTTCGAGCGCTCCCAAGGTGACCCTGGGAGAACTTTCAGAGGT
>NZ_JBKQBL010000004.1:93865-99296 GCF_046824975.1 Streptococcus intestinihominis | reverse complement strand
GACTGGTCAACCTGTTGAGGAGCAAGATGCTAAGAAGGATGCAACTGTGACGGATGCTGTCAACCAGCTCTTGAAATGGGCGTCGACAAAAGATGGACAAGTAGGATCAACTGATAAGGATCGTTTGGCCTTTGCTAAAAGTCTTGGTATGATCAGTGAGGATACAGAAGGAACGGCACCAGTGACTAACTTAGCTTCCATGGTTGAGGTGGCTAAAAAACTCCATGCGGCCTACCGCGCTGATCGCAAAGAACCTCTCTTTTTGAACGGACGGGCCCAACCGATCTTCCCATTTACACCGGGGGATAATATTGAGCATTATTCTTATGAAAAGAGTGACATTGTCCGCTATATTGTCTATGTTGAGACGGATTATGACACAGATGGAGATGGCAAGCCAGACTTAGTGAAAACTTTGGTCCAAGTTCCTAAGGCAGCAGTCAAGGGGGATTATAAAGCACCGACTATTTTTGAAGCCAGTCCTTACGTAACAGGTACGACAGAAGAACGCACCCTTGAGGGCTTGGGTCTGAAAGAAGGTGGGAACTTTGATATGGCAAAACTCTACAGTAAGCCAGAAAAGAGAAAGGCAGTCAAAGAAGTCTCGACAGAAGAAGTGGCAAAGGCTGCAGATCCAAAAGAATGGTACTATGTCAATCCGCGTGAAAGCTCAGATGACTATACCCACTATGACTATGAAAACCTCAACTGGTACAATTACTACTTGGTTCGGGGTTATGCAGTAGTTACCAGTAGTGGTCTGGGATCCAAAGGTTCTGATGGGATCAATACGACTGGATCTGACCTAGAAATTGCGGCCTACAAGAACATCATTGAGTGGTTGAATGGTAAGCGTAAGGCCTATGCGGACAAAACCAGCAACCGTGAAATCAAGGCTGACTGGTCCAGTGGAAATGTGGCCATGACAGGCTTGTCTTGGGCTGGTACAACGACCTTCGGTGTAGCCTCTACTGGAGTCGAAGGTCTCAAGACCATTGTGCCAGCAGCAGGGATTGCCAGCTGGTATGACCATTTTAACAGCCAAGGATCTCCTCTTGATACAGGAGCTTCCAACGACCTCTCTTGGTTGTCAGTCTATACCTCAGGCCGTATTCTTGATAAGGAAGATTGGGACAAGGTCAAGGATTACTATGCAGCCTATATTACCAAGCTGAATGAGCTCCAACACAAGGATGGCCATAATTACAACGAAGAGTATGTCAAACGTGACTACACCTTGAACGCAGCCAATTTGAAAGCTGCACCATTGATTATCCAAGGGCTCAATGACGACAATGTCAAGCCTAAACATTTCGAACTTATGCTGGAAGCCTATAAGAAGGCAGGGATCGATGCCAAGGTCTTGCTCCATCAAGGCAATCACATCTATCCATCCACTCGTTGGTCAGGAACAGAAGTGGCAGGTCAAGCCTTTAATGACCTGATGAATCTCTGGTATAGCCATTACCTCTACGGTATCGAAAATGGCATTGAAAACCTCCCGCAAGTAACAGCTCAGGACAATCTGGATCCTAGCAAGTGGCACCGCTTTGACAAGTGGGATACAGATCAAGCTATCTCAGGTCGGATCTACTCTAAGCGGGAAGAGGTAACAGTGACGGGGGATTACTATGGCACGGGAAACAACTGGACCACACGCAACCAGGATGCGGCCTTCCATTCTTCCGAAGTAGCAGCTTCCTATGCAGCAACCGTTGACCAAGATACGACCATCAAAGGTCATATTCCGGTGCATTTTAGCGCAGCTTTTGTCAAGGGAGACAAGAACCATGCCCATGTCAGTGCGACCCTGATGGATGTTTCCGATGAAGAATTTGATGTCGTTAAGGAAGAAATCACCTATGACAAAGATGGCTACAGCACGCGCACACTGGAAAAAGAAACCATCGATGAGACAGGTTACTGGAATGGTAGCAACCTTGAAACCTTGCCTCTCAAACGTTACAAGACCCACAAGGTTAAGAGTGTGGTAATTGCGCGTGGGTGGATGAATCTGGCCAATCCAGCTTCTCGCTATGACTCTGCTAGCTCTAGTAAGTCCATCGATGTGAAAGAAAATGAATTCCATGATTACACCATGTACTTGCAGCCAAACTTGTATACAGTGAAAAAAGGTCATCGTCTGGTCTTGAGTCTACACACCTATGATCCGGATTATATCTATTTTGCGGATCCATATGAAGTGACCTTCAAAACAGACTCTATTTCAACAACCATCCCAACTGTCGAAGCTAGTCGGTCGCTCTTATTCCGCTACCAGCCAAGTGAAAAGGATACCGAATATGCAAGCTTGGCAGATCGTATTCTCCCAATCGCTAAGAAGAAGCCTACTGTAGTGGAAGAAGCCGGTAAGGTCTCTGTTGCTGATCAAGCTAGTCATCTGGAACAACAACCACCAGTCGGACGAGACCAAATGGACTTCCGTAAAGAACAGAAAGAAGAATTGGCTCAATTAGCACACGTCAGCGAAAGCAAAAGCCAAGGAGAGGAAAGTGTCGCTCGCTTGCCTGAAAAGGAGGAAGCTCACTTGCCTGAAACTGGAGAAACAGTAAATATCTGGACAGTTTATGGCTTGCTAACCTTCCTTGCGACTAGCTTGTGGAAAGTTGTCTACCGTCGCAAAGAAGATCAATAATACCAGACTGATCGCCCAAGGGTGATAGCATACCAAAGGATCCAGTCCATCAGAAGGAGGCTTTCATTGAGATCCATAGAACATTTCCAAGAACAAATTGCCACCATTTTTCAAGAGGCAATGTCCATACCGAGCTTTACTAATACCGAGACAGAAAGGGAGATAGAAGACTATCTAGACCAACGAATTGGGTCTATTCCATATTTCAAGAGTCACCCCCAGCACTTTGGTCGCTACCCTCTTCCCAATGACCATCTTCATCGCAGTGTCAATTGGGCCTTAGTCGATAAGGGCAAGAAAAAGACAGTGATCCTTTTTCACCACCACGATACGGTAGATTTAGAAGATTACGGTCCCCTAGCCCCTATAGCTTTGGATTCCGAGGCACTGGTTCAAGCCTTGAAGGGCATTGATTTTCGATCAGAAATGCAGGAGAACCTAGATTCTGGCCAATGGCAATTTGGACGAGGTTCTTGTGACATGAAGGCGGCTTTAGCGCTCCAACTGGGAGTCTTAGAAGCCTACGCCTCCGATCCAGAAGGCGGGCAGGTCAACCTCCTCTACCTTTCTGTGGGAGATGAGGAGTCCTATTCACGCGGGATGCGAGGAGCATTAAGTTTGCTCTGTCAGTTAAAAGATGAGTTTGACTTGGACTATGTCTTAGCAGTGGATTCAGAGCCCTTTGAAGCCACTAGTGACCAGGAGAAGGTCTTGCACATCGGAACGGTCGGCAAGCTCATGCCAGTCGTCGTGACTCAGGGTGTCTTATCCCATATGAAGGAGCCTCTTAAAGGAATCAACGCCCTCTCTCTCCTAATCGCAGTTGCATCGAGATTGGACCTCCATCCTGACCTATCCGACCAAGCTTTGGGAGAGCAGTCTCCTCTTCCTTCTTGGTCTTATCTGCGAGATTTGAAGGACCAGTATGATGTATCGACGGTCCTCTATGCTGCTGGCTATTTCAGTGTGCTGCATCTGAAAAAGTCCCCTCAGGAATTACTGCAACGCATCAAGGAGTTGAGCCAGGAAGCGGTTGATGAGTTTTACGTCAAATACCTGTCCCTCCAGGACCAAGCAGGCCAAGAACATGTGATAGCTCAGCCAAGAGTGATCAGCTATCAAGAATTGCTGGATCGTTGCCAAAAGAAGGAAGGATTTTCAAGCTTCCAAGAGCAATGTGAGCAAAGGGCCTACCAAGCTTTCTTAGCTGGAGTCAGCTATCAGGCCATTGCCATCCAGCAGATCCAAGCTTACTTAGACTTCCTAGCGGAGAAGACTCCATTGGTTGTCATTGGCTTTGCACCACCCTATTACCCATCCATGAACTGTCGTTCTTTACCAAACACCAGTCTCAAAATTGGCACCCTGGTGGATGATTACCGCCACTATTTAGGAAGATGCGGCCTGACCCTGAAGGTGGAGGAATACTTCATGGGCATTTGTGACACCAGTTATTGCGCCTTGGAGAGAGACCTAGCAAGCTATCAGGTCGTCTTGGATAGTTTGGCGACCCCTTCTCAAGTCTACGAGTTGGATTTGGAAAAAATTGCCCAGATCCAAGTTCCGGCAGTCAATTTAGGACCTTGGGGCAAGGAACTCCATCAAAGAGGGGAGCGGGTCTATAGGAAGGATCTCCTAGATACCATTCCTAGTTATCTGTTTGGCCTTCTCTATCGCTTTGAAGAATTGCTTTAATACTTAAGTTTTCCATTGACAAATGAGGAAAAGAGGACTAAAATATAGGCAAAATAAGTAACCACTTTCTTTCATTAGGGAAGTGGAATAGGAGAAGGAGAATCTATGATTGAATTTCAAGGAGTCACCAAGGATTACGATGGTCAACTGGCATTGAACCATTTGAGCTTAACCATTGAAGATGGGCAAATTGTCGGCTTGATCGGCCATAATGGAGCTGGGAAATCAACGACCATTAAGAGCCTGGTCAGTGTCATCACCCCGACGACTGGTAGAATCCTAGTAGATGGGAAGGACCTCTATAGCAATCGCTTGGAAATAAAGAAGAAAATTGGCTACGTAGCCGATTCGCCAGATCTCTTCCTTCGATTGACGGCCAATGAATTTTGGGAGTTGGTCGCTACTTCTTATGATATGAGCCAGCAGGAATGTGATGACCGCTTGGAGCATTTGTTGCATCTGTTTGACTTTGCTAGTCATCGTTATGAGGTCATCGAGTCTTTCTCTCATGGGATGCGGCAGAAGGTCTTTGTCATCGGGGCTCTTCTATCTGATCCAGACATTTGGGTTCTAGATGAGCCCATGACTGGTTTGGATCCTCAAGCCTCTTACGATCTGAAGCAGATGATGCGGGAGCATGCGGACAAGGGCAATACCGTCATCTTCTCTACCCATGTCCTCGAAGTAGCAGAACAGCTCTGTGATAAGATTGCCATCCTGAAGAAGGGGAATCTCATCTTTTATGGCACCATCGAGGAATTAAAGGGACAACACCCAGAACAAAGCCTAGAGTCCATTTATCTTGGATTGGCTGGTCGAAGAGAAGAGGTGAGTCCAGATGCGTCTTAAAATGGTTCGTCGCCTAGTCGATGTCAACATTATCTATGCGACTCAGCCCGCCCAATTAGCGAAATTTAGAAAGAAGCAGGAAAAGGATCCGACTAGGAAGGTCAATGTTTCCGCCCAGTCCATTCGGACCTATATATTTATTGGTCTCCTTTATCTCTTTCTTTTTGGGATACTTTCTAGTGCCAATGATTTTGTCTCTAGCCCTGGTCCCTTTGTCAATATGATTACGCT
>NZ_JBKQBL010000004.1:68006-93812 GCF_046824975.1 Streptococcus intestinihominis | reverse complement strand
CTTTGCGCTCTTAGCCATATCCCAAGGCTTGATGAGTTTTTACAATGTTTTTTACGAAAGCAAGGATTTACAATTTTACCGTCCCTATGCCTTTTCGGATGCAGAGGTAATTGCAGGAAAGAGTATTTCGGTCATCTTAGTGCTCCTGATGGCCCTGCTTCCAATGCTGAGTTATTTCATCATTCTTCCTATTCAAGCAGGGGGAAATGTTTTGGTGGGGCTCCTTCTTGGCCTTCTTTGTGCCATGATTCTCCTCTCCATCCTCTTTTTAGGTACCTTGTTCCTATCCCATCTGATTACCAAATCAGCTGTCTTTAAGAAACACACGAGTTTGGTGTCTAACCTCATCATTGGATTGAGTAGTCTCATTTCCATTGGAGCCTATCTCTATATCAATATGCTCCAGTCAGAGCACTCGGTAGCTGGTGATTTGGTCACTCAACCCAGCATTTTTCCTCCGATAGAGGTCTTCCATACCTTTATCTTGAATCCTTTGGATTCAGCTGCACTAGTGGGGATGTTGGCTTGGGTATTGGTTCTAGCAGTCCTCCTTTGGCTGGTAAAAAGTCAGGTCTTGTCTCATTTCTATGATGCTGCCCTTGAGGTTTCTTCTAGCCATGCGGTCAAGGAGCGGGTCAGTCAGATGAAGCTAGGAGATCAGAAGGCCTTTCATCGCTTTACCGTTTCCTACCATAAACGGCTTCTGAGTGATGGTACCTTGCTGACGCAGGTTATCTTCATGATGGCAATTTTCCCTTATCTGTTCACATTTGGCTTGTTTTTAGGAGCATCGCGAGCTTCCCTCCAAATTGAAAACTACCTCACGCCCCAATACCTGCTTCCTTTATCGTTGATTGCTTTTATGATTGGAGTCTTCAACTCTGTGGAAAGCTTGACCAGTATTGGAATCTCCTTGGAGCGGGAAAATTTCGCTTATCTCCGTGCCCTTCCGATTGACTTTAAACGCTATTGTTTTAAAAAATTTTGGATCCTCTTTTCGGTTCAGTCTGCTTTACCGATCGTGCTCTTAGTAGGGGTATCTTGCTACTTTGGGGTCCATCTCCTCTCCCTTCTAGCTATGCTGTTGATTTGGTTTTTGACCAGTTTGAGTTTGAGTGTAATCGCTTTTCGACGTGATTACAAGCTCTTAACGACTAATTGGTCGACTGTGACAGATCTGATGAACCGTAACAGAGGGAATGCTGCCCTGAGAGGCTTATTAATCTTTATCTTTATTATCGTCATGCTGATTTTGATAGGATTTGCTTTCTATCTCTCTGCTGTGGCCTTCACCACCTTGATTGCTAGTGTGATTTATCTTCTCATTGCAACTATAGGAGCTCTTGCAACTGTTTCTATCTATAAACGTACTTTTTATAAATTTAACCAAGAAATTGGTGAATAAAAAAGATTCCCTTTGGTCCTGACCGAAGGGAATCTGTATTTTAAAATACTGGAATGAGTTCTAGCCTTTCAGATTGAAGACAAAGTCATATTAAAAACTTTCCTTAGGTGAGTACGGACGTCAGCGAACTTCTTCGAAGTTCCAAGACTAATTATTGAGCCTAAGGTCTCAATAATTCCGAGTGCCTGAAACGTTATTGTTTCAGGCACTTTTCTCACAGCGGAAAGTTTTGGTATTTTTTTGAATCGATTTAAAAATTGGAACTCATTTCTATTTCTGCAGAATCGCTTAACTTATTTTACTTTAAAATAGTTTGTCTACATTATAAAAGACTGGAATGAGTTCCAGTCTTTTATAATTTGTTGTTAAATTTCATAGCCGATTAAGAGGCCACCTTCTTCAGCATAGAAGCTGCAGAGGCCAGAGGTCGGAAGAACTTCAATATCCGCATTGGCGAATTTTTCATGGACCAAGGCAGAGAGTTGTTCTACGAATTTATCGTTGCGGCGGTGAGCGATGGTGATGTGTCCACCTTTATAGCCGGCTTTGAGCATTTCTTCAAAAGTAGTGGAAATAGCTTTCTTTTGGCCACGGGCTTTATGGAGGAGCTCAAGGGTTCCAGTATCGCTAGCTTGGCCGACCATACGGATGTTTAAGAGGCCGACAACCGTTCCGATAATTTTATTAAGTCGACCATTTTTAACCAAATTATCGACCTTAGCCAGTACAAAAATCAGTTTGGTTTTTTCTTGGTATTTAGTGATGACTTCGACCACTTGATCAAAGTCAAGGTCTTGGGCGATGAGTTGATGGAGTTTGCGGACGAGGAGGTCCACTTCACCACCAGCTGATAAACTATCGATCACATGGATATTGCTTGCAGGATGGTCTTCTAGATAAAGTTTTTTTGCGACCTGAGCACTATTGTGGCTTCCAGACAAAGTACCAGTGATGGTAACAACGATGATATTATCAGCACCCTCGAAGGCCTTCATATAGTCATCAGGACTAGGACAAGCTGATTTGGAAGCAGTAGTAGTCGCATACATATCTTCCATCATTTTATCTGTATCAAGCTTGGCGTCGTCTGTATAGATGGTCTCACCAATCTGGATGGTAAGGGGAACTGAAACAAAGCTAGTATCTGGTGCAGCACTTTCATAAGTACGATAATCACAGCCAGAATCTGCAATAATTTTCCATTTCATTTTTATTACCTCAAAATGTAAAAAATTGTACATTGACAAGTAGTTAGTCTTTTTTTACAATTATATCATGAAGTTGCATTCTCTGAAAGCAGATACATTCAGATGATACAGATAGAAAGTAAGTGTTATGGCAGAAAGAAAGATATCCGAAAAATCCTTAGAAAATTTAAAACGGTCTAACCAAGAAAGCAATGCCATCACACGCGAATCCTTGGAGATTTCCTTACTTCAGTTGTTGGATAAAAAGGACTTGAAAAAGATTACCATTTCAGAATTGGTGGAGAGAGCAGGAGTTTCTCGCGCAGCTTTTTACCGAAATTATGAGTCAAAAGAAGAATTGCTCGAATCCATCTTCCAATCAACTGTTTCTAAGATTACTAAGTCTTTGGAAGGCTATAATTTTAAGACCGATTTGTACCAGATTTGGGTCTATCTCTTTAAAGAGGCCAAGAAGGAAGCCCGCATTATCAGCTTGGCCGTCGATTATAATTTTGAGAAACTGCTTACCAAGGCCGTTTATGAATTTCTGGAAAAGAGGAGTAAAAGTCAGAAATCCTCACAAGGACCAGCTAGCTATTTGAATTCCTTCCTCAGCTCAGCCATTGTCTCTGTCCTAGCCAAGTGGATTAAGGATGGCATGAAGGTGCCGGCGGAGAAGATGGCTTCCTTAGGTCTTCCCTTGTTTCCTCAAAAGAAAAGAAAATAAGAAAAATGATCTACTAGATCGAGTGTTTACTTCGATTCCAGTAGATCATTTTTTACTTTATCTAGGAAACGGTCCAGTTCCTTTTGATTCTTGAGAGAGATGAATTTTTCGGGGTAGGTGGAGTGGATGTTTTGATACCTTTCTCTGGTAGTTTTTGTTCGTCCATCCCAGAGAATCCAACGGATGAATTCCCAGTCAAAGCGTTCAGGGCAGCCTGCTGCCATACTCTCACGGACCCGACCTTTATAACGGCGGTATCGTTTCCATCCTCTATAGAGGCAGTTCCAACGAGAGAAGTTGAGAAAGATAATCTGGTCGGCTTGCTCCATTCTCTCCTCATAGCAGCACCAAGAGTAATTGCCATCAATGACCCAGTCTCTATGCTCGCTGAGAAACTGTTTCATTTCTTGCTCCATCCAATCCCGGTCACTGTCTATCCAACCCGGTTGAAATTGAAGGGTGTCCATGTGGAGCTTGGGAATGGAGTAGTAGCGGACTAGGTTTTCAGCCAAAGTTGACTTACCAGATCCTGAATAGCCGATAATCATAATTTTCATGTCTTCTCCTCATTTGGAAGCAACAAAAAAAGCTCCGAGGAGCTCATTTTGTATGCAATGCTTGATTAGCCAAGTTTTGCTGCAAGACGTGCTTTATCACGGCTAGCTTTGTTTTTGTGGATCAAACCTTTAGTTTCTGCTTTATCGATAGCTGAGCTAGCAGCGCGGTAAAGTTCTTCAGATGGGTTTGCTTCAAAAGCTTTGATTGCAGTACGCATAGCTGATTTTTGAGCTGAGTTTTTTTCGTTTTGTTTAACGTTCAATTCAGCGCGTTTGATAGCTGATTTAATGTTTGCCAATTTTTTCACCTCCAATGATATTCTAACTCTCTTATTATATCTGAAAACTTTTCTTTTGACAAGCCCAAACTAATTTTTATTCGAATCGCTATTTTTTTAAAGATCATTTTGTCTTAAAACTCTTATCTCTTGAGATAGATTTCGTCGATCTCATGGTTGGCAGATTTGTGCAGGATCAGTTCGGCTCGGTTACGGGTGGGCTCGATATAGTCTTTTAGATTTAAGAGATTGATCGACTCCCATACCTGATGAGCGAAGGCGAGGACTTCTTCTTCAGGTTGCTTAGTAAAGCGGTGGTAGTAGTTGCTTGGGTCATCTTTCGCACGGTCTAACAACTTTTTAAAGCGATCGATATACCAGGACTCAATATTGGCAACCTCAGCATCCACATAGATGGAAAAGTCAAAGAAGTCTGTCATATAGAGCCGATCGTTTTGGGGATTCTGAAAGACATTGATCCCTTCAACGATAATGAAGTCCGCAGCTTGGATGGTTTGCTTCTGGTCAGGGACGATATCATAAATCTCGTGAGAATAGACAGGGATTTGATAGCTTTGCCCATTTTTGAGCTGGTTGAGGAAATCCAAAAGGAGCTCCATATCATAACTTTCAGGGAAGCCCTTGCGATTGAGAATGTTTTGTTCAATCAAGGTGGCGTTGGGATACAAGAAGCCATCGGTGGTCACCAATTCAACAGTAGAATCTGAAAAGGTCCGAGAAAGAAGGATTTGAAGGAGACGACTAGTCGTTGATTTGCCGACAGCCACGCTCCCTGAAATTCCAATCATAAAAGGCTGTTTTTTACTTTCCTGTTGGAGAAAAATGCCTTTTGAGAATGCTAAATCCTCTTTCGCTTTTTTGTAGATTTGGATTAAGTGTGTCAGCGGTAAATAAATGTCTGTCACATCTTGTAAACTAATGAGGTCGTTAAAACTCTTGATTGAATTCAATTCCTCTTCAGATAGAGGAGGGGTTGATTTCCGGTGGAGATTTTGCCAAGTTTGTCGATTGATCTTTTCGAAGTGTAGAAATTCTTTATCCATTGCAAGCCTTTCCTCCATAGTGACCTTTAGTATATCAGTTTTAAGATCTTCTGTAAACGATTTAAAAATAGGTTAAATTATGCTATAATGCTAATATGAGTAAAATGTACTATGATGAACATCCAGATGCTCAACATGATATCCACGAGTTAGATGTGGTCCTTCTAGGAGAGCAGATGAAATTTTTGACGGATGCGGGCGTTTTTAGTAAGAAAATGATCGATTTTGGGAGCCAGGTCCTCTTGTCTTGTCTGTCTTTTCAGCAAGGGGAGTCGATTTTAGACGTCGGTTGTGGCTATGGGCCACTTGGGCTTTCTTTGGTCAAGGCCCAAGGAATCCATGCTACTATGGTAGACGTCAATACACGGGCTTTAGATCTAGCTAAGAAAAATGCGGCTTTAAATAAGGTCGAAGCTACTATCTTTCAATCAAATGTTTATGATCAGGTTGAGGGAAGTTTTGATCATATTATCAGTAACCCTCCCATTCGGGCTGGAAAAAAGGTAGTCCATGAAGTGCTTTCTGGAAGTTTTGACCATTTGAATCCTGGTGGAGACTTAACCATTGTCATCCAGAAAAAGCAGGGAGCTCCAAGTGCGAAGGCCAAAATGGAGGAAGTCTTTGGGAATTGTGAAATCCTCAAAAAAGACAAAGGTTATTATATTTTAAGGAGTGAAAAAGTCACATGAGAGCTGTAGATATCATTCAGAAAAAACGTGATGGCATTGAGTTGAGTAAAGATGAGATTCATTGGTTGATCGAAGGCTATGTGGCTGGAACAGTACCTGATTATCAAATGGCTGCCTTTGCCATGGCGGTTTATTTCAAGGGGATGACGACCCGAGAAATTTCAGATTTGACCATGAAGATGGTGGAGACAGGGGAGCAATTCGACCTTTCCGCTATTAAAGGCATCAAGGTGGACAAACACTCAACAGGTGGTGTAGGGGACAAAGTAACAATTGTACTGGCACCTCTAGTGGCTAGTTTTGGCGTCCCAGTTGCCAAGATGAGCGGTCGTGGTCTTGGACATACAGGGGGGACCATCGATAAGCTAGAATCCATTAAAGGATTCCAAATTGAGCGGACCCAGGAAGAGTTCATTAAACAAGTACAAGAGATTGGCCTTTCTGTCATTGGACAGTCGGACCAATTGGTCATGGCGGATAAGCTTCTCTATGCACTTCGGGATGTAACAGCGACGGTTGATACAATTCCATTGATTGCCAGCTCGGTCATGAGTAAGAAGATTGCGGCTGGAGCGGATGCCATCCTTCTCGATGTCACCGTTGGAGAAGGAGCCTTTATGAAGACCATTGAAGAGGCGCGTGAACTGGCTCGTACCATGGTGGATCTTGGTAATGCTGTTGGTCGTAAGACCATTGCTGTCTTGACGGATATGAGCCAGCCTTTAGGAACCAGCATCGGGAACCGTCTCGAAATTCTTGAAGCCTTAGATATTCTTCAAGGCAAAGGCAGAGAAGATGTGACTCACTTCATTTGTGAATTGGCTCAAATTATGCTTGAACTCGGCGGGGTGACGGCCAGCTTGGAAGAAATCAAGCAGCATCTGACAGCTGGCAAAGCACTGAAGAAGTTTGAAGAAATGGTCCTTGCTCAAGGTGGAGATTTAGACGATCTCTATCGTCCAGTTCAGGTAAAAGAACAAGTGCCTGTCTATGCAGAAGAGGATGGCTATATTGCAGCCTTGCCTGCGATGGAACACGGACTCTTCGCTATGCGTCTTGGGGCTGGCAGAGCAGTCAAATCAGATGATTTAGATTATGAAACAGGGATTGTTTTTGCTAAGAAAGTTGGGGATCCTGTTCAAAAAGGCGACCTTGTTGCAACTATTTATACAAATTTAGAAATTAGTCAAAAAACCATTGCAGAATTCCAAAAAAATGTTAAAATACTAGACAAGGTTGTAAGCGTTTCAGAAATTATTGAAATTGTTTCGTAATTCATTTGGGGGAGATTTATTAATGAAATTAAACAAATATATTGACCACACATTATTAAAACCTGATGCACAACAAGAACAAATCGAGGCTTTGATCGAAGAAGCGAAAGAATATGATTTTGCAAGTGTTTGTGTCCAACCGACCTGGGTCAACTTCGCTGCAGAAGGACTTCGGGATTCAGATGTAAAAGTGTGTACAGTGATTGGTTTCCCTCTTGGCGCAAATACACCAGCTGTTAAAGCATTTGAAACTCAAAATGCCATCCAAAATGGAGCCGATGAGATCGATATGGTCATCAATATCGGTGCCTTGAAATCAAAAAATCTGACATTAGTAGAAGAGGACATTCAGGCTGTTGTAGATGCAAGTGGTGATCGCTTGGTAAAAGTGATAATCGAAACCTGCTTGTTAACTGAAACTGAAAAAGTAGTGGCTTGCCAGATTGCCAAATTGGCAGGAGCAGACTTTGTCAAAACTTCAACTGGTTTCTCTACTGGAGGAGCAACTGTTGAGGATGTTGCCCTCATGCGCCAGGTTGTTGGACCGGATATGGGAGTGAAAGCATCTGGAGGTACTCGTAGCTATGAGGATGCACAAGCCATGATCCAAGCGGGTGCTAACCGAATCGGCACTTCCTCTGGAGTAGCCATCATGAAGGGAGAAGTAGCCCATGGCGACTACTGAGTTGATTGACCTAGCTGTAAAAACAAGTGAGAATGCTTATGTACCTTATTCTCATTTTCCAATTGGAGCTGTTCTTGTGACAGATGAGGGGAAGATTTATACAGGCGTCAATATTGAAAATGCGAGCTTCGGCTTGACCAATTGTGGCGAGCGGACAGCCATCTTTAAGGCTGTTTCAGAAGGAGAGCGTTTATTTAAGGAATTAATTATTTATGGTCAGACGGAAAAACCAGTTTCACCCTGTGGTGCTTGTCGCCAGGTGATGGCTGAATTTTTCGAGCCAGACCTACCGGTTACTCTGGTAGCCAAAGATAAATCGACGGTCGTGATGACGGTCAAGGAATTGCTTCCATATTCCTTTACAGATCTTACCTAGTAACATCTGTAAAGGCGGTCTATTGACCCTTTCATTAATCCGCAACTTAGTTGCATATCTTATTTAGGAGGTTCAGAAATGAACAAGAAACAATGGTTAGGCCTAGGTCTAGTAACTGTCGCTGCAATCGGACTTGCTGCATGTGGAAATCGTGCGTCTCGCAAAGATTCTTCAGATGCAAAAACTGATTTAAAAGCTGCTATCGTTACTGACACAGGTGGTGTTGATGATAAATCATTCAACCAATCTGCATGGGAAGGTCTACAAGCTTGGGGTAAAGAAAACGGTCTTTCTAAAGATAACGGCTTTACTTACTTCCAATCTACAAGTGAAGCAGATTTCGCGAATAACTTCAGCCAAGCTGCTACAAACGGCTACAAATTAGTTTACGGTGTTGGTTACAAACTTGCTCCAGCTGTTACAGCTGCTGCAGATGAAAATGCTGATATCAACTATGTTATCATTGACTCTGTTGTAGGAGATAAAAAGAACGTAGCATCTGCTGTTTTTGCAGATAATGAAGCTGCTTATCTTGCAGGGGTTGCTGCTGCCAAAACAACTAAGACTAACAAAGTTGGTTTCATCGGTGGAGCACGTGGTGAAGTTATCACTCGTTTTGAAAAAGGATTTGAAGCAGGCGTGAAGTCTGTAAACAAAGACATTTCAGTAGACGTACAATATGCTGAAGACTTCAACAACCCTGAAAAAGGTAGAACCATTGCAGCGACACAATACGCTGCAGGAGCTGACGTTATTTACCAAGCTGCTGGTGGTACAGGAGCTGGTGTCTTCAAGGAAGCTAAAGACTTGAACGAGAAGAAAAATGAAGACGAAAAAGTTTGGGTTATTGGTGTAGACCGTGACCAAGTTGATGAAGGTAAATACACTTCAAAAGATGGTAAAGAATCTAACTTCGTATTGGCTTCTACTTTGAAACAAGTTGGTAAAACTGTTCAAGAAATCGCAACTCAAACTGCTGATGGCAAATTCCCAGGTGGAAAAGTGATCACATTTGGTTTGAAAGATGGTGGTGTTGATTTGACAACTTCTAATCTTTCTGAAGATGCTAAAAAAGCAGTAGAAGATGCTAAAAAACAAATTATCGATGGTAGTGTAAAAGCACCTGAGAAATAAAACCTTCCAGAAGCGATCCATCCTTCTTGGGTCGCTTTTTTATGAGGTGTTGAGACATTTTGTCTCAATAGAACTTACTAACTCGTTTAGCAGGTCCTACTGAAATAAAATATAGTTTTCTAGAAAGGAATATTCGAATGGCACACGAAAACGTCATTGAGATGCGTGAAATTACCAAAATCTTTGGTGAATTTGTCGCAAACGACAAAATCAACCTCGAATTGCGTAAAGGTGAAATTCATGCACTTCTTGGTGAAAATGGAGCTGGGAAATCAACCCTGATGAATATGTTGGCTGGTCTTTTGGAACCAACGAGCGGAGAAATTGTGGTCAATGGGAAGTCTGAAAAACTAGATTCTCCTTCAAAGGCTGCTTCTCTAGGGATCGGGATGGTTCACCAGCACTTCATGTTGGTGGAAGCTTTCACTGTTGCAGAAAATATCATTCTTGGTAGCGAAGTTACTAATAAAGGTGTATTAGATTTGAAAAAAGCTAATGCAGATATCCTTGAGTTGTCAGAACGCTACGGCTTAGCTGTGGATCCTACCGCAAAAGTTGAAGATATTTCTGTCGGTGCTCAACAACGTGTAGAAATCTTGAAGACGCTCTATCGCGGAGCTGATATTCTGATTTTCGACGAGCCTACTGCAGTGTTAACTCCTGCTGAAATTTTGGAGTTGATGGAAATCATGAAAACCCTTGTTAAAGAAGGGAAATCTATCATCCTTATCACTCACAAACTAGATGAAATTCGTGCCGTTGCAGACCGTGTCACAGTTATTCGTCGTGGTAAATCTATTCAAACCGTTGGTATCGAAGGTGCTACCAATAAAGATTTGGCAGAAATGATGGTTGGGCGCTCAGTTTCTTTCGTAACAGAAAAAGAAGAAGCACAGCCTAAAGAAGTGGTTCTTGCAATTTCTGATTTAGTCGTGAATGAAAACCGTGGTGTTCCTGCGGTCAAAGAGCTATCTCTTGATGTTCGTGCAGGCGAAATTGTCGGGATTGCAGGGATTGATGGGAATGGTCAGAGTGAATTGATTCAGGCTATTACCGGACTCCGTAAAGTCAAATCAGGTAGTATCAAAATTAAGGGACAAGAAGTTGTTGGACTTTCCCCACGTAAGATTACTGAAATGAATGTCAGCCACGTGCCTGAAGATCGTCATCGTGATGGTCTTGTGCTTGAAATGATGCTTTCTGAAAACATCGCACTTCAAACTTACTACAAAGAACCACTTAGCAAAAACGGTGTCTTAAATTACAATCAAATTAATTCCTATGCCCGCAAGTTGATGGAAGAATTTGATGTTCGTGCAGCCAACGAGATTGTGCCAGCAAGTGCTCTATCAGGAGGAAATCAACAAAAGGCCATTATTGCTCGTGAAGTTGATCGGAATCCAGATTTGTTAATCGTTAGCCAACCGACACGTGGTTTGGATGTTGGTGCGATTGAGTACATCCATAAACGTTTGATTGGTGAACGTGATAAAGGGAAAGCCGTCCTCGTTGTCAGCTTCGAATTAGATGAAATTCTAAATCTATCCGACCGGATTGCTGTTATTCATGATGGAAAAATCCAAGGTATTGTGAAGCCATCTGAGACCAACAAACAAGAGCTTGGTATTCTTATGGCTGGTGGAGAAATCAAGGAGGCTTCAAATGAATAAAAATACAAGACAAATTGCTATTCCTTTTATTTCTGTAATCCTAGGAATCATCCTCGGAGCCATTATCATGTGGATCTTTGGTTATGATGCTCTTTGGGGTTATGAAGAACTCTTCAAGACAGCTTTTGGTTCCATTAAAAATGTGGGTGAAATTTTCCGTACTATGGGGCCGCTGATTTTGATCGCTCTCGGATTTGCGGTAGCCAGTCGAGCTGGATTTTTCAATGTCGGCTTACCAGGACAAGCCTTAGCTGGTTGGATTGCGGCAGTATGGTTTGCTTTGTCCTTCCCAGATATTCCGCGTATCCTAATGATTCCTTTGACGGTCCTTGTGGCTGCAATTGCCGGTGGTCTCATTGGTTTGATTCCAGGACTTCTGCGAGCATTTTTGGGGACGAGTGAAGTCATCGTTACTATTATGATGAACTACATCGTACTGTTTGCTGGAAATGAAATTATCCGGAACTTCCCTAAAAAGTTCATGGTCGATTCTGAATCCAGTATTACAGTTGGGGCAAATGCAAGTTATCGTTTAGGCTTTCTGACGGAATTGACTAAGTCACGGATGAATATCGGTATCTTTATCGCCTTGATTGCTGTTGCAGTTATTTGGTTCATTATTAAGAAAACAACACTTGGTTTTGAAATCCGTTCCGTTGGTCTCAACCCGAATGCTTCAGACTATGCAGGGATGTCAGCTAAACGTACCATCATCCTTTCCATGGTGATTTCAGGTGCCCTTTGTGGGATTGGAGGAGCTGTAGAAGGGATTGGTACCTTCCAGAACGTTTATGTTCAAGCTGGTTCCTTGGCTGTTGGATTTAATGGGATGGCAGTGGCTCTCCTTGCTAGCAATTCTCCTATTGGGATTGTCTTTGCGGCCTTCTTGCTTGGAACCTTGCAAACAGGTGCGCCAGGTATGACCACAGCGACTATTCCACCAGAACTTGTCAATATTGTGACAGCTTCAATCATCTTCTTTGTAAGTGCTCACTATATTATCGAAAAATACATCAAGCCTAAAAAACAAATGAAAGGAGTAGAGTAAGGATGAATATTGTTGCTATACTAACGATTCTTGTATCGAATATGCTGGTCTATGCTGCTCCCCTCATTTTCACTAGTATCGGAGGTGCCTACTCCGAACATGCTGGTGTCGTTAATGTCGGTTTGGAAGGGATCATGGTTATGGGAGCTTTCACAGGAGTCGTGTTTAACTTGACTTTTGCTGGCTCTCTTGGTGGCATGACAATTTGGCTTTCTCTCCTTGCAGGCGGTTTGGTTGGTCTTATTTTCTCCGCGCTCCATGCGGTAGCGACTATTAACTTCCGTGCTGACCATGTGGTTAGTGGTACGGTATTGAACTTGTTGGCTCCTGCCTTAGCCGTCTTCTTGGTAAAAGCCATCTACGGAAAAGGTCAAACCAACAATATCGATTTGTCATTTGGTAAATTTGATTTTCCTTTCTTGTCTGATATTCCTGTCATTGGTGATATCTTCTTCAAGAATACTAGCTTAATGGGATATGTAGCGATTGCATTTTCATTTGTAGCATGGTTTATCATGTTTAAGACGAAATTCGGTCTTCGCCTTCGCTCAGTTGGTGAACATCCTCAAGCTGCGGATACCCTCGGTATCAATGTTTACCTCATGCGTTACTATGGTGTGCTCATCTCTGGATTCTTAGGAGGAGTTGGGGGTGCCTTGTATGCACAATCTGCTTCTGTCAATTTCTCTGCCACTACCATTGTGGGACCAGGATTTATCGCCCTAGCGGCCATGATTTTTGGTAAATGGAGCCCAATCGGTGCCATGCTATCCAGTCTATTCTTTGGACTTTCACAAGCCTTGGCAGTTGTATCTACGCAGATTCCTTTCCTTGCCCATATTCCAGGAGTTTACCTCCGTATTGCCCCGTATGTATTGACCATCATTGTCCTAGCAGCCTTCTTTGGTAAGTCGGTTGCACCGAAAGCAGATGGTGTGAACTACATCAAATCGAAATAAAAGCCTCCATTATGGAGAACGAAAGCACGAGTCATTCGGACTCGTGCTTTTTTGTACTTATGGATTGGTTTGCATTTCTGCAAGTAGGTTTTTTGCTGTCGTAGTCGGTAAGATTCGCAGGCGATTTAGTGAGTAAAGGCCATCATCTAGACTGGCTAGTCCATTATTGGTCGTTAAGCCCATTTTGTAGCCATTTTTTTCTGCTAGTTCCATGGTGACATCAGAGTAGCGACCGGCAGGGTAGACAATGGTGGTAGTGGTTTGATGGAGTTTCTTATCTAGTACTTGTTTGGAATTTGCGAGTTCAGATTCCTGACGAGAGCTATCTGATTGAGCCAAGTCTGGGTGAGATACCGTATGACTTTCAAAGGTCATACCTTGCGCTTTCATTTCTTTGATTTGATCGAAGGTTAAAACACTGGGTCTTTCCTCGTCAGAAAAGGAAGTAATGATATTGTTGGTTGCGGTCATTTGGTATTTTTTTAAGAGTGGATAGACTATGGTATAAAAGTCAGCAATTCCATCATCAAACGTTAACCAAACGACTTTTCTCCCTTCAGGCAGTTCATTTTTAGTGAGTGCCCGATAGGCTTCCTCAGGCGTCAAGGTATAGTAGCCGGCTTCTTTAAGAGCTTTGAGATGACTCTCAAAGGTTTCTGGTGCCACAATGAGATTAGCATTGGCTTCTTCAGAAGGAGCCATCGTGTGAACAGCGTGGTACATGAGAATTGGAATTTTTACAGGTTGATCTTGTTTTACCCATTTAGTAGTGGAGCCTGTCTGTTTCGCAGTCTGGCTTGTTTCTGCTTCTTGTTTGTTTACACCTGGAGTTGTTACAACTCGTATCAATAGGAAGATACCTAAAATGAAGATGCAGGATAGGAGAAAAGCATTTAAAATTAGTAGCAATCGTATTTTCTTTGGGACATGTCTTTTTCGGTGATTCATAGAGACCCCTTTCTAATTCATTATCATTATATCATAGGGGCAGGAAATCTCTTTAAGACAAAGTTACAAATAGAGTAAAATTACGGGGAATATCCTTGACTTTTGAAGGAATGATTTGGGAGTTGCGTTGATGTGGAGGTTTTAATCCGGAAAAGAAGTGTTCTTCTAAAGGAAGAGAACCATAGAACTAGTCAGAAGGGGTTTGTTTTTGATATAATAGACTATATTAGATTTTTAAGGAGACCAACATGTCTGTAAAAATTGCCTTACTAGGATTTGGTACTGTTGCCAGTGGCGTACCATTTTTATTAAAAGAAAACCATGAGAAGATCAGCCAAGCTGCTCAGTCTGAAATTGAAGTAGCTAAAGTTCTTGTCAAGGATGAAGAAGAGAAAGCCCGCTTATTAGCTGCAGGGAATGACTTTAACTTTGTAACAAATGTTGATGAGATCATTGAAGACAAAGACATTGCCATCGTTGTTGAATTGATGGGTCGAATTGAGCCAGCTAAGACCTTTATTACCCGTGCTCTTCAAGCTGGAAAACATGTCGTAACAGCTAATAAAGATTTGCTTGCTGTTCATGGAGCTGAGTTGATTGCGATTGCCAAAGAGCATGGCGTTGCCCTCTATTATGAAGCAGCAGTAGCTGGAGGGATTCCAATTCTTCGGACCTTGGTAAACTCTCTCGCTGCAGATAAAGTGACTCGCGTCCTGGGTGTAGTCAATGGAACCTCCAACTTTATGATGACCAAGATGGTCGAAGAGGGCTGGTCTTATGAAGATGCTTTAGCTAAGGCTCAAGAGTTGGGCTATGCGGAAAGTGACCCAACCAATGACGTAGATGGAATTGATGCAGCCTACAAAATGGTGATTTTGAGCCAGTTTGCTTTTGGGATGAACGTTCAGTTTGACCAAGTAGGTCATAAGGGGATCCGCAACATTACTCCTGAGGATGTTGCTGTGGCTCAAAGTTTAGGCTATGTAATCAAATTGGTGGGATCTATCGAAGAAACTCCTTCAGGTCTCTCAGCAGAAGTAACTCCAACCTTCTTACCAAAAGCACACCCACTAGCAGGCGTGAATGGTGTCATGAATGCCGTTTATGTGGAGTCTATCGGAATCGGGGAATCCATGTACTATGGTCCTGGTGCAGGTCAAAAACCAACAGCCACTAGTGTAGTCGCTGACATTATTCGCATTGTTCGTCGCCTCAATGAGGGAACAATTGGAAAAGCCTTTAACGAATACAGCCGTCCTGTGCAATTGGCTAAACCAGAAGATGTGAAGAGTGATTATTACTTCTCTATTCAAACTCCAGATATGAAGGGACAATTGCTCAAGTTGGCACAAATTTTCAACCAAGAAGATGTTTCCTTTAAGCAGGTTCTCCAAGCAGGTGCCAAAGATTCTGTGGCTCGTGTTGTGATTATCACTCACCAATTGAATCAAACACAATTGCACCACATCATTGAGAAAATTGATGCTGAAGCTGACTTTACCTTGTTGAATACCTTTAAAGTATTGGGAGAATAAGATGAGAATTACAGTACCAGCGACCAGTGCCAATGTCGGTCCAGGATTTGATTCTGTTGGAATCGCTGTTTCTAAGTATTTGACCATTGATGTGCTAGAAGCTCAAGAAAACTGGTGGATTGAACATGACTTGGGAGAGGAAATCCCAAGCAATGAAGAGAATCTCTTGCTTCAAACCGCTCTCCAAGTTGCATCTGATTTGCCTCCTCATCGTCTCAAGATGACCAGTGAAGTGCCTTTGGCGCGTGGTTTGGGGTCATCCAGCTCTGTTATCGTAGCGGGGATTGAGTTGGCAAATCAACTGGGCAAGCTAACCCTAAGTGATGAAGATAAACTAGAAATTGCGACAAAAATCGAAGGTCATCCGGATAACGTAGCGCCAGCCATTTTTGGAAATCTGGTCGTAGCGAGCTATGTGGATCAGCAGACCAATCATTTGGTCCTTCCCTTCCCTGAATGTGCTTTGGTAGCCTTTGTTCCCAATTACGAACTCAAGACCAGCGATAGTCGAAATGTCCTTCCAAGTGAGTGGACTTATAAGGAGGCTGTTGCAGCTAGTGCAATCGCAAACGTGGCTATTGCCGCCCTTGCTAAGGGAGACTTGAGAGTCGCAGGGAAAGCTATCGAAGCGGATCGCTTCCATGAACGCTACCGCCAACAGTTGGTTGTAGAGTTCCCTCAGGTGAAAGAAGTTGCACATCAACACGGTGCTTATGCCACTTACCTTTCTGGTGCAGGTCCAACTATTATGACCTTACTCCCTGTTGAACATGCAGAAGCCTTTGCCAAAGACTTGGAATCTAAGGACTTAAATGGTCAGGTCTTCTCTTTAAAAATTGACACAACTGGTGTGAAGATTGAGGGCAGCGAATCCTGATTTGTTGAAAAAATGATTAGATAGGCTAAATTAGTCTATCTAATTTTATTTATCTATGATAAAATAGTTCTATAAATCATTTGTCTATCAAATTATTTTAGGATAATAAACAATTATTCGTAAGATAGATAGAATTGTAAAGGAGATTGTAATTCTAATGAAAGACTTTGAACGTCATCAACTTGCTACGGAACTTGGATTCCAGTATGATCCTGAAACTTCATCTATTTATGGGGAGAACTCTGGCTATTTCTTCTTAATGAGTGAAACAGACACAAAAAATGTCTTCAGCATTGCGCTTTCTGTTTCACGTGATGATGCAGAAGAAGCAGCGGCTCAATTGCATCAAATGGTGAAAGACTCTTCTGTTTTGAAGAGCATTAGCCTCAACCAATATGTCACAACTTTCACTGTAAAAGCTGGAATGACTAAAGCAAAAACAATTGAAAACATTCGTCAAGCCTTAACAGAAATCCTGCAATTTTTGCAAACCAATGGCTTCTACACTGTTTGTGGCTACTCTGGTGAAAAAGGCCCAGTTGGTCTCTATCAGATTGGAGATTCCCTCTTCTTGATGAACGAAGATAGCTTCCAAGAGCTCAGTACTCAACTGAAGATTGAAACGGATTCGTATAATAGTCAGAAAGAAAATGTCCTTCTTGGAACAGTCGGTGCCTTTATTGGTGCCATTATCGGAGGAGCTGTTACTCTTTTCATTGCCCGCCTCGGCTACGTAGCTTTTTATGCTGGTTTTATCCTTGGTATCTGTGTTGTCAAAGGCTATGAAATCTTAGGGAAGAAATTTAGTAAACTTGGAGCAGTTATTTCTAGCATTCTCTTGTTAGTGACTATCGTTCTCGTGCAACAATTTGACTACGCTTTAGAAGCAGTTAAGCAACTTGGAGTCGACTTTAGTGATGGATTTGATTTGATCAATACCCTTGTTCTAAATGGTGAAGCACCTGAAAAATACTTCTTTAACTTCTTTATGTTGGCAGTCTTCACTATTATTGGGGGTGGTGTTGCCATTAGTTCAGCCTTGTCCACTCATAAGACACGTGGCATTGCACGTAAGATTGGCTAATTCAATTAACCCTTGTTTAAAGAATTAAAACAGAATCGGTCCTTTGGCTGCTTCTGTTTTTTACTTCTGGGTCGAAAAGTGGGCTAGTTTTTGTTATAATGGATAAGATAACGTATAGAAGAGAGTTGTGAGATGGAAATCCTAAAGCATATCAAAGAGGAGTTGGCTGGTATTGAGATTTTGTTCAATGAGCCACTCAAACAATACACCTATACCAAGGTTGGAGGAGCGGCAGATTATTTAGCCTTTCCACGCAATCAATATGAATTAAAACGAATTGTCACCTTTGCTAATGCTCAGGAAATTCCTTGGATGGTCTTGGGGAATTCTTCCAATATTATCGTCCGTGACAGTGGGATTGAAGGCTTTGTGATCATGTTTGATCATTTCCATGACGTCCGAGTCAATGGCTATGTGATTGAAGCGGAGGCGGGAGCTAAGCTAATTGATGTGACTCATGTAGCCCGCTACCATAGCTTGACAGGCTTTGAATTTGCTTGTGGGATTCCAGGTAGCATCGGTGGAGCAGTCTATATGAATGCTGGTGCCTATGGCGGTGAGATTGCCCATATTCTTCAATCATGTAAGGTCTTGACGCCAGAAGGAGAAATTAAAACCTTAACAGCAGAAGAATTAGCTTTTGGCTATCGCCATTCCAAGATTCAAGAAACTGGTGACGTAGTGATTTCTGCCAAGTTTGCCTTAGCACCTGGTAATTATGATCAGATCGATCAAGAAATGGCTCGCCTGACTCATTTGCGTGAGCTTAAGCAACCACTTGAGTATCCGTCTTGTGGTTCGGTCTTTAAACGACCAGTCGGGCACTTTGCGGGTCAATTGATCAGTGAAGCAGGATTGAAAGGGCATCGAATTGGTGGCGTGGAGGTTTCTGAAAAGCATGCCGGCTTTATGATTAATGTCGATCATGGTACTGCCAAAGATTATGAAGACTTGATTGCCCATGTCATTGCGACAGTTGAAAAATCAGCTGGGGTGACCTTGGAGCGCGAAGTCCGTATTATTGGGAAAAATTAACGGTTCGAGATGGAATAGGGGCTACTATAGGGTAGACCCTTCCTACTTTAGAAGGGGGGTGAGTGCCTATCGATACCGAAAATAGGTGGGGCAGTCTTATAAGTCCCCGAGAGGTGTTGGTGGTCTGACGGGTCCGCTCGTCAGCCTATGAGACTAATGGTTGGTCTCAGAAGGAAACGCATGAAAAAGAAGGAATTTATGTGAATTGAAAAAACCAATTATTGAGTTTAGAAATGTCTCAAAAGTATTTGAAGACAGTGATACAGTGGTTCTCAAAGACATCAACTTTGAGTTGGAAGAAGGGAAATTCTATACCCTCCTCGGTGCTTCAGGATCTGGTAAATCAACGATTCTGAACATCATTGCTGGTTTATTAGACGCTTCGACAGGAGATGTCCTCTTGGATGGTGTTCGGATCAATGATGTACCGACCAATAAACGGGACGTCCATACCGTCTTCCAATCCTATGCCCTTTTCCCACATATGAATGTGTTTGAGAATGTTGCTTTCCCTCTCCGTTTGAAGAAAGTCGACAAGTCTGAAATCGAGAGACGAGTAACAGAAGTCCTCAAGATGGTGCAATTGGGAGGCTTTGAGAAACGGTCCATCCAGAAACTTTCTGGTGGTCAACGCCAGCGGGTAGCCATTGCACGGGCGATTATCAATGAACCGCGAGTAGTCCTCTTGGATGAGCCCTTGTCTGCCCTTGACTTGAAGTTACGGACTGACATGCAGTATGAGCTCCGTGAATTGCAACAACGCTTGGGTATTACCTTTGTTTTTGTAACCCACGACCAGGAAGAAGCGCTAGCGATGAGTGACTGGATCTTTGTCATGAACGAAGGAGAAATCGTCCAATCAGGAACGCCAGTTGATATCTACGATGAGCCCATTAACCATTTTGTTGCGACCTTTATCGGTGAGTCCAATATCCTTCCAGGGATCATGATTGAAGACTACTTAGTAGAATTCAACGGTAAACGCTTTGAGTCAGTCGATGGAGGGATGAGACCAAACGAACCGGTCGAAGTCGTCATTCGTCCCGAAGACTTGCGAATCACCCTGCCCGAAGAAGGTAAGCTCCAGGTAAAAGTGGATACCCAACTGTTCCGTGGGGTACACTATGAGATCATCGCCTATGATGAATTGGGCAATGAGTGGATGATCCACTCAACCCGTAAGGCTATCGTGGGTGAGGAAATCGGTCTGGACTTTGAGCCAGAAGATATCCACGTCATGCGTCTCAATGAAACGGAAGAAGAGTTTGATGCTCGGATCGAAGAATACGTAGAAGTGGAAGAGCAAGAAGCCGGATTGATCAATGCCATCGAGGAGGAAAGAGATGAAGAAAACAACCTCTAACCTCTTTGTGGTTCCCTACTTTCTCTGGATCCTCCTCTTTGTCTTGGCTCCCGTAGTTTTGATTATTTGGCAATCCTTTGTCAATGTCCAAGGACAAGGTTCCTTAGAGAACTACCAAACCTTTTTTACAGCGCAGAATTGGACCTACCTCAAGATGAGTTTTAACTCCATTCTCTATGCTGGAATCGTCACCTTTGTGACGCTCTTGATTTCTTACCCTACAGCTTATTTTTTGACTCAGCTCAAACATCGCCAACTCTGGCTCATGCTGATTGTCCTTCCGACCTGGGTCAACCTCTTGCTCAAGGCTTATGCCTTTATCGGGATTTTTGGTCAAGGGGGATCTATTAACCAATTCTTGAGCTTCATCGGAATCGGTCCGCAACAGATCCTTTTTACGGACTTTTCTTTCATCTTTGTTGCTAGTTACATTGAGTTGCCTTTTATGATTCTTCCTATCTTCAATGTATTGGATGATTTGGATCCAAACCTCATCAATGCTAGCTATGACCTAGGAGCTAACAAGTGGGATACCTTCCGTCGAGTTGTCTTCCCACTGTCTATGAACGGGGTTCGCTCCGGTGTCCAATCAGTCTTTATTCCAAGTTTGAGTCTCTTCATGTTGACGCGTTTGATCGGAGGAAACCGGGTCATTACCCTTGGGACTGCCATCGAGCAGCACTTCCTTACGACGCAAAACTGGGGAATGGGATCCACCATTGGGGTGGTCTTGATCCTTGCTATGCTCTTAGTCATGTGGGTAACGAGAGAAAGGAGTGAACGATGAAAAAGATTTCACGTATCTATTTAGGATTGATTTTCTTGCTCCTTTATCTACCAATCTTTTACTTGATTGCCTATGCCTTTAATGCTGGCGGGGATATGAATGCTTTTACAGGTTTTACTTTGGAGCATTTCCAAAGTCTCTTTGAGGATACTCGTCTCATGTTGATCCTCTCACAGACCTTCCTCTTAGCCTTCTTATCAGCCTTGATTGCGACTATTATTGGGACCTTTGGGGCGATCTACATTTACCAGTCTAAGAAGAAGTTTGAAGGACCATTTTTGTCCATCAATAACATCCTTATGGTGGCACCTGACGTGATGATCGGAGCTAGCTTCCTGATCCTCTTTACGACCATCAAGTTCCAGCTGGGCTTTGCTTCTGTCTTGATGAGTCACGTGGCCTTTTCTATTCCAATCGTGGTCTTGATGGTCTTGCCACGCTTGAAGGAAATGAACCGTGATATGGTCAATGCGGCCTATGACCTAGGAGCTACTCAGGTACAGATGTTGAAGGAGATTATGCTTCCTTATTTGACACCTGCCATCATCGCTGGTTACTTTATGGCCTTTACCTATTCCTTGGATGACTTTGCGGTGACCTTCTTTGTCACAGGAAATGGCTTTACGACCTTGTCTGTTGAGATCTACTCACGGGCTCGTCAAGGGATTTCGTTGAATATCAATGCCCTTTCTGCCTTGGTCTTCCTCTTCAGTATCTTACTGGTGGTCGGCTATTACTTCATCACTAGAGAGAAGGAGGAGACAGTATGAAAAAACTCTATTCATTCTTGCTAGGGATTGTCGTGGTCATCCTCGTGTTAGCGGGACTAAGTGCCCGTCTTGAAGCCAAGACCAATCCAAAAGACAGTGACAAGTTGGTCATCTACAACTGGGGAGACTATATCGATCCAGAATTGCTCAAGGAATTTACCAAGGAGACAGGCATTCAAGTCCAATACAATACATTTGATTCCAATGAAGCCATGTACACCAAGATCAAGCAAGGGGGGACGGCTTACGATATTGCTATCCCAAGTGAATACATGATCGCCAAGATGATGGACGAGAACCTGCTTGAAAAGTTGGATAAGTCTAAACTGAAAGGCTTAGACAATATCGACCCTCGTTTCCTGAACCTGGATTTTGATCCGGACAATCAGTATTCAGTTCCTTACTTCTGGGGGACTCTTGGTATCATCTACAACACCAAGATGGTCGACAAGGCCCCAGAACACTGGGCTGATCTATGGAGACCAGAGTACAAGAATGACATTATGATGTACGATGGGGCGCGTGAGGTCATGGGGATTGGACTCAATAGCTTAGGCTACAGCCTCAACTCCAAGGATCCTCAGCAATTGAAAGAGTCTGTTGATAAGCTCTATACCTTGATGCCCAATATCAAGGCTCTTGTAGCCGACGAAATGAAAGGCTACATGATCCAAAACAATGCGGCTATTGGGGTGACCTTCTCCGGTGAAGCCAGTCAAATGCTAGAGGCCAATGAGGACCTCCGCTATGTCGTCCCATCAGAAGCTAGCAACCTTTGGTTTGACAACATTGTCATTCCAAAGACCGTGAAGAATAAAGAAGCAGCTTATGCCTTTATCAACTTCATGCTTCGCCCAGAAAATGCATATAAGAACGCTCTCTATGTCGGTTATTCCACACCGAACAAAGTAGCTAAGAAGATGCTACCAAAAGAGGTCCAAGAGGACCAGGCCTTCTACCCAAGTGATGACACACTAAAGAACTTAGAAGTCTATGAACAACTTGGTAAGAAGTGGTTGGGCATCTATAACGACCTCTACCTACAAGTGAAGATGTATCGGAAGTAGGATAAAATTCTATAAAAGCTAAAGCAAGTTTCTACCAGTAAAAACCGGATTGAAACTTGCTTTTTTTGTGTGAAAAGAAGAATTGAAAACGAAAATACCTTTCTCATAGGTTCTTTCAATTATCTCAACTTTCAGAAAGATTATATTTTTATGATACCTTTTTATTTGATTTGACTATAAAGTGTAGAGAGACTACAATGAAGTTGTAAACGCTATCATTTTTATTTGAAGGCCTTCCTTCTTTCAAATCTCTACAATTTTAAAGGAGTTTCATTATGAGGAAAAAGAAGCTTACTTTTATTCTTTCTGCTTTATTACTATCGCCTATAGTAATAGCCAATCAGGTTCAAGCTGAGGAACAGGCTGAAAAGCCGACCGAAGCAGTTTCTGAGCTAGTTCGTTCTCCAGAAGCTATTTCTACTGAGAATTCACAAACAAATGCCCAGTCTGAAACTGCAAGCCTTGAGTCAGTAGTGGAGGCAGATGCTGAGATAGAGCGCCCAGTGGAGGGGGACGCTAGCAAGCTAACTGAAACTGACGATACTTTAGGAGGATTACCGAAACCTTTGTCGGTTTCAGAAACGTCTGGAAAACTCTCTAGTTTGATTGAAAATCCAAATGTGGCAAATCAAAATTTGACCATAGGGGAAACAGCAGACGAGTTGCTGAAATGGGCGGAGTCCAAACCGGACCAAACAGGTGCAACGCTTGAAGATCGACTTGAGTTTGCAAAGAGCTTGGGGATGATTCCAGATGGAGTAGGCAAGGATGAGCCGGTCCAGAATCTAAACCATATGATTTCAATCGCTAAGAAATTAAGAGAGGCCTATCGTGCAGAGAAAAAAGAACCTCTCATCCTTAATGGAAAGACCCAACCTATTTTCCCTTTTACTCCGGGTGATGTAGAAACAGGCTATTCCAATGAAAATAGTGACATTGTCCGCTTTGTTGTCTATGTTGAGTCAGATTATGATACAGATGGTGATGGGAAAAGGGATCTCATTAAAACATTTGTCCAACTTCCGAAAGCAGCTGCCAATGGAGATTATAAGGCTTCGACCATCTATGAAGCAAGTCCTTATGTGGCGGGGACGACCAATAAGGAAACCCTTGGAGAAATTGGTCTAAAAGAGGAGGGCGAGTTTGACAACAAGAAACTCTATCGTTATATAGATCCTCGTCGTCAAACTGGTTCTACCACAACTTTAGAACATGCTAAAAAGGCAGATTCCAAAGATTGGTACTATAAAAATCCAAACGAAAGTGATGCAACCTTCACACGCTACGATTATGAAAATATTAACTGGTACAACTATTTCTTGGTGAGAGGCTATGCGGTCGTTACCACATCAGGTTTGGGAAGCTATCAGTCGGAGGGAATCAATACAACAGGAAGTGACTTGGAAGTAGCTGGTTATAAGAGTGTCATTGAATGGCTAAATGGCAAACGGGTTGCTTATACAGATAAGACATCGAATATTGCTATTAAAGCAGACTGGTCGAATGGAAAAGTCGGTATGACGGGATTGTCATGGGCAGGGACCACTACCTTTGGAGTGGCTGCGACAGGGGTCGAAGGCTTGAAGACTATCGTCCCTGCGGCTGGAATTGCGAGTTGGTATGATTATTACAACAGCCAAGGAACGACCTTTAACGTGGGTCCTTATAGAGATTTGTCACATTTGTCTGTCTATGTATCCAATCGGATTCTAGATCCGGCTGATTGGAACAGAATTAAAGAGGACTATGCCCGCTACATTACTCAGTTGAATCGCGACCAACATAAACATGGCTATAATTATAGCGACATCTGGAAAAATCGCGATTATACCCTTCATCCAGAAAAATTCAAGGCCAGTGCCCTAGTCATGCATGGGTTGAATGATGATAATGTCAGAACCAAACATTTTGACCTGATGTATGAGACTCTGAAAAAGGCTGGCCAGCCCGTGAAGCTCTATCTCTATCAAGGAGATCATATCTATCCTGTCAATAAACGCTTCGGAATTAAAGAGGGGCAACAAAGTGTCAGTGACCTTCTCAATCAATGGTTTAGTCACTACCTATATGATGCAGAAAATCAGGTAGAGTCTTTACCAGAAGTAACCGTGTCTAATAACTATGATCCATCTAAATGGGAACATTATTCTAGCTGGAAGTCTAGCAATCAATTGACCTTGAAGACCCTTTCTAGACGTGAGGAAGAAACCATTGATAATGATTACTATGGTGCAGGGATGGATTGGACCAATCGTGATTCTCATACCACCAAACAATCCTCTACTGCCAATGCTTTGTTTACAGCAGAAGTGACAGAAGATGTGACCATTAAAGGGCATATTCCTGTCCATTTCCAAGCTGCCTTAGCCAAGCTGACTGATCAAAAGCACAAAGACTATCAAGTGAATGTGCAACTGGTCGATCTCTCTGATGAGAAATTTGATGTTGCATCCAATAAGATCACTTATGATGAAGCAGGCTACAAGTACCAAGAAATGCCTCTCAATACCCTTTCTGAAACAGGCTACTGGATGGGAAGTAATTTGAAAAACATTCCTAACAAGCAATTTGGAACCATTAAAACCAAGTATAAGGTTATCTCTTCTGGTTGGATCAACCTAGCCAATCCAGATGCAAGCTATGCCTCCGCTAGCTCAAGTAGTAGCATCGATCCCAAGCTTGGAGAGTTTCGGAACTACACCGTCTATCTACAACCAAACCTTTACACGGTTAAGAAGGGGCATAAACTGGGCTTGGTCTTTACTACCTTTGATAGTAACTATGTCTGGACGGATGATCCGTATTCCTATCGCTTGAAAACACAGTCCATCGTAGCAGAAATACCAACTGTTCAAAAAAGTAGTCTTCGCTATGCTTGGTATGTTCCAAATGAAAAGGATGAAACTTATCAGGTCCTTCCACTGGTTGAAGAACCCCTACCAGAATATCCACTGGATACCCTTGTGCATACTGTGGATCAGAAAGAGCAGACACCAAACAAGGATTATATACCATACGAGTCAGGTTCATTAGCAGTTGAGACTAGCAAGAAGAATACGCTGGTACCACTAGCTGTTAACTACCAACAAGAAAGATCAGAGACGGTGGATGAAAATCTCCCTCAAGTAAGCAGTACTCGTAAGGAAGGACTTTATTTGCCGCAAACTGGAATGACCACCAACTTTGAAGTCATTTCAAGTGTGTTGGGAATCGTTCTTTTAGTTGGAATGGGAATCGTCCAACTAAAAGAAAGAGAAAATTAGTCACATAGATTGAATCACCAGCTT
>NZ_JBKQBL010000004.1:60611-67958 GCF_046824975.1 Streptococcus intestinihominis | reverse complement strand
TCCTATTTTTTAGGGGAGCTGATTTTTTAGTAGTTTGCGTGCTTCTAAGCATTGTCCTGAACTAGAAAAATAGCCTTAAATATAGTATAATGAAGTGATATGCTTAGAAGGGAATGTAGAAGTATTGAGAACTTCAGAATTGCTAATTATTATTCCTGCTTATAATGAAAGTGGTAATATAGAAAAAACAATCAAGATGATTGAGGAACATACGCCAGAATTTGACTATGTCATTATCAATGATTGTTCCACAGACAATACTCTGGAAATTTGTAGAAGGAATCAATTTAATGTCATTGATTTACCCATCAATTTAGGAATTGGTGGTGCTGTACAAACAGGATATCAATATGCAGTTAGACACAGCTACCAATACGCTGTCCAAGTAGACGGAGACGGCCAACACAATCCTGAATTTATTAAAAAAATGTTAGAAGTTCTTCAAGAACGACAAGTGAATATGGTGATTGGTTCACGTTTCATCGAGAATCAAGGTTTTCAATCTTCTTTCCTACGTAGAATAGGAATTACATTTTTTGAAAAATTAATCAAGGTTTTGACGGGTCAAAAGGTAACAGATCCAACTTCTGGTTTACGAGTTGCTGACCGAAAAGTGATTGAGGAATTCGCCAAGCAATATCCAAGTGATTATCCAGAACCAGAGACGATTGTGTCCCTGTTAACCTCAGGATATTCAGTAGCAGAAGTGCCTGTATTAATGAACGAACGAGAGCACGGGGAATCATCTATCACATTAAGTAAATCTGTTTACTATATGATTAAAGTGACAATGGCAATGTTATTGGCTAGAATTGGCGGAGGATATAAGAAATAAAATGCTAAATATTTGGTTGACCATTATTGTAATTATTTTTATGGTTTATATTCTGAGACTAGTTACAAAGAAAGTTGTTGAAATGAGAAATGTCATCTCTTGGCTTATTCTTTGTATCGTCTCGTTGCCAGTCATTTGGTTTCCAAATTTAATTGGAGCAATATCTGAATTTCTTGGGATTCAGACATTAAGTAACTTTGTTTTTCTATTAAGTACATTTTTATTAATATTTTTAATATTTTCATTAACTCGTACTGTATCAAAGCAATCAGTACAGATTAAGAAATTGTCACAAACAATCGCCTTATTAAGAAGTGAGAATGAAAATGAACAATAAAGCAAATAGGAGTGTCTATTTTTGGAATTTTGCTGGGAATATAGCAGCGGCTGCAGTTTCTATATTGTATTTGATTATTGTCTCTCGATATACTTCCGCAAGTGATGCTGATAATTTTAGTTTGGCTTATGCAATTGGGAATCTCTGGATTGTCATTGGTATGTTTCAAGTAAGAAATTATCAGGCGACTGACTTGAAAGAAACATACTCCTATTTGGAGTATTGGCTAACTAGGGTTATAACAGTTTGTTTGATGTTAGTCACATTATTTCCATATTTACTTTTTAGTGGAAATAATGTTGGAAAAGGAAATTTATTTTTAATAATAATCCTGACGGTGCTTTATCGTTCTTGTGATGCTTTTTCTGATTTATTCCAAGGTTTGTTTCAACAACATGAACGTTTAGATATTGCAGGGAAATTAATGGTGCTGCGTTATGGTTCGAGCACAATCATTCTCCTAATTAGTTTGTTACTTTCAAATTCTTTAATTTTTTCTTTAATTTGTTTATGTTTTTTTAATGTTCTTTTTGTTTTCGGGGGTGATTACGTCCAATCCAAACAAATTAGAACGATACCTTTTAATCAGTTTTCATATGCTACATTTAAGCAATCAATTGATATCATGAAAACTTGCCTTCCCTTGTTTGTTAACGGCTTTTTATTAGTATATGTTTTGAATTATCCAAAACAAGTGATTGATAAATTGCTAGTCGAGGGTGTATTACGTGAAGGTGCTCAAAGAGACTTCAGTATTCTATTCATGCCTGTTTTCTTTATGAGTTTATTTGTATTAGCATTAAGACCTTTAATTACCGATTTGGCAAAACAATGGTCAGAAAAAAGATTTCATACGTTTAATGCTATGATTCGAAAGATTTTATTATTGCTTATGATTTTGGGACTGGTAGTATCAATACTGGCCTATTTGTTAGGGATCCCTATTTTGAATATTATAAGTGGTATTGATTTATCAAATTATAGTTTATTACTTACTATTTTAGTGCTTTCCGGCTTTTTATATTCTATAGCTTCTGTCATAGGTGATTTTTTAATTATATTGAGGAAGCAAGTCTATCTACTCTATGTTTATATCGCAATGGCGTTGTTGACAAATCTTCTTACGCCTCTAGCAATGAGGGAGTTTGGTTTGTTTGGAGCAGGGCTTAGTTTTGTTATGGTTATGCTATTTTACACAGTTGCGAGTTGGATTGTCTTTGTAATTATGAGAAGGAAGGAGATTCAAAAATATGAATCAGTGGAATGATCATACATTTGTAATCTGTGCTTATGGGGATAGTCCTTTTTTAGAGGATTGTATAAACTCGTTATTAAGCCAAACCGTAAAAAGTAGTATCATTTTGTATACTTCTACTCCAAGTGTATTTATCGAAAGTATTTGCCAAAAATATGCTATTCCATTTAATACAAGTGTTGGTGGTGGGATTGGGAAAGATTGGAATAATGCTTTATCTTTTGTTACTACCCAATATGCTACAATAGCCCATCAAGATGATTATTATGAGCCAACTTATTTAATGGAAATTAAAGAGAGGATAAAGAAGCATCAAGATGCTATCATTCTTTATTCTGATTATTTTGAAGAAAAAAATGGAGAGGTCATTAAACCGACTTCAAATCTAAAAATCAAATCATTAATGTTAAAAACAATCTCTTTATTCCCTAAAACTAAGTGGTGGAGAAATCGTATTCTTGCTTTTGGAAATCCGATTTGTTGCCCTGCTGTAACTTATAATTTAGAATTGGTTAAGGGCTTTAGATTTGATGAGGAATGGAGAGTTAGTCTAGATTGGCTTGCTTGGTATCATTTGGCTAAATTTGATGGCAGATTTGTATATGTTCCAAAGAAATTAATGTGCCATCGTATTCATGAAGATTCTGAAACGAGTAATACCATTAGTGATAATACTCGAACGAAGGAAGATTACATGATGTTTAATCTTTTTTGGCCAAAAGGATTAGCGAAATTGATAAATCATTTTTATAAAAAGAGTCAGGATACAAATGGTTAAACATTACTTGTTTGAGGTTTGCTAACAATATAAAAGTTCTATTTTCTTGCTTATCTGTAAAAACCATGAGTGATATTTATAAATATAAAGGATAAAATTGTGAAAGAAGCGCCTAAGATTAGTGTCATTATTCCAGTATATAATGCAGAATTATATCTCAAAAGATGTATAGATTCAGTTTTGAATCAAAGTTTTAAATCATTTGAAATTATTGCAATTGATGATGGTTCAAAGGATAATTCGTTCAAAATATTGAATGAATACCAACAATTTTCTCCAAGTATTAGAATTTTGAGTCGGGAAAATAAAGGTGCGGCTTATACTAGAAATGAAGGTATCAAGCTTGCAAAAGGTGAATTCATCATGTTTATCGATAGTGATGATTATATAAACCCAGACTACTTGCAGGTGTTTTATGATGAGATCTCAAACGGGATGGATGACGCAGTTATTGGTGGGCTTCAAAGAGTAAACCAAGATGGAAAACAACTATTTTCTATCCAATTGGGTAAAGATAAATGGTCGAAATATAGATCAATTTCACCATGTGCTCGCATCTATAGAAAAAAATTTATAATAGATAACGAACTTTCTTTTCCAGATATTCCGTTGGCTGAGGATTTGTTATTCAGTTTAACCGTATATACAAAATCTAAGAATATTAGAACCATACCATATTGTGGATATAATTGGTTTTACAATGAGAATAGCGCATCTAATACATTAAATAAGGGTTTTAATCCAAAATTAGATATCAAGAATGTTCTTGATAAGATAACAGGGATTATACCAAATGATTTTTCTGAAACTAAATTAATTAAATTCTTTATAAAAAAATTTACTCTTTATTGGTTATTAGACGGTGGGAGACATTCCACAAGTGAGGAGTTTTTACGTCAATATAAAGAAATTAATGATTGGGTCAAGATAAATGGAATGAAGTCCACACTTTCTGTTTTTAATCGAGAAATTAGAGATGAGAGATTGATGGTTAAACTAGCTATCTTTACAATGAACTTGATTGAAAAAGTCGGTTTATTAAAACTGTTTGCAAAACTGTATTGTAAAGGATAGTTAGAAAAACTATAGTTTCCGAAAAGATAATAGTAAATGTTAATAGGAGCAATAAATGGTTATATCAGTTGTAGTCCCGTGTTTTAACGAAGAAGAATCGATTCCATTATTTTACGAAGAAATGGAACGAGTTCGGATCTCCATGGGGGAAGAATTTGAATATATTTTTATCAATGATGGGTCTTCTGATAAAACTTTAGATGTTTTACGAGAACTCAATCTCTTAAATCCTTATGCTCATTATCTTTCCTTTTCGCGAAACTTTGGGAAGGAAGCGGCTCTCTATGCAGGACTTCAGCATGCTTCAGGAGATTATGTTACGGTCATGGATGTGGACCTACAAGATCCTCCAGAGCTATTGATTGAAATGAAGCAGAAGTTGGATCAGCAGCCAAATCTAGATTGTGTCGGAACCCGACGCGTAACTCGTGATGGGGAGCCACCGATTCGTTCCTTCTTTGCACGGCTGTTTTATAAATTGATTAATCATATCAGCCAAGTGGAAATGGTTGATGGAGCGCGTGATTTCCGTTTGATGCGGCGTCCCATGGTTGATGCCATCATGGAGTTATCCGAGTACAATCGTTTTTCAAAAGGGATTTTCGCCTGGGTTGGATTTGAGACAGAATACCTCGAATATAAAAATGTAGAGCGCGTAGCAGGAGAGACATCTTGGAATTTTTGGTCTCTATTCAAATACTCGATTGAAGGGATCGTTAACTTCTCAGATGCCCCACTAAATATTGCCTTTATTGGTGGACTGTTATCTTGGATTTTGGCTTTTATCATGGTGATTCTGATTGTAATCCGTACCTTAGTCTTTGGAGATCCTACTTCAGGTTGGCCATCCCTCATGACAGTGATTCTTTTCCTTGGAGGCTTCCAATTGCTAACTATTGGGATTTTAGGGAAATATATCGGTAAGATTTTCATGGAAACCAAGAAACGTCCAATCTATGTTATCAAAGAGAAAAGCAAGTAAAAGCAGAAAACTTCTGCTTTTTTTGCTATAATGAAAGGGAAAAAGCATTTGAAAGGATATTACCATGATTTTAATTACAGGTGCAAATGGTCAACTTGGAACGGAGCTTCGCCATTTGTTAGATGAACGAAATGAAGAATATGTAGCTGTTGATGTAGCTGAAATGGACATCACAAATGCAGAGAAAGTAGATGAGGTTTTTGCGGAAGTGAAGCCAACTCTAGTCTATCACTGTGCTGCCTATACAGCCGTTGATGCTGCTGAAGATGAAGGGAAAGAGTTGGACTATGCGATCAACGTGACTGGTACGGAAAATGTAGCGAAGGCGTCTGAAAAACATGGGGCAACCCTAGTCTATATTTCTACGGACTATGTGTTTGATGGGAATAAGCCAGTTGGACAAGAATGGGAAGTAGACGATCAACCAAATCCCCAAACAGAGTACGGTCGCACAAAACGTATGGGAGAAGAATTGGTTGAGAAGCATGTTTCGAACTTCTACATCATCCGTACAGCTTGGGTCTTCGGGAACTACGGTAAGAACTTTGTCTTCACCATGCAAAACTTAGCCAAGACTCACAAGACTTTAACAGTTGTTAATGACCAACATGGTCGTCCAACCTGGACACGTACTCTTGCAGAGTTCATGACTTATTTGGCTGAAAACCGTAAGGAGTATGGTTATTACCACTTGTCTAACGATGCGAAAGAAGATACAACTTGGTATGACTTTGCAGTTGAAATCCTCAAAGATACGGATGTTGAAGTGAAACCAGTGGATTCTAGCCAATTCCCAGCTAAGGCAAAACGCCCACTGAACTCAACGATGAGCTTGGCAAAAGCGAAAGCTACAGGATTCGTTATTCCAACTTGGCAAGATGCCTTGAAAGAGTTCTATAAACAAGAAGTGAAATAAGAGAAATTTGAAGCGACCCTTAAGGGTCGCTTTTCTGTTTGCATTAGGCAAAAAGCCTAGAAAATGGTATAATTGAATAGACTGTAAATTGTTAGAAAGGGAATATTATGCAACACGTTTTTATTATCGGAAGTCGTGGGCTTCCGGCTCAATATGGCGGTTTTGAGACTTTTGTAGACCAATTGGTCTCCCATCAAGTGTCTCCAGATATCCAGTACCATGTTGCTTGCCTTTCTAACGATCAAGCCTATCATCATTTTGACTACAAGGGTGTCGATTGTTTTACCATTAAAGCGCCTAAGCTTGGGCCTGCACGGGTCATCGCCTATGATATGATGGCCATCAACTATGCTCTGACGGTTATTAAGAAGCAGGGAATTGAACAGCCGATTTTTTATGTCTTAGGCAATACAATCGGAGCCTTTGTGGCACCTTTTGCTCGTAACATCCATAAGATAGGTGGACGATTTTATATCAATCCAGATGGACTGGAGTGGAAGCGGGCCAAGTGGGCTAAACCGATTCAAGCCTATCTCAAGTATTCTGAAAAAATCATGACACGCCATGCGGATTTGGTGATTTCTGACAACCCTGGTATTGAGTCCTATATCAAGGAAGCCTATCCTTGGTCCAAGACGACCTATATTGCCTATGGGACGGACTTATCTCCGACCAGCCTGACCAGTCAGGATAATAAGGTCCGAGAATTCTATCACAAGTGGCAGACTCAGGAGAAAAACTATTTCCTAATTTTGGGTCGCTTTGTCCCAGAGAATAATTATGAGACCGCCATTCGTGAATTTATAGCCTCTTCCACCAAGCGTGATTTGGTGATTATTTGTAACCATGAAGGCAATCCTTATTTTGAAGAACTCCGAGCTCGAACAGGATTTGATCAGGATCCGCGCGTCAAGTTTGTAGGAACGGTCTATGATCAAGACCTTTTGAAGTATATCCGTAAAGAAGCCTTTGCTTATATCCATGGTCATGAAGTGGGCGGAACCAATCCGGGTCTCTTAGAGGCTCTTGCTCACACGGATCTGAATCTAGTTTTAGGAGTCTCCTTTAACCAAACGGTTGCCAAGGACACAGCTCAATATTGGACCAAAGAAGCTGGGAATTTGGCGCATTTGATCAACCAGGTTGATTCTTTAGAAGATGTATCTGAAT
>NZ_JBKQBL010000004.1:54322-60558 GCF_046824975.1 Streptococcus intestinihominis | reverse complement strand
GGGGTCAACGTGCCAAGGCCAATATGAAGCAAAACTTTACCTGGGAAAAAATTGTAGGTGAGTACGAGGAATTATTCTTATCATGAAAGTAAATATCTTGTTGTCCACCTATAATGGTGAACAGTATCTAAAAGAGCAGGTCAAAAGTATCCAAGACCAGACTTATCAGGATTGGCAACTCTTGATCCGAGATGATGGGTCAACCGACGGTACGGTGGAGATCATTCGAGAGTTGGTAGCCCAGGATGAGCGCATTCGCTTTATCAATCAAGGTGCTATCGAAAATCTTGGTGTCATCAAAAGCTTCCATGCCCTCTTGAAATATGAAGAAGCAGATTTCTATTGTTTTAGTGACCAAGATGATGTCTGGTTACCAGACAAGATTGCTCTTCAAGTAGCAGAAGCGGCCAAGCACCCTCAAGAAGTGCCTTTGCTGGTCTACACAGATTTAAAAGTGGTCGATGAAAACTTGAACGTGCAGCATGAGAGTATGATTCGCACCCAGTCTGATCATGCCAATACCGAACTGATTCAAGAGCTGACGGAAAATACGGTAACTGGTGGGGTAGCCATGATTAACCACGCGTTGGCTGACTTATGGACAGGCCAAGAAAAACATGCGCTTCTTATGCATGACTGGTACTTGGCCTTGTTGGCAACTGCCTTTGGAAATCTAATTTATATCGATCAGCCGACAGAATTGTACCGGCAGCACAGTAGCAACGTTCTTGGGGCTCGTACCCTTAGAAAACGGGTTAAAAATTGGGTTCGCCCTCATATTCTTTTTGCTAAATATTGGAATCTCATTGAGTCCAGTCAAGAACAAGCAAAAAATCTATTGGATCTGCCTGTCAGTTCCCAAACTAAAGAAATCATTGAAAACTTTGTCACCATTATGGATGTTCCACTAAAAGAACGTTTGAGACGGATTCGTCAGTATGGTTATCGGAAGAACCGGGCTTTTCATACCTTTGTATTTACCAGCCTAATTCTGACAAAGTTTGCATATCGAGGTAAAAAATAATGTTTGACGTTTTTAGTCAGAAAAATCGAATTTTATTAAGAGAATTAATTAAAACAGACTTTAAATTACGCTACCAAGGATCAGCGATCGGTTATCTTTGGTCGATTTTAAAGCCATTGATGACCTTTACAATCATGTATGTCGTCTTCATCCGATTCTTACGTTTGGGTGGAGATGTGCCTCATTTTCCAGTTGCCCTCTTGTTGGCCAATGTAATTTGGGGCTTCTTCTCAGAAGCAACATCTATGGGGATGGTGTCGATTGTTAGTCGAGGCGACCTGTTGCGGAAGTTGAACTTCTCCAAACACATCATTGTCTTGTCTGCGATTTCAGGAGCAGCCATTAACTTTGTCATTAACCTTATTGTTGTTTTGATTTTTTCATTCTTTAATGGGGTGACATTCTCTTGGACAGCTTTGATGGTGATTCCGCTATTCTTTGAGTTGTTCTTGATGGCGACAGGATGTGCATTAATCTTAGCGACATTTTTTGTCCGTTTCCGTGACTTAGGTCAAGTCTGGGAAGTGCTCTTGCAAGCAGGCTTGTATGCGACGCCAATTATCTACCCAATTACCTTTATTGCAGACCGCAATCCATGGGCGGCTAAGTTGGTCATGATGAATCCATTAGCACAAATTATTCAAGACATGCGGTATTTCTTGATTGATAAGGCCAACACCCCTGTTTGGCTTTTGGTAGAGAATAAGTTCTTGGTTCTGATTCCTTATGTTTTACCAATTCTTATTTTTGTCGCTGGCTTTGCTTACTTTAACAAACATGCTAAGAAATTTGCGGAGATTCTCTAATGACAGATAAACAAATTGCAGTAAAAGTAGACCATGTCAGCAAGTACTTTAAGTTGCCAACAGAAGCAACCAATAGTCTTCGAACTGCCCTGGTCAATCGTTTCAAAGGCATTAAAGGCTATAAAGAACAGCACGTTCTCAAGGATATTTCTTTTGAGGTAGAAAAAGGAGACTTTTTTGGGATTCTCGGAAGAAATGGTTCTGGAAAATCGACTCTCTTGAAAATTATTTCTGAAATCTATGTACCAGAAAAAGGTGCTGTCACTATCGATGGGAAACTGGTGTCCTTCATTGAGCTTGGAGTGGGCTTTAACCCAGAACTGACAGGTCGTGAAAATGTCTACATGAACGGGGCCATGCTAGGCTTCTCAACAGCTGAAATTGATGCCATGTATGATGATATCGTAGACTTTGCCGAGTTGCATGAATTCATGAACCAAAAGCTTAAGAACTACTCATCAGGGATGCAGGTTCGTCTAGCCTTTTCGGTTGCGATTAAGGCTCAAGGGGATATCTTGATTTTGGATGAGGTCCTAGCAGTAGGAGATGAGGCCTTCCAGCGCAAGTGTAACGATTATTTCCAAGAACGGAAAAAATCAGGGAAAACTACTATCCTGGTTACCCATGATATGGGGGCCGTCAAGAAATATTGTAACAAGGCCGTTTTGATTGAAAATGGTTTGGTGAAAGCAATTGGTAGTCCTGAAAATGTTGCCAACCAGTATAGTTTTGACAATACAGCTCCTTTGCAACAGGGAGGAGAAGCTAGTGGAGGTGCTAATCCCAACCATGAAGAACAAGTATTGGTTGAAAACTTTCAGCTTCAGTTGTTAAGTTCGAACAAATTACGCCCCCAAGATACGATTCACTTCCAAATTGATTTTGATGTACTTGAAGATATCCAGACCTATATCGCTCTGTCTTTGACGGATATCGATCGGAACATTTGGATCTATAACGATAATTCTATGAATCAACTGATGAGTGGGGCTGGACATAAAACGGTTCACTACACTTGTTCCCTTCCAGCAGTGAATGACTTAAAAATGAAATTAGAAGTGACAGTGCGGGATGCCGAAGGACAGATGCTGGCCTTTTCAGATGCTACACAAACCCCACTAATCTTTATCAATCGAGATGATATAGCTTTGGATGATAAATCAGCAATGGATGCAGCAAGTGGCTTAATCCAACGCAATGGAACATGGTCAATGACTGACTAGACTGAGGGAGATATGGAAACGACGCCTTTTGTTTCGATAATTTGTACAGTTTTTAATAAAGAACCCTGGCTAAAGAAGACAATTGACAGCTTCTTGGCCCAACAAACAGAGTTTTCTTTTGAGATTATTTTAGTGGATGATGCTTCAAGTGATGGATCTCGTTCCATCATTCAGGATTATCAAGCAAACTACCCTGATCTGATCCGTGCCTTTTATCAGGATGAGAATCAGGGAATCGCCAAAACCTGGCTAGCTATCTGTAAGGAAGCACGTGGTCAGTATATTGCTCGCTGTGACGGAGATGATTTTTGGTTAGACCCTTTAAAACTTCAGAAACAGGTTGACTTATTAGAAAGTAAGCCTGATTGCAAATGGTCCAATACTGATTTTGATATCTATGATGAGCATGGCAATTTTGTTTCTAAGGCTGGCTTTGCTAATCATACGATTCCATTAGCAGATACCTACGAAAAAATGCTTGCGACTAGAGGCTTTACTATGGCCTCTACATGGCTAGTAGATAGAGATCTGATGCTAGAAGTCAATCAAGAGCTAGATCTTACGACATCAGACGATACCTTTAATCTACAGCTGGAACTCTTTCAACGGACTTCTTTAGCCTATCTGGATGAAGCAACGGTTGCCTATACTATCAACCAAGGATCGGATTCTCGTCCTTGTGATTTTAGAAAATTGGAACGTCGCTTCCATAAGCTACTGCAAACTCAATTAGCCTATCTTGATAAATATCCAAATGCAGATTTTAAAGAGATGACAAAAATTCTCTTAGATCGTACTAATACTTATGAGATTCGCTTGTCTAAACCAATGGACTCCCTTTCACATATTGGGATGGAATCTGTTACGATTTATTTGGGAGATGAAGAAAACACCTATTCGGAAGATCGTACCTTGACCAAACTGCTTCAAAAAGAAGATTGCCTGACAATCGAAATTCCGAAGGGAACTTCTGTTATTCGAGTTGATCTTTCGGAAAATCCTAGTTATTACTCTGATGTTGAATTGAAAGATTCGTCAGGCAAGGTTTGTTCAGCTGTTTATAGTAATGGCATTGTTGTTGATAATTTGTATTTGTTTAGCGAACCGGATCCTCAATTGATTTATGAAGTTGAAGAAGAAGGGGTGTATCAACTGAGCTATAAAATGATTTCTATAGATAATCCCTCTGCACCGGATTATATTGGAAAAGTTTTTGCAGCTTCAATGTTGCAGTCTATTAATAACATGAAGAGACTAGAAGCAGAGCTGGAAACTGCGAAAGAAGCATATAGAACTGTTATCACATCCAGACGTTGGACTATTCCAACAAAGATCTTGAAATTCTTTAGAATAAGGAAATAATATGCAACGTTTACTTTTATATGTTCACTACAATAAGTTTAATTTTATTAGTGGACATGTACTTTACCAATTAGAAAAAATTCGTCCCTTGTACTCACGGGTGATCTTTATCTCTAATAGTCAGCTACCAGAAGATGTGAAAGATCATTTGTCTTCCCAACAGTTGGTGGATGATATTCTTGAGCGCCAAAATAGTGGCTTTGACTTCGCTGCTTGGCGGGATGGAATGAAGACAGTCGGCTTTGATCAACTGTCTCACTTTGATTCTGTTACCCTCATGAATGATACCTGCTTTGGACCGCTTTGGGATTTAGAACCCATTTATCAGCAGTTTGAAAATGACCCTGAAGTAGATTTCTGGGGAATGACCAATTACCGGAAAGACAAGGATTTTAACGAGCATATTCAAAGTTATTATCTTAGCTTTAAAAAACAGGTTATTGAATCAAGTACTTTCCATGAGTTTTGGCAGGGCGTTCAAGACTTTACCAATGTCCAAGATGTGATCGATCACTACGAGACTAAGGTCACAACGAATTTCTTGGATGCTGGTTTTCGCTATAAAACTGTTTTTAATACCACCCATGAAGATACAACTGGGATGCTCTATCCAGACTTTTCTTACTACAATCCTACAGCGATTCTCAATCATAAGGTTCCTTTCATCAAAGTCAAAACCATTGCAAACAATGAAGGAATCATGCCTTATATTTTTGATGAATTGGAGCGTGTATCGGACTATCCATTGGATTTGATTCTTAACCACATGTCTATGATTGACCGTCCGGACTATCCTTATCTCTTATCCCGTAAGTATTTGAAGGATCAAAACTTAGGAGACACATTTGATAAAAAAGTTGCGGTTCATCTCCATGTCTTTTATGTGGACCTCTTGGAAGAATTTCTAGATGCTTTCCAAGCTTTTCATTTTGACTTTGATCTATGGATTACGACAGATGTAGAAGAGAAGAAGCAGGCTGTTGAGGAGATTCTTTCTAATCGGGTCCAAGTTGCGACGGTTGTGGTGACTGGAAACATTGGTCGGGATGTGTTACCAATGTTGCTCTTAAAAGAGCAACTCTCTCACTATGATTATGTCGGCCATTTCCATACCAAGAAATCTAAAGAAGCAGATTTCTGGGCTGGTGAATCTTGGCGGAAAGAATTGATTGATATGTTGGTTAAACCGGCAGATCAAATCCTTGCCAATATGGAAGCCAATCCAAAAGTCGGAATCACCATCGCAGATATTCCAACCTTCTTCCGATACAATCGAATAGTGGTTGCCTGGAATGAAGTTCTCATTTCACCAGAGATGAACAAGCTCTGGCAACGGATGGGAGCGACCAAGACAATTGATTTCAAAAATCTCAATACTTTTGTTATGAGCTATGGCACCTTTGTTTGGTTTAAGTATGATGCTTTGAAACCACTCTTTGATTTGAATTTGAAAGCAGCAGATGTTCCAGCTGAACCTCTTCCTCAAAATTCGATCCTTCATGCGATTGAACGCTTATTAGTCTACATTGCCTGGGATCAAAAATATGACTTTAGGATTTCCCAAAATCCACACGTTCTCACACCATTTATCGATAATAAGCAGTTGAACAATCGAGAGGATCTCCAACCACATACCTTCGTGGACTTTAATCAAATCGGTGGGATTAAAGGAGCCTTAAAGTATATCGTGATTGGGCCAGCAAGAGCAATAAAATATATTATGTTGAGACTTCTCAAGAGAAAGTAGAGGAAATCTTGTGAGTTTATTTGATAAAGAAAAGTTAAGAATTATTATCATTGCAATCGTCTTAATCTTGTTCT
>NZ_JBKQBL010000004.1:44813-54270 GCF_046824975.1 Streptococcus intestinihominis | reverse complement strand
CAAGGATTTTTTTGACCAGTTTATTTGAATTTACTTTGAATAAGAAAGTGTTAATTCTAATAATAGCATCAGTTATCTATCTGTTGCTGTTTAATTCAAAAGACTCTGATAAATTACCACGGAATGCGTTTCTGTTAATAGTTATATTTGGTAGTTTTATTTCTGTTGTCAAGCCAGTTCAATATGGATTGGATGAAGAGTCGCACTTGCCAAACGTCATTAGTATAACAGATAGTCCGATTTTTAAGTATTCGGATGAAAAGCTAGAAGACTATGATTCTGTATTTGGTTACGATGCTTTAAGAAACCCTGCGAAAAAATCCTCACAGTACTGGTATAGTGTAGAACATAAAGATAGTAAAATTAGAGGAACAAGAGTTGGATTTGACAATCCGGCCTTTCTCCCTAATGCTATTGGATGGTCCATCGGTAAACTGATCTCGAAAAAAGTATATGTTTCTTATTATTTAGGAAGAATATTCGAAGTTATAGCCTTTGCAATTTTAGCTTATCTTGCATTAAAAATCAGTAAGGTATTCAGAGAAGCTATTTATCTTTTTTCTACGTTCCCAGCTGTTTTATATATTATTGCTGGTTACCATTATGATTACTTATATTTTGGAGCCAGTTTAATTGCGTTAGCATTATTAACAAATGTACTCTCTGAGAAAAATAAAGTTGATAAAAAATATGCAATTGCTTTTCAATGTACGACATTACTTTTTGCATTTTCGAAATTTCCTTTTATATTAACCGGAAGTTTGTTGTCTGTTTTACCAAATAGATATTATAAAGATAAAAAAATGAGGTCATTTTCTTCCTTACTATTTCTTTTAAATCTATTTATATCATTTATTTATGTTGGTATTATTAAATTATTCCCTTCTGGAAGTTCAATTTCAGGGGAAGGTCCAGGTCTATTTTATTTCTTAACGCATCCGTTGCCATTGTTACGAACTTTATTCTTAGCACCGCATGGAATTATTAATGATTTTATTTCAGATCCATTAAAGTATGTTTCTGAAAAATCAGCATTTTTAATCGCAGCTTCAATTTTCACTTTCTTTTTCATTCTATTCATTATTATTCTTAGAAATAAGATTGAACTGCCTAAATTCTTTAAATACTACAGTTTGCTTTTACTTTTAGGTACAGCAACCCTAATTATTGTTGCGATTTCTGGAGATCCTCGTGTATATCACACAGGTGATATTGTTGTTGGTGGGGTTCAAGGTCGTTACTATTATTATATTTTAATGTTTCTACCACTTTATTTCGGCACATGGTTCCACAAAAAAGTGGGTATAGCTGATATTGCTCAAAGTGAGGATTCACATTTTGATATATCGTTACAATATGTACTCATCTTTTTGAACATTTTAACGATTAGTATTGGGATTTATACACAAATTCAGGGTTGATTATTATAATTTAAACATCATAGTTATGGGGAGAAAAATGAAGAGAAAAAAGAAGTTTAATTTAAAAGAGTTTCTTATAAGAAACTATCAAAAATTAACGAGAACTCAACTGTATTCCTTTGCTCTCCTCGTCTTATTTCTTGTCATTAATACGTATCTAGTTCAGCATGTGATTGCCGAGAAACTAGGAGCAACGGGTTCCGTTATAGCATTGATTAATCACTGTGGGATTTATTTTGGGCTTGCAACAGTCGTTTTAGTTGCCTTAATATCTCAATATGATTTAAAGCGAATTTTTGCTTTAAAGATTATTGTATCCTATAGTGTCTATTTAATTCTTTCTTATTCAGTTGAAGTTGCCCTTCATATTAATGTACCGAAATATCAGGTATTCGATTTTGCCAAGAATGGTTTTTGGCAGACCAACTCAATTGTTTTTGTATCGGTATTAGTTGCTAGTTCACTCTTATTTTCAACTATTAGACAGTGGTTTGATAACAAGGCTGTTAAAAGAAAAACGAGACCAATTGGAAAACTATTTGAATACTTATTGCATTCTAGTATTTTAACAACTTTTGTTTTAACAGATTCTAAAATTCCTTCAACTCTCTATCGTACGACCTGGTATTTGTTTGATGGCATTGGAAAAACCGGAGGAGGCAAGTATTCCCTGTCGCAATTCTGGTTTGTCGAGTTTAGAATGATTGGTTTCTCTATTCTTTTAACTCTTATCGGATTGTTTTTTGTCAAAGGTCAAATAGACTTAGTTAAAAATAGATCGAGTTTTTCACTGGCTGTTATGACTAGTATTAGTCTAGCTATTCTATCTAACACTGGTGTGCAACTTGGACTTGGAGCAGGAGACTTGCTTGTTGGTTATTCGATTTTTCCAGGTGGAGTCGTATTTCCTATCCTCTGTCTCGTGTTTCTATATATCTCTATATATGTATTGATCAATAGATATTGGTTTACAACGATTCTAATAGTCTTTAGTAGTGTTTCTTTCGTTGTTGCCAACGCTGTTAAATTCAGTATGAGGGGAGAACCTATTTTACCGAGTGATTTGGTCTGGTTATCTCAACCGTCCGTTTTATTTAGCTTTGTTGATGTCTCTTTTATGTTCATCGTCATAGCTGTTGCTGTAGGTCTATCAGTTACCTATATTCTCGGTAGGCGGTATATTTATACAGGTAAGATTATACGGTCAACTATAATTCGCTATCTTACACTTTTGTCTATTGTATTATTTGGTTATAAAGTATATTCTATCTTTGACCAAAAAGAAAATGGCGTGATTTCGGAGAAAGTACCAGTTATCACCTTATTGAATAACTTTCAGGATACGAAATGGCTGGGGAATTCGATTAATGCCAGGTATCGGTCGTTAGCTTTTGTCTGGTTCAATCAATTGACAACAGAAGTCATGATAAAACCGGAGGGATATAGTAAAGAAAAAATGCTTGAGATTGAAAAGAAATACTCTAATCAAGCCTCTGAAATCAATCAAACAAGAAATGAAGTTATCGATCAACAGACCATCATCTATGTTCTAAGTGAGAGTTTTTCGGATCCTAGCAGAATAGAAGGAGTGACAATTTCTAGAAATCCTATCCCAAATATTCAAGATATAAAGTCAAAAGTGACAAGTGGTTTAATGAAATCAGATGGCTACGGCGGTGGTACGGCTAATATGGAATTTCAAACTTTAACAGGTTTACCATTTTATAATATCAGCCCTACCGTCTCTGTTCTATACTCAGATGTTGCTCCGAAAATGCAACCGTTAATTTCGATAAGTGATTCTTTTGCACCTAAAAATAAGGAAATTATCCATTTTGAATCAAAAATTAACTATTCAAGAGATGTTATCTATAATAGACTGGATTTTGATAAGTTTGTAAGTATTGATGACAAAAAGGAATATAATGTAGGATACCAGGAAATTCATGTTAGTGACCAATCAACCTATAATGCAGTCCTAAAAGATTTAAATACTAAGCAGAGTCAGTTTTTCTCAGTCATTACGATGCAGAATCACGCCCCATTTATTGCAGGGGAACCATCAGATGTAACAGCTTCCGGCAAAGGTTTCTCAGAGGATGTCAATACTCGTTTGACAAATTATTCAAGGTTATTAACGTTTACTGACAAAGCCACCCAAGATTTCCTAGAAAAGCTATCCAAAATCGATAAAAAGATTACAGTTGTCTTCTATGGGGATCATTTGCCTGGTTTGTATCCAGAATCTGCCTTTAAGAACTATCCAGAAGGTCAATACCAAACAGACTACTTTATTTGGAGTAATTTCGATGCTCCGAAGTTGGACTATCCTTTAGTCAATTCAAGTGATTTCTCTGCTATGGTCTTTGAACAGACTAACTCTAAGGTCTCTCCATACTATGCTCTCTTGACGGAAGTGTTGAAGAAAGCAAGTGTTGACAAAAAAGCTTTAGAAGGAGAAGCGTTGGAAATCGCTGAGGATCTCAAAATGGTTGAGTATGATCTGATAAGTGGTAAAGGATACCTTTCCCAAGATTTCTTCGAGGTACCATCGGCAAAAAATTAATGGAAAGAGACCAGCTTTCATCAATCTGTCATTCAGTGATTTGATTGCTAAAATTATTAAAATAGAACAGGCTTTCCTGTTCTATTTTTGTTGATTTTATGCTAAACTAGTAGGAGGGGGTTCCGCATATGATTAAGATTTTTGGGAAAATCCGATACCATTGGCAGCCTGATTTATCCATGCTGATTACCTATTGGTCATTATCGGTTATACCCGTCTTTATTGGACTAGCTCTAATGTATGAGAGTTCCAGTATCCCGACGGTGGTACTCTTTTCATTCTTTCTCTTTATGGCCTTGCTGGCTGTAGGAGTGCATCGCTATTTTACGATCTACGATGATGGGATTTTACGGATTATCACGGCGAATCCATTAACTCCTATAAAAGTTCCGATTTCATCGATTGAAAAAGTGGAAGTTACAAAGAATTCTATCAAGTTAATTTTTAACGATGGATCAAGAAGTCGGACCTTCTGTATGCGTAAGTGGCCCAAAAAATACTTTATCAATGCCTTAGCCTTGAATGATCATTTTAAGGGTGAGATTGAGTTGACAGATAACTTTATCCATGTGGACTATTATCAACTCTACTATGCAGATAATGAAAAAAGCTCTTAATCTTTGATAAGAGCTCGGGTTGGACAATTTTTAACCGCTTCTTGGATAGAAGCATCGGTAGGAAATTCCTTTTCCAATCGTTCATCCTCAGAGGTGAACTTAACGATACCATTATCGTGATAGTCAAAAATGTCCGAATATGTTTGGCAAAGGCCACATGCGATACAACGTTCAGGTATTAAGGTTATTTTCATATCTATATTGTAATGATTTTAACAGGAAAACACAAGGAGGAAGTTATGCCGAAAGAGCCATGGGAAGAAGAAATTTATGATGACGGAGAAGAAACATTGAAACGAACAAACAAATTAAATGGGATAAAAGCTGATCGCTTGTTGACCATCTTGGCGATTATTTTCTTTATTATTATTGTAGCGATGGTCTGCTTCTTAGTTTACCTTTCTACAGGTGGAAGCGATAAGAAGAAACAAATGAGCGGTTTCTACAATGGTGAAACAACAGTCGTTGCAGCAAGCAGTGCTCCAGCTGCAGAAAAGACAGAAGAAGCAAGTGCAGAAGAATCTGAAGAAGGTACGATTACAGTCCTAGCTGGTGAAGGAGAAGCAGCAATTGCGGCGCGTGCTGGCATTTCGATCGCCGAATTAGAGCAACTGAATCCATCTCACATGTCTACTGGATCATGGTATGCAAATCCAGGAGATGTCGTCAAGATTAAATAAAGGATAAGCTATGAAACAGATTCAAATCGCAATTGATGGCCCTGCATCTAGCGGGAAGTCAACTGTTGCTAAGATTATTGCTAAAAATTTAGGCTACACTTATCTCGATACGGGTGCCATGTATCGCGCAGCGACCTATCTGGCTCTTCGTCATGATCTGACCGAAGCAGATGTTGACCAGTTGGTTGATTTGCTGAACCAATATCCTGTGAGCTTTGGGCGCTCTGAAGACGGGCAACAATTAGTCTTCGTAGCTGATGTCGATGTGACTCATCCAATTCGTGACAATGAAGTGACCAACAATGTCTCTTGGGTATCTGCCTTGGCTCCTGTGCGTGAGCGCTTGGTAGCCCAGCAACAACAGATTGCTGCTCAAGGTGGGATCGTCATGGACGGTCGCGATATTGGGACGGTTGTCTTACCAGATGCAGAATTGAAGATTTTCCTAGTGGCTTCTGTAGAAGAACGTGCAGAACGTCGCTATAAGGAAAATTTGAGCAAGGGCATTAAAACAGATTTAGAAGTATTGAAAAAAGAAATTGCTGAGCGGGACTACAAAGACAGTCACCGAGAGGTTTCGCCATTGAAACCAGCAGACGATGCCATTCATTTTGATACGACTGGTGTCGGAATTGATCAAGTGGTTGCATTTATTGAAGAAAAAGCAAAAAAAATCCTTGACAATCCATCATAAACTTGATATCATATAAAAGTTGAGAAAAGCAGAAGTGAGAACTTCTCGCCTTGCGACTAACGTTGTCTGGCCCCTACGGATCAAGTTTCAGAAATGAAATATAATCATGTAGTGCGGGTTTGCGTTAGCAAGTCCGCTCTTGTTTTTCTCTAAAATAAAAAAAGAGGTGAAAACCATAGCAAAGCAAGACTTATTCATCAATGATGAAATTCGTGTACGTGAAGTTCGCTTAATCGGTCTTGAGGGCGAACAATTGGGTATCAAACCACTTGGTGAAGCGCAAGCACTTGCGGACGACGCTAATGTGGACTTGGTTCTCATTCAACCTCAAGCTAAACCTCCTGTTGCGAAAATTATGGACTACGGTAAGTTCAAATTTGAGTACCAGAAGAAACAAAAAGAACAACGCAAAAAACAAAGCGTTGTGACCGTGAAAGAAGTTCGTTTGAGCCCAGTTATCGACAAGGGTGATTTCGATACAAAACTTCGCAATGCTCGCAAGTTCCTTGAAAAAGGGAACAAAGTGAAGGTTTCCATTCGCTTTAAGGGTCGTATGATCACCCATAAAGAGATTGGGGCAAAAGTTTTAGCCGACTTCGCTGAAGCAACTCAAGATATTGCTATCATCGAACAACGTGCTAAAATGGATGGTCGTCAAATGTTCATGCAGTTGGCACCAGCAACTGACAAGAAATAATCTGTCAGAAAGTTAAAAAAAGGAGAAAATATCATGCCAAAACAAAAAACACACCGCGCATCAGCTAAACGTTTCAAACGTACAGGTTCTGGTGGACTTAAACGTTTCCGTGCTTACACTTCTCACCGTTTCCACGGAAAAACTAAGAAACAACGTCGTCATCTTCGTAAAGCATCTATGGTGCATTCAGGAGATTTCAAACGTATCAAAGCAATGCTTACTCGCTTGAAATAATCGCGTATTTGTAAGTAAAGAATTCTAGGAAATATTGGAGGAAATATAAATGGCACGTGTTAAAGGTGGCGTTGTATCACGCAAACGTCGTAAACGTATTCTTAAATTAGCTAAAGGTTACTATGGAGCTAAACACATCTTGTTCCGTACTGCAAAAGAACAAGTAATGAACTCTTACTACTATGCATACCGTGACCGTCGTCAAAAGAAACGTGATTTCCGTAAATTGTGGATCACACGTATCAATGCGGCAGCTCGTATGAACGGACTTTCATACTCACAATTGATGCATGGTTTGAAATTGGCTGAGATCGAAGTTAACCGTAAAATGCTTGCTGACTTGGCTGTTAACGATGCAGCAGCTTTCACAGCTCTTGCAGATGCAGCTAAAGCAAAACTTGGTAAATAATTAATAAAGAGATCCGCATGGATCTCTTTTTCTTTGAGTGAAGGAATCGGCTGTGACAGTGTTATCTTTTTTTCTTGCTGATTTCGTGCTATAATGAAAAAAATTTAGAATGTTCATGAAGGAGGACAAGACTGTGGGACATAAACGATTAGCCTGGGATGAGTATTTTGCAGCACAGGCTTTGTTAATATCAAATCGAGCAACTTGTAAGCGGGCCAAGGTGGGGGCTGTATTGGTCAAGGATCATAAGGTGGTTGCGACGGGTTACAATGGCTCTGTCTCTGGTACGGAGCATTGTTTGGATCATGACTGTCTCATGGTGGAAGGGCATTGTGTTCGGACCCTCCATGCAGAGGTCAATGCCATTTTACAGGGAGCCGAACGAGGGATTCCCAAAGGTTTCACAGCCTATGTGACCCATTTCCCTTGTCTCAATTGTACCAAGCAACTGCTTCAAGTTGGCTGCAAGCGGGTAGTTTATATCCATCAATACCGCATTGATGAATATGCTGAGTACCTCTACCGTGAAAAAGAAGTAGAGCTAGTTCATCTTCCATTGGAAGTGGTCAAAGAAGCTATTGCAGAGGCAGATTTTATTTAAGAAAGGATTACTGTCTCACTACATACAATTAAATTGAAAGCTTATTTTTGAGATCACGCTTCACTGATTCGTCTAGAGGAAGGAGATTGTGATGAACCGTAAAATTTGCTACCCTTGTACAGGTTCTTGGGGCTCTTTTTCAAGTATTTATGCTCTTATCCGGAGAGCCTGAAAACGGAGAGAATCCCCCTATTATCTGGTTGTCAATCATTCAGATTCTTTTATGGCTTGCTGTGGCCACTACAAATCCTCTCTTTCTGTTTAGCCATCGATGTCCTACTAGCTACTTTCTTTTGGGGGAAACGACCAAAGGATACTAGGGAAAATAGTTTTTGACAAGAAAAAAGGCTCTATCATTGTGATAGAGTCTTTATTTGTTATTTTACTTCGCCACCTTCAACAACGAGGTCATCTGCTTTTGCAGCATCGCCGTAGGTTGGGTGAAGAGTTTTTTCATAAGCTTTGTGGAAGAAGTTTTCTTTTCCAAGCTTTTGAATGTCATCGTTAATGAAATCGAGGAGTTCTTTGTTTCCTTTTTGAACCGCTGGTGCGATAGTATCTGGATCACCAAGTGAAGTAATTCCAACTTCGTATCCTTTGTTTTCAAGGGCCCAAGCAAGGACTTCTGTGTTGTCTGTTGAGAAGGCATCGCCACGTCCATCTAGGAGAGCTTGATAGGCATCGCTGTATTGGTCATATTTTTGAAGTTTTACTTCTGGATGGTTCTTTTCGAAGTAGGTTTCAGCAGTAGTTCCCTTGGTTACGATCAAGGTCTTTCCTTCCAATTGTTTCACATCAGTGATAACCTTATCTTTAGGAGACACCACACCGAGTGAAACCTTCATGTAAGGAAGGGCGAAGTCTACTTGTTTCTTCCGCTCATCAGTTACAGTGAAGTTGGCCAATGTGATATCCACTTTATTGGAGATCAAGTATTCCGCACGGTTAGCTGCATCCACTGATACATATTTCGGTTTGACACCAAGGTCTTTAGCTAATTGGTTTCCTAGTTCGATATCGTAACCTTGGTAGGATCCATCATTATCAACATAACCAAAAGGTTTTTTGTCTCCAAAGACTGCGATACGAAGCTCGCCACTTTTCTTGATTTCTTCAATGGTACGTGCTTTAGAGCCGGTAGAAGAAGATGATGACTTGCTAGAGCCACATGCAGTGATAAAGAGCAAAGCGAGAGCGAAGGTAAAAAGAACTAAAATTGGTTTAATGAATTTCATAAAAATCTCCTTTATAGATATGAGCCAAATTGGCTAAAGTCAAATACATTTAAAAATTCTTGTGCTCGTTGGGTTTGTGGGTTGGTAAAGAAGGAGTGAGCACTTCCTTCTTCGGCAATTTTGCCCTGATCCAAGAAAATGATTCGATCGGCAATAGCTTGTGCGAACTGTAACTCGTGGGTCACCAGAATCATGGTCCGTCCTTCTTGGGCCAGGTCGTTGATGAGTTCTAGAACTTCCCGGACCATCTCAGGGTCTAGAGAGGCTGTTACTTCATCGAAGAGGATTATTTCTGGATGCATG